>ONAD01000018.1 GCA_900315735.1 uncultured Lachnospiraceae bacterium | reverse complement strand
AAAAAGGGGCTGTCGCATTAGCAAATTTTTTTGCTGGGTGGCAGCCTTGCTTTATGCCGAAATGGCATCGAAATTGCTTACTGTTTCGATGCCATTGTTTATAAGCGCAGTTCATTCCTAAGCATCCCTTTCAGCATGCCTTATTTCAAACTGTTTTGTTTTCAATTATCAAAACCTATACCTTCTTTAATGCAAAAAGGTGACTTCCCGTCCTTCCTGTCTGAATCTTGCAATGAAGCTTATTGATATTTCGTCCCATTGCCAGAAGGATGCTCTCTGCCAGTGCATTTGTCTTTCCACGGTACAGATATCTCCGAAAATTCATGTCTTCTTTTACATCAGCAAAAGAACCTTCCGCCTGAATACTGCGATTCATCCGGAGCATGGTCCCATACTCACTTGTGATCCGTTCCAGATCTTCTGCGCGTTTCTGGCTCATCGTCTTCGAGACCATCAGCACCTTATTACGTTTTTCCATAGGCGTTTTGCAGTTGTTTCCCTTGATGCATTCCGTTTTATAAGGACAGCCGGTACAGTCTGAACTTCTGTAATAGGTTTTTATACTGACATATCCGCTGGCCGTTTTGCTTCTGCGTTCATTTGTGGCAGTCAATTCCCTTCCGTTCCGGCAGATGTAACTGTCCCTGTCTGCATGATACTCCATGTTTTCTCTTCTGCTGATGTCTTTTTTGTATTTTCGGGTCTTCGAGATCTCATAGTTCTGCGGCTTTATGTAGGCGGTTTGTCCGTTTCCTTCAATAAAAAGATAATTTTCTTCACTTTCATACCCGGCATCCGCAACGATTTCTGAATACTTAAATCCCAGATGGCTCTCCATATCTTTCAAAAAAGGGATCAGGGTACGTGTATCGGTGGGGTGTGGACTGATGTCGATCCATGTGATGTATTCGGAATCCACTCCGTGCTGGATGTTATAAGCAGGCTTTAACTGTCCATTCAGCATCGCGTCCTCTTTCATTCTCATGAAGGTGGCATCGGGGTCTGTTTTTGAATAACTGTTTCTGTCCCCAAGCGTATACAGTTTTTTCGTATATTCTTTTAGTTTCCCTAGATATTGATCCAGTTGTTCCAGTGATTTCTGTAATTGTGTTTTTCTCCGTCCGGTTCCATGTACAAACACAATCCCTTCCTGTACTTTGATGCGGCACAACTGCTTTTTTAACCGTTTTAACGTATGGATGGATATCCGGTCATGGTATACGATTCTGATTCCGTAAAGTTCTTCGCATTCAGCCACAAAAGAAGACAGTTTTGTGTATAACCGTGCCTGATTTTTCGTAATAGCACGTTTCCATACAAATGTATACTTATTAGCCGCAGATTCAATCTTGGTGCCGTCAATAAAAATGGTCTTCCCTGATATCTCACCAAGAAGATAGAGCAGATCTGACATTTGGGCAAGCAGTACCTTTGCACAGGCAGAAAAGTGAAGTGAGATAAAACGCGCAATTGTTGCATGGTCAGGAGCAGGCATTCCCTCCAGGAGATACATGAAGTTGATATCCCGTTTACATGCTTTCCTGATATCCCGGCTTGAATAGATTCGATTCATTGCTGCATAGATAACGAGTTTCAGCATCTGACGCGGCGTTGCCTGATTTTTTCTGATCCTGCCATAAGTTTTGTATTGATAATCCAGAGAAAATGAGGTATACTCTCTCTGTATTATTTTGTTTAGTTGCATAAACTAATTATACCATAAATGCCGAGCTTTTCGAAGCTCGGCGTTTTGTGTTGGATATATAAAATGAGCTGCCGCACGTTAATGCGACAGCCCCTTTTATCTGGATAAGCTAATTTCTAGTTATCATTCTCGTCTTCTTCACTCATGGAGTAAACCTGACGTTTTCTTGCCATTTCATCACTTTCTAAGTATTCATCGTAAGTGGTAATCTTATCAATGAGACCGCCGTTTGGAAGAAGCTCCATAATACGGTTGGCAGTGGTCTGTGTGAACTGGTGGTCACGGGAGGCGAAGAGTACAACACCCGGGAACTTAATCAGTCCGTTGTTTAATGCGGTAATGGACTCCATGTCTAAGTGGTCGGTAGGCTCATCTAAGATTAAAACATTAGAAGCCTGAATCATCATACGGGAGAGCAGTACACGCACTTTTTCTCCTCCGGAAAGGACTCTCATTTTCTTCATACCGTCTTCACCGGCAAAAAGCATTCTTCCTAAGAAACCACGTACATAAGTTGCATCTTTGATTTCAGAATACTGGGTCAGCCAGTCTGTGATAACAAGGTCAGTATCAAAGATTTCGGTATTGTCCTTCGGAAAATAGGACTGGGAAGTAGTAACACCCCATTTGTAAGTTCCTTCGTCCGGCTCCATTTCACCGGCAAGAATCTTAAAGAGGGTAGTCTTGGCAAGCTCGTTGCTTCCGACAAAAGCTACTTTATCATCATGTCCTAAGATAAAGGATACATTATCTAATACTTTTACACCGTCGATAGTTTTGCTTAAGCCCTCTACGGTAAGAACTTCGTTACCGATTTCGCGCTGTGGGCGGAAATCAATATAAGGATATTTACGGCTGGAAGGTTTGATTTCATCCAGTTCGATTTTTTCTAAGGCACGTTTTCTGGAAGTTGCCTGTTTGGATTTGGAAGCGTTAGCAGAGAAACGGGAAATGAACTCCTGTAACTCTTTGATCTTTTCTTCCTTCTTCTTATTGGCTTCTTTCATCTGCTTCACAAGAAGCTGGCTGGACTCATACCAGAAATCGTAGTTACCGGCATATAACTGAATCTTGCCGTAATCGATGTCGGCAATATGGGTACATACCTTATTTAAAAAGTAACGGTCATGGGATACGACGATTACAGTATTGTTAAAGTTAATTAAGAATTCTTCCAGCCAAGCAATGGCATCTAAGTCTAAGTGGTTGGTCGGCTCGTCTAAGAGCAGAATGTCCGGATTACCGAACAATGCCTGGGCTAAGAGCACCTTGACCTTGGTGGCACCCGGGAGGTCACGCATGGTGGTGTAGTGGTCCTCTGTCGGAATGCCAAGACCATTTAATAACATGGCAGCATCGGATTCTGCATTCCAGCCGTCCATTTCAGCAAATTCGCCTTCCAGTTCGCTGGCACGGATACCGTCTTCGTCGGAAAAATCCTCTTTTGCATAGATAGCATCCTTTTCCTTCATGATATCATAGAGACGTTTGTTTCCCATGATAACCGTATCTAAAACGGAGTACTCATCATATTTGAAGTGGTCCTGCTGCAGGAAGGAAAGACGCTGTCCCGGTGTAATAACCACATCACCGCTGGTGGAGTCTAACTGTCCGGATAAAATCTTTAAGAAAGTAGATTTACCGGCACCGTTGGCACCAATCAGACCGTAGCAGTTGCCTTCCGTGAATTTAATATTTACATCTTCAAACAAGGCTTTCTTCCCGATTCGTAAAGTTACATTGTTTGCACTTATCATAATCAAATCTCCTGACTCTTTGAATTTACGGTGCTTTCATGCTTATGCACCAATTCGTATCATACTAGAAAAACAGCGGAAAAGCAACTAAAACTTCTTATAGAAGAAATTCGTGATTGTTCTTCATTTCGTACAGTCCATAATCTTGATAATCGACAAATAAAATGCTAAAATGTGATTTAGGTCGATAAGACATAAGTTTTTTAATTAAATAAGGAGGAATAAATAATGTCCAGAGCAAAACAATCAATGGACGGTAATACAGCAGCAGCTCATGTAGCTTACGCATACACAGACGTTGCAGCTATTTATCCTATTACCCCGTCCAGTCCAATGGCTGACTCCGTAGACCAGTGGTCTGCAGCAGGTCAGGAGAATATCTTTGGAAATCAGGTTAAAGTTGTAGAAATGGAATCAGAGGCAGGAGCAGCAGGTGCCGTACATGGTTCTCTTGCAGCAGGTGCTTTAACCACTACATTTACCGCATCCCAGGGTCTTTTATTAATGATCCCTAATATGTACAAAATCGCTGGAGAGCAGCTTCCATGTGTATTTGATGTATCAGCACGTACCGTTGCAACCCAGTCCTTAAATATTTTCGGTGATCACAGTGACGTATATGCTTGTCGTCAGACAGGTTTCGCTATGTTATGTGAGACAAACCCACAGGAAGTTATGGACTTAAGCCCAGTTGCTCATCTTGCAACAATTGAAGGAAAAGTTCCATTCATCAACTTCTTCGATGGATTCCGTACATCTCATGAGATTCAGAAAATCGAGAAATGGGATTACGCAGATTTGAAAGAAATGTGCAACATGGACGCTGTAAAAGCATTCCGTGAGCATGCATTAAACCCAGAGCATCCAGCTATGCGTGGTTCTCATGAAAACGGAGACGTTTTCTTCCAGCATCGTGAAGCTTGTAATACAGCTTACAATGAGTTACCGGCTATCGTTGAGAAATACATGGGCAAAATCAATGAAAAACTTGGTACAGATTATGACTTATTCAACTACTATGGAGCAGCAGATGCAGACCGTGTTATCGTAGCAATGGGATCTATCTGTGACGTAGCAGAAGAAGTAATCGACTACTTAACAGCAGCAGGAGAGAAAGTCGGATTAATCAAAGTTCGTCTGTATCGTCCTTGGGTATCTGCTTCCTTATTAAAAGTTCTTCCAAAGACTGCAAAGAAAGTTGCTGTTCTTGACAGAACAAAAGAGCCAGGAGCATTAGGCGACCCATTATACTTAGACGTAGCTACAACATTACGTGAAGCAGGATTAAACGACGTTGTATTATGCGGCGGCCGTTACGGATTAGGATCTAAGGATACTCCTCCTTCATCTGTATTCGCTATCTACAAAGAACTGGAAAAAGATGCTCCAAAGAGCAGATTTACAGTAGGTATCGTAGATGACGTTACAAACTTAAGCTTACCAGAGGTTAAGCCAGCACCTATCACATCTGCAGAAGGAACTGTAGAGTGTAAGTTCTGGGGTCTTGGTGGAGACGGTACTGTAGGTGCTAACAAGAACTCTACTAAGATTATCGGTGACCACACAGATAAATACATCCAGGCATACTTCCAGTATGACTCTAAGAAGACCGGTGGTGTAACAATTTCTCACTTAAGATTCGGTGACAAGCCAATCAAGAGCCCATATTACATCAACCAGGCTGACTTCGTAGCATGCCACAACCCATCTTATGTAACCAAAGGATTCAAGATGGCCCAGGATGTTAAACCAGGCGGAGTATTCATGATTAACTGCCAGTGGTCAGACGAAGAGTTAGCTCATCATCTGAATGCTGAAGCAAAGAAATACATTGCTGATAACAACATTCAGTTATATACAATCAACGCAATTGATAAAGCAATTGAAATTGGTATGGGTAAACGTACCAACACAATTTTACAGTCTGCATTCTTCAAACTTGCAAACGTTATGCCTATCGACGATGCAGTAGAATTCATGAAAGCAGCAGCTAAGAAATCCTACGGTAAGAAGGGTGACGCTGTCGTAGAAATGAACTACAAAGCTATCGACGCTGGTGTAGACGCAGTACATAAGGTTGAAGTTCCAGCATCCTGGTCTAACCCAGAAGCAGATCCAGCTCCGAAGGAATTAACCGGACGTCCTGAGACTGTTAAGATGGTAAGAGACTTAATGGAGCCAATCTCCAAGATGGACGGAGACAGCCTTCCAGTATCTGCATTTGCAAAGAATCCGGATGGACAGTTCGAACATGGCGCAGCAGCATATGAGAAACGTGGTACAGCCGTAACCGTTCCTACATGGGATGCTGAGAAATGTATTCAGTGTAACCAGTGTGCATTCGTATGTTCACATGCAACCATTCGTCCATTCATGTTAGACGAAGCAGAAGTAAAAGCTGCTCCAGAGCAGACAAAACTTGCTGATACAAAGCCAAAGGCTGGCGAGTACAAATATACAATGAGCGTATCCCCATTAGACTGTATGGGATGTGGCGAGTGTATTACGGTATGTCCAGTAGGCGCAATCGAAATGGTTCCTCAGGAATCACAGGCAGATCAGCAGCCAGTATTCGATTACTTAGTAGCAAACGTTGGAAAGAAACCTGGTATGCCGGCAGACAATACCGTTAAAGGTTCCCAGTTCAATCAGCCATTGCTTGAGTTCTCAGGCTCTTGTGCAGGTTGTGCAGAGACATCTTACGCTCGTTTGATTACTCAGTTATTTGGTGAGCATATGTATATTTCCAATGCAACAGGATGTTCTTCTATCTGGGGCGGTCCTGCAGCAACATCACCATATACAGTAAACAAAGATTCCAAGAAAGGTCCGGCTTGGGCAAACTCCTTATTCGAGGATAACGCTGAGCATGGTTTTGGTATGGAAATCGGACAGAAAGTTCTTCGTGAGCAGGCAATTGCAAGCGCTAAGAAATGTGCTGAGTCTGATAAAGCAAGCGCAGAATTAAAGGCTGCATTTGACAAGTTCGAAGAGACTAAGAATGATACAAAAGCTAATACACCTGCAACAGAAGCATTAGTTGCTGAGTTAGAGAAAGCTGCAGCAGCAGGATGCCCGGATGCTAAGGATGCATTAGATAAGAAGAATTACCTTGCTAAGAAGTCTGTATGGATCTTCGGTGGTGATGGATGGGCTTACGATATCGGCTTCGGCGGATTAGACCATGTACTTGCTTCCGGTGAGAACGTAAACGTAATGGTATTCGATACAGAGATGTACTCTAATACAGGTGGACAGGCTTCTAAAGCTTCTAACATCGGTGAGGTTTGTCAGTTCGCTGCTTCTGGTAAAGAAGTTGGCAAGAAGAGCCTTGCAGAAATCGCTATGAGCTACGGCTATGTATATGTAGCACAGATCGCTCTTGGCGCAAATATGGCAAATGCTGTTAAGGTAATTGCTGAAGCAGAAGCATACAACGGACCTTCACTTATCATCGGATATGCTCCATGTGAGTTACACGGTGTTAAGGGTGGAATGAACCACTGCCAGGATGAGATGAAGAAAGCAGTAGCAGCAGGTTACTGGAACTTATTCTCATACAACCCGGCATTGAAAGCAGAAGGAAAGAACCCATTCACATTGACTTCTAAACCAGGTGATGGATCTTACCAGGATTTCTTAAATAACGAGACACGTTACAGCAGATTAACACGTTCCTTCCCGGACAGAGCAGAAAAACTGTTCAAAGCATCTGAGGAAGCTGCAAAGGCTCGTTATGAACATCTGTTAAGATTAGTTGAGCTTTATAAATAAGATTAGCTGATTGGACAGAAGAATCTGACGATTAGGTAAAATAAAAGAGATGTAATTTACAGAAGTGTAAGTTACGTCTCTTTTTTTACTTTATAAGAACGATATCAAATTAAAAATCCTGAAAACGACACAATTTTTGAGAGATTTTGTGGTACTTTTGGTTCATTTTTGATAGAAAGTATTGACTCATTGAAAAAAGAAAATATAATTTTCAAGATGAAAATTAGTCTGATTATTTCGTTTGAAAAAATCAAATCTATATGCCAGAATATGACATAATTCTATACAAAAAATATATATACTTACATTCAACACAAAAGAAAAATCACATGAATGAAAAGACAGGGGAAGGTCATAATAAGGGCAGCAAAAGAATAACAGGGGGTGCAGTTTGTGGCAGATAAGGATTTCCGCAAGCTGAAACGCTGGGAGTTGATTGAAATTATAGAGGGACTCCAGAAGGATTTGCAGGAAACTACAGAAGAAAATGACGGGAATAAGGACAAGAAAATAGAATTAGATGTGGCACTTCAAAGTATACGGGCGGAACAGGCTCGCAGAGAGAAGAAGCAGCATCTTTTCAGTGCACTCGGAATACTGCTTGTGGTGGCAGCAATTTCAGTATTGATTGCAACAAGATTAGTACCGGTATTGCAGGTTTCGGGCAAGAGCATGGAACCGGCATTAGAGAATGGTGAACTGGTAGTAATAAAGAAAACCACAAAAATCAAACAGGGAGATATCATCGGCTTTTACTATCAGAGTAAGATTCTTGTAAAAAGGGTCATAGGAACTGCAGGTGATTACATAGATATAGACGAAGACGGCAATGTATATGTAAATGGTGAAAAATTAGATGAACCATATGCAATAAAGAAAGATTTAGGGGAATGTGATATTGATTTTCCTTATCAGGTGCCGGAAGGCAAATATTTTGTGATGGGAGACCATCGTTCAGTATCGGTTGACAGCCGGAGTTCAGCCATTGGGTGTGTGGCAGAAGATCAGATAATTGGAAAGGTGGCTTTTCGATTCTGGCCATTGAGTAAAATGGGATTCCTTAAATAGGGAGAGATAGGGATATGCAGGAAAATGTAAGAAAACATGTAAAGAAAGCAGAAGAAAAGAGAAAAATCCGCAGAAGAACAAAAATTTTACTGGGGATATGTTGCGTTCTTGTGGCGGTGGGTGTAGTCTGGGGACTGATTCTTCCGGGACTTGCAGCAACAGGAAATAAGGAAACAGAGCAGACGTCAGCCGGAGGCACGATTAGTGAGCGTATTAACTTGAGCGTTTCACAGAAGAGTCCGGATGATGGAAAAAATGGGCAGACTTTATATGCAACCGTCAGTGCAACCAACTCGAATCCGACAGATACAGAGCTGGTGCCGGTTCGTATCCGGATTAGTGATTTGCCGGAAGGAGTTACATTGACCGGTTTTGAAGAAAGTGATGTTATGCAGGTTACCTATAAGGCTACCAGTGAAACAACAGAAGAGACACTGGAAGTAAAACTGGTAGAAGAGGATGGGGAAACTTACATAGAGTTTGAACCACCTGCTGGTTCGACGGTTTCTTTTGATTTACAGTTTAATTCCGTGAACGGAATTATGGAAAAAGATTCCAAAGTAACACTGACTCCGGAGATTCCTGACCAGAAGGAAAATGATGTAATTTCAGAGCCGGCAGAACTTGTATGGCATGGAACAAATGCATGGCAGGATTTGAAGAAAACTGTCAGCAAGGAAATTATTCCGGTGAATGGAAAGACCAATAAGCTGGAAGGAACATTAGATTATAGAATTACTGCAAATAGTATGAATCCATGTGGCGTTGGTGATACGGGAGCAATCTGGACGGATCATGTGGAGTTAAGTGATGTACTGACATTACCGGATGGAATCAGCTTTCCGGAAGGAACTAAGGTCAGTGAAGACGGGACTTCGATTGTGGATAGCAATGGAAATGCGATTTTCCGGTTTACCGATCTTCAGGGAGGAACTGTTACAAGCCTTACATTAGATGGAAAAACAGTTACTTATAAGATTAGTGTACCGAACCAGTATATGACAGATGGTGTACCAACAAGAGAACAGGATCATCTGAGTGTAAGCGCAAGTCTGGATGTATCAAAATTAGTGTTAACAGATAATTACATTACAGTGGCAGCAGAAAAAGTAAAAGAAGATGTAATTACAAATCATGTTGATTTTGAATCTGTTCCTTATAAAGAATATGAACATACAAAATTATCGGCAGATGTAAAGTCAAGACCGGAAATTAAAGAGGACTTTAAAATTGTTAAGACTGCTGATAAGACAGAAGTTATTGCCGGTGATACCATTAATTATACGATTACGGTAGAAAATACGGGAAACAATCCGATTAAAGGGGAAGCTTCAGATGGAAGTGTTTATAAGGTGACAGATAAATTGCCGGAGCATCTGACCTTGACATCGGAGCAGATACAGGCAATCCGTGATAAAGGAGCGGAGTATGATGAAACAACCAGGACAATAAGTTTTGCACCTGGTACATTAAAAGCTGGTGAAAAAGTTACATTTACTTTTGCAGCTAATGTAAAGAGTCAGGAAGAAATGGCAAAGTATCAAAATAATACTTCCATTCATAATAAAGCTTCTTATAAAGACAAGAGTTCAACAATAACGGTTGTTTATAAAAAACCGGAACTCATTATTGAAAAGAGCAGTGATAAGAAGAATGTAAAAAATGGTGATTTAGTTACTTATACGATAACGATTGAAAATATGGAAGTTTATAAGACCATTGAGCAGACGATAGAAGATACTCTGCCAATAGGACTTATTTTCCAGTATGTTGTAGATAAGAATGGAGCACAGGTTCCGGATAGTGAGACGGATTTTGTAGCAGAGTCATCCAATGCGACCGGTGGATGCCGCAATGTTGGTTTTCAGATAAATGATAAAACACTGACATTTTCTCTTGGCAGGCTGAATGCAAAGGAGAAGGTAACCATTAAATATGTATGTAAGGTTGATGTTAATGAACTGCCGGAAGCTTCTGATTACCATCTTAAGAATTCTGTAGAGAGTACTTCAACCGGCGAGGATTCCGAAACTAAAATTGAAGTTGAAAATCCGATTACAGTAGATAAGAAGGTAAATGGCGGAGAAGGTGGAGAAACCTTTAAGGCAGAGGAATTATTTAAATACAGCATAACGATTACAAATGCTGATGGAGATGCTGCATATAAGAAAAGCGGACTGTCATTGACAGATGATATGCCATATCATGTCCTTCCTTCAGATGAATATACAATATATAAAGCAAAGCAGGCAGGATCGTTAAATTCCAGATATCCGAAGAATGATGAGGAACTGGTGGAGGCTGGTATCAGCTGGAAAGAGTATGTAGAGAATACAGCTGACTGGGGAACTTATTATACAAAGATAAATGGTGAATATGTGCAGATAAAGAGATACTGGATTGGCAAGAACAACGGAATGAATGTCAACGCTCATAAGGGAATCCGTTTAATCTGGAAGATTGGCACCATGTCACCGGGTGAAGTAATTGAAAAAGAATTCAATGCTTACATTTATATGGATGATAAAGAGAATGAACAGACGGGAACCTTTACTTATACCAATAGCGCAACCGTAAATGGAATGAAAGATACGGTAACGATAAAAGGCGAACCGGAAGGAAAGCAGGATCTGGATCAGGCGGTAGATGTACAGAAGAGTGTGTGGGCAATCATGGATCAGTTCCATCAGTGGAAGACCAGCCAGTTAAAAGATAAGTCCATATTCTCTAAGAGTGTAAATGAAGGAAATTATCTCGGAAATTATGTGATTTACAATATTACAGTAACGAATACAGGAGAAGATCCGGTTCATATTGATACATTGGAAGATCACATGGCGGACGGACTGGAATATGTTGGAATACGTCCAAGTCTGGGATATACGCTTCCGGTTCAGATTGAAAAGAACTATAGTGAGCCGATTCAGTCAAACGACTGGAACATGGCACAGGTAACCAATATCGATGGCAGAAGTCTGGTAAGGGATGTTACCATTGCAATGACCAATGATGATAAAGAAAACCATATGGTTACCTTTACGATTGGAGACGATGGCAAAGGTTATGATTTGCCGGCTGGAAAGAATCTTTCGTTCTTTGTAATGTGTAAGGTAAGTAAAGATGTGGAATTAGATGTTCCAATTACCAATACCGTGGATTTACTGGTAGATAAGGATGTGGAATATCGTGAAAATCCGAATGACATTACAATGAGAGGAACCAGAGATGATTCCAGACAGAATAACGGCACATCGGAAGATAAAGGAATTGTAGGAGAAAAGCGGGTTATTTCGTCGTCTGTAACGATAACACCAAAGGATGTAATTGTCCCGGGAATTACCAAGAAAGCAGTGTCCTATATACCATCTGGTAAAAATGTGGAAGATGCTATTGGACTAGAAGAGAAGGACAATATACAGCCAAATGTAACAACAAAGTGGCTGTTGGAGTTACGTAACGATGGAACCATTCCAATTTGCGATTATACCATAAAAGATTCTGTACAGTCACCGTTCCATATCCTGTCTAAGGGAGAAGCAACCAATGAAACACTTGACCTGGGACTTGACAAAAATGCTTTTGTACTGACCATTTATGATGAGGATGACAATGTACTCCATACGTATGATTTGTCCGAAGAAGTATGGAAACTGATACCGGATAATGCAACCCACGAGTTTTCGTTGTATCTGGAAGGGAAAAAATATCAGATTCCGGCAGGTGGAAGAGCTGAGTTTACGGTATATACCAGAAATACAGTATATGAGAATAAGATTTATGAAAATACTGCATATCTGTTGCCGGATGATCCATTTGATGATAACAGTGTAAAAATAGGGGAACTGGTGACGGATGACAGTGGAAAATATATTGGAGTAAAAGCTTCTGATTGTGTTTATGCATTGGGTGATTACGGTTCATTCTCATGGAAAACGGTAGAGGAAACCGGTAATTCAGATAACCGGGGAAGCGGCTATCTTGGACTGGAAGGAAAGAATTACATTTATCTGGATGAAGATGGAAAAGATGTGATTTACACCAACAATATTGAAAATGTCAGCAATAACTCCTTTACACAGATGGTTATTGTAGACAGTATGCCACATATAAATGATACCGGAGTACTGAACCAGAAAGAAAAACGAGGCAGTGAATTCTCTGTTGCATATGCCGAAGGACTGGAACTCTGGGTAACTGAGGAGAGCGGCACAAAACGGCAGCTGGAAGAAGGCGTGGATTATTTTGTGGAATTTTCAAATCTGGTAAGCTTTACTGAAGCTGATATGTCGGGTACTTCAACAGAACAGTGGCATTCCTTCTGGCAGTCAGATGATGTGTCCTTCCGTATAAAGATGGCAGATACTTTTGCATTAAAGAAGGGCTGTATTCTTACCATGAAATATAATGGAGTAGTAGGAGAGAATGCAAACCCGGGTGAGACTGCATGGAACAGCTTCGCATACCAGTATACGGCAGAAGTAAACGGAAATGAAAAAACACTGCGGGCAGAGCCTCCGAAGGTCGGAGTAAAGATTTATAAGAAACCGGTAATTGAGAAAGACGTTCTGGATGCATATGGAAATGAACTTCCATATGATCAGATGAAAACCTTTACTTTTGTATTATATAAAGGTGACTCAACGGATGAAGCTGATTATATTACAGAATTTGCCGTATGCCAGGGTGGATCGGTTGCATTGAAGACCATTACAGACCAGAATGGTAATAAAGCGTTGGAAGATGGTCAGGTCTACACGGTGAAAGAAAAACTGGTAAATGGTTATGAGTTAGTTGGAATAGGTCAGAAGGGTACAGAATTAAGCAAAGAAAATAAATATACCTTTACCTATTATGATAATCTTGATAGTATTTCGATTCAGGTTAAGAATCAGGAATACGGTTATGAACTTCCGGCAACAGGAGGAACAGGTACTACTGTTTATACTATAGGTGGTGCAGCAATTATGCTTATGTCATCCCTGTTGTATGGATACCGGATGAGACGGAAAAGAGAAAGGGGGGCAGGCATATAAAGCCCCCTTTTGAGGAAATCCGTTTCAGGTATCAAATATATTAAAAGGTCAAAGAAGGAGAAAGAAGATGAAAAAATTGAAAAAACTTTTTGCAGCAATGGTTGCAATGGTTATGGCATTTGCAATGGGTGTTACTGTTTATGCAGCAGACATTACAATTACAAATGGCGCAGCAGGTTCTGAATATGCGGCATACAGATTGCTGAATGCTACAGATGGTGGTGAAGGAAAATTTGCATACACATTAAATGATAAGTATGCAGCAGCATTGAAAGAAGTAACAGGAAAAACAGAAGATAAGGATGTAATTAATTACATTTCAGGATTAGATGCAGATGGTATTCGTGCATTTGCAGATGCAGTATTTGCAAAAATCAAGACATTAGAGCCGGAAGCAAAAACATCCGATGATAAATTTAGCGGTGTTGATCAGGGTTATTACCTGATTGCAGAAACAAAAACAGGTGATGAAGGTGATACCTATTCCCTTGTTATGTTAGACACAGCTGGAAATGACAGCGTAACTGTAACAACAAAGGAAGACAGACCGGAACTTGAAAAGAAAGTAAAAGAGAAAAATGACTCTACCGGTGCAGAAAGTGACTGGCAGGATGCAGCAGATTATGATATCGGAGATAACGTACCATTCCAGTTAACCGGTACGGTAGATGCAAAATATGATAATTATGGAAGTTATTATTATGCATTCCATGATACCATGTCTGACGGACTTACTTTCAATGCAGATTCTGTAACTGTAACAGTGGACGGAACAGCAGTAACAACCGGCTATGAAGTAGTTACAGAAGATTTAGATGATAGCTGCACTTTTGAAGTTCGTTTTGCAGATTTAAAGAATATCAAAGCAGTAAAAGCTGGAAGTAAAGTAGTTGTAAATTACACCGCAAAACTGAACGCAAATGCATTAATCGGTGAAGGCGGAAACACCAACGTATCCAAATTGGAATATAGCAACAATCCTTATGGAGATGGCACAGGTGTAACTCCGGAAGATAAAGTTATTGTATTTACATATAATTTAATCGCAAATAAGGTAGACGGTAACAATGCTCCTCTTGAGGGTGCAGGATTTACCCTTTACAAATTAGACAGCACAACAGGTGATTATGTTGCTGTTGGAAATGAAATTACAGGAGTAACAACCTTCTATTTCAAAGGTATAGATGCAGGTCAGTATAAATTAGTTGAGACAACTGTTCCGGCAGGATATAATAAAGCAGATGATCTTGTGTTTTCAGTAGAAGCAACCTACGATACAACATCAGATGATCCTGAATTAAAGACATTAGTAGTAAAAGATGCTTCTGGGAAGGTTGTTTCAGAAGGAGCAGATGCAATCTTTACAGCAACATTAAGAACAGGTGCTGTATCCACTGATGTACAGAACTTGAGTGGAACAGAGCTTCCTGCAACTGGTGGTATCGGTACTAAGATTTTCTATACTGTAGGTGCAATTATCATGATTGTAGCAGCTGTATTGTTAATCACAAGAAAACGTACTGCAAAAAACTAGAATTTTAAGATGAACGGCGGCAATTCACCGGGGATTCCCGGTGAACCGCCGATTTATACACGAACGAGACTGGAAGAAAATTCCCGTTCGCTGGGACTTTGACAGCATTAGGGAGAAATCTATGAAGAGGACATTAAAAAAATTTTTAAAAAAAGATAAACTGAATGTAATGTTAGTTTTTGTTTTTATCATAGGTTTCTCCGTGATGCTGTATCCGCCAATTAGTTCTTACTGGAATTCAAAAGTCCAGTCAAGAGCCGTTGCGTCTTATAGTAATGCAGTGAAATCACTGACAGAAGAAGAAAAAGACACAATGTTAAAAGAGGCTGATACCTACAATGAAAAATTAAAGGATGTGAACCGGCCATTTCTGAATTATACAGAAGCAGGTGATTATAACAGCATTCTTGATATTTCCGGCACCGGCATCATGGGTTATGTTACAATTGAAAAGTTAGGTGTGGAACTCCCAATTTATCATGGGACCTCGGAAGGAGTATTACAGGTCGCAGCAGGACATTTAGAAGGCAGCAGTTTACCGGTCGGAGGAGAAGGCACACATAGTGTTCTTTCTGCTCACAGAGGACTTCCGTCAGCCAAACTTTTTACAAATCTGGATAAAATGGAAGTGGGAGATACTTTTACCGTTACTGTATTGGATCGCAAACTGACTTATCAGGTGGATCAGATTAAAATTGTAGAACCACAGGAAATTAATGATCTTACAATTGAAGAGGGAAAGGATTATTGTACATTAATGACCTGCACTCCATATGGAATCAATTCTCATCGATTGCTGGTAAGGGGTGAGCGGATTTCACAAGAGGAAAGTGGTAACTTTGTGACGGCAGATGGGTATCTTGTCAATACTTCTGTAGTTGCAATTGTAGTTGCGATTATATTACTGTTCTGGATTTTACTGGGACTTTTGATTTGGCAGCGGTTTAGCTGGAAGAGGAAAAAGGAGTAGGGAATGAAACAGAAATGGAAGCAGAAATTACCTGGAATTCTGCTTGGACTGGTTTTCCTGGTCGGACTGGGAATCTTTGCATATCCGACTGTGGCAGACAAATGGAATAAATACCATCAGAGCAGGGCAATTGCCAGTTATGAAGAAACTGTTGCAGATATGGATGAAGTAGATTATCAGAAACTCTGGGAGACAGCAGAGGAATATAATTCCCAGATAGGTAATAATACCTTTGATGGGGATGCATTCTCACAGGAAGAACAGAATATGAGAGGAAGTAAATACTGGTCCATATTAAATCCGGGAGATAATGGAATTATGGGATATATTTCCATTCCTAAGATAGAACAGAGACTTCCGATTTATCATGGAACTTCGGAAGCTGTATTACAGATTGGCGCAGGCCATATGTCCGGAACCGGTCTTCCGATTGGCGGAGAGGGAAATCATAGTGTACTGGCAGCGCATCGTGGACTGCCAAGTGCGAAACTTTTTACCGATATTGACCAGCTGGTAGAAGGCGATAAATTCTATGTGCATGTATTAGATAAGGTGCTGGCATATGAGGTGGATCAGATTCTGCCGATGGTAGAAAAGGATGATACGGATACTTTGACAGAGGCAATGAAGAATGTCGAAGGGGAAGATTATGTAACACTTTTTACCTGCACCCCATATGGTGTAAATAGCCACAGATTACTGGTGCGGGGGCACAGGGTTCCGTATAATGGAGAGGATGATGAGGAGGCAATAGCCAATGAATCTATGCTTCAGACAGTGAAAGATTATTATATGTTATATGCAATACTGGCAGTTGCAGCAGCAATTCTGATTGCGGTTCCAGTAAAGATTATTCGAGATAGAAAATCTGCAAGAGGTTCTAAGGAGGGTGAAAAATGAAAAAGTTAAAAATAAAGAAAGGGTATGTTGCGGGTTTGCTGACGTTGTTTTTAGCAGCGGCAGGACTACATGTGGCATCTGCATATGCCACCAATGTAATAGACCCGGCAGAACCGTGTACTTTGACTTTATCTGTGCCGAAGGGTGAAGAATATACTGAAGAACTGAATGGGATGGAACTGCATGCTAAAATATATCAGGTAGCGACTGTGGATGCAGCAGGAGAGTACAGCGAAACATCAGAATTTAAATCCCTCTCTGTAAAAGATGCGGTAAGTGGAGATGTTACATGGGAAGAGATGACAGCGAAGGCAGCAGAACTGGCTTCGGATAAAACCCCGGATGCAGATTGCACGATTACGGATGGAACAGGAGAGAAAGAACTGAATTCTGGAATGTATCTTGTTGTGGTAGAACCGGTATCAACCAGTTTTTATGAGTACAATTTTAATCCGAGTCTGATTGCGTTGCCGGATAATCAGGCATTGCATTCTGCAGGCACAGAAAACAAATGGATTTATGAGGTTACAGCAAATTTAAAACCGGAACGTTCTCCACGGTATGGAAGCCTTCTTATACAGAAGAATCTGGATAACTATAATGAGACAATGAAAGAGGTAACCTTTGTATTTTCAATAGAAGCAGTAGATGAAAATGGAAATGCGGTATACAGTAATGTAGTATCGACCACACATTTATCGGCAGGAACGAAAGCGGCAATCGCAGATCATATTCCGGCAGGTGCAAAAGTTACTGTGACAGAGGTATATAGTGGGGCTGGTTATAGTCTGGTAAGTGAGCCACAGCAGACAGCAGAAATCAGTGCGGATGAAATTGTAACAGTGGAATTTGATAATACATATGACCATGGACTGAATCCGGGCTACGGAGTGACCAATCATTTCGATTATGATGAAGATGAGGGATGGCAGTGGACACAATTACCGGATAATAGTGTAAAGGAAGAATAAAGGAGGCTGGAATATAAGATGATGAAGAAAAAAACAAAAGTGTTCTGGCTGACTGCAGCAGCATTGGTATTCATTGCAGGGGCAACAGTGCCACCGGCAATGGCGTATTTTACAACTTATGTAGAGGCTGAAGGAGGATATCCGATTACACTTGGTAATGAAACTACAATAGAAGAAAAAGTTGAAGATATGGAGAAACATATCGTACTTACGAATACAGGAGAAAGCGATTGCTTTGTCAGAGTAAAGGTATTCGCCGGAAGCCAGATTACATTGACTATGTCCGGTTCATCCTGGAGCCAGGGCGAAGATGGCTATTGGTATTATAGTGATATTGTTCCGGTAGGTGGTAACACAGAAGAACTTTTAGCCAAAATAACGATACCGGAGGAGTATAAAGAGAGTTTTAATGTAGTGGTCGTTCAGGAATGTACACCAGTTCTCTATGAAGAGGATGGAACACCATATGCAGACTGGAACCGGATTGCAGATACCAGGACAGATATAGGAACTGCAGATGCAAGGGAGGCTGGTGAAGAATGAGCCGATTGAAAAAAGTGATAAAGGGAAGAAAAGGAACCTTTTTATTATTGGGTGCAGCAGTACTTCTTCTGGCAGGAAGTGCAGTTGGAAGTGCAAGGGCAGCGCTTACTTACTATAGTGAGAATTATACCGCACAGATGGAAATGTATGATATTGGTGTAACTTTGGTGGAAGAATCTGCCAAGGGTTCTAAGGATATCAGCAGCCGTGATTATGCAGGAAGTGATGATGCCTGGAAACAAAACCAGGGAGCACTTCTTACAGATATGCTGGATGAGACAGATGGAAAGCTGGTAGTAGGAAAAAATTATAAGGAAGCACTTTCCGTAAAAAACAGTGGTAATATTGATGAATATGTTCGTGTAAGAATTTATAAGAGCTGGAAGAATGAGGACGGAAGTAAGGAAACAACACTTGCTCCGAGTCTGATTGAATTAAACCTGACCCAGAATGGCTGGATTGTGGATGAAAATGCATCCACGGAGGAGAGAACCGTTCTTTACTGGCCATCAGTATTGAAGGTGGGTGAGAGTACACCGGCGCTTTCCGATACTTTAAAGATTGATAATTCTATTACGTCAAAGGTAACGGAGCATACAACAGAGGAAAATGGACTTAAGACCACTACTACAACATTTAATTATAATGGGGTTTCCTTTCATGTAGAGGCAGAAGTGGATGCTGTACAGACACATAATGCGCAGGATGCGATTAAGAGTGCCTGGGGAGTTGATGTTTCTGTTGATTCCAATGGAAATCTGGCATTATTGCAGTAAGGAGGAGACAGAGATGAAGAAAAAATGGATTGGTATCATGGCAGCTCTGGCTCTGGTTGTAGCAGCCCCTGCTCAGGTGCAGGCAGAAGAGTTCTCCGGCGGTGATGACTGGAACGTAACGTTTGATGGAGAAAAATTAAACAGTACATTTAAAAATGCAGATATTGATGATGCGATATATCAGCTTCAGCCGGGAGATACGGTAAATATCAGACTGGAGTTAAAGAATACATATGATGGGGATACGCAGTGGTATATGACAAACCAGGTATTACAGAGTCTGGAAGATTCACAGAGTGTGGCTTCCGGAGGAGCATATTCCTACATACTTACCTTTACAGCTCCGGATGGAAGTAACCGTATTTTATATAGTAGTGATAATGTAGGTGGCGATACGGTAGGAGAAAGCGGTGAAGGTCTTCACCAGGCAACCAATGCAATGAAAGATTATTTCTATCTTGATGAGCTTGCCAAAGGTGAGAAAGCAGAGATTGCACTGACTGTAAAGCTGGAAGGTGAGACACAGGGAAATACTTATCAGGATACGCTGGCAAAATTACAGATGAATTTTGCAGTAGAATTATTATCCAGTGGTTCAACACCATTGTCGAATCATACCGTTATTAAGACTGGTGATAATAATCAGGTACTTCTTTTTTCGGCACTTGCTCTGGCAGCAGGACTTATTCTTGTAGTTCTTTTTGTTGTGAGAGTGAAGAGAACACGAAAAGAAGATGAGACAGCAGAAAATCAGTTGGAAAAGGAGGAGTAAGGGATGAAGAATAAAATAAAAGAAAGAATGAAACAGATTCTTCGCAGAGGTATTTTATTTACAACATTACTTACGCTGGCCTTTCCGTTTCAGGCATGGGCAAAAGATGGTGGAAATGAGACAGAATATACCTATACGGTAACGTTATGCTCTGGAAATCAGGGATATTTTGCAGGTACGAATGGAATTACAGTAGATAATCATACAACCGGTTCTTCTTATCAGATTGAGAAGGAAAGCCAGGGAGAAAAGATAAAAATCAGTGGACTGAAATATGGTGACCGGGTTATGGTTCAGGCACAGTCCTGTATCCAGTTAAAGGAAGATGGAAAATATTATATTGGTGGAATTCGTGAGAGCGGAAGAGATAATAATACTGTTGGAAAATCTGCTTTTGTGGTAGAATCTGATCAGGAGTATGTAGCAGCATATGCAATCGCAGGAAATATGGTAGCATATACTGTGAATTATCAGGATGCCAATGGAAATGCACTTGCAGACAGTGAGACGTTCTATGGTTCGGTGGGTGACCAGCCGGTGGTAGCGTTTAAATATTTTGAAAATTATCGTCCACAGGCATATAATCTGACGAAAACCTTAAGCAGCAATGAAGCAGAAAACATTTTTACTTTTGTATATACGGCAGATACACAGAGTGCGGCAAATAATGGAAACAATGCCAATGCCGGAGATAATGCGAATACAGTAAATAATGGAAATGCTGGAAATAATGCGAATGCTGCAAATAACGGCAATGGTGCAAACAATGCGAATGATGCAAACAATGATGCCAATGCGGATAATAATGGAGGAGCAGATGGAAATGTAAATATTCCGGATGAGCAGACTCCGCAGGAACTGGTAAATCTTGATGATGAGGAAACTCCATTAGCAAATATGCAGCAAAAGGATGAGAAGACCAAAAGACCGGCAGGAAATATGCCATTACTGATTGGTGTAGCAGCAGCGGCAGTCGCAGGACTTGTGGCACTTATTACTTTTGCATTACGAAGAAAGAAAATGAATGTCAAAGCAGAGGCTTTAACGAATGGGAAAAACAAAAAGAAAAAAGAGGACAATAGCCAGAATCTGTAGTATGATAGGAGTATCTCTTCTGATATTGGTGATTCTGATTTGCATACCACTGACATTACCAAGGCTTGCAGGGTTTGATATTTACACCGTCGTAAGCGGAAGTATGGAACCGGCAATTCCGGTAGGAAGCCTTATTTATGTCAGGGAAGAAGTACCGGCAAATCTTATGGAAGGTGAAGTCGTGGCATATCGGAGTGATACAGATGCAGGAATTATCATTACCCATCGTGTGGTGAAGAACCAGGTGGTGTCCGGTCAGCTGATTACCAAAGGAGATGCAAATGAAGCGGAGGATATTTCCCCGGTTTCCTATGCACAGGTAATTGGAAAAGTGACCCTGACCATTCCGGTATTAGGAGGGATATTTGCAGCTATGGTGACCTTCTATGGAAAAATTGTAATCGTCTCAGTTGTATTACTGGCGGCAATTTTACTATATATAGGTACAGATAGCAGGAATATACAGGAAAAGGAATAGGTGTGTTGTCATGCAGGGGCAAAAGAGCCGACACAGTAAGAAATATTGCCTGATAATATGGATGGTCGCAGGGATATTACTGATGAGCTGTGCATTGGGAGGCTGCGGCGGAGAGAAGAATTCGCCGGAACAAAGCAGCAATGATTCCGCAAGGGGAAATCGTGATGCGACAGCAGAAGTATTACATCCGGAGGCTTCCGGAGAAGTGACTTATGGTACAGATCAGATTGCCATTGATGCATCTCATGCATCCGATGGTTATGTGATGCTTAATTATACCGGAACCAACGAGAAGGTAAAATTTCAGATAGAGACACCGGAGGGGGAAGCATATACCTATCTGGTGACAAAGAATGGAACGTATATTGTATATCCACTGACACAGGGAAGCGGTACTTACCAGCTGACCTTATATGAGGCTGCATCAGTAGAAGAAAATTTGTATGCAACAGCATTTACCCAAAGTATTGATGTTACCATTACAGATGAATTTGTCCCATTTCTGGCACCTAACTGCTATGTGGATTTTGATGAGAATTCCAAGGCAGTAAAGAAAGGGGAAGAACTGGCAGCAGGCTGTGGCAGTGACCTTGATGTAGTAACCAATATTTATCATTATGTAATTGAAAATATTACATATGATGAAGAAAAAGCAGAGAATGTTGCATATGGATATGTGCCGGACGTAGATGAAACACTTTCGTCCGGAAAAGGAATCTGTTTTGATTATGCAGCATTGATGGCAGCGATGCTTCGTTCGCAGAGAATTTCAACCAAACTTCAGGTAGGATATGCGGGTGAGGCTTATCATGCGTGGATTAGCTGTTATGTGGATGAAATAGGCTGGGTAGATAACATTATATCTTTTGACGGAAAGGACTGGTCTCTTATGGACCCGACCCTGGCAGCCAACAATGATGATGATACCGTAAAAGATTATATTGGCGACGGAAGCCGTTATATTATAAAGTACACATATTAAGAGAGGAAGAAAAGTATGGGAAAAAGTAAAAAACAGCAAAAGCTGTCAAATCTTGAATGTGCATCTTTTTGCAGCCAGATGACAATGGTTCTGCATGCAGGCTTTCCGGCAGTTGAGGGTGTGTCATTATTACTGGAAGATGCAAAGAATGTGCAGGAAAAGGCAATACTTCAGGCTATGTATGATGAAATGATAAATACAGGGTTGTTATATCCTGCACTGGAAAAGACCGGTGTATTTCCGGATTATCTTCTTCAGATGGTTAAGATAGGAGAAGAAACAGGTACACTGGATGATGTTATGAATGGACTGACTCACCATTACGAACGTGAGGATGAGATAGAGAAGAGTATTAAAAGTGCACTTACATATCCTTTGATTATGGTTGCTATGATGATAGCTGTGATTGTGATACTTTTAACAAAAGTAATGCCGGTATTTGAACAGGTATTTCACCAGTTAGGCAGACAGATGACCGGATTTTCCGGTGGCATGCTGGCATTGGGAAAAACAATTTCTAATTATGCAATTGTATTCATTGCAATAGCTGCGGTAATCGTTGGTGTATTTGTTTATTTTGTAAAGAGCAGCAGAGGACGAAGAGCGTTTGCCGGTTTTAGCAGAAAAATGCACTTGTTTCATGGCTTATACGATAAAATTGCAGCATGCCGTTTTGCAGACAGCCTGTATCTGACTTTGAAAAGTGGACAAAATCCGCAAAAGGGTCTGGAATTTGCAGACGAATTGATTGCAGATAAGAATTTTTCGGAGAAGATTAAGAAATGCAGCCAGAAAATGGAAGAGGGCGAAGATTTTGCAGCAGCAGTAGGCGGTGCCGGAATATTTGAAGGCTTGTATGAGAGGATGCTGGTGATTTCCGGGAAAACCGGAGAAACCGATGAAACATTAGAGACGATAGCAAGACAGTATGAAAGAGAAATCGATCAGAGGATGTCTTCTTATATTGCAATATTAGAACCAACGCTTGTAATTATTTTGTCTGTTATTGTCGGAATGATACTGTTATCTGTGATTCTTCCGTTGATGGGAATTATGGCAGGACTGTAAGAAGGAGATACATATGGAAGGATTTCGTCGAAAGAGACTTTTTTTTCATGAAAAAAGGCATTCCATCTGGGCAAAGGTGTTGCTTACGGTGATCATTTCCTGTTGTATTATTTTATTGACCTGCCATGGATTGAACCGATTGATGGCAGACAGTAAAGAAGAGGAAAAACGTTCTTTAGAAGAGGCCCTGCAGAGAGAAATCGTGCAGTGTTATGTGCTGGAAGGACATTACCCGGACAGTCTTTCGTATCTGGAAGAACAGTATGGTTTTTCCTATGATAAGGAACAGTTCTTTGTGGACTATCAGCTGCTTGGAGCAAATATTATGCCGGATGTGACAGTAATTGAGCGCAAGAATTAGAGTGAAGAGGGATGAATATGGCAGAGAATACCGCCAGAAAACATACAATTGATATTTTATTTCCGTGGGCATTGTTTGGACTGCTGGCAATCTGCGGACTTCTGGTGCTTATTCTGGCAGCAGATATTTATCAGGATACGACAACTATGGCAGATGAAAATTACGAAAGCAGAACAGTATTGTCTTATCTTACGGAGAAGATTCATCAGAATGATAATGGGACAGTTACCATTGGTTCGGTGGATGGAACTGACAGCCTTATCATCCGGCAGGATTATGATGGAGAAGAATATTGCACCTATATTTTTGAAGAGGATGGCATGTTGAAAGAGCTTTTTGTCCGGTCCGGAACTGCTGTAAGTACAGCGGATGGAAAGGCAGTCATTCCGGTTGAAGATTTTAAGATGGAAGCTTTGGAAAATGGATTATTGCATTTTTCCTGCACGTCAGAAGATGGAAGGAAAATGGATACTGTGGTGGCCGTTGTCGGCAGTGGACAGGAATAGAGGAAGGCATATGATAGAAGGGCAGGCAAGACGTTCCGGGGTATTTTTACTGGAACTTATGATATCGATTTTATTTTTCTGTATTGCTGCAGCGGTGGGATTGCAGTTATTTGCAAAGTCCCATTGCATCAGTGAAGATGCAGGAAATATGAATATGGCAGTACATAAGGCTGCAGCGGCAGCAGAAGTATTCCGCTCCGGAACAGATATGGAAGATTATCTGAAGGAAGAGTATTCTTATTATGAGAAAGAGGATAATACATTTCTGGTATCCTTTGATGCTGACTGGGAGAACTGTAAGACGAAAGATGCGGAATATACCCTGTGGATTACATTGGGTGAAGCAGAGCAGCGGATGGTCGGTCTTTTTGCAGTAAAGCAGAAGGATGAGGAGGAAGAAAAGACCATTTATGAAGTGGAACTAAAGAAAGTAATCAGTCAGAGGGAGGCGGCGGAAGATGAGTAAGAGTGCATTATACGAAGAAAAACGCAGGCCGCGTATTGCCAGTCCTTTTGGATACTCTTTTTTGTTAGTGGTAGTATTGATTCTGACTTTTTTATTATTCGCAGTGTTGTCATTATCTTCGTCCCTGCGTGATTATAAATACAGTGAGCGGGCAGCGGATAAAATGAGTGCCTATTATGAAGCATATAATAAGGCTGAAGATGTCTTATCAGAGATAGATTCCATTCTGCAGCAAGCAGAAAATAAAGATATGGCATTGCAGGAAATTTCCGGATTACCGGAAGTGAAGGATGCAGCTGATACCGTAACCTTTTGTGTGCCGGAGACGGATACCCAGGAGTTATGTGTAAAGCTTTCTATTACGGAAGAGGCAGATGGAAAGACAGGAGAAATGCTGGAATGGAGCATATTAGAATGGAAAGAAACTGCTACTGATGTAAGACAGGAGGAAACAAAGCTTCCGTTGATGGAGCAGCAGAAATAAAGAGATTGGTGGGAAAATTATGGATGTAAGAGAAGTATTACGAAAAGCAGTAGAGGAGCATGCATCGGATATATTTATTGTAGCCGGACTTCCGATATCATATCGTTCCAATAATGTAATTATAAAAGAAGAGGGAGAGCGGTTGATGCCTCCTGAGACAGAAAATTATTTAGAGCAGATTTATGAACTGGCGGATCATCGTGATATTGACCGGTTATTAAAGCATGGGGATGATGACTTCTCCTTTGCGGTACAGGGACTGTCAAGATTTCGTGTCAGTGCATATAAGCAAAGAGGTGCATTGTCAGCGGTGGTCCGTGTGATTACCTTTAATTTGCCAAAGCCGGAGGACATTGGAATTCCGCAGAATATTATTGACCTTGGTCTGCAGCCAAAGGGCATGGTTTTAGTAACAGGACCGGCAGGAAGTGGTAAGTCTACCACGTTAGCCTGTATGGTAGATGCGCTGAACCGCCGATGTGCCAAGCATATTATTACATTAGAAGATCCGATTGAATATCTGCACAGCCATCAGCAGGGAATCATCAGCCAGCGTGAGATAAATGTAGATACTGAAAATTATGTGACGGCACTGCGGGCATCCTTACGACAGAGCCCGGATGTGATTCTTCTTGGAGAAATGCGTGATTATGAGACGATTGGAGTTGCCATGACGGCAGCAGAGACAGGACATCTTATCATATCCACCTTACATACCATAGGGGCAGCCAATACCATTGACCGTATCATTGATGTATTTCCGGCAAATCAGCAGCGGCAGATTGCAGTACAGCTTTCCATGGTGCTGCAGGCAATTGTTTCCCAGCAGCTTGTACCGGATATCAATGGCAATGTGATTCCGGCATTTGAAATTATGACTGTGACACCGGCAATCCGTAATATGATTCGTGAGAACAAAGTACCACAGATTGACGGTGTTGTATATTCATCGAATCGGGAAGATATGATATCCATGGACAGCAGTCTTTTGAAATTGTATCAGGAAGGAAAGATTACAAAAGAGACAGCATTGGTTTATGCATCCAATCCGGAAATGTTACAGAAACGCTTATAAAAATAGCTTGACGAGGCATAAAGAACATGATACAATACAACAGTTGTGAATAGGCGATGGTCCTCTGTTGCAAATGAATGCATTAAGAACATCAAAATATACAGGAGGTCACAAAATGAACGCAAGTGAAATTATTAAGAACATTGAAGCAGAGCAGTTAAAGGCAGATGCACCAGAGTTTCGTGTAGGAGATACCGTTAAGGTTTATGCGAAAATCAAAGAGGGAAACCGTGAAAGAATTCAGGTTTTCGAAGGTGTTGTATTAAAGAAACAGGGCGGAAGCAACCGTGAGACATTTACCGTTCGTAAATTCTCTAATGGTGTTGGCGTAGAGAAGACCTGGCCATTACATTCTCCTAATGTAGAGAAGGTTGAAGTAGTAAGAGCTGGTAAAGTAAGAAGAGCTAAGCTGAATTACTTAAGAGGTCGTATCGGTAAGAAAGCAAAAGTAAAAGAGTTAGTAAAATAAGAATCAGCCAGAGGGACGTGCCAGTGTGTATCGTCCCTTTTGTTGTATTTACGCGAGTAGCGAGAAAAATCGCATGCTTGCATGCAGATTTGGCGAGCACCGCGATAACTCGAGAAACTCGCAAAGCGTGTTTCTCGTAGTTACCACGTATTCGTAAGAAGCTGCCGGTGGCAGGTTCTGTAGATATATCGAATGATATTTGGGTAAGAAGGAGAACATAAGATTATGCGTAGAGGCAGCGTTCGTGGTTTGAATTTTGGCAGACATAGAAAGAAAATAAATGTACCACTGCTGAAAGAAATCGGCACCTGGATGATTGAGATTGCCATAGTACTGGTAATTTCATTTGTATTTGTATATTTTATCGGACTTCGAACCACTGTGGTAGGACAGTCCATGAACCCTACGATAGAGAACGGCGAAGAGATTCTGGTCAATCGTTTTGTTTATAATTTGAAGAAACCAAAAGCGAATGATGTTATCGTGTTTCTTCCAAATGGAAATGAAAAGTCACATTATTATGTGAAACGTGTAATTGGAGTGCCGGGAGATAAGATACAGATAAAGAATGGAGCAGTCTATGTAAATGGAGAGCTGTTTGATGAAAAAGTAGATACAGCTGCCATTGAAGATGCAGGACTGGCATCCGAAGAGATTACCGTAGGGGAAGATGAGTATTTTGTACTGGGAGATAACCGCAACAGCAGTGAGGACAGCCGTTATGCCAATATTGGAAATGTGAAGCGGGAATATATTGTAGGAAAAGCATGGTTCCGCATTTCTCCATTCCATAAAATCGGCTTTATCAAATAGCAGAGCAGTAAGAGAAGAGAGGAAAATAAGATGCAGTTTCAATGGTATCCGGGACATATGACGAAAGCAAAACGTCAGATGCAGGAAGATATAAAACTGGTAGATTTAGTAATAGAACTGGTAGATGCAAGAATTCCGGTAAGCAGCAGAAATCCGGATATAGATACCCTGGGAAAAGGAAAAGCCCGTCTGATTTTGTTGAACAAATCTGACCTTGCAGATGAAAGAAAAAATGAAGGCTGGACAGAGTTCTTTAAGAAAAAGGGCTATTATGTAGTACGCATGGATGCCAGAAATAAAGGAAGCATGAAGCAGGTATCCGCAATTATAGCAGAAGCCTGCAAGGAAAAGACAGAGCGTGATTTACGAAGAGGAATCAAGAACCGTCCGGTGCGGGCTATGGTAGTGGGAATTCCGAATGTGGGAAAATCCACCTTTATCAATACGTTTGCGGGAAAAGCCTGTGCCAAGACCGGAAATAAGCCGGGTGTTACCAAGGGCAAGCAGTGGATTCGCCTGAATAAGAATGTAGAGCTTTTGGATACGCCGGGTATTTTATGGCCGAAATTTGAAGACCAGAGCGTTGGGTTAAAACTGGCACTAATCGGTTCCATCAAAGATGATATTTTAAATATTGATGAATTGTCACTGGAACTGATTCAGATTCTGCGGGAAGAGTATCCGGGTGTATTAAAGGAAAGATACGGAATGGAAGAAGAGGGAACACCGGCAGAGCTGTTGGAGAAAATTGCCTTAAACCGTGGCTGTATTAAAAAAGGAAATGAAGTAGATTATGCCAAAGCAGCTACACTTGTGCTGGATGAATTCCGTACCGGAAAGCTTGGTAAAATTTCACTTGAAAAACCGGAAGTGGAAGCATAAGATAAAAATAAGAACAGGAATCAAAAAGAGTTGGAGCAAGACGGAGATATGAAGGAAGAAGAACGCGGCAAAAGAGGAAAAGCGGTAAGGGAAAGTGTCAGTTTCATACTATATCTCATTGTAATTGTGGTACTGACATTTTTGATGATACGTTATGTGGGACAGCGGACCAGAGTGGATGGTTCGTCCATGGAAAACACTCTTACCAATGGAGATAATCTGATTGTAGATAAGATATCCTATCGGTTTCATGAGCCAGAACGTTTTGATATTATTGTATTTCCGTATCAGTATAAGGAAGATACTTATTTTATCAAGCGGATTATCGGAATGCCGGGAGAAACGGTGCAGATTACCGATAAAGGGGAGATATTAATTAACGGAGAAGAACTGGTGGAATCTTATGGAAGAGAGGTTATTAAAGACCCGGGACTTGCATCAGACCCTATTACATTAGGTGAGGATGAATATTTTGTGCTGGGAGATAACCGCAATTACAGCAAGGACAGCAGGTTCCCGGATGTGGGAAATATCAAGCGGGCAGATATCATAGGAAAAGCATGGCTTAGAATCTATCCATTTGATAAATTTGGATTTATCCAGCATCAGTAATAAAAGCGGAAGAACAGGAAAAGATAATCGAAATTACAGTTAGAGGATAAAGTGATTATGGCAGAAGAGAAGAAAATCGGAGCAATCAAAGAAGAGTTACAGGCAGCAGAAGACAGTATGCTGCCTGATTTTATAACAAGATATGAAAAAGATGAACGAAGTGGCGTAAAGAGCCTTGTGGAAAAAGCAAGAAAGCGGATACAGAAGCTTGAGGCAGAGTATGCCCGGATTGAAAATCTGAAAAAGTATGAAAAAGAATATGCTGACGTTGGTTATATCTGCGGTATCGATGAAGTAGGAAGAGGCCCATTGGCAGGCCCGGTTGTGGCAGGAGCAGTTATTCTGCCGAAGGACTGTGACATTTTATATATCAATGATTCCAAGAAACTCAGCGCATCCATGCGTGAAAAACTCTATGATGAAATTATGGAGAAGGCAGTGGCAACAGGAATTGGAATGGTAGGTCCCGGACGGATTGATGAAATTAATATTTTGCAGGCTACTTATGAAGCTATGCACCAGGCTATAACGAATTTGAAGGTAAAACCCGATATATTATTAAATGATGCGGTGACAATACCGGGCGTAGACATTCGCCAGGTTCCGATTATCAAGGGAGATGCAAAGAGTATTTCTATTGGAGCGGCCAGTATCATTGCAAAGGTAACAAGGGACCGGATGATGGAAGAGTATGCGAAAATTATGCCGGAATATGGATTCGCGGATAACAAGGGTTATGGCTCCGCAGCCCATATTGCAGCAATCAAAGAATATGGACCAACACCAATTCACCGGAGAACCTTTATTAAGAATTTTTACAGTGAATAATTTGAAAGAAACTGGCGATACAGAGTGGAGTGATTGATATGCAGATTTCAGACATGTTAGCACAATACAACAGAAGTTCGGCTACCGGAGCTACAGCAACAGCCCCGCAGCAAGGGGTTCAGCAGCTGGTATCAGCCGTGCGGGAAATGACGGTAGGAAATGTATTCGAAGGAACCGTAAATGATATCAAAAACGGAACGGTTTCTCTGGGACTGGCAAATGGTCAGACCATTCAGGCGAGAATAGCGACAGGCGTGCAGTTAGCCGTTGGTCAGGCAATGTTTTTTCAGGTGAAATCCAATGATGGAACTACCGTTGAAATTCGCCCTTATACCAATGGAAATCTCAATAATCCGACATTGTTAAAGGCACTGGATGCAGCAGGCATTCCGGCAGAACCAAGAATGATAGATATGGTCAATTCCATGATGGAAGAGCAGATGTCCATTGGCAGGGAAAGTCTTATGGATATGGCACGCAGCATTTCAGCATATCCGGATGCAGATATGAAGTCGCTGGTATTGATGCATAAGCTTGATATTCCGATGACTCAGGAATTTATTCAGCAGTTTGAAAATTATAAATCTGATCAGGCAGCAATCACTTCACAGTTTGATGATGTCTTAGAAAGCATAGGAAAATTGTACCAGAATGAAAACCTTTCCGAGGCAGAGGCATTGGAACTGGGAAGCAGAATTTATCAGGTATTGAAACAGGATGGATCTTTGGATGCATCTGCAATTGTAAAAGAGGGAGTACAGAAGGGCGGCTGGAGCCCGGTGGAACTTCAGGAGGGAGCTTTGCTGGATGGAACGTCAGAATTTGCTGCCACAGAGATTGCGGGAGCAGAAGCGGGAACGATAGAAGATGCAATAGCAGAAACCATAGAAGAAACGCTGGATGACGTGGCGGTAAATCCTGGTGAAGAGGCGGTATCGGAAGAAAATGCAGCGCAGGCAGCAGAAGGGAATGCTTCTTCTGATACACAGGGTGTACAGTATTATGCCAAAGGCAGTGTCGGAGCATTGTTTACAGAGGGACAGATGAAGGAGTTTTCAAATCTCTTGAAAGAATTTCCACAGCTTGCCGGCAGTAAATTATTTACCGCAGAGGGAGTTTTAAACGGAAATCTTTCTACGGGAGCATTTCTGAAAGAACTGCATCAGGCATTGGATGAGATTATGGGATTAACGGGAGGCTCAGCAAAGAAACTGTTTTCTAGTAAAGAGTATCAGAAAGTGTTGGAATATGAAGTAAAACAGCAGTGGACACTAAAACCGGAAGAGGTTAAAGGGGATGCCATTAAGCATCTCTATGAGAAGATGGAAAACCAGATGCAGAAAATGCAGGAACTGGTGCAGGAATCCGGTCAGAGCAATACCTCTCTGGCAAAAGCGGTAAGTAATCTGCAGGGTAATATTGAATTTATGAATCAGATTAATAATGCCTATCATTATGTTCAGATTCCGCTTCGGATGTCCAATCAGAATGCTCATGGAGATTTATTTGTTTATACCAATAAGAGTGGTGTGGACAGACCGGATGGCGAACTAAGTGCCTTTTTGCATCTTGATATGGATAACCTCGGTGCAACAGATGTATCTGTGCGGATGAAGGATAGAAAAGTGCATACGAATTTTTATCTTGAGGATGAGAAATCATATGATTTAATCGAAGAACATATGGATGAGCTGATGCATCGGCTGCAGGAGAAGGGATATTCCTGTACGGTACAGGTGGAGAACCAGTCCAAAAAGAAAAATCTGGTAGAAGATTTTATGCAGCAGGAGCATCCGTCAGCGGGAATCCTGCATCGCTATTCCTTTGATATGAGGGCGTAATTTATGAAAAATGGAATCTGGCATCCGGCAAACTTCGATGGGAAAAATGCCGGAGAAGAGAAAACAAAAGAAAAAGAAAAAACAGCAGTAGCCATTGCATATGAGCCGGGAGAGAGGGCACCAAAGATACTGGCAACCGGTAAAGGATATCTTGCGGATAAAATCATCGAGAAAGCCAAAGAGGAAGACGTTCCTTTGTATCAGGATAATCAGCTTGCAAGTACCTTATCTAAGCTTGAAATCGGAGATATGATTCCACCGGAGTTATATGAAGTAGTAGCAGAGATACTGGTATTTGTCGATGATATGGATAAGCTGCGCAGTAAATTAGAATAAAGAAAATAAAAATAGCTGTAACAGCAATCATGATAGTGGAAATCCAAATAGCAGGAATCCGAATAACAGGAATAACAGAAAAGGGGGAGTATGAGATGGAAAATAAACGCATCATGGGCAGTGAATATGAGAAGAAGGCGGCAGATTATTTAAAGGCAGCCGGCTGCAGCATCTGTGAAATGAACTACCGTTGCAGGTTTGGAGAAATCGATATTATTGCAAGAGATGGAAAATATCTTGTTTTTGCAGAGGTAAAATACCGCAGTGATACCGGAAAGGGACTTCCACAGGAAGCGGTTGATTACCGCAAGCAAAGGAAGATATCAAGAGTGGCAGATTATTACCTGATGTGTAAACATACCATGGGACTGCCATGCCGGTTTGATGTGCTTGCAATATTAGGGGATGACATACAGTGGCTGAAGGATGCATTTCCCTATATAGAGCCTTATTAGTGACAGAGGAGGACTTTATACAGAAAAAAGAATGTGGGAGAATGGAATCAGTTACAGCATTGAAACAAAACTAGAAAAAAATAAGAATAGAAATAATAGTAGAATAGGAAAAGGGACAAAATGACAGAATTTCAGATAAAAAAAGATGGGCGAACCATGACACCATCTGTATTTTCGCATCCGGGAGAAAAAGAACTGGTGCTGTTGCAGTATCCTCAGCTTCAGGCACTTGATATGGTAAAACACTGCTTTACCACAAGAATGGGTGGAGTAAGTAAGAATGAATTTTCTTCCCTGGATTTAAGTTTTAACCGTGGAGATGATATAGAGGCGGTAAAGGAAAATTTCCGCAGGGTAGCGGAGGCAATGGAAGTTCCGGCAGAGCATATTGTCTGCTCTGACCAGACACATACCACCAACGTAAGAAAAGTAACCATGGAGGATGCGGGAAGCGGACTGATAAAGGAACGGCCGTATCATGATATTGATGGATTAATTACCGATGTGCCGGGATTGATGCTTGCAACCTTTTATGCAGACTGTGTGCCGCTTTACTTTGTGGATACAAAGCATAAGGCAATCGGGCTCAGTCATTCCGGCTGGAGGGGCACGGTTAACAGAATGGGAAGAGCCACGCTGAAAGCAATGGCAGAAGCATATGGAACAGCACCGGAGGATGTATGGTGTGCCATAGGTCCATCTATCTGCCAGGACTGCTATGAAGTAAGTGAAGATGTGGCACTGGAATTTGAACGGGAGTTTTCCGGTCACGGCAGTGAAATCATGTACCGGAAAGAAAATGGAAAGTATCAGTTAAATCTCTGGAAAGCCAATGAAAGAGTGCTTTTAGATGCGGGAATTCTGCCGGAAAAACTGATTTTACCGAATGTGTGCACCTGCTGTAACAGTGAACTGTTATTTTCGCACAGAGCAAGCCATGGAAGAAGAGGAAATCTTGGGGCATTTTTGTGCATTAAATAGAAAAATGTCAAAAAATGAAAATTTTTTTGTTCACAAAGCAAACATGTGATATAATTAGGATAAATAATTTAGGAGGGCAGAAATATGCAGTTGAATGAGATATTTAATGCAGAAGATATAGAGGTACTTTTTGCACAATGGGAAAATGTAACAGGAGTAAAACCATTACTTCTGGATTCTGATGGAAATGTAGCAATCGGGGAAGGCGAAGCATCTGAATACAGAGATGTGATCAAAGCCGGGATTGAAATTGTTGGATATCTTTCTTATGCGAAGAAGGAAGACGCAGAGGATGAAAACGAGGCTAAGGCTAAAACTGCAGCTCTGACGATTGTTCTGACACAGCTTGCAGCATCTGAAGAGAAGAGAATGGACGAAGAGAAGAAGAATTCTGATATTCATGAGAATGTACAGAAGACCTCAGAATACATCCAGAAGATTAATGATATTACCAAACAGCTGGACAAGATTGAGAAGAACCAGAAGATTCTGGCATTAAATGCTTCTATTGAAGCTGCCCGTGCAGGAGAGGCTGGAAAAGGATTCGCAATTGTAGCAACCAATGTATCTGCATTAGCAACAGACTTTGGTAATAACAACCGTGAAATCAAAGATGAATTACAGAAATTAAATGAAGTAATTGCAGCAATTGAAAAATGTGAATAATATTTCCTGATGACAGGAAGATGGAAATAGCATAACGAGACGGAATCAGTGTAAACTGGTTCCGTCTTTTTACTTACGCGAGTAGCGAGAAAAATCGCATGCTTGCATGCAGATTTGACGAGCACCGCGATAACTCGAGAAACTCGCAAAGAGTTTTTCTCGTAGTTTACGCGGGTAGCATTAAGGAATTATTAATAAAATCATACAGATATTTTTCTTGTGTCTCATTTCATGGGATGTTATAGTGTGCGTATCAATTGAAGTAATACGGATAATACACCTACGATATTCCAAAAGGAGGAAACGAAGTGATACAGCTTAATTACAGAGATGCAAAGCCTATTTACGAACAGATTAAAGATGGAATGCGTCATCTTGTGATTTCCAATGCATTGACAGCGGATGAAAAACTGCCTTCTGTGCGTGAACTGGCAGCAACACTGGCAATTAATCCGAATACCATCCAGCGGGCTTACCGGGACTTAGAAAGTGAAGGATATGTCTATACCATTTCCGGAAAGGGTACATTTGTGGCTGCCCAGAAGCATGTAAAGGATGCAAGAACCGTGGAGTTAAAAGGACATTTTGATGAAATCGTATCAGAATTGCTATATCTGGCAGTAGAGCCGGAGCAGTTGAAACATCGGATAACGGAACTGGAAGGAGGAGAGTATATCCATGATACGGGTAAATAATGTAGTGAAAACATTTGGAGATTTCCGGGCGTTAGATGGTGTAAACCTGCATGTAAAAGACGGCGCGATTTACGGACTGGTAGGACCGAACGGAGCAGGTAAATCTACGATAATAAGACATATTACCGGAATTTATAAGCCGGATTCCGGCGATATAGAAATAGCCGGGATGCCGGTGTATGAGAATCCTCAGGCAAAAGCTAAATTTGCATATATTCCGGATGATCTTTTTTATTTCCAGCAGGCAGATGTGATGGAAATGAAACGTTTTTATAAGGGAATTTATAAAACTTTTGATGAAGATTTGTTTTTCCGGATTCAGGATGCTTTTTCTAATATTAATCCGAAAATGACCATTCGGAGAATGTCAAAAGGAATGCAGAAGCAGGCGGCTTTCTGGCTGGCAATCAGCTGCAGACCGGAACTTATGATTTTAGATGAGCCAGTGGATGGATTAGACCCGGTAATGCGAAGACAGATCTGGAGTATTATCATGTCCGATGTGGCAGAACATGGAACCACGGTGTTAGTGTCTTCCCATAACTTAAGGGAGTTAGAGGATGTCTGCGACCATGTGGGCATTATGCATCATGGAAAAGTAATGTTAGAGCGTTCCTTAAGTGAACTGCAGGGAAGTGTCTGTAAGATTCAAGTGGCATATCAGGAAAAAATGCCGAAGCTTCCGGACGATTTTGAAATATTGCATATGTCCAGTACGGGAAGGGTATATACCATGATTGTAAAGGGCAATCCCAAAGAGGCAAAGCTGCGGTTAGAGCAGACTTCACCAATGTTAATTGACGTGCTGCCACTGACATTGGAAGAAATTTTTATTTACGAATTAGGAGGTGCGGATTATGCAGTCAAAGACATCCTTCTTTAATCGGACAATATTTCGGAAGAATATTACGCATTTCTGGCCAATCTGGCTGATTTACACCATATTTTTGCTGTGTATGCTTCCGTTACGGTTGTTAGTGAATTCCGGGATTTCTTATGAAGGTTATTCTGCACAGGAAATTACGGAAATAAAACAGAACAATTTCATGCAGATTCTGTTTCCGGGTGGAAGCAGCACACCGATTGCGCTTCTTGGCCTTGCAGTGGGAATTATCGTAGCAATGGCGGTATTTTCTTATTTATATAATAATAGAAGCTCGCATATGTTTCATTCGCTTCCGGTTAGAAGAACAGAACTTTTTATCAGTAATTTTCTTTCCGGACTTTGTATGATTCTGGTGCCAATACTGCTGACTTTTATTCTTGGTACGGTTTTCTGCATTGTACAGGGAATTACAACGTTACAGTATTTATTGGCATGGGCACTGATACTGGCAGGAGAAAGCTTTTTCTTTTATAGCATGGCAATCATGGTGGGTATGTTTACCGGGCAGTTGTTGGCAATGCCAGTATTTACGATTATTTTGAATGTATTATATATTGGATGCCGCTATGTGATTACCTGCATGATAAGTACAATTGGCTATGGTATGGCTAATTCTTATGCTGACCGTATGAACAGTATTTTATCTCCTGTTATTTACCTGGCGAATAAGGTGGGAATTGATTATATTTATCTTGAGGATAAAATAGAATACCAGATGTTTGGACTTCCTATTGTGGGAATTTATGTACTGACTGGTGTGGTATTCATTGTTTTAGCATGCCTGTTATACCAGAAACGTAAATTGGAAACGACAGGAGATGTATTGGTTATTCCGGCAACCAGACCGGTTTTCCGTTGGGGCATGGCACTATGCGTGGCATTTCTTGCAGCAATCTTAATTGGCAGTGTATTTAATGTAATGGTACGCACTGCTCTGGGAAATTTCCTGGTAGTATTATTTATTGTACTGATTGTAGGATTTTTGGCGTTTTTTATTGCAGAAATGATATTGACAAAGAAGCTTCGTGTGGTGACGAAAAAAAGGCTCTTAGAGTGTGGAGTTATGTTAGGCTGCGCAGTAGTATTTCTTCTCTGCATTAAAGGAAATGCGTTTGGGATGGAAAATAAAATTCCAGACAGGAACAGAATCGTTGCAGCAAATATCAACTGTTATTTCGAAATAGAGGAAAGCTCAGAAGATGGAATCGATGAGATTATGAGCATTCATAAGCAGATTATAGATTCCAAAAAGGAGTTCCAGTCATATCAGGATTCTTCCAGTCAGGATAAAGTGATACAATGGGTAGAGATTGATTATCAGCTTACGGATGGAAGTGTTATGGTGCGTAGCTATGCTGTACCGGCTGCAAGAAATTATTATGAAAATGCAGATTCCGTTGTTTCAAGAATCTATGCTATGTCTATGGATCCGGAAAATTATCTTAAGGGAAATCTGCTGGTGAATTATGATGATCCGAATAATCATATTCTTTCGATGGATTTTGATAAGTATAATCGAGATCTGGATTACAACAGTATAAGTATACCAGAGAATGAGATAGAGGAAGTTTATGACGCATATCTTAGGGATATTCGTGCTGGACATATTTATCTCGATACAGAAACGGATGATTATTATAGTCATATCTATGTTAACAACATATATCTTCATGTCTATAACAGCCAGGGAATCCAGCTTACCAGACGGGAACAGATGATGTGGGGAATAGAAAACAGTAAGGATTACTATTTCTCTTTGGATTTGAGTGACCGCTGTGTATACACGATTAACAAACTGCTGGAGTTACATATCATAGAGTCAGAGGATGAACTGATGACATCACAGGAACTGGAAGACAGAAGCATGACTATGGAGCAGCAATAAATGGAAGGGTGGAATAACTGTTGTTATTCTGCCCTTTTTATTGTAAACTAAAGAGGTATTATAATATAGAAAGATTGAGAAAATAATTTATGCATACAAAGAAACATGTCATTAGTGGAGTAAAACCGGACAGTATTGCCATGGAACTTGAGCTTGAGCCGGGAGATGAACTGATTTCCATTAATGGCAAAGAAATAGAAGACGTATTTGACTATCAGTTCCTGACAGAGGATGAATATCTTCTGGTGGTGGTAAGAAAGAGCAATGGCGAAGAGTGGGAACTGGAAATTGAAAAAGATTATGATGAAGACCTTGGCATCGAATTTGAAAACGGACTGATGGACGATTACAAATCCTGTTCCAATAAGTGCATGTTCTGTTTTATTGACCAGATGCCGCCGGGCATGCGTGAGACACTTTATTTTAAGGATGATGATTCCAGACTTTCCTTCTTACAGGGTAACTATGTAACACTGACCAATATGAAGGATAAGGATATCGAACGTATCATATACTATAATCTTGGATCGATTAATGTGTCGGTGCATACCACGAATCCGAAGCTTCGCTGCACCATGTTACACAACCGTTTCGCAGGAGAAGCCTTAAAGAAAATCAAGCGGTTATCAGATGCCGGAATTGAAATGAATGGACAGGTTGTACTCTGTAAAGGAGTCAATGACGGTGAAGAGTTAGAGCGGACAATCCGTGATCTGACAGAATATATTCCAAATATGCAGAGCCTTTCCATTGTACCGGTTGGCCTGACAAGATACCGGGAGGGCTTATATCCTTTGGAACCTTTTGAAAAAGAAGATGCAAGAAAAGTCTTAGAGCAGATTCACCGCTGGCAGGACTATTGCATGGAGCATTTTGGCACTCATTTTGTGCATGGCGGAGATGAGTGGTATCTTCTGGCAGAACAGCCGCTTCCACCGGAAGAAAATTATGATGGATATATCCAGCTGGAAAATGGCGTGGGAATGATTACACTGCTGCGGGATGAATTCCGGGAGGCACTTGCCGCAGAAAAGAAAGATGCATCTTTAAAGCGTAATGTGACGCTGGTAACCGGAAAGCTGGCAGGACCGATTTTAGAGGAACTGGTAGGAGAGATGAAAGAGAAGTTTCCGCAGGTGAAGGCACGGGTCCGTGTGATTCGAAATGATTTCTTCGGAGAGCGGATTACCGTTGCAGGGCTTCTGACCGGACAGGATATTATCGCACAGCTTAAGGACGAAGATTTAGGAGATGAGATACTGTTGCCATGCAATGTGTTGCGTATGGGAGAAGATGTTTTCCTAGATGACATCACGTTGACGGAGCTGAAAAGAACTTTACAAGTACAGGCAGATATTGTAAAATCAAGCGGGCAGGATTTGCTGAATGCAGTCCTTGGAAGGAGACAGAATGAGTAAACCAGTAGTAGCCATTGTAGGCAGACCAAACGTAGGAAAATCAACACTTTTTAACGTGTTGGCAGGTGAAAGAATTTCTATCGTACAGGATACACCGGGTGTAACCCGTGACCGTATATATGCCGAAGTATCCTGGCTTGACTATAACTTTACCTTAATTGATACCGGCGGTATTGAGCCGGACAGCGGAGATATTATTTTATCCCAGATGCGGGAACAGGCACAGATAGCCATTGATACCGCAGACGTTATCATCTTTATTACGGATGTAAGACAGGGACTTGTGGATGCAGACCAGAAAGTAGCTGATATGCTGCGCCGCTCCAAGAAGCCGATTATTCTTGCAGTAAATAAAGTAGATGATTTTAAGAAATACATGCCGGATGTTTATGAATTTTATAATCTTGGAATCGGTGATCCGGTTCCGGTATCTGCAGCGTCAAGACTTGGAATCGGTGATTTGTTAGATGAAGTGGCAAAGCACTTTACCCAGGAAATGTTAGAAGAAGCAGAAGATGACAGACCGCGTATTGCTATCGTAGGTAAGCCGAACGTAGGTAAGTCTTCCCTGATTAATAAGCTGACCGGTGAGAACCGTGTGATTGTATCTGATATTGCCGGAACTACAAGAGATGCCATTGATACAGATATAAAATATAATGGTAAAGAATATGTATTTATTGATACGGCAGGACTCCGGAGAAAGAATAAGATTAAAGAAGAATTAGAGCGTTACAGTATCATTCGTGCGGTAACAGCAGTAGAACGTGCAGATGTGGTCATTATTGTAATTGATGCTACAGAAGGTGTAACTGAGCAGGATGCGAAAATCGCAGGAATTGCCCATGAAAGAGGCAAAGGAATTATTATTGCAGTAAATAAATGGGATGCCATTGAAAAGGATGATAAGACCATTTATAAACATACTGAGAAAATCCGTCAGGTTTTAAGCTTTATGCCATATGCGGAAATTTTATTTATTTCAGCCAAGACAGGACAGCGTACCGGCAAGATTTTTGAGACCATTGATGTGGTACTTGAAAATAACAGCATGCGTGTGGCAACCGGTGTATTAAATGAGATTATGGCAGAGGCAGTTGCGATGCAGCAGCCACCAACGGATAAGGGAAAACGCTTAAAATTATATTATATTACACAGGCAGCGGTAAAACCGCCAACTTTTGTTATCTTTGTAAATGACAAAAACCTGATGCATTTTTCCTATACCAGATATTTAGAGAACAGGATTCGAGAAGCATTCGGTTTTAAGGGTACTTCCCTGAAGTTCATTATAAGAGAGAGAAAGGAAGATTAATCAAATGTTATTCGGACGTGTAATATCAGTGGGAATCGGATATTTATGCGGTATGTTTTTATCCGGCTTCTTATATGGAAAGAAAGAAAATGTGGATTTGCGTAAGGTGGGCAGTGGAAATGTAGGAACCACCAACACCATGCGTAATCTCGGTGTAAAGGCAGGAATTCTTACCTTAATCGGCGATGTATGTAAGGTATTTATGGCAATGGTCATTGTATGGCTCATTTTCCGGAACCGTTATCCGGACAGTGTAAAAGTCTTAGAACTTTATGCAGGTGTGGGCTGCATCTTAGGCCATGATTTCCCGGCTTATATGAAACTTAAAGGCGGAAAGGGAATTGCCTGTACCGGTGGACTTCTGATTGGCTTCTGTCCACTGGCAGTGCCGATAAGCCTTGGACTTTTTATCCTTGTGGTAGCAATCACACGGTATGTTTCCTTAGGTTCCATACTTGGTGTAATCAGTCTTGAAATACAGATTATTGTATTTGGTCAGCTGGGACTGCTTTCCGTACCGGAGCAGTATCTGACAGAAGTATATATAGTATTTGGCTTTGTGGCAGGACTGGCAATTATTTTACATCATGCTAACATCGGAAGACTTCTTAAGGGAACCGAGAACAAATTCAGCTTCCATTCAAAGAAACAGGAAGCATAGGAAAGGGAAAAACAAATGTCTGATATCAGTATCATTGGAGCCGGAAGCTGGGGAACTGCTTTATCGGTGGTATTACATAAAAACGGTCATAAGATTACAATCTGGTCTGCACTTGCACCGGAGATTGAAATGTTAAAGGAAAAGCATGAGCAGGCAGAAAAACTGCCGGGCGTTATTTTACCGGATGATATTATTTTTACAACAGATTTAAAAGAAGCAATCGAGGGAAAAGACATGCTTGTCTTAGCAGTGCCTTCTCCATTTACCAGAAGTACGGCAAAAGCAATGAGCCCGTTCGTAGCAAAGGGACAGCTTATTGTCAGCGTGGCAAAAGGAATTGAAGAGAATACTTTAATGACTTTATCTGAAATCATTATGGAAGAGATTCCACAGTGTGAGGTGGCAGTTTTATGCGGACCAAGCCATGCGGAAGAAGTAGGAAAAGAGATTCCGACCAGTTTGGTAGCAGGAGCAAAGAAGCGTGCCACAGCAGAGCTGGTTCAGAATACCTTTATGAGTGAAGTATTACGTGTCTATACCAGCCCGGACGTACTGGGTATGGAAATCGGTGCATCCTTAAAGAATGTCATTGCACTGGCAGCAGGTATGGCAGACGGGCTCGGTTATGGAGACAATACCAAGGCAGCCCTGATTACCCGTGGAATTTCTGAGATGGGAAGACTTGCCCTTGCCATGGGAGCTAAATATGAAACCTTAAGCGGACTGACCGGAATGGGTGATTTAATTGTAACCTGTGCAAGCAAACACAGCAGAAACCGCCGTGCCGGATATCTGATGGGTCAGGGATATACCATGCAGCAGGCAATGGATGAAGTAAAGATGGTAGTTGAGGGTGTCTATTCTGCCAAAGCAGCAATTGCTTTAGCAAAGAAATATCATGTAGATATGCCGATTATTGAACAGGTCAATGAAGTATTATTTGAAGATAAACCTGCGAAAGAAGCAGTAAAAGAACTGATGCTCAGAGATAAAAAAGTAGAGCATGATGATCTGGAATGGCAGTAGGAGAAAAGGAGTTTTAGCAGAATGGAAAAGATTCGCATCAAATATTTTACAGATAAAATCGAAAAGCTTACATATATCGATGGCAAATCCGACTGGATTGACCTTCGTGCATCCGAAGAAGTCGAAATGAAAGCAGGAGAATTTAAACTGATTCCGCTTGGTGTGGCAATGGAACTGCCAAAGGGATATGAAGCACACATCCTGCCGAGAAGTTCTACATATAAGAATTTCGGAATTATTCAGGCAAACAGCTGCGGAATCGTAGACGGTTCCTACTGTGGGGACAATGATATGTGGAGACTGCCTGCAATTGCAATGCGTGATACCGTGATTCATGTCAATGACCGTATCGCACAGTTTCGTATTGTAGAGAATCAGCCACAGATTCATTTCGAAGAAGTAGAAAGCCTGGGCAACCAGGACAGAGGTGGTTTCGGAAGTACCGGAATCCAATAAATTATAAAACAGGGGGTAAATCAAATGGAAGAACGCATGGTCAAATTTTATTCACAGGAAAACAACAATCTGGCATTACATGCAATACCGGGACATTTTGCTACCAGCCATTCACACATCAATTACTATATTGATGTAACCAGTATGAAGGCTCGTGTGAAAGAGGCAAAAGAAGCTGCAAAAGTACTTTACCAGAAAACCGGTAATCCATCCTACGTAGATACCGTTGTATGTATGGACGGAACGGAAATGATTGGCGGATTTTTAGCAGAACGTTTTGAACAGGGAGACTTTATGTCAACCAACCTGCATGAGACTATTTATGTTATTTCTCCAGAAATGAACAGCAGTGGTCAGATGATTTTCCGTGATAATACCAAAAATATGATTACCGGAAAACATATCGTACTTTTGTTAGATACTACAACAACAGGTGAGACAATCAGAAGATGCTTAGAGTGCATCTGGTATTATGGCGGAATCATTGAAGACGTAGTAGCAATCTTCTCCACTGTTAAAGAAGTAGACGGTCACAGAGTAGAAAGTCTCTTTAGCGAGAAAGATGTACCTGGCTATCAGGCATATGAGCAGCATGACTGCCCATATTGTGCAAAAGGCATGAAGTTAGAGGCTATGGTAAATGGCTACGGATACTCGAAATTATAAAGAAAAAATAAACATTTTCTAAAGTGAAAACCCATTTCTTTCGTCGGATTGTACAAGAAAGAGATGGGTTTTCGTCACTCTGACGAAGAGATATAAAAATGCACAGAATATCAGTCAGAACACACAAAAAAAAGAAAAATCTTTGTGGAATCCTCGCATAGCCAAAACGCGGAATATCTTGTATGATAAGGACAGTTAAAAACGAACAAAACATTAGGAGGTTAAACCAATGGCAAGTTTATCATTAAAAAACATTTGTAAAGTATATCCAAACGGCTTCGAAGCTGTTAAGGATTTCAACCTTGAAGTAGAAGACAAGGAATTCATCATCTTCGTAGGACCATCTGGATGTGGTAAATCTACTACACTTCGTATGATCGCAGGTCTTGAGGAGATTTCTTCCGGAGAATTATACATCGACGGAAAACTTGTTAACGACGTAGAGCCAAAAGACAGAGATATCGCAATGGTATTCCAGAACTACGCTCTGTATCCACATATGACCGTATTTGACAATATGGCATTTGGATTAAAATTAAGAAAAGTTCCTAAGGATGAAATCAAGAGAAAAGTTGAAGAAGCAGCTAAGATCCTTGACCTTGAGAAATTATTAGACCGTAAACCAAAGGCTCTTTCCGGTGGACAGAGACAGCGTGTTGCTATGGGTCGTGCAATTGTTCGTAATCCTAAGGTATTCCTTATGGACGAGCCTTTATCAAACCTGGATGCAAAATTAAGAGTACAGATGCGTTCCGAAATTTCCGCTCTGCATCATAGATTAGGTGCTACAATCATCTATGTAACACATGACCAGACAGAGGCTATGACATTAGGAACCAGAATCGTTGTATTAAAAGATGGTGTTATCATGCAGGTTGATTCTCCACAGAAATTATACAATGAGCCAGATAACTTATTCGTAGCTGGATTCATCGGATCACCACAGATGAACTTCGTAGATGCTAAATGCAATATTGAAGGTGAGAAGGTTTCCCTTACATTTGACAATACAACTGTTGTATTACCACCAGCAAAAGCTAAGAAATTAATCGAAGGCAACTACAACGGAAAGACCGTTGTTATGGGTGTCAGACCAGAAGATATCGATGATTCCCAGATTACAATCGAAACCTTCAAAGACAGCATCATTGAGACAGATGTAACCGGATATGAGTTACTTGGTTCTGAAGTATTATTATACTTCGAAGCTGCAGGAGTTCAGATGACAGCTAAGGTTGATTCCAGAACACCGGCTCGTTTAGGCGACCATATCAAACTTGCTATCGATCCTGAGAAGGTTCATGTATTCGACAAAGAGACTGAATTGACAATTACCAACTAATTCGGTACAATCGAACTGAATATAGTGCAATAACCCGGGTGCTATATGCATCCGGGTTTTTTATCGGTAAAAGTCTTTTTTTATATTATATATAAGTAAGGAGTGCGCAGAATGCTTTCAAATCATAAGCTACAGACAACATTAGAAGAAATCAGTGATATATCCAAAATCGGACTTGCCCTTTATGACGAAAACGGGAAGCAGGTTGCAGCAACATTTCAGATTGAAACAGATATGCGTGCAGAGGTTGTGAATTTTGCAGCATCCATGGCAGAAAGCCAGATGTTGTCGGGCTTTCATTTCTTTAAAGTAATTGCAGAACAGGAAGTAGAATATATTCTTCTGGCGCGTTCCACTAATGATGAAGCATATATGGTGGGAAGACTTGCCGTATGCCAGATTCGGAATCTGATTGCCTCCAACCGGGAACAGTCGGATAAGAATAACTTTATGCAGAATATCCTTCTTGGAAATATGCTGGTTGTAGATATGTATAATAAGGCAAAGAAGCTGCATATTGAGCAGGCAAGGCGTCTGGTTTATGTCATAGAAGTGGATGGAAGAAAAGATTCTGTTATTGTAGAAATGGTGAAGAATCTTTTTGCAGACCGCAACCGGGATTTTGTAACAGAGTTAGACGAGCAGAACATTATCCTGATTAAGGATGCAACAGATTTGAAAACAGAAGAGGATGCATTGAATCTGGCGAAAACAATTGTAGACAATCTGCATGCAGAAGCGATGGTGCGTGTCCGTGTGGGTTATGGTAATACGGTAAATACCCTGCAGGATATTGCCAAATCTTATCAGGAAGCCAAGATGGCACTGGAAGTAGGAAGAATCTTTAATGTAGAAGAGGAAACCATTTCCTACGGAAAGCTTGGCATCGGCAGACTGATTTACCAGCTTCCGATGAGCCTTTGCGAAATGTTTATCAAAGAGATTTTTGGTGAGCGGAATATTGATTTAGATGATGAAACAATGGTGACAATCCAGAAATTTTTTGAGAACAGCCTGAATATTTCAGAAACAGCAAGGCAGCTATACATCCACCGGAATACGCTGGTATACCGTTTAGAACGTCTGGAAAAGATGATTGGACTTGATATCCGCAAATTCGAGGATGCCATGACTTTTAAGATTGCCATGATGGTCATTGCACATATGGATTACCAGAATTAGCTGCCAGGTTTTGCAGAACTATGAAAATTCAATTATGTAAATTATATGGGACAGTACCAATCGGTGCTGTCCTTTTTTCGAAAAAATTATCATGCGGAAATTGTGTAAAATGAATTGTAAAAATGAGCTTCAAGACAGAAATTAGTTAAAATGCACAAAAAAGAATTCCTTTTTTAGTTTATTTGCGGATAGCGAAAGTAAAAAAATTAGAATATAATTAATTATCGAAAAACTGCGAAAACATATTCGGAGGGAAAACGTAATCGCAGGGAAATATAAAATGAAACGATGAAAAGGAAACATGGCATTGTAAGCCGTATCTTTAGTATGGTACTTGCACTTGCTATGATTGTGACCATGGTTCCGGCAATCGGTGGTGCAACCACTGCATATGCGGGTGATAATGATGTTACGATTACACTTCATTTCAAAAACTATGGGGACTGGAATGAGGTAGCAACAAAAGCAACTGAAACAGAAAGTTGGACCTCTATTAGTGGTATGAACAGTATAATGCATGGCCAGGTGTGGTATTGAGTGAAGATGCAGATAACCAGGGTTATTATACATTAACTGTTACAAAAGGAACTGATACTCAGTTCAATTGTATTTTTACTAATAATGTTGCGGAGGGTGGATCTCAGACCAGCAACATTATTATCCCGGCATCTGAACTGGCGGGAAAAACTTCTTATGAAGGTTGGGTAATTGATTCAAGTGGAGAAATTTTGAAAAGTGCACCAAATTCATGGACAACTCCAGGGGCTTCAGATCTTAGCTATGTAAGCCCGGAAGTAAATGGACGTAAAGTCACATTTAGAGTTCCTGAGTCAAAGTTTCCAAGAGCAGGAAAAGTTACAGTTCCAGGTGATATGAATAACTGGAATATAAGTGAAGAAAAGGGTTCATATGTATTAACAAAAAATGATGCAGGAATGTGGACTGGAACATTTACCATGGCACCAGGAGTCTATGGCTATAAATTTGCCGCAGATGAGTCATGGACTGGTAGTATGACTGATCCAGCAAATTCTGCAACAACGAATGGTAACAGCAAACTTGTAGTTCCGGGACTTGAGGACAAAGTAATCGATGCCGTTAAAAAGAATGAGGCAACTGAATTACCTGCTACGTTAAAATGTTATGCGGAAGATGGTACTGTAACAGATGCACCAGTTACTTACAGCTTGAAAGCAGGAGATGAAAATGTTTCACTTTCTGGAAATACTATTACTGTAGATGGTGCATATGATGGAACAACATTAGTATTAGATGCTAAAACATCAGATGGAAAACAGTCTACAGTGACATTAAATCTTGTTGACAAGACCTATACCTATACAATTTACTATTATGATTTTAACGAAGCTCATATGAGTACATCAGCAACAGATTTATGGGTATGGGAGAAAGGTGGTGCAGGCCCAAAAGAAGGAACTGCATTTACTGATACAGAAGTTTTGGATGATGGAAATACATGGTTAAAAACTGTAGTTACACTTTCTTATACAAATGTAAATATTATTTCAAGATCTGCTGGAGGCTGGGATTGGCAGAACGATACAATTGAATATGCAAACACAGCTGAAGATGAAAATGTAACTCTTTACATTACCTCAAACAGCAAAGAAGCATACACAAGCATTCCGGAACTTGTTAAACCAAGAGAACGTTATGTAATGGTAGAATATGACAGACCGGCTGGTGACTATGATGGTTGGAATATCTTTACATGGAACAGTGGATTTGGAGATAAGGTTACCATCAACCTTCAAGAAATGAATGGCAAGATGGTAGCTAAGATTCCGGTAAAAGATACTACAGCAGATATGATGTTATCTTTCTGCATGAGAAGAAGCACAGCAGATGATGAATGGGCTGATAAAGATGGTGGAGACCATTATGTAAGTGTACCGGCAAATCAGAATGTTGTAAAAGCAAAATTCGTACAGGGTGAGGGAATCACAGAGGTTCTTCCATCAAATATTGGATGTGTGTTGGATGGAGAGAACGGACAGATTCATTTCTATTATAGAGATGATGAAATGGTCGCTGCTGAAAATACACAGAAATCTATTGCAGATAAGGTAAGTGTTACAATAAATGGCGTAGAGCATGCAATGACTTATGATGCTGCAAATGAGAGATTCAGCTATGACTTATCTGGTATTACTACAGGTGATTACTGTTACTACTATACAGTAGATGGTGAAGAGAAGCTTGATGCATATAATGCGGACACAAAAGATTATGATGGAAAGACATGCAGCTATCGTTTCTATAAGAAGTTTGATGCAGCTATTACAGCAGAATTATCTCAGTCCTCTATGGATTACAATGACAATAACGTATTGACAATAAAGACAATTCCTGCTGAAGGCGCAGATATGTCTGCATTTGAAGTAGCTACAGCAACAGTAGATTTAAGCGCACTTGGCTTAAGCAGTACTTATGCAATTGACCCAGAATTAATGGAAGCAACAATTTCATGTCTTGATACTACAACTACTGGAGATAAGACCCTTCCAGTAACTGTAAAGGATATATACGGAAATGTATATAGAACAAGCACAAATGTTACAGTAACAGAGAGAGACAAAAAGGATGGAGATTTCGACTGGGATGAGGCAGTAATTTACTTTGCCGTAACTGACCGTTTCTTCGATGGAGATGCAAGCAACAATGATGCTTATGGAGTAGGAGACTACGATACAAGCGATAAGGGTGGTTCAAGCTATCATGGTGGAGACTTCGCAGGATTAACGCAGAAGCTTGACTATCTCCAGGATTTAGGTGTAAATACCATCTGGATTACACCAATAGTAGAGAATATCACAGATGACCAGCCTGACGCAGAGACAGGTATGGATACGTATGGATATCATGGTTACTGGGCTAGTGACTTCACAAAGCTTAATAAGCATCTTGGAACAGAGGAAGAGTTTGCAGCACTTATTGAAGCTGCCCACAGCCGTGGAATGAAGCTTATGGTTGACGTGGTATTAAACCATGCAGGATATGGCACAGAGGATTACTTCAATAGTATTCTCAAAGATAAAGATGGAAACACAATCAAGATGCTTCGTGACAGCAGCAATACTGTTTCCGGAGATGACAAGTTAGCACCACTTTCTGACCTTCCTGATTTCGTAACAGAAGATCCGGAAGTAAGAGATCAGTTGATTGAATGGCAGACAGACTGGATGGATGAATTCGACATTGACTATTATCGTGTAGATACAGTAAAACATGTTGATTCAACTACCTGGGCAGCATTTAAGAACTCACTTACAAAAGTAAATCCTGACTTTAAGATGATTGGTGAATATTCTGGAGCAGGATATGCAAATACCGCAGGAGAACTTGGAACTGGAAGCATGGATGCACTTCTTGATTTCGATTTCAATGACTTTGCACAGAACTTCGTTGGTGGAAATATTTCCAACGTAGAAAGTTCTTTACAGAAACGTAACGCTGCATTAAATAATACAGCAACCATGGGAAGCTTCTTAAGCAGCCATGATGAAGATTCTCTTCAGTACAAACTGGTAAATGAAAGCGGATTCTCAGAGGAAGAAGCTTATAACCTGATGAAAGTTGCAGCAACCCTTCAGATTACTGCAAAAGGACAACCGGTTATTTACTATGGTGAAGAGATTGGACAGGGTGGAGCAAACAACTGGCCGTTACAGACCAACCGTCGTGACTTCGACTGGACAGAGTTAGAAAACCAGAAGGCAGACAGCAATAGTATTTATAATCACTACAAGACAATGCTTGCAATCCGTAATGCATATACTGATGTATTTGCAAGAGGTGACCGTGCAACTGTTGCAGCTTCTGATGCAGATGGTTACGAAGTAATCAGTAGAAGTTATGCAGATGATACCTTATATGTTGGAATGAACATCAAAGAGACTGCAAAAGAAGTTACCATTCCGGTAAGTGAAGATGCAGGAAGTGTTGTTAAGAACCTTTACGATGGAAAAGAGTATACAGTTTCTGCTGATAAGACAGTAACAGTTACAATTCCGGCAACAAAAGATGGTGGTACAGTTGTACTGACCAAAGAAAAACAGGAAGATAACATCAATCTTGATATTACTGTTCCTGGAAAAGATTTTGAAGAAGTAATTGATACAATCGGAAAAGTTGACGATGGAACTAACATCCGTGTTACAATGCCAGACACCACAACAGTTCCGGCAGAAGTATTCAACAGCATGATTGGAAAAGATATTACCATTACCTTCAAGCTGAGCGACAACGTAAGCTGGATTGTAAACGGAAAGAACATTGTAAGTAAATTAAAAGATGCAATAGACCTCGGTGTAACCGTAGGTAAGAGCAGCATTCCGGCTGATAAGATTAAAGCATTAGCTGGAGACAACAAGACCATTGAACTTTCACTGGCACATGACGGAGCATTTGGATTTGATGCTACACTTCGTATCAACGTTGGTGCAGAGAACAGTGGAAAATATGCAAACCTTTACTATTACAATGAAAAGACCGGAGCATTAGAATATGTTCAGGCTTTAAAGGTAAATGCAGATGGAACCGTTGATTTCAAATTCTCACATGCATCTGACTACGTTATCGTACTCAGTGACGCAGATATGAAACCGGCAGCATCTACAACTCCGAATGCAACACCTGTTGTAACAGCAGAGAAGCAGGTTAAGACAGGAGATAATACTCCGATTGCATGCATGGTAGTATTGTTATTCGTTGCAGGAGCAGCGGTAGTTGTACTTTACAGAAGACGTAAAAGAGTCTAAGCAGAGCAAAACTGCAAACAGGAGAGTTTAGTTTTTATAATGTATATCGTCTGAAATAAGAGGATAGATGGAAAGGGCAGCGAAAGCTGCCCTTTCCCTTTGCCCCAGCGAGGGAGAAAAAGTTTTTCTGATGTTTGATAAAATTGTCCTGCGGTTCGTCGAAGAACGGATGCTTTGTAAGGGCTGTTAGAGGCACTTGAAATTTTGTCTGGCAATTGGCAATGCTGGCACAGGGATGTGCCAGCGAGGCGCATATGAACATGGATGTGAATTTGCACCGGTTGCCGGAACATTAATATATTTTTCAAAATTTCTAGAGCCTCTTGCAGGCATTAGGTAGCATCCCTTTCGACGGATTGCCGGGCAATTTTTTTAAGCTTTGAAAAGACAGTTTTTCCCTCTCTTGGATAAATAAAAGTACAAAAGGAATAATTCCGGGCAGAAGATTGACATACTATTCCTAAGGTGTTATTCTTAGTTCCGACTGAATTACTTGGAAATAGGACGAAAATAGCTGATAAAGCAAATTGATAAAGGAGGAAAACCGATGGAATTAATCTATCTGGACAATGCGGCAACAACAAGAACGGACGAGCGGGTAGTGGAGGCAATGCTTCCGTATTTTACCCAGTATTATGGAAATGCATCTACCATTTATGCATTAGGTGAGGAAAGCCGCAAGGCAGTAACAAGGGCCAGAGATATTATTGCAGCAGGAATCGGTGCGAAACCGGAAGAAATATATTTTACGGCAGGCGGAAGTGAATCTGATAACTGGGCACTGAAAGCAACAGCAGAAGCTTATAAAGAAAAAGGAAAACATATCATCACCAGTAAGATTGAGCATCATGCAATTCTTCATACCTGTGAATGGTTGGAAAGACAGGGCTTTGAGGTAACTTATCTTGATGTGGATGAGAATGGACGTATCAATCCGGCAGATGTGGAAGCAGCAATCCGTCCGGATACCATTCTGATTTCTATTATGTTTGCCAACAATGAAATCGGCACCATCGAGCCGATTGCAGAGATTGGTGCAATTGCCAAGGCACATGGAGTTTTATTCCATACCGATGCAGTACAGGCATTTGGTCAGGAGCCAATCCAGGTAGATGAAATGAATATTGATATGTTAAGCAGCAGTGGTCATAAATTAAATGGACCAAAGGGAATCGGTTTCCTCTATATCAGAAAAGGTGTAAAAATCCGATCCTTTGTACATGGTGGTGCACAGGAGAGAAAGAGAAGAGCCGGAACGGAAAATGTACCGGGAATCGTAGGCTTCGGTAAAGCTGCAGAACTGGCATTTGCTTCCATGGAAGAGCGTACTGCAAGAGAAAGAGAATTGAGAGATTATATGATTTACCGTTTTGAAAAGGAAATCCCATATGTGAAAATCAATGGAGACAGAGAGCATCGTCTTGCCAATAATGTCAATGCATGCTTCCGTTTTGTGGAGGGAGAATCCATGCTGATTATGTTAGATATGAAGGGGATTTGTGCATCCTCCGGTTCAGCATGTACTTCCGGTTCCTTAGACCCGTCTCATGTATTGCTGGCAATTGGTCTGTCACATGAGATTGCACATGGCTCACTCCGCCTGACTTTAGGCGCAGATACCACCAAAGAGCAGATTGACACCACGGTAGACGCAATCAAAGAGATTGTTGCACATTTACGCAGTATGTCACCGTTATACGAAGATTTTGTAAAGAACCAGCAGTAATAGAGAAGAAAAGGAGTAACGATTATGTATAGTGAAAAAGTTATGGATTATTTTCAGAATCCGAGAAATGTAGGAGAGATTGAAAATGCCAGCGGAGTAGGAACGGTAGGAAATGCAAAATGCGGTGATATCATGCGAATTTATCTTGATATTGATGAGAATGGTGTGATTCAGGACTGCAAGTTTAAGACCTTTGGCTGTGGTGCTGCAGTTGCAACCAGCAGTATGGCAACAGAGCTGGTAAAGGGAAAGACCGTACAGGAAGCATTACTTGTAACCAATAAAGCAGTAATGGAAGCATTAGACGGACTTCCACCGGTTAAAGTGCATTGTTCCCTTCTGGCAGAAGAAGGTATTCATGCTGCACTTTGGGATTATGCTGAGAAGAATGGCATTGTCATTGAAGGCTTAAAGAAGCCGAAGAACGATATCTCTGAGGGTGAAGAAGAGGAAGAATATTAAAAACAACATATTCCTATTGACATAGTAGGAAAAAAGGAATATACTGTACCCATAGACAAATAGAAATGGAGGTACAGTATGAAGATTTCAACAAAGGGACGTTATGCTGTCCGACTTCTTCTTGATATAGCAATGAATGATGAAGTTGAACCGGTACGTCTTAAAGATGTTGCGGAACGTCAGGATATTTCCATGAAATACTTGGAACAGATTATTTCTACACTGGTACGGGCTGGGTTTGTTAAGAGCATCAGAGGTCCACAGGGAGGATATCGTTTATCAAAGACACCGAAGGAATATACGATAGGGATGATATTACGTCAGGTGGAAGGAAGCCTTGCACCGGTATCGTGTCTTGAGGATGAGGTGAACACCTGTGAGCGTCAGTCAGAATGTGTAACACTTCGTATCTGGAAAGAATTAAACGATGCGATTAAGAGTGTAGTAGACAGGTATACGTTAGAGGATTTGATGGAATGGCAGCAGGATATCAGCAGCGATTATGTCATTTAAATATAACGAATCGGTGTGTACCAATAGAACAAAATATTTTAGATGATTTCTTTGAAAAAAGTCTTGACAATTGGTACACATCGTTTTATATTATACTTAATCCATATCAAACAGATAGGAAATATATGAATTTAGGGAAAAGGAGAACGACATGAATCAAAAGAGTATAGTTATAGTACGAATGTTGCATGGGCGTTGGCTCTGTTGTACCGAAAGCTGATTACCGAATAAAAAACAATAACAATGTATAGGAAATAATAAACGAACGAAATAAAATAAGAAAAGAAAAGGAGATTTTTATCATGGCAAACATTTATAAAGGAACATTAGGACTGATTGGAAACACACCATTAATCGAGGCAGTTAACTTAGAGAAAGCATATAACTTAGAAGCAAAATTACTTTTCAAACTGGAATATTTCAATCCTGCAGGAAGCGTAAAAGACCGTATTGCAAAAGCAATGATTGAAGATGCAGAAGCAAAAGGACAGTTAAAAGAAGGTTCTGTTATCATCGAGCCGACATCCGGAAATACAGGAATTGGTCTTGCAGCAATCGCAGCAGCCAAGGGATACCGCATCATTCTTACCATGCCGGAATCCATGAGCGTTGAGCGTAGAAATATCTTAAAAGCTTACGGTGCAGAAATCGTTCTGACAGAAGCAAGCAAAGGAATGAAAGGTGCAATTGCAAAAGCAGATGAACTTGCAAAAGAGATTCCAAACAGCTTTATCCCGGGACAGTTTGTAAACCCTGCTAATCCAAAAGTACACAAAGAGACAACCGGTCCGGAAATCTGGAAAGATACTGACGGAGCAGTAGACATCTTCGTAGCAGGAGTTGGTACAGGCGGAACAGTAACAGGAACCGGTGAATACTTAAAAGAGCAGAAAGCAGATGTTAAAGTTGTAGCAGTAGAACCTGCATCTTCACCTGTATTATCTCAGGGAAAGAGCGGAGCTCATAAGATTCAGGGTATCGGAGCAGGATTTGTACCAGATGTATTGAATACCAAAGTATATGATGAAGTATTCCCGGTAGAGAATGAAGATTCCTTCCGTGTAGCAAAAGAAATCGCACACAAAGAGGGTGTATTAGTAGGAATTTCTTCCGGAGCAGCAGCTTATGCAGCAATTGAACTGGCAAAGAGACCGGAAAACAAAGGAAAGACAATTGTAGCTTTATTACCGGATAATGGAGACAGATATTATTCAACAGCTTTATTTACAGAGTAATTTGTAGTAGAATAGAAAAAGTCTGATGTAAAATCAGAGTGACAGAAATAAATAACAGAACGGAGAAAGAGAAGATGAGCGCAAAGAAAAGCAGAGCAGAACGTAATTTAAAATTTGAAACTTTACAGTTACATGTAGGACAGGAAAATCCAGATCCAGTGACAGATGCAAGAGCAGTACCTATTTATCAGACATCATCTTATGTATTCCACAACAGTGACCATGCAGAAGCAAGATTTGGTCTTGCAGATGCAGGAAATATTTACGGAAGACTTACTAACCCGACAGAAGATGTGTTTGAGCAGAGAATTGCAGCATTAGAGGGTGGAGTTGCAGCATTGGCAGTAGCATCCGGAGCAGCAGCAATTACTTATACTATTGAAAATCTTGCACAGAACGGGGATCATATCGTAGCAGCAAAGAATATCTATGGTGGTACTTATAACCTCTTAGAGCATACACTTCCTCAGTACGGCATTACAACAACATTCGTTGAGCCGGAACCAGAAGCATTTGAAGCAGCAATCAAAGACAACACCAAAGCATTATATATTGAGACATTAGGAAATCCTAACTCAGACGTAGCTGATATTGAAGCTATCGCAAAAGTAGCACATGCACATAAGATTCCATTGGTTGTAGACAATACTTTTGCAACACCTTATCTGGTTCGTCCAATCGAATATGGTGCAGACATCGTAGTACATTCTGCAACAAAATTCATCGGTGGACACGGAACAACAATCGGTGGAGTTATCGTAGACAGCGGAAAATTTGACTGGGAGGCAAGTGGAAAATTTGCATCCTTAACTGAGCCGAACCCAAGTTATCACGGAATCAGCTTTACAAAAGCAGTAGGACCTGCAGCATTTGTAACCAAGATTCGTGCAATCTTACTTCGTGATACAGGAGCAACAATATCTCCATTCCATGCATTTATCTTCTTACAGGGATTAGAGACCTTATCCTTAAGAGTTGAGCGTCATGTACAGAATGCATTAAAGGTAGTAGAGTTCTTAAATAACCATCCACAGGTTGAGCGTGTAAATCATCCTGCAGTAAGCACAGATCCAAAACAGCAGGAGTTATATAAGAAATACTTCCCGAACGGTGGCGGTTCTATCTTTACCTTTGAAATTAAAGGTGATGACAGAAAGGCAAAAGATTTCATCGATAATCTGGAAATCTTCTCCTTACTGGCAAATGTTGCAGATGTAAAATCTCTGGTTATTCATCCTGCATCAACCACACATTCACAGCTTAGCGCAGAAGAATTAGAAGAGCAGGGAATCAAACCAAATACGATTCGTCTTTCTATCGGAACAGAGAACATCGACGATATTATTGAAGACTTAGAGGAAGCATTTAAGGCAGTAGAGTAAGAGACAGAAAGAAAGAGGAGATTATTATGAAGAGCAGAAAACTGATTGCAATTTTATTGGCAGCTGTTACAGCATTTGCTGCAGCAGGATGCGGAAAGACAAATTCTGATACAGATAAAGCAGATGCGGCTGCTACAGAAAGCGGTAAAAAGGTACTGAAAGTCGGAATGGAAGGAACATATGCACCTTATACTTACCATGATACAGATGGAAATCTGGTTGGTTACGAAGTAGATGTTGCCAATGCCATTGGAGATTATCTCGGATGGGATGTAGAATTCGTAGAAACAGAGTGGGATTCTATGTTTGAGGCATTGAATGCAGGAAACTTTGATGTTATAATGAACCAGGTTACCATGACAGACGAGAGACAGGAGAATTATGATTTCTCTACTCCATACATCTATTCCAAACCGGTTCTGATTGTAAAATCAGATAACGAAGACATTAAGAGCTTCGAGGATATTGCAGGAAAGAAAGCAGCAGAAGGACTTACTTCTAACTTTAACCAGATTGCAAAAGATTATGGCGCAGAGATTGTAGGACAGGATGAATTCTCTCTTGCTATGGAATGTGTAATCAGCGGAGAAGCAGATTGTGCAATTAATGATGAGCTGACCTATGCATACTGGCAGACAGTAAAAGGTGACACAGAGTCTACCAAGGTTATGGCAGAGTCAGACGATGTAACATCCAGTGCAATTGTAATGAAGAAAGGTAATACAGAATTAAAGAATGACCTTGATAAAGCAATTGATGCACTTTTAGCGGATGGTACGATTGCAAAAATTTCAGAGAAATATTTCTCAACAGATATTTCAACAAAATAATCTGCGTGCGATTAGAACAAGAAGAAGCAGAAACAGGAGAAAAAGATGGCAACAGGTATATTTGGATTAAAGGAAAGTCAGATTGACCTTATGAAACGTGCTTTCTGGCCGATGTTGGAAAAAGGAATTACATATTCCATTCCATTGACACTTATTTCATTTGCAATAGGAATCATTATTGCGGTGCTCGTTGCCCTGGTTGTAATTAATAAAGTACCGGTAATCAGACAGATTGCCGGTATTTATATTTGGATATTCAGGGGAACACCGCTTCTGGTACAGTTATTCATTGTTTACTGGGGAATTTGTAATCCACTGGGAATCGACAAGTGGATTGCCAGTGTTGTTGCATTTTCACTAAATGTAGGAGCATATTCAGCAGAAACTATAAGGGCTGCAATTCTTTCCATTCCAAAGGGGCAGTGGGAAGCCGGATATTCGATTGGTATGAGCTATCATCAGATATTTACCAGAATCATTATTCCACAGGCAGCAAAGGTATCTGTTCCGCCACTGTTTAACTCATTTATCAGTCTGGTGAAGGATACTTCCCTGGCATCTACGATTATGATTACAGAGATGTTTCGTAAAGCACAGGAATTTGCCAGTGGAACATTTGAATATCTGATTATATATCTTGAAGTAGCATTTATTTATCTGATTTTCTGCACTTTATTAAACGGAGTGCAGAAACTGTTGGAGAAAAAACTCAGAGTAGGCAAGAACTAGGAGGTCATTTATGTATTGTGTTTCAAATATCAGAAAAACATTTGGGGATAACGAAGTGCTGAAAGGCGTTACATTGGAAATCCCTGCAAATAAGACAACAGTACTGATTGGACCGTCCGGTTCAGGAAAGACGACATTGCTTCGTTGCATTAACCTGCTGGAAATACCGGATTCCGGAACCGTGGATTTAAACGGAGCATCTTATCAGTTTGAAGAGGGAAAGAAAAAACCGAAGCTGGATGCAAAACCATTGCGGGAAATCCGTAAAAAGACAGGAATGGTATTTCAGAATTTCCAGTTGTTTCCACATAAGACGGTTCTTGAAAATATCATGGAAGGTCCGTTGGTGGTATTAGGAGAGCCAAAGGAAAAATGCCAGCAGGAAGCATCGGAACTTTTAAGTAAAGTCGGTTTGTCGGATAAGAAGGATGCATATCCTCATGAATTGTCCGGTGGACAGCAGCAGAGAATTGCCATCGCAAGAGCACTTGCAATGAAACCGGAATTACTTTTGTTTGATGAACCAACCAGTGCATTGGATCCTGAGCTTGAAGTAGAGGTATTAAATCTGATTCGTAAACTGGTAGAGGAAGACCGCACGATTGTAATTGTGACTCATAAGATGTCTTTTGCAAGAGAGGTCGCAGACCGTATTGTTTTCTTTGATGGTGGAAATATTGTGAAGGCAGGAACCTATGACGAGGTAGCAGGAAGTGGAAATGAAAGAATTTCCCAGTTCTTAAATATGCTTGCGTAGGATAAAAGAAAAGCATGAGTTGCGCAGAGTCTCATATACTTTAGAAAGAGTATATGAGGCTTTTTTTATGAAAAAATGGAAAAAGATACTGGCAGCAGCAGTAATGCTGGCATTGGTATTCTGTGCCGGCCGTGGGAGTGCAGTGCTGGTAAACAGCTGGCAGAATGGTGGCTTACTGGGAGTAAATGCAGTGGCATCTACAACAGAGAACTGGGGACTTGGATTCGGTGAACCGGGGACACAGCCAACCGGTAATGCGACACCGGAAGAATTACGGAAATATAATACATATTTTATTGGTGATGACGAGGATAAGGTGATTTACCTGACTTTTGACTGTGGCTATGAGAATGGAAATACGGAAAAAATATTGGAAGCGTTGAAAAAGCATGATGTAAAGGCAACCTTCTTTGTGGTAGGGCATTTCTTAGAGACCAGCCCGGATCTGGTAAAGAAAATGGTGGAAGAAGGTCATACGGTAGGAAACCATACCTATCATCATCCGGATATGTCAGAAATTGCAGATGTATCGGCATTTCAAAAGGAAGTTGAGGATGTTAAGTCACTTTATGAAGAGATTACAGACAAGGAGATGGTAAAATTTTACCGGCCGCCTCAGGGAAAATACAGTGAGTCAAATTTGAAAATGGCAAAAGAATTAGGCTATTATACTTTTTTCTGGAGTCTTGCCTATGTGGACTGGGACCCGGATAATCAGCCGACAAAAGAAGAGGCCTTTGAAAAACTCACTGGACGTATTCATCCGGGAGCTATTGTGCTGCTGCACAATACTTCAAAGACCAATGGTGAAATTTTAGATGAACTCCTGACAAAGTGGGAAGAAATGGGATACCATTTTGGCACTTTGGATGAGTTGATTGCCGGCTCGAATTCTTAGGAAAATGCTTTCCGCAGACGGTTTAAGCATTCTTCTAAAGTTGCACGAGGGCAGGCAATATTAATTCGTTCATAACCGGTGCCGGCTTCTCCAAACATGGAGCCGGTATCAAGCCATAATTTTCCTTTGTTTTCAATGGCATCAATCCGTTCCTTCTCCGTCATTTTTAGGTTACGGCAGTCAAGCCAGAGAAGGTAGGTGCCTTCCGGTTCTACAAGTCTTATCTCCGGAAGATATTTCATAAGATAAGCATAGACGTAATGCAGGTTGTCGGTGAGATATTTGCGAAGCTCATTCAGCCATGTTTCACCTTCCCGGTAAGCAGTCTCGCAGGCAGCCAGGGCAAAATAATTGACTTCGCAGTAACCGGTGGCTGCAATAGCATCTTTTACTTTCTTCCGAAGGTTAGGATTTGGTACAAATATGTTGGAAATCTGAAGCCCTGCAACGTTAAAAGTTTTGCTCGGTGAAGTACAGATAACACTGTTCTGGGCAAAGGCATCGGAAACAGAGGCAAATACATAGTGAGTATGTCCTTCAAAGGTAAAATCACTGTGAATTTCATCACTGACAATGATGACACCGTGTTTCTGGCAAAGGTTTCCAACAGCTTCTAATTCATCTAAAGTCCAGACACGTCCAACCGGATTGTGGGGACTGCACAAAAGGAAGAGTTTTACATGGTTGTCGATGATTTTCTGTTCCATATCATCAAGATCCATTTCGTAATGTCCATTTTTATTTACCAGTGGATTAATGATTTTTTTCCGTTTATTCTGGGTTATAATAGAAGAGAATGGATAATATACCGGTTCCTGGATAAGAACAGCATCTCCTTCTTCTGTCAGTCCACGAATCGCAGCTGCAATTGCAAATACAACGCCCGGAGTACGAAGAATCCATTCTTTTTTAGCGGTCCAGTTAAAATGTTTCTGATACCAGTTTAAAACAGCATCAAAGTAGGAAGTCTGGTTATCGCTGTATCCGAAGATACCGAAACGGCTCAATTCTTCTAAGCGGGAGCAGACAGCAGTCGGTGCCTGAAAATCCATGTCAGCTACCCACATTGGCAGTATATCAGCGGACTTTCCACGCTGCAGGGCAAAATCATATTTTAAAGAATTCGTATTGTGTCGGTCTATAATTTGATTAAAATCTCTATCCATGAGATACACTCCTTTCCTACAAAACATATCAAAACACTAGGAAAAGAATACACGCATTTTCACAGAAAGTCAATAGATTTCTAAAAATAAAACTTGTCTTTTTACTTCTTTTGTATTATACTCTGTGATTGGTAATACCAATCGGAGGATTTAGAAATGAAGTATTTTAGACAGTTTTTTATTATTCTGGCAATTTCTTTTGTCGGAGAAATTTTGCATATGGTGCTGCCATTGCCGGTGCCTGCAAGCATTTACGGACTGGTGTTAATGCTGCTTGCGTTGGTAACAGGCATCATTAAGATAGAACAGGTGAAAGACACTGCGGTATTCTTAATTGAAATTATGCCGGTGATGTTTATTCCGGCAGCAGTAGGACTTCTGGATTCCTGGAGCGTACTGCGCCCGACTATTGTGCCGGTGCTTGTCATTACGGTGCTTACAACGATTATTGTGATGGCTGTAACAGGAAGAGTGACACAGCATGTGATACGAAAGGGAAGGGAGAAAGAAGAAAATGAATAATTTTGCAGGAAATACCCTTTTCTTTGGCGTAGTTATCAGCCTCATTGGATATGAAATCGGAGCACTGCTAAAGCGCAAATTAAAACTGGCACTGTTTAACCCGCTTTTGATTTCTATTATTTTTGTCATTGTTGTATTAAGTGTTTGTAAGATTGATTATGACAGTTATTATGAAGGAGCAAAGTATTTAAGCTACCTTTTAACCCCGGCAACGGTATGTCTTGCTGTTCCGTTGTATGAGCAGCTGGAATTGTTAAAGAAACATAAAAGTGCCATTGCAACAGGAATTATATCCGGTGTCATTGCAAGTATGGGAAGCGTGCTTTTATTTGCAGTGATATTCCATTTGAATCATGAGGAATATGTAACCCTTCTGCCAAAATCCATTACCACAGCAATCGGAATGGGTGTATCTGAAGAACTTGGCGGAATTGTAACGATTACGGTGGCAGTAATTATCATTACCGGAGTTTTAGGAAATATGATTGCAGAAGTAGTATGTCGTGTATTTCATATAGAAGAGCCGGTGGCAAAGGGACTGGCACTTGGTACTTCAGCCCATGCAATCGGAACAGCCCGTGCCATGGAAATGGGAGAAGTAGAAGGAGCAATGAGCAGTCTTGCCATTGCAGTAGCAGGACTTCTGACGGTAGCAGCAGCAACTGTATTTGCTAATTTTTATTGATGTATCTATTATGCAATAACCTTGCAAAAGATGAAAGGAGATTCATATGAAGGATAGAGAGTATAAGAGAGTAATGGAATTTGTAAAGGATGGAATACGAAATGAAGAATTCCAGATTGGCAGTAAATTGCCAACAGAACGTGAAATGGCAGAGACACTTGGTATGTCACGTCCGTCCATCCGGGAGGCTTTAAAGAGTATGGAAAATATCGGATTAATTGAAAGCCAGCAGGGTTCCGGAAATTATATCTGCTGTAATATGGAGAAAAGCCTTTCAAAAGTAATCGATATGATGCTGCTGTTGCAGCAGATAGATAAGGACGAGCTCTCTGAGACACGTTGCCTTTTAGAACTTGCAATAGGCTATCTGGCAGCTAAAAACATGAGCAAACAGGCTATTGCAGAGTTAAAAACACTGGCGGAATCTATGCAGAATGCGGACAAGGAAAAGAGCTATGAGATAGATAAGCAGTTTCACCAGAAGCTGATTCTTGGCTCCGGTAACCGTTTTATGATTACAGTTATGCAGGTATTTTCAGATATATACAGCGAGAATATCAGAAAAGGCTGGGAAAATGCAGATGCTGAGAAATTTGAAAAAATGTGGAAGCTTCATGTAGAAATTGCAGAAGCAATCGAAACAGGAGACCAGAGAAAAATTGATGCTGCCGTACAGGCACATTATGATATTATTCATAAGTAAAATGATGGTAAAAAATGCCCGGCAGTGGTTCTTTTTAAATGAGTCTGAAAAGAACCGCCGCCGGGTAAGTTATGTGAGTAGCTTAGCGGGCAAGTACTTCTAAGATTTCACCCACATACATGGTGTGAAGGTTGCCGTCTGCATACCAGCTGCTTTCGATAGAAGGATCGATAAACTGGTCCGGAGTCATCTTTGTGGCAGATAATTTACGGCAGATGAAGACCAGATTTCCTTCGTCGATATATGGTGTGTCCTTGCAGTAGTCAAGATGCATTCTTGCATTCTCGATTTTATTTTCGTCACGTCCGGAAACAGCTCCAAGATATTTTAAAGCTCCTTTATTGGATGAATCTAAAAAGGTAAGTGAAAATGTCTCGCCATTATCAATAAATTCTTTGGTATAACGTGTATCTCTTACAAAGATGTAGACAACGTTTTTGCCCCAGAGGACACCAACACCGCCCCAGCTTGCAGTCATTGTATTTGCTTTTTTCTCATCACCTGCTGTGATTAACATCCATTCTTTGCCGATTTTAGTAAACGGATTCATTTCCATAAGGTCAATTGGATATGGTTGAAATGTATGCATTATTTTTCCCTCCAGTAAATTCGTAATATGCATTTAGTATAGCATTGTATTTTCATAATTACTATGGGTTTGTGGCAAAAAGAATTTTCGAAAAGGTTTAAGTTATGAAATTTATTGATACAATTCTGCAATTCTTGAAACTGCAACATAAATCTCGGAAATGCGGTACCAGGTACGGAAATCCACAATTCCGGTAACCGGAAGCCCAAAGATGGACTGGAATTTTTCTACAGCAGCTCTGGTAGCGGAACCGTAAATGCCATCGGCAGTAATGGTCGGAAGGGCAGGATAGTTACGGGCAATCCGGTTCAACTGCTCCTGCAGCATCCGTACCTTATCTCCGGTAGAACCAACCTCAAGATTGCTGCCCGGCCAGGAGGCAGGTATTCCGCTGATTTCATCCGCCGTGTTGATATACATGCTGCTGCCGTAATAGTAGCGCAGAATCTCAATGGTGGAATATCCCTGGTCGGCTAAGTATTTCGAACCCCACTGGGTCATCCAGTTCGGGCAGCTTACCCGCTGCCCGTCACAGTACTGGGTCAGAATCGGCTGGCGGACGTTCGGGCGGGAAAGGTAGCTATTAAACATCTCATCAACGATATTGGAAATGTTGGAAAAAATATTTCTGCCGTAGACAAATTTATGGTCAAAGGCGGTGGAAGAAGTAATGGTAAAATCATAGCCCTTGTTCCGGTACCACTCCGTATACACCCGGTTCAGGGTAAAGGACATAATCGCTAAAATATTTGCACGGAGAGCTGCATCCGGCCAGGTAGCATAGATTTCGCTGGAGGCAACATTTTTGATGTAATCCCGGTAACGGACATAGTAGTCGTTGGCAGAAGAATCACTTGGCGGTCCGTCATGGACAATGACATATTCCGGGATGACAACACGGCTTAAGACAATCTCGCCGCTTTCAGTCATCGGCTTGATTTCATCCTCTGGGATTTTCGGCGGAAAATTCCCATAGAGAGTGTTGGCGGTTATAACAATATTTCGTTCCAGTGGATTTTCCACGGTGGCAGTTTCCATCCGGACATTTTGGATGGAAGTTTTATCCGGCAGAACGGAGATACCGGAAATATTGATGGGACGGTAGCCGGACGCATTTACCTGAATGGTATATTCCGAGTAAGGCTGGAATTCAGAAGGCTCCATACTATATTCTAAGGGGGGAGCCGGCAGTTCAACTGCTGCAGTCTGACCGGAAATGTCAGTTGATAGTTCTTCAATAATTTCAGTAGGATTTCCCGTATAGGAAAGACGGATGGAGGCATCTTTAATGGGGAAAAAGCCACGCTCTGTGGTGACATGAATCTGCAGTTGTCCTCTGTCCGTGGCTTTTTGCATATAAGAAAGGTTTGACATATGGAAACCTCATGATATTTATTCCATAAAGTATATGCCGGAAAGCGGGAAAACGTGTTATACTGTTGCAGAATGAATGGAGAGAAAACATGATAAATTATAAAATGATATTGCAATACGATGGCAGCAGATACAGCGGATGGCAGGTGCAGGGAAATACAGAGCAGACCATTCAGGGCAAGCTGCAGTCGGTATTGGAGAAAATGACAGGGGAAGAAATAGAGATACATGGTTCCGGAAGAACCGATGCAGGCGTGCATGCCATGGGACAGGTGGCAAATTTTAAATTTCAGAGTGTATATGAGCCGGAAGAGATAAAGAAATATTGCAACCAGTATCTGCCGGAAGATATTGTAGTATTAGAGGTAGCAGAAGTGCCACTCCGGTTTCACAGCAGATTAAACGCTGTAAAAAAGACTTATTGTTACCGCATTTTCTTAGGAGAGAAGCCGGATGTATTCCGGAGAAAATATGTAACACCGGTGGCAGAATCTTTGGATATTACCAAAATGAAAGCAGCGGCAGAAGAATTGCTTGGGACCCATGATTTCACTTCTTTTTGTGGTAACCGCCATTTCAAAAAATCAGCGGTGCGGACAATCTACGAGATTCGGATAGAAGAAAAAAAGGATGAACTTGACATATACTTTACCGGAAATGGCTTCTTACAGAATATGGTGCGCATCCTTACCGGAACACTGTTAGAAGTTGGAATGGGAGAACGGGAAGTTTGTGAGATGAAAGAAATATTAGAGGGCAGAAACCGCAGTCTGGCAGGACCAATGGCAGCAGCAAAAGGACTGGTGCTCATGAATGTAGAATACGAATAGATAAGGCAGAGAAAGCTTCATGGAAAAATGGATTGAAATCAGAAAAGGCGGCAATTTCATGGAAATGGCAAAGAAATATGGAATTGACCCGCTGATTGCCCGGATTATAAGAAACCGGGACATAATAGATGAAAAAGAAATTACAGAATATTTGTATGGTGGAAAAGAGGCATTACATAATCCGCATTTATTAAAGGATGTGGATAAGGCGGCGGAAATCATCGCAGAGGGTATTGCAGGGAAAAAAGCCATGCGGATTATTGGCGATTATGATATTGATGGTGTTAATGCAACCTATATCCTGTTGGAGGGAATTCGTCGGTGTGGCGGCAATGTGGATGCAGCAATTCCTGATCGGATGAAGGATGGCTATGGCATCAATGAACATTTAATTGAACAGGCATTATCTGATGGAAAAGAACTTTTGATTACCTGCGACAATGGAATTGCAGCAATTGATGAGATTAATTTTGCTAAGGAAAAAGGCATGACGGTTGTAGTAACAGACCATCATGAGATTCCTTATCGCAATACGGAACAGGGAAAGGAATTTCTGCGGAGTAATGCGGATGCCATTGTAAATCCCAAGCAGAAGGACTGCCTGTATCCATGCAAAGGAATCTGCGGAGCAGTAGTGGCATGGAAACTGGTGCAGGTGCTTTATGAGAGAATGGATATTTCGGTAAAAGAGGCGGATGACTTTATCGAAAATGCAGGCTTTGCAACAGTCGGGGATGTCATGGATTTAACTGGGGAAAACCGGATTTTGGTAAAGCTTGGTTTAAAAGCGTTAGAGCATACGAAAAATCCCGGCATGAAGGCATTGATTGCAAAAAATAAGCTTTCCGATAAGCCGTTAAGTGCATATCATATCGGATTTGTATTAGGACCGTGTATCAATGCCAGCGGCCGACTGGATACAGCAAAACGTTCACTGGAGCTGTTATTGGAAAAGGATACCGTAAAGGCTTCCGCACTGGCGGGCGAGCTGGTGGAACTCAACGAAAGCCGGAAATATATGACACAGCAGGAGACACAGAAAGCATTAGAGCAGATTGAAAAAGAAGGACAGGAGAAAGATAAAGTATTGGTGGTTTACCTGCCGGAATGCCATGAGAGCCTTGCCGGAATCATTGCCGGCCGAATTCGTGAAGTATATCAGAAACCGGTATTTGTACTGACTAAAGGGGAAGAAGGAGTCAAAGGCTCCGGTCGTTCCATCGAAGCCTATTCCATGTTTGATAAAATGACAGAAGTGGCAGAGTTGTTTACAAAATACGGTGGACATCCCATGGCAGCAGGCCTTTCTATGCGGGAAGAAGATATTGATAAATTGAGGGAACAGCTCAATCAGAAAGCAGAACTTTCCGAAGAAGATATGGCAGAGGTGGTAAGGCTGGATGCGGTGCTTCCGATGTCCTATTTTACGGTAGATACTATCCGGCAGCTAAGCGTGTTGGAACCTTGCGGAAAGTCGAATACTAAGCCGGTATTTGCAGACCGTAATATTAAGATTACAAGAGCCAATATAGTAGGCGTAAACCGAAATGTGTTAAAGCTTCATTTATTGGATTCAAGGGGAAATCCGGTGGCAGGCGTCTATTTTGGAGAAGTGGAAAAATTTCTTTCATTTCTCAGCGAGAAGTTTGGCAGGGAAGAAGTGGATGCAGCCATGCACGGAAGAGAAAACAGCATACAGTTTGCAGCCGTTTATGAGCCGTCAGTGGACACTTATGGCGGAAGAGAAAGCGTGCAGGCGATTATCCGGCGTTTTAGATAAAAGTTTAGAGATTTAAGAAAAATTTAATAGAGTATTATGGTTTTTGCAGGGTGCTTTGGTTGTAAAAAGTGCAGAATCATTGTAAAATATAAGGGATTTATAACATACAGGGGGTATATTATATGACGAAAGAGGAAGTTTTTTCTTTCCCTTCCGCAGATGGACGAACCACAGTTCATGCAGTACGATGGACTCCGGAGGATGGAAAGTATCGTGCAGTTTTACAGATAACACATGGTATGGTGGAATATATTGAACGCTACCGGGCCTTTGCAGAATTTTTAAATGATAATGGTTTCCTGGTAGTAGGACATGACCATATCGGACACGGCGAATCCATTGTATCAAAGGATGAATGGGGATATTTTGCAGAGCATCCGAGTGATACGGTGGTTGCCGATATGCATACACTCCGGGAGATGACACAGAAAGAGCATCCGGGTGTACCGTATTTTATGTTGGGACACAGCATGGGTTCATATATGCTTCGGAAATATCTTGCGATACATGGAGAGGGGCTTACCGGTGCAGTAATTATGGGAACCGGCTGCATTCCGGACAATACCACAAAGCTTGCCATGTTTATTGCAAAGATGCAGGCGGCATTTTTTGGCTGGCATCACAGAAGCAGATTATTGCAGAAATTATCTTATGATAAGTATTATCATCAGTTTGACCTGACTGGGAAAGATGCTTCCAACAGCTGGCTGACCAAGGATGAAGAAATAGTAAAAACCTATTATGCAGACCCGAAATGCACATTTGTATTTACGGTAAATGCTTATATGGGACTGTTTGAGGCAGTTCTTTTTGACAATCAGCAGGAAAATATTGAAGCAGTTCCAAAGAGTCTTCCGTTATTTTTTGTATCGGGAGCAATGGATCCGGTGGGCGGCTGCGGCAGCGGTGTAAAAAAGGTATATAATAAATTTGACGTAGCCGGCAAAGAGGATATTACCTGGAAATTATATGACAACGACCGTCACGAAATCTTAAATGAGACAGACCGTGATGTTGTATATCATGATATTCTGGCATGGATGAATGTTCACCTTGCCTGAAAAAGGAGGAAAAAATGAAAAAACATATCAAAAAAATAATGGGAATGGGATTGGCATGTATGCTGTTTCTTAGTGTGCCATTTCAGGCATCCGCAGCAGAAGTAACCGGTACCTTATCTACAGAGACAGCCGGAGAAAACGGTGCAGCAAATGGAGCAGATAACGGCTCTGATGCGGCAGCAAATCCGGATAATGGAGCAGACAGCAGTACACCGGATGCCGGAGCAGCCACAGATAATCCGGCAGCAGTCAATGATAAAGCAGATGACAATGTTGTAATCAAGGAAAGCGACAAACCATATCTGGCATTGGGGGCAGACTTATCCGAAGACCAGAAGAATACTGTTTTAAGTCTGATGGGAATTGAACCGGCACAGCTTGATAACTATGACGTAGTGACAGTAAGCAACTCCGAAGAGCATCAGTATCTGGACGCTTACATTCCATCTTCCCAGATTGGAAGCAAGTCCTGGTCCTCCGTTGTGATTGTAAAGAAGGACAAAGGAAATGGAATCAATATTTCTACAAAGAATATTTCTTACTGTACCGTTGGTATGTATAAAAACGCACTGGTAACTGCAGGAATTGAAGATGCAGATATCATCGTGGCAGGACCGAAAAATATTTCAGGAACCGCTGCACTGGTTGGCGTATTTAAAGCATATCAGGAGATGACCGGAAAAGAACTTCCACAGGAAAATGTGGATACCGCCTTAAATGAGCTGGTATTAACCGGACAGCTTGAAAGCAGCACCGGAGCAGATGCAGAGTCTGTCGAAGGACTGGTAGCATACTTAAAACAGCAGATTGCAGAAAATGGTCTCACTGATGATGACAGCATTCGCAAAGCCATTGATGAAGCAGCAGATAAATTTGATGTAACACTGACCGAAGACCAGAAAGCACAGTTACTAGAGCTTTTAAAGAAAATCGGCAATCTCGACCTTGATGTGGACAGTCTTGTAAATCAGGCAAAATCCATTTATGATAAGATTGAAAACCTTGGTGCAGATGGAATCTTTGATAAGATTGGAAGCTTCTTCTCCAACCTGTTTTCATCTATTGCAGATTTCTTTAAAAATCTGTTTAGTTAAGACGGAACCTGTTACTGGCAGTTCAAAACAACTACTGAGATGATCTTGGTAGTTAAAACGCTCCGCGAGGATGCGCACTGCGGCGTATAAGGTAGATGTCGCAAGCGACCGCCGCAGGCGCGAGAATGTGCCAAGGCACATTCTTTGTTCCGCAGAAAATAAGAAAACACATGTTTGCCAAAAAAATCTCCATGTGTTATACTAGCCGCAGGGCTTCTTTTGAAGCAGTCTTTAGAAAGAAAGGATTGGAACAATGGCGAAACAGGAAACATATGATGCGAGCAGTATTTCCGTGCTGGAAGGATTGGAAGCTGTCCGGAAGAGACCGGGAATGTATATTGGAAGCGTATCAAGAAAAGGATTGAACCATTTAATATATGAAATCGTGGATAACTCGGTAGATGAGCATCTTGCCGGTGTATGTGATACCATCCGTGTCACATTAGAGGCAGATGGCTCCTGTACCGTAGAAGATAACGGACGAGGAATTCCGGTGGGAATGCATAAGAAGGGTGTATCGGCAGCCCGTGTCGTATTTTCTACCCTGCATGCCGGCGGAAAATTTGATAATGCAGCATATAAGACCAGCGGTGGTCTTCATGGAGTAGGTTCCTCCGTTGTAAATGCACTTTCTACTTATATGGATGTAGAGATAAGCAGAGACGGATATGTGCATCACGACCGCTATGAGCGTGGTGTGCCGACGGTAGAGCTGGTAAATGGACTGCTGCCAACGATTGGAAAGACGAAAAAGACCGGAACGAAGATTAATTTCCTGCCGGATCCGGAAATCTTTGAGAAGACAAGATTTAAAGAGGATGAAGTAAAGAGCCGTCTCCATGAGACTGCATATTTAAATCCTGCCTTAACCATTATTTATGAAGATAAACGTGGAGAAGAAGTAGAACATATTGAATATCATGAGCCGGATGGAATTATCGGCTTTGTAAAAGAGATGAATCAGAACAATGAATGTCTCCATGATGTCATTTATTATAAAGGAGAATCTGAGGGCATTTCTGTTGAAGTGGCATTCCAGTATACGACGGAATTCCATGAGAACGTGCTGGGCTTCTGTAATAATATTTACAATGCAGAGGGCGGAACCCATCTGACCGGATTTAAGACAACTTTTACCCAGGTGATTAATTCCTATGCAAGAGAGCTTGGTATCTTAAAAGAGAAGGATGCAAACTTTACCGGAACAGATGTAAGAAACGGAATGACTGCTGTTATTTCCGTAAAACATCCGGACCCAAGATTTGAAGGACAGACGAAAACAAAGCTTGATAATCAGGATGCAGCAAGAGCTACCGGAAAAGTGACCAATGATGAAATCCAGATGTACTTTGACCGTAACTTAGATACCTTAAAGGCAATTATCGGATGTGCAGAAAAAGCAGCAAAGATTCGTAAGACGGAAGAGAAGGCGAAAACCAATCTTCTGACCAAGCAGAAATTCTCTTTTGATTCCAATGGAAAACTGGCAAACTGCGAAAGCCGTGATGCCTCCAAATGTGAAATCTTTATCGTCGAGGGAGATTCTGCGGGTGGTTCTGCAAAGACTGCAAGAAACCGAATGTTCCAGGCAATTCTTCCGATTCGTGGAAAGATATTAAATGTAGAGAAGGCAAGTATTGATAAAGTATTGGCAAATGCAGAGATTAAGACCATGATTTATGCATTTGGCTGTGGATTTTCCGAAGGATATGGAAATGACTTTGATATCAGCAAGCTTCGTTATGATAAGATTATTATCATGGCAGATGCGGACGTGGATGGAGCACATATTTCAACATTGCTTCTGACTTTATTTTACCGGTTTATGCCGGAACTGATTTACGAAGGACATGTTTATATTGCAATGCCTCCTTTGTATAAAGCGATGCCAAGTAAGGGAGAAGAGGAATACCTTTATGATGATGCAGCCCTTGCCCGCTATCGTAAGACACATAAGGGTTCCTTTACGTTGCAGCGTTACAAAGGTCTTGGAGAGATGGACGCACAGCAGCTTTGGGAGACAACCTTGAATCCGGAGACAAGAATGTTAAAACAGGTAGAAATCGAAGATGCCAGAATGGCATCAGATGTGACAGAGATGCTGATGGGAACAGATGTACCGCCGCGTCGTAAATTCATCTATGATAATGCAAAGGATGCAGAACTTGACATATAAATTTCTATAATAGAAGCAGAAAATCAGGAAGGAATTGGATAGATTATGGAAACGAAAGAACAGATTATCCGCACCGAGTATTCGGAAGTAATGCAGAAATCTTATATCGATTATGCCATGAGCGTTATTATCGCAAGAGCATTACCGGATGTCAGAGACGGTCTGAAGCCGGTACAGCGAAGAACACTTTATGATATGCACGAACTTGGCATCCGTTATGATAAACCTTATCGTAAATGTGCCCGTATCGTGGGAGATACCATGGGTAAATATCATCCGCATGGTGACAGCTCCATTTATGATGCACTGGTGGTAATGGCGCAGGAGTTTAAGAAGGGACTGCCACTGGTAGATGGTCATGGTAACTTTGGTTCCATCGAGGGGGATGGAGCGGCTGCAATGCGATATACCGAGGCGCGTCTGCAGAAGATTACCCAGGAAGCATACCTTGCGGATTTGGATAAAGACGTGGTAGATTTTGTACCAAACTTTGATGAAACAGAAAAAGAGCCGGAGGTACTTCCGGTAAAGGTGCCGAACCTCTTGGTAAACGGTGCTGAGGGTATTGCCGTTGGTATGGCAACCAGCATTCCGCCACATAATTTTGGCGAAGTCATTGACGGTGTCAAAGCATATATGAAGAATCCGGATATTACAACCGAAGAAATGATGAAATATATCAAGGGACCGGATTTCCCGACCGGTGGAATTGTAACCAATCAGGATGAACTTCTTTCTATATATGAGACTGGAATTGGTAAGATTAAAGTTCGTGGAAAAGTAGAGATTGAAGCAGTAAAAGGTGGAAAAGAGCGTCTGGTTATTACAGAGATTCCATATACCATGATTGGAGCCAATATCGGAAAATTCTTAAATGATGTCTACAGTCTGGTTGAGACTAAAAAGACCAACGATATTGTGGATATTTCCAACCAGTCTTCCAAAGAGGGAATCCGTATTGTCATTGAGCTTCGAAAGGGAGCAGATGCACAGAACCTTTGCAATCTCCTTTATAAGAAGACGAAATTAGAGGATACCTTTGGTGTCAATATGCTGGCAGTAGCAGATGGAAGACCGGAGACTTTGGGACTGGTTCCGATTATCCGTCACCATGTAAAGTTCCAGTATGAGCTTGCAACCAGAAAATATAAGACGTTACTGGCAAAGGAACTGGACAAGAAAGAGATTCAGGAAGGATTAATCCGTGCCTGTGATGTCATTGATTTAATTATTGAAATCTTAAGAGGAAGCCGTAATATCAAGGATGCGAAAAACTGCCTGATGAACGGTGTAACAGAGAATATTAAATTCAAGACGAAAGAATCCGAAAAGAAAGCTTCCAAGTTAAACTTTACAGAACGTCAGGCAACAGCAATCTTGGAGATGCGTCTCTATAAGCTGATTGGTCTGGAAGTGGAAGCACTGATGGATGAGCATAATACCACATTAAAGAATATCGCAGAATACGAAGATATCCTTACCAACCGCAGTACAATGGCGAAGGTAATCATGAAGGAATTAGACGGTCTTAAGAAAAATTATTCCAGAGAACGTCGTACCCATATCGACAATGTGGAAGCTGCCGTTTATGAAGAAAAGAAGATGGAAGAGATGGAAGTAGTTTTCTTAATGGATCGTTTCGGCTATGCAAAAACCATTGACGTGGCTACTTACGAGCGTAATAAAGAGGCAGCAGACAGCGAGAACCGTTATGTACTTCATTGCATGAATACCGGAAAAATCTGCATCTTTACCAATACCGGCCAGATGCACCTTCTGAAGGTAGTTGATTTGCCGTTTGGAAAGTTCCGTGATAAGGGACAGCCGATTGATAATGTAAGTAATTATGACAGCTCCAAAGAGCAGTTGATTTATATTACGGATCTGGCAACACTGTGCACACAGAAGCTGTTATTTGGAACCAAGACAGCCATGTTAAAACAGGTGGATGGAAAAGAATTTGATGTAGCAAAACGTACCACAGCAGCCACGAAGCTTGCAGATGGTGATGCAGTTGTATTTGTAGCACCGGTAGAAGAAAATATGACCATTGTTATGCAGTCCGCAAAGGATATGTTCCTACGGATTGCGGCAGATACCATTCCTGAGAAGAAGAAGGGCGCAATCGGAGTCTGCGGAATGAAGCTTGCAGCAGGGGATGAACTTACCAACATCTATGCACTGGGCGAGGAAGAACCGCCGGTAGTCATGGTAAAAGACAAAGAAATCGCATTGAACCGGCTTCATATCGGAAACCGTGCAACCAAAGGAGTAAAGAAATAAATTGACATATCAGCAGGCACTTGCATTTGTAGAAGAAACAAAAAAATATGGCAGTATATTAGGGCTGGACAGTATCCGGGCACTGATGAAGGAATTGGGAAATGTGCAGGAAGACCTATCTATCATTCACATTGCGGGAACTAACGGAAAAGGCTCCGTTGGAGCAATGCTTCAGGCGGTATTGGAAGAAGCCGGCTTAAAGGTAGGCAGATACAGTTCCCCGGCAGTCTTTTCCTATCGGGAAATCTGGCAGATAAACGGAAAAGCAATTTCCGAAGAAGCATACGCTGCCTTGATGGAAAAAGTAGAGAAAGCCTGTCATGCACTGACGGAAAAAGGACTTCCACATCCGACTTCCTTTGAAGTAGAGACGGCAGCAGCATTTTTATATTTTAGAGAAGAAAAATGTGATGTGGTGTTATTGGAAACCGGCATGGGCGGAAGAGAGGATGCAACCAATCTGATTACCCATCCTCTTTGCAGTGTCATTACTTCTATCAGCATGGATCATATGCAGTTTCTGGGAAATACTCTGGAAGAGATTGCATCTGCAAAGGCTGGAATCATAAAAGAAAATTGTCCGGTGGTATCTGCCTGGCAGGAAGATGTAGTGATAGAGGTTCTTGTCAAAGAGGCAGAAAGGCTTAAGGCACAGTTGTATCAGCCGAAGAAGGATGCCATAAGAAATCTTTTCTTTGATATGAATGGAATGCAGTTTGATTATGTAAGGGAAGATGACGCACAGTGGAAGATAAGACTCCCGTTGACCGGTGCTTATCAGGCAGCCAATGCAGCCTGTGCGCTTAAGGTAATAGAAGTATTGAAAGAAAAAACATTTCTGCAGCTTACCTTATCTGTGATACAAAATGGCTTTCAGAAAGTCTGCTGGAATGGACGGTTTGAACGTGTTTTAGAGGAACCATTATGTATTCTGGATGGCGCCCATAATGAGGGCGCAGCACTGCAACTTGCAAAAACACTGGAAAACTGTTTTACAAATCGTAAGATAACCTATATAATAGGGGTGCTTGCTGATAAGTCGCATGAGAAGATTTTAAAGATAATGCGTCCTTACTCGGAAACAGTATATGCGGTAACACCGCATAACAGCAGGGCACTTCCGGCAGATAAGCTGGCGGAAGAAGCGAAGGCAGCAGGCTATCAAACAGTAATAACAGAACCTTTGATTGAAGATGCGGTAAGACATGCAATTGCTGAGAGTTCAAAAGAAGATGTGGTGCTGATATTTGGCTCCCTGTCATATCTTGCTGAGGCAAAGAAGGCTGTCATACAGTATCAGGAAGGACAGAAGAATGATAGATAAAGAGAAAGTGGAAGCAGGTGTACGGCTGATATTAGAAGGTATTGGCGAAGATGTGAACCGGGAAGGATTACTTGATACTCCGGATCGTATTGCACGGATGTATGAAGAAATCTTTGGCGGAATGGATATGGATGCTGCAGAACCTTTAAAGAAAAGATTTCATGCCAGCAACAATGAAATGGTAGTAGAAAAGGATATAACTTTTTACTCTACTTGTGAACATCATATGCTCCCGTTTTATGGAAAAGCTCACGTTGCTTATATCCCAAATGGAGAAGTAGTCGGCATCAGCAAACTGGCAAGAACCGTGGAAATCTATGCAAGACGGCTTCAGATTCAGGAGCAGCTTACGGCACAGGTGGCAGATGCACTGATGGAGCAGTTAAAGCCGAAGGGTGTCATGGTCATGATGGAAGCAGAGCATATGTGTATGACGATGCGTGGTATTAAGAAGCCGGGCAGCAAGACAGTTACTTATGTGACCCGTGGTATCTTTAATAAGGATGAACGTCTGGTAAATAAATTTTTCCAGATGGTGCGTTAGATATGGTGATGAAATGGAATATGTAGCAAGACTTTTACACCAGGAGCAATACCGGGAAACCGTAAAAGAAATTGCCCGTCTGGAAGCGGACAGAATCTATTGCAGACATAATATGGAACACTTTATGGATGTGGCACGTCTGGCACAGATCCGCAATTTAAAGGAGCAGCTTGGCTTTGAGGAAGAGATGATATATCTATATGCCCTGCTTCATGATATCGGTCGTATGAAAGAATATGAACAGGGAATCTCTCATGCAGCGGCATCTGCCGAATTTGCAAGAGAGATTTTTGCAACTATAGGCTATCCAAAGGAAAAGGGAGATATCATCTGCCGGGCAATTCTTGCTCACCGAAGAGAAACCCGCGGGGAGCTGCACGGGGAGAAATTATGGCAGACAGCATTTACACAGCTTATGAAATGGGCGGACAAGGCATCCCGTATGTGCTTTGCCTGTGAAGCAGCAGACAGCTGCAAGTGGAGTGAAGAAGAGAAAAATAAACCGGAGAACTGGTTTTAAGCTGCCAGGCATCCGCAAGAAGCTGCCGGTGAAAGGTTCTGCAGGCAGCATAAAAAGGAGAAGAAAAATGAGAATAGGAAATCGGACATTTGACACAGCAAATCATACTTATGTAATGGGAATCTTAAATGTAACACCGGATTCTTTTTCAGATGGGGGAAGTTATAATCAGTTAGATCTTGCATTAAAACATGTGGAAGAAATGATGGCACAGGGAGCAGATATCATTGATGTGGGTGGCGAATCCACAAGACCGGGTTATACAAAGATTTCTGATGAAGAAGAAATCGAGCGTACTGTTCCGGTGGTAGAAGCAATTGTAAGCCGCTTTGATGTGCCGGTTTCCGTAGACACCTATAAGAGCAGGGTGGCAGAGGCAAACCTTGCAGCAGGAGCCCATCTTTTAAATGACATCTGGGGATTGAAAGCAGATGATAAAATGGCAGGCGTGATTGCAAAATATGATGCTGCATGCTGCCTGATGCATAACCGCAACGAAGCAGACTATACGAATTTTATGGAAGATATGAAAAATGATTTGCGGGAGACCTTGCGTCTTGCGAAAGAAGCAGGGATTCGTGAAGACGGTATTATGACAGACCCGGGTGTGGGATTTGGCAAGACTTATGAGAATAATTTGGAAGCTATCCGATGCGTGGGAGAACTGAATGAACTGGGCTATCCGGTGCTGCTTGGCACATCCCGGAAGTCAGTAATCGGTCTGACTTTGGATGTTCCGGCAAAGGAGCGTGATACTGCCACAGCAGTAACCAGTGCTTATGCTGTATGGGCACATTGCGGCTTCGTCCGTGTACACAATGTGCGTGCCAATGTAGAGGCAATTAAGATGGCAGAAGCAATCAGAGATGGAGGATTACATGGATAAGATTATCATAGAAAATCTTGAACTATTTGCAAATCATGGAGTGTTTCCGGAGGAGACAAAGCTTGGACAGAAGTTTTTAATCAATATGGAACTTTGGCTTTCTACAAGAAAAGCAGGATGCACGGATGATTTGACAGAATCGGTGAATTATGGAGAAGTCAGCCATTTTGTAACAGAATTTCTGACCACACATACCTATAAGCTGATTGAAGCGGCGGCAGAGCAGACAGCGCGGGCAGTGTTATTGCATTTTCCATTGATTCAGAAATTAAAATTTTCCATACATAAACCATGGGCGCCGGTGGGACTGCCGTTATCAGACGTGGCGGTGGAAATAGAGCGGGGCTGGCATAAGGTATATCTTGCCTTTGGTTCCAATATGGGCGACCGGAGAAAATATATTGAAGATGCCATCGAAGAACTGCGGAACTTAGAAGACTGCAAGGTAGGAAAGGTATCTGATATCCTTGAGACAGAACCTTATGGCGGCGTGGCAGAAGGAGCATTTTTTAATGGATGTCTGGAACTGGATACTCTGTATACACCGGAAGAATTATTGGAAAAGCTTCATGCCATAGAAGCGCATGGCAACCGGGAGCGTAAGATGCGCTGGGGTTCAAGAACGATAGACCTTGATATTTTATTCTATGATGATGAAGTGATATCTACACCGGAACTTACGATTCCGCATATTGATATGGCAAACCGCCTGTTTGTATTAGAGCCACTTTGTGAAATCGCAGCATATCTCTGGCACCCGGTGCTTAATAAGACGGTGCTTCAGATGAAACAGGAACTAAAGGGCAGAAAAGATATTGTTTTATTTGACTTAGATGGAACCATTACCAATTCCAAGGAAGGAATTACAAAATGTGCCCAGTATGCGTTGAAAGCATATGGTATTGAGGAACCGGATGCAGATAAGCTTGAATTCTTTATCGGACCACCACTTAAAAATACTTTTATGGAACATTATGGCATGGATGAAGAGACTGCGGTAGCGGCAGTAGCCAAGTACCGGGAACGCTATCATCCAACCGGTATTTTTGAATGCAGCCTTTATGATGGTGTAGAAGATGCGCTGAAATCTCTTAAGCGAAAAGGCTACCGTATCGGACTGGCATCCAGCAAACCGGAAGAATCCTGCCGGCGTATTTTAGAGCATTTCCATATCCTGTCCTATTTTGATGAAGTGGTGGGAGCTACGATGGATGGCAGAATAGACAGCAAATATGAGGTGCTGCAGGAAACAATAAAACGGATGCATATTTATGATACTACCGAGGCAGTATTGGTTGGAGATACCAGATTTGATGTATTAGGAGCCAAAGAAGCACATATGGATTGTATCGGTATTACTTATGGATTCGGAACGAAAGAAGAGTTGCAGGAGGCTGGTGCAAAGGCAATCTGTGACAGTATCGAGGAGGCGGCAGAATATATTGAAAGATTATAAGCTACTTCGCATTTGGGAAGTGATTTATCCCATCGGCATTTATTTTGTAGTAACAAATGTTGTGATGTTTGTGTTAAATCTCATGCATACAATGACCAATGAGAATTATATGATTTATCAGATTATCGCAACGGTAATTGCATTTCCATTTGTATACGCTTTCTATCGGAAAGAAGATGGCGGAAAAATGGCAAATCTGCCACGAACCATTTTATTTGCGGCAGCCGCAGGATTGTTTGGCGTAGTGTTAAATAATCTTATCGGATATACCGGCTTAAAAGAAACATCGCAGAGCTATCAGGAAGTAAGTGCCGCATTCTACGGCAGCAGCCTGGCATTGGTAATACTTGGAACCTGTATCATAATTCCGTTCTTAGAGGAACTTCTTTACCGTGGCATCGTATACCAGCGGTTGAAAACATTCTTAGGAGTGAAGCCGGCAATTGTATTGTCAGCAGTAGTATTTGGAGCCATGCATTTTAATCTGGTGCAGTTCCTTTATGCCACTGCCGTAGGACTTTTACTGGCAGTCATCATGGAACAGGAAGGACTAGGAGCAGCTATGGCAGCCCATATGGTGACAAATCTGGTATCAGTACTTCGAAGTGAGACGAAACTGTTTCATTTTATGGATGTATCCATGACGGGAAGCGTGATATGTACTGTGGTAGAGAGTGTATTGATTGTGGCGTTATTGCTGCTGGCATTCCGTGGTGAACGCAAGAAGTAAGTTCTGGTTAATTGAATAATTGTAAAAATAAAAAGAATCTAATTTGGATAAAATCCTTCTTTAGTAGACAAGGTAAATGATCTCATTCTACTTAAGCGGGATTTTTCTTTTTGATCAAAATTGAAAGAAGCTGAAAATGTGAGAAGCTAAAAAGGTAGAGGATATTCGTTGATAGATATGATAATTATCCTTGATTACTTATTGACGACTGTACCCTAATAGGGTATAGTTTAGGTAGAAAAAATTATTAGAACTGGAAGGTACATTATAGTATGAAAGAAGATACAATACTGGTGGAAATAACAAAGATGAGAAAGGAAACAGGATTAAGTCAGAGCCGGTTTGCTGCATACTTTGGAATACCGACAAGAACTTACCAGAAATGGGAACAGAAAGAAAATACTCCACCACCTTACATTCCAGAAATGATGAGTTATATACTTCATCTTGAGAAAAGAGTAAAGGAGTTGGAGGAGAGACTTTCTAAGTATGAAGAACCGGGGAAAGATGTTGCAGAGGTCCAAAAGGTGATGAGGGTATGAGATCTTTTTCGCTGGAGAAATTTACAGGCACTGATTTTATTGAAATTTTACGATGAAAGGAGATTTAATTATGGCAAATTATGTTTTTACGGATAGAGACAGAACAAGAAAATTATATGCAAATGATAATATTATTATGGCATATAAAAGTGTTAGATGTTATTGCAAAAATGAAAAATGTGATGCGCGTATGTTTGTATATGATCCAGAGCATCCCAATAGAGCATATTTTAAAGCTTCTGGCAAACCGCCTCATTGTGGTGCATGTGGTTATGAATCAAAAGGGTTTAGAATTACAGAATACAAAGAAGAAAAGTTTGTTTTTCCAGATACACTATATCCTTTATTAAAAGACGTAGAGAAAAAAGAAAGCAAGAAAGCCAAACATGGTGGAATTTCTAGAATTGGTGGAATAGAGGGCTATAAGATTGTTGAATGCAACGCCTATAGGTATAAAAAAGAAAATCTCACCATGTATATGAATTATCCTGTGTTTCCAAATGTAAAAGGTCATTTAATACTTGAATTTTGCAATGAGGAATTGTTAAAGAAAATGATTCCAAGAATGGTAGGAAAAAAACATGATGGACTAGTGGTTGTTTTTGGAAAATGGAGACATGATGAAAAATTTTCTTATGTAAGAATAGATTCTGAAAATCAAATAAGTGTAATCAAAAAAGAGTCTTAATGGGATGTTATGATTTTTTTATGTTAGTATAAGCAAAAATAGTTGTGAAAAAAGAGATAATATAGTTTAAAGGAAAAATTATGCATGTGTTTAATAATATGGAGGGATCTACCGGCACTGGATATTCGTTAAAAGGAAAACGATTAGAGTTTGGCATGGGTGGTAAATGGTATAAAGCAGATTCCTTAGGGTATGAGGGTGCAGTGGAATATGCAGTATCAAAAATATTGAAACATTCAAATATTAAGGATTATGTGTCATATCAGTTAGAAATTATTAATTATAATGGAGATACTTTTAATGGTTGTGTATCCATTGATTTTTTGCAATTAGGACAGCAATTGGTTACTGCAGAAAATTTATATGAGATGAAGTACAAAAAGTTTGTAGAAGAAAGATTGGAAGCATTGCCTTTGCAAAATAGAATAGAAAAATTTGTGGATGATGTAAAAAATATTACAAGATTGGATGATTTTGGAAAGTATTTAACTTTTTTATTGGAATTAAATATTTATACATTAAATGTGAACCGAAATTTTTTCGATATTTCGTTAATTCGGAAAGAGGATGGATGCTATTTATATTGCCCGATATTTAATAACGAAACAGCATATCTTTCGGATACGCAAAACAAATATCCATTAGAAAAGAATATTAATATACTTATAGCCGAGGTACGTAATAAAATCTATTCAAGAATATGTGAAATAGATGAACATCAGAAAATAATACATCCAGAGTTTTGCTGGGATGATGTCAGAACAGAATGTTTTTAATGGCAAGGTATAAAAGGCATATATGTGAGTGCAACTAATTTTAGTTGCATCTGCTGTGAGCAGGGAGTATAATATAAAAGGAGAAGAAATTTATGAGCAGAAAGGATAAATTATTAGAGAAACTTTTGCAGAAGCCAAAAGATTTTACCTTTGATGAAATGGTATCATTACTTTCCTATTTGGGATATGAATTAAAACAGGGAGGCACTGGTTCAGGGGTAAAATTTATAAAGGATGGTTCTAATGAAGTGATAAATTTTCATAGACCTCATCCTAATGGGACATTAAAACGCTATATTTTAGACCAGGTGATTGAAAAACTAAGAAAGGATGGCGTATTATGAGTGACTTACTATCATACAAAAATTATAATGGTACAGTAGAGTTTTCGAAAGAAGATAATTGTTTATTTGGTAAAGTAATCGGTATTAAATCGCTGATTTCCTATGAAGGGGCATCCGTAAAGGAATTAGAGCAGGATTTCCATAATGCAGTGGATGAATATCTTGAGGATTGTAAGGAGAGAAATATTGAACCAGAGCAACCTTATAAGGGGACTTTTAATGTAAGAATTAGTCCGGAATTGCATAGAACTATTGCAATCTATGCTATGGAGCATGGAAAAAGTTTAAATGCTGCGGTGGAAGAGGCAATCGACAATATGGTTAAGCTGTAGTGTTTGTTATATTATAATTGACAAAAAAAGAAAAGCTGATGGGAGGAAATCATTATGAAGAAAAGATTAGCGATGATTGCAACAATGTTGATGGTAACAGTAAGTATGGCAGCCTGCGGCGGGAAAAAAGATACTACCGCTGATAAGGAAACTGTTATAAATACAGAAGCTACCGAAGAGGTGGCAGGAACAGAAGAGCCAGCAACGGAAGAAGTGGAAGCGGCTACAGAGACAGAAGAGCCGGAAACAGAGGCAGTTGCCGAGCAGGAGACAACTGGAAAGCTGGAGAGCAATATTTCCAGTGCAGAGAATACTGCAGCACAGCCATCTGACAATAATACAAGCAAATCAAATAAGGGCAACAGCAATTCCGGTAATAAGGCAAGTGCAGGCAGCACTGCATCAGCCGGAACAACTACCAGTAATTCCAGTGGAACAACTGGAAGCAGCAATAGCAACACCGATAATAGCAACACCAATGTTTCTAACAATAATGCAGCTCCGGCACATGAACATAAGTGGATGCTGCACGAGGGCAGTGGTCATTATGAGACACAGGTTGTTAAAGAAGCTTGGGACGAGCCGGTATATGAGGAACAATGTAAGACTATTTGTAATCAGTGTGGGACTGATATTACAGGCGAAAGTAATATTATTAGTCATATAAAATCAAGTAATGGAGCTTGTTATGCTTATCATACGGAATATGTACAGATTCAGACAGGAACTGTCCATCATGATGCAGAAACACAACAGGTATGGGTACAGGACGTGGCTCCTTATGCACAGTGTAGCGGATGCGGAGAAATTGGACCGGTAGGTTCCGGCATATCCATTAATTAATGGAATAGATTTTGTATAAAGATGGTAAGAGAAGGATTCAAGGTGATTTTACTTTGAGTCCTTTTTTTATAGATACTTGTACCGGAATTCGGTACGTATAGCTTAGTGGAAGGGAGGATAGAAAACAAAATATAAAGGTAACTGGGAACTGATAATGCTATCGGTTCTTTTTTTATGCTTTTTTTTAGCAAATGGAAGGAGGAAAACGGAAAGTATGAAGAAATTTAGCGTAAAACAGAAGTTAAAAGCGTTCATGGCTGCAGCATTATGTGTCTGTATGGCAGCCAGTCCGCTAACTGCTTTTGCGGAAAGTTTACCGGAGCAGGAAGAATCGATTCTTTCAGATAACTTTGATGAACTGGTACGCAAGGCGGAAGAAGAAAACAAAGAGCATGAAGCGGAGCAGATTGCTCTAAATAGTGCCGATGAGGGATTGGTAGTTAAAACTTATGCCTCTGGAAACTATGATTTTAATGTAGATTTAACCGTAGGAAAGACAATTAATTACAATGGCTATCAGACACACCAGTATAGTCTTTCAGATGGAACTGTAGTTTATTGTCTGGAACCAAGTAAAGCAAATCCGAGCAATGGACAGTATACAGCTTCCGTATCCAATGATGCACTGCTTTCAGCAGTAGCCTACTATGGATATGGTGGACCGGGATATGAAAGTGATAAGGGTATGTATAACATGCTGCAGGAGAATGTTCGCCCGTATGCTTATGTTATTACCCATATGACTTTATCCTGGGTGTATGATGGTTGTAGTGATGATTCTGATGCCTTTAAGGGGAATGCAGCCACTATACTACCGCAGATGGTATTAAAAACATGGTAAACCTTATGGATATTGATGCTTATCTGCCTTTTCATCGAAATACAGATATATAATAAGGGCTGTTAGGGGCACTAGGAATTTCGTTTGATATTCTGGCAACGGCTGGCACAAGGATGTGCCGGCGAGGTGCATATGAACATGGATGTGAATTTGCACCGGTTGCCGGATAGGATAAAAAGTATATCGAAATTCCTAGTGCCCCTTACAGTCCTTATGTAATATCTGTATTCGACGAAAGGGCAGAGATTCTCAAAACCTTCCCAAGAAATCCCAGTACAACTGAAAAACAATTTAGACACAATTTAAAATATCATGCAAAAACAAAAGGCTTATGAAAAAATATTTTCAACAAAAAACACGTTGAATTGTTTTGATAAGCCTTTTTTATATGCAAAAAACCGACAAATATAAATACAATAAAAGAATATAAAATAAATTGTCTAATAATCAGACAATAGCGAGAAAAAAACTGTTGCAAAGTATATTGCGGCGGGTGTAAACTTAGTTCAGAAAATAAAAGCACTTTAAAGCAGCAGAGTGCAGGTAACAAAGTAAGACAGAAAATAAAGAGAAAGCAGAAAGGGAACGATTATGACAGAACAGTGGAATGAAAGTACAGCAGTAGCACAGGGTATGTATGATCCGAATTTTGAACATGATAACTGCGGTATCGGAGCTGTGGTAAACATCAAAGGTATCAAATCCCATGCGACGGTAGAAAATGCTTTAAAAATCGTAGAGAACTTAAAGCACAGAGCTGGTAAGGATGCAGAAGGAAAAACCGGTGACGGTGTTGGTATTCTGCTTCAGGTATCACACAAATTTTTCTCCAAAGTAGCAAAGGAATCAGGGATTGAACTTGGTGGAGAAAGAGATTACGGTGTCGGAATGTTTTTCTTCCCACAGGATGAGCTGAAACGGAATCAGGCAAAGAAGATGTTTGAGGTTATCGTGGAAAAGGAAGGAATGAAATTCTTAGGATGGAGAAAAGTTCCGACTGACCCGGATAAACTGGGACAGAAAGCAGTAGACTGTATGCCATATATCATGCAGGGATTTGTAAAACGTCCTGCTGAAGTAGCAAAGGGACTTGATTTTGACCGCCGGCTGTATGTGGCAAGACGAGTATTCGAGCAGTCCAATGATGATACTTATGTAGTATCCCTTTCCAGCCGAACCATCGTATATAAGGGAATGTTTTTAGTAGATCAGCTGCGTCTGTTCTTTGCAGACCTTCAGGATAAGGATTATGAATCTGCAATCGCAACCGTACACTCCAGATTCTCAACCAACACCAATCCAAGCTGGGAGAGAGCACATCCGAACCGTTTCATCGTACATAACGGAGAGATTAATACCATCAAAGGTAATGCAGATAAGATGCTTGCCCGTGAAGAGACCATGGAGTCCGAAGAACTGAAAGGGGAACTGCAGAAAGTCCTTCCAGTTATTAATTCCGAAGGTTCTGACTCAGCAATGTTAGATAATACCTTAGAGTTCCTGGTAATGAGTGGAATGGATTTACCACTGGCAGTTATGATTATGATTCCGGAGCCATGGGCAAATAACAATACCATGTCCCAGAAGAAGAAAGACTTCTATCAGTACTATGCAACCATGATGGAGCCGTGGGATGGACCAGCCTCCATTCTTTTCTCAGATGGAGATGTCATGGGAGCTGTTCTTGACCGTAATGGATTAAGACCTTCCAGATATTATATTACCGATGATGACCAGCTGATTCTTTCTTCCGAGGTCGGAGTACTTGATATTGATCCGACCAAGATTGTTGTAAAAGAAAGACTTCGTCCGGGTAAAATGCTCTTAGTAGATACCATCCAGGGAAGAGTCATTGATGATGATGAATTAAAAGAGTATTACGCAAGCAAACAGCCTTATGGTGAATGGCTTGACCGTAACCTGATTAAACTGGAGGATTTAAAGATTCCAAATCAGCGTGTTCCGGAATATACCAAAGAAGAGCGTCAGAGAATGCAGAAAGCATTCGGTTATACTTACGAATCACTGCGTGAAGCAATCCTTCCGATGGCATTAAACGGAGGAGAAGGAACTTCTGCAATGGGTATTGATACTCCGCTGGCAGCACTGGCAGGAGACCATCAGCCACTGTTTAATTATTTCAAACAGTTATTTGCACAGGTAACAAACCCGCCAATTGATTCCATTCGTGAGAAAGTGGTAACATCAACTACCGTATATATCGGAGAAGATGGTAACCTGCTGGAAGAAAAGGCGATTAACTGTCAGGTATTAAAGGTAGATAACCCGATTCTTACCAACACAGATTTGATGAAAATTAAAAATATGAAAGTAGAAGGATTCAAGGTTGTGGTTCTTCCTACTACATATTATAAGAATACAAGCCTGGAAAAAGCATTGGATCATCTGTTTGTAGAAGCAGACCGTGCATACCGTGACGGTGCAAATATCCTGATTCTTTCCGACCGTGGCATTGATGAGAACCATGTGGCAATCCCATCCCTTCTGGCAGTATCCGGTTTGCAGCAGCATCTGGTAAAGACCAAGAAGAGAACTGCAGTTGCCATGATTCTGGAATCCGGTGAACCAAGAGAAGTACATCATTTTGCAACATTGCTTGGTTATGGTGCCTGTGCAATCAATCCATATCTGGCACAGGATACCGTAAAACAGTTAGTAGACGAGCATATGTTAGACAAGGATTACTATGCAGCAATCCATGATTACAATCAGGCAATTATCAGTGGTATCGTAAAAATTGCTTCCAAAATGGGTATTTCAACCATTCAGTCTTATCAGGGTTCTAAGATTTTTGAGGCAATTGGTATTGACTCTGCAGTAATCGATAAATATTTCACAAATACCGTAAGCCGTATCGGTGGAATTACACTGGAAGACATTGCAAAAGACGTAGATACTCTGCACTCTGCAGCCTATGACCCATTGGGATTAGAGACAGACCTTACCTTAGACAGCAAGGGACGTCACAAAATGAGAAGCGGAGCGGATGTTCACCTTTATAATCCGGCAACCATCCACCTTTTACAGGAATCAACCAAACGTGGAGATTACAACCTTTTCAAACAGTACACAGACCTTGTGAACAGTGAAGAACGTGATGCCAATATTCGTGGATTGATGGATTTCAATTTCCCGAAAAAAGGTGTTCCGATTGAAGAAGTAGAAAGCGTAGATTCTATTGTAACAAGATTTAAAACAGGTGCGATGTCCTATGGTTCTATTTCCAAGGAAGCCCATGAGACACTGGCAATTGCCATGAACCACTTACATGGTAAATCCAATACCGGTGAGGGTGGAGAAGATCCGGACCGTATCGCAAGTAAACATACAAGCTTAGACAGATGTTCTGCAATCAAGCAGGTAGCGTCCGGCCGGTTTGGTGTAACCAGCCGTTACTTAGTCAGTGCAGAGGAGATTCAGATTAAGATGGCACAGGGTGCAAAACCTGGTGAAGGTGGACACCTTCCGGGCAAGAAAGTATATCCTTGGATTGCAAAGACAAGACTTTCCACACCGGGTGTATCCTTGATTTCGCCGCCACCTCATCATGATATCTACTCCATCGAGGATTTGGAGCAGTTGATTTACGATTTGAAGAATGCCAACCGTGATGCAAGAATTTCCGTAAAACTGGTATCAGAAGCAGGTGTGGGTACAGTCGCAGCCGGTGTTGCCAAAGCAGGAGCGCAGGTAGTATTGATTTCCGGATATGACGGTGGTACCGGTGCAGCACCAAGCAGTTCTATCCATAATGCAGGACTTCCTTGGGAACTTGGACTTGCAGAGACACACCAGACTTTGATTATGAACGGACTTCGTAATAAGGTAAGAATCGAGACAGATGGTAAGCTGATGAGCGGCCGTGATGTAGCAATTGCTGCATTGCTTGGAGCAGAAGAGTACGGATTTGCAACTGCACCGCTGGTAACTATGGGATGCGTGATGATGCGTGTATGTAATCTGGATACCTGCCCTGCCGGAATCGCAACACAGAATCCGGAGCTTCGGAAACGTTTCGCGGGAAAACCGGAATATGTAGAAAACTTCATGCGGTTTATTGCAGAAGAATTAAGAGAAATCATGGCGAAGTTAGGCTGCCGTACCATTGATGAAATGGTAGGAAGAAGTGACCTTCTCCGGGTAAGAGAGGATTTGACAGACCGGGAAAAAGAAATCGACCTTTCCAAGATTTTGAATAACCCGTTTGCAGGACCAAAGGAGAAAGTTACATTTGATCCAAAACATGTATACGATTTCGAACTGGAGAAGACCAAGGACGAAACTGTGCTGTTAAAACAGCTTTCTTCCGCACTGGATAAGAAACAGAAGAGAAGCATTGATGTGGAAGTAAGCAATACAGACCGTTCCTTTGGTACCATCTTTGGTTCCGAGATTACAAAGAAATATGACGATACTTTAGAGGAAGATACCTTTATCGTAAAATGTACCGGTGCCGGCGGACAGAGCTTTGGCGCATTCATTCCAAAGGGACTTACCTTAGAACTGGTAGGAGATTCTAACGATTACTTCGGAAAAGGACTTTCCGGTGGAAAACTGGTTGTCTACGCTCCGGCAGGTGTGAAATATAAGAAGGATGAAAATATCATCATCGGTAACGTAGCACTTTACGGTGCAACCAGTGGTAAAGCATTTATCAGTGGTGTGGCAGGAGAACGTTTCTGCGTACGAAATTCCGGAGCTTCTGCAGTAGTAGAAGGTGTCGGTGACCATGGATGTGAATACATGACCGGTGGACGTGTGGTTATCCTTGGTAAGACTGGTAAAAACTTTGCAGCCGGAATGAGCGGTGGTATCGCTTATGTATTAGATGAGGACAACGACCTTTATACCAGAATCAATAAGGAAATGGTATTCTCAGAAGAAGTCGGAAACAAATATGATGTTATGGAATTAAAAGATATGATTAAAGAACACGTAGCTTTGACCAATTCTGAAAAGGGAAAAGAAATCTTAGATAACTTCAGTGAGTATCTGCCGAAGTTCAAGAAAGTAATTCCATACGATTATAACCGTATGTTAATGGCAATTGTTCAGATGGAAGAAAAAGGATTGTCTTCCGAACAGGCACAGATTGAAGCATTTTATGCGAATACAAGAAATTAAGGAGGGGACGCAAAATGGGAAAACCAACAGGATTTATGGAATATGACAGAGAGAATGCAGCAGCGGTTGCACCAAAGGAGCGTATCAAGAACTTTAACGAGTTCCATACCCCTCTCTCAAAAGAGAAACAAAGAGTACAGGCAGCACGTTGTATGAACTGCGGCGTGCCATTCTGTCAGGCAGGAATGAATATCATGGGAATGACCAGCGGATGTCCGCTGCATAACCTGGTACCAGAGTGGAATGACCTTTTATATACCAACAACTGGGAACAGGCATATAACCGTCTGACCAAGACAAACAATTTCCCGGAATTTACCTCAAGAGTATGTCCGGCACTTTGTGAAGCTGCCTGCACCTGTGGACACTGGGAAGACCCGGTAACCTGTAAGGCAAATGAGCATGGCATCATTGAAAATGCCTATGAAAAAGGATATGCTGCAGCAAAACCTCCAAGAGTCCGTACCGGAAAGAAAGTTGCAATCATCGGTTCCGGTCCTGCCGGACTTGCAGCCGCAGACCAGTTGAATAAAAGAGGACATTCCGTTACCGTATATGAAAGAGATGACCGTGTCGGTGGACTTTTGATGTATGGAATCCCGAATATGAAGCTGGAAAAATGGGTTATTGACCGTAAGATTAATATAATGAAAGAAGAGGGCGTTGAGTTTATTACCAATGCCAATGTCGGAAAAGACATCAAACCGGCAAAACTCTTAAAAGAATATGACCGTGTCATCTTAGCCTGTGGAGCAAAGAATCCAAGAGACATCAAAGCTCCGGGCAGAGATGCAGAAGGCATTTACTTTGCAGTAGATTTCTTAAAGGCAACCACCAAGAGCCTTTTGGATTCCGAACTTAAGGATAACAAATATATTTCTGCCAAGGGCAAGAAAGTAGTTATCATCGGTGGTGGAGATACCGGAAATGACTGTGTCGGAACTTCTATCCGTCACGGAGCAGCCAGTGTCATCCAGCTTGAAATGATGCCAAAGGCACCGGATGAGCGTGCAGAGAACAATCCATGGCCGGAGTGGCCAAGAGTCTGCAAGACAGACTATGGTCAGGAAGAAGCTATTGCCATGTTCGGTTCCGACCCTCGTATTTACCAGACAACCGTAAAAGAGTTCTTAAAAGACAAGAACGGTAAGCTCTGCGGATTAAAAACCGTAAAATTAGAGGGCAAAAAGGATGAAAAGACCGGACGGATGCAGATGGTGGAAGTACCGGGCTCCGAAAGCAAGTTAGATTGTGATCTGGTTCTGATTGCAGCAGGCTTCCTTGGAACAGAAGATTACATTGCCAAAGCGTTCGGCGTAGACTTAAATGCCAGAACCAATGTGGCAACAGAAGCCGGTCATTACAAGACCAACGTGGAAAATGTCTTCACAGCAGGAGATATGCATCGTGGACAGTCTCTGGTTGTATGGGCAATCCGTGAAGGAAGAGAAGCAGCCCGTGAAGTGGACGAAAGTCTGATGGGATATTCTTATCTTTCTGTACAGTAATGAAAATTACAATATAATGATAGAAGAAAGTCGTCTGACTATGGTGACGCCGGAAGGTGAGCTGTGGCAGGCGGCTTTTTCGTGGTTGACACATTCTGCTTTTGGGGCATAAAATAATCCTTGTGACAAAAAGAGCGAGAAGAGAAACAGCGAAAGGACATAAAGAGAATGAGCAGGAAAGCAGTATTTTTTGATATTGACGGAACATTGTGGGACGAACATTTTGTGATACCGGAGAGCACAAAGGAAGCAATCCGGAAGCTGCGGGAGAATGGACATCTGGCATATCTCTGCAGCGGAAGAACCAGAGCATTTATTCAGGATGAAAGACTGCTGGCACTGGGATTCGACGGAATCGTGGCAGGCTGCGGTACCTGGATAGAGATGGATGGAAAAACACTTTTTTATAAAAAATTAGAACAGGAATTGATAGAGGATACCATACATATATTAAAAGAGTATGGAATTCCTACGGTATATGAGGGAAGCCGGAATTTGTATATGGATCTGGAAGAATTTGAAGAAGACCCTTATGGATTGAAATTAAAAGAGACATTGGGAGAGGATTTGCTGCCGGTAACGGGAAATGAAGCAATAATGGAAATCAGTAAGTTTTCATGCTCCACACCGGATGATACTTATCTTAAGGTACTTTCCCATCTGGAAGAGAATTTCACACCGCTGGTGCATGATGCGGCATGTGCAGAGTTTGTTCCAAAAGGATTTTCCAAGGCGTCCGGCATCGAAAAGACCTGTGAGCTTCTTGGTATTGAGAAAGAAGATACCTATGCATTTGGAGACAGTATCAATGATGTGGAAATGTTAAAGCATGTGCAACATGGAATTGCCATGGGAAATGGTACCAAAGCAGCAAAAGAAGCAGCAGATTATATCACAGCACCATTGCACGAAGACGGCATTTATAAGGGATTGGAGCATTTTGGACTGATTTCATAAACAAATCTAAAAAAAGTATTAAATCGTTACAAATTGCAGAAAGTGAGAAAACGAGAGAAAAAACGAGATATTAAGAGCAAACATCAGAAAACAAGAGAAAAATAAAAAATGGTCAGGCTTGCGAAAAAGAGACGCAGAAACTATTATATGACTATCGGTTAGCACTCGATTTGAATGAGTGCTAATAAAAAAGTAAGAAAACAAAGAGACCGAATCAAGGAGGCAATGAATCATGAAATTAGTACCATTATCAGACAGAGTTGTATTAAAACAGTTAAAAGCAGAGGAAAAAACCAAATCCGGAATTATCTTAGCAAGTGCTGCACAGGAGAAACCACAGGAAGCAGAAGTAATCGCAGTTGGTCCTGGCGGAGTGGTAGATGGCAAAGAAGTTACCATGCAGGTAAAAGAAGGTCAGAAGGTTATTTATTCTAAATATGCCGGAACAGAAGTAAAACTGGATGGCGAAGAATATATCATCGTAAAGCAGAATGATATTCTTGCAGTAGTAGAATAATCGAATTGATAATTGGTAAATAAAACAAATAATAAAATAGGAAAATAGAAGAAAGAGGTAAGAAAGATTATGGCAAAGGAAATCAAATATGGAACAGAAGCCAGAACAGCATTAGAGGCTGGAGTTGATAAACTGGCAAATACAGTCAGAGTAACAATCGGACCAAAAGGAAGAAATGTTGTACTGGATAAATCATATGGCGCTCCATTAATCACAAACGATGGTGTTACCATTGCAAAAGAAATCGAATTGGAAGATGCATTCGAAAATATGGGCGCACAGCTTGTAAAAGAAGTAGCAACCAAGACCAATGACGTTGCTGGTGATGGTACTACAACAGCAACCGTTCTTGCACAGGCAATGATTCAGGAAGGAATGAAGAACTTAGAGGCTGGTGCAAACCCAATCGTTTTAAGACGTGGTATGAAGAAAGCAACTGAAAAAGCAGTTGAAACAATCGCAGCAATGTCTTCTAAAGTAACCGGAAAAGACCAGATTGCAAAAGTTGCATCTATTTCTGCCGGAGATGAGAGCGTTGGTAACATGGTAGCAGATGCAATGGAAAAAGTTTCCAATGATGGTGTTATTACCATTGAAGAGAGCAAGACCATGCAGACAGAGCTTGATCTGGTAGAAGGTATGCAGTTTGACCGTGGATACATTTCCGCATATATGTGCACAGATATGGATAAGATGGAAGCAGTTTTAGATGAGCCGTACATCTTAATTACTGATAAGAAAATCAGCAACATTCAGGAAATCCTTCCACTGTTAGAGCAGATTGTACAGTCCGGTTCCAGACTTCTTATCATTGCTGAGGATATCGAGGGCGAAGCTTTAACCACATTGATTGTAAATAAACTGCGTGGAACATTTAATGTAGTAGCAGTAAAAGCTCCTGGATATGGTGACAGAAGAAAAGAAATGTTAAAAGATATCGCAATCCTTACCGGTGGTCAGGTAATTTCAGAAGAAGTTGGTCTGGAATTAAAAGATGCTACAATGGCACAGCTTGGTCGTGCAAAATCTGTCAAGGTTAAGAAAGAGAACACCGTTATCGTTGATGGTGAAGGAAATAAAGAAGAAATTCAGGCAAGAATCGGTCAGATTCGTGCACAGCTTGAAGAGACAACATCTGAATTTGATAAAGAAAAATTACAGGAAAGACTTGCAAAACTGGCAGGCGGCGTAGCAGTTATCCGTGTTGGTGCTGCAACAGAGACAGAAATGAAAGAAGCAAAGCTTCGTATGGAAGATGCTTTGAATGCAACAAGAGCAGCAGTCGAAGAAGGAATCATCGCAGGTGGCGGTTCTGCATACATCCATGCATCCAAAGAGGTTGCAAAGCTTGCTGAGACATTGGAAGGTGATGAGAAGACCGGTGCAAAGGTTATCTTAAAAGCACTGGAGGCTCCATTGTATTACATTTCCGCAAATGCAGGTCTCGAAGGTGCAGTTATTATTAATAAAGTAAAAGAGTCCGCTCCTGGTATCGGATTTAATGCAGCAACAGAAGAATATGTAGATATGGTAGAAGCTGGTATCCTTGACCCGGTTAAGGTTACAAGAAGTGCTTTGCAGAATGCAACATCTGTAGCATCTACATTACTTACAACGGAATCTGTTGTAGCAAATATCAAAGAAGATGCTCCTGCAATGCCGGCAGGAAACCCAGGTATGGGAATGATGTAATAAGAAAATAAAATATAATACTGAAAAGTAAGGATAGAGAGCTCCTGGCTGCGGATAATGCAGCCAGGAGTTTTGCTATGCAGTTTTTTTCTGATGTTAGTTTTTTCGGGACAGTTGTTTTGACTTGCAAAATATGTTACAATTATTTCGTTGTGTAACATGAAGTCTGAACAGCAAGGAGGAAGAAAAATGGGAAAGGTAGTTATTCTTACAGACAGTTCCAGTGGAATTCGTCAGGCAGAAGCGCAGCAGTTAGGGATTAGCGTATTACCAATGCCTTTTTTTATAAATGGTGAAACACTGTTTGAGGATATCAATCTGACACAGGATACATTTTATGAGCATCTGACAGATGGAGCTGAGATTTCAACATCCATGCCGGCAGTAGGAGACCTTACAGACCGTTGGGATGAGCTTTTAAAAGAATATGATGAAGTTGTATACATTCCATTATCCAGTGGATTGAGCAGTTCCTGTGAGACTGCAACAGCATTATCCATGGATGATGAATATGAAGGAAAAGTATTTGTAGTAAATAATCAGAGAATTTCCGTAACACAGAAACAGTCCGTATTTGATGCAATCAGGCTGGCAGAGAGTGGCAAGAGCGGAAAAGAGATTAAAGATATTTTAGAGGATGCAAAATTTCAGTCCAGTATTTATATTATGGTAGATACCCTTTACTATCTGAAAAAAGGTGGAAGAATTACACCGGCAGCAGCAGCGTTGGGAACACTGTTGAAATTAAAACCGGTATTACAGATTCAGGGTGAAAAGCTGGATGCTTTTGCAAAAGCCAGAACGGTAAAGCAGGCAAAAAGCATTATGATAAAAGCAGTAAAAGATGACTATGCATCCCGCTTTAAGGAGTGTCAGGACGAGATGCAGCTTTGTATTGCATACACCGGAGATATAAGTGCAGCGATGGAATTCCGCAAAGAAGTGGAAGCAGAATTTGGAATTACAGACATTATGATGGATCCGCTTTCTTTAAATGTATCCTGCCATATCGGACCGGGAGCATTAGCACTTGCCTGTGCTAGAAAATTATAAGATTTAAAGTGTAAATTCTTGGCAAAATTGATTGACCAACCACAAAATATTGTGTAGAATTGAAATAGTTTAACTTGTTAATGTATAAAAGCAAGTAACATATCATGGTAAAACCAAGGAGGAAAATGAAAATGGCATTTTGTGGAAATTGTGGCACACAAGTGGGTGATGACGCAGATTTTTGCCCGAATTGTGGCCAGAAATTAAAAGGGGAGATGGAACAGCCGGCAGAGCAGGCAGCACCGGTACAGGAGCAGCCGGCAGAGCAGGAAACACCGGTACAGGAGCAGCCGGCAGAGCAGGAAACACCGGTACAGGAGCAGCCGCAGCAGGGACAGTTCCAGAGCCAGCCGCAGCAGGGACAGTTCCAGAGTCAGCCACAGCAGGGACAGTTCCAGGGAAGACCACAGCAGGGACAGTTCCAGGGACAGCCGCAGCAGGGACAGTTCCAGGGAAGACCACAGCAGGGACAATTCCAGGGACAGCCACAGCAGGCACGCCCGCCTAAGAAACCATTTAAGATGACGAAACAGTTATGGGCATTGCTTATTGCAGTCATTGCAGTTGTAGTAGTTGCAATTGTTGCACTTGTGGTAGTGAAAAATCAGAAAAAGAAAGTAAATATCAACGATTATATTTCTGTAGAGTATAACGGATATGAAACAGCAGGAACAGCATATGTTGATTTCGACGAGACCGGATTCAGTGAAGCTGTTATCAAGGCACAGGGAAAGAAACTTAAAAATGTAAAATCTCTTGATGACCTTGACTGGAGTGACCTCACAGATTTGATGGGAAGTAGTAACTGGGATTTGATTGACAGTATTACTTTTGATGTGAAACCGGATTCAGACCTGTCAAATGGTGATGTGGTAACCGTTACTGCTTCATGGAATGAAGATTATGAGAAAAAAGCAGGAGTTAAAATTCTTTCCAAAGAACAGGAATTTACAGTAGAAGGACTGGAAGAAGTAAAAGAAGTTGATCCGTTTGAAGATATCGAGGTAACCTTCTCAGGAACACCACCTTATGTATATCCAAACTGGACAAATAATTCAGAGGATGACTATTTACGTTATCTGTGGTTCAACTTTGAAGATTATGACAGTCTTGATGTCGGAGATACCGTAACTTTAACTGTTGATGAGTCAGAAGAGAGTGCATTGGCAAATGGTTACAAATTCACACAGACATCAAAAGAATATACTGTATCCGGAGTAGATTCTTATGTAACATCTGCTGCAGATATTTCAGCAGACAATCTGGATTCCATGAAAAATGAAGCAACAGATGCGTTAGATGCATATTTTGCAAATAACAATTCCTATATTGGAAATTCCGGATTCAGTTATGAAGGTTCTTATTATCTGGTTGCAAAAAACAGTGATACATGGGGTGATACGAACGTCCTTTATCTGGTATTTTCGACAACTGTAACCAGTGCAGAAAATGCATTTGAGCCAACTGTTGTATACTTCCCGGTAAAATATACAAATATTATGGCATTATCCGATGGAAGCCAGAGCTTTAATACATATGGTGATATCGAAGGATATACTGATTTAGAGTATGATGATGGATGGGATAATGTTGAGGGTTATACAGATGGGGCACAGATGTTTAATGATCTGGTTGTAACTCAGAAGGTTGATTATACTTACGAAGTAACTGATAATTTAACTCAGTTTGGAAACTAAAGGAGAAGGAAATGAATTCTGGAAATGATTTTACAAAGCACATTCATGTGAAAAATATCATTCGTCTGTTATCTATTTTATTAATGGTATTTTTCTTTGTACCATCATTTATGGTATCCTGTGCTGGATATGGAAATATTAAAATTAGTGCTTTTAAAGCTATGACAGGTATTAAGATAGAAGGCGAAAGTGTAACAGATCCAAAAGTAATCTGCATTATAATGCTGCTGCTTCCAATCGCTATGCTGGCTCTCTGGTGCTTAAAGAGCGTATTAAAAGACAAAATTGCTGCAATCGCATCCGGAAGCTGTGCAGTTGTTGACTTTATTTTCTGGATTGCACTTTGCGTCGGAGTAAATAAGGAAGCAACAGATAATTACTGTACAGCGAAAGTTACAGCCGGATTTATATTTAATATATTGTTTATTCTGGCAATTGTAGTGTTGGATTTGTTGATTATTATCAACGTACTTCAGGCTGAGAAACCATTAATCAGACAGAAAATGATGAACGGATATCAGGGAATGCCACAGCAGAATATGTATGGAAATGTGCCACCACAGCAGGGACAGTTCCAGGGACAGCCAATGCCGCCACAGCAGCAGGGACAGTTCCAGGGACAGCCAATGCCGCCACAGCAGCAGGGACAGTTCCAGGGACAGCCAATGCCGCCACAGCAGGGGCAGTTCCAGAGCCAGCCAGTACAGCCACAGCAGCCAGTACAGCCGGTATGCAGTAAATGTGGTGCTCCGCTTGTAGCTGGAAATAAGTTTTGTACCAAGTGCGGAAATCCGATTGCATAAACTGGAATATGAAATAAGTAATAAGTAAACTACGAGAAACACGCTTTGCGAGTTTCTCGAGTTATCACGGTGCTCACCAAATCTGCATGCAAGCATGCGATTTTTCTCGCTACTCGCGTAAATAAGTAGAAGCCCCATCGTCTGATTATTCAGAGGATGGGGCTTCTTTTCTGCGTGCTGCAGCATTGCAGGCTCAGAATTTTATACAGCCTGACTGCGGAGCTGTTTCTTTTTCCGGTTCTTCCAAACAAGATAGGAAATCATAAGTGGTACACCGGCACCAATCCATGCTACCGGACTTGCCAGACGGACTGACCAGTATCCATATGGATTTAAAAGGAGCCATACGACACCGACACGGCAAATCATTTCAAAGATACCGCTGACCATAGGCATGATACCTTTTCCAAGTCCCTGCAAAGAAGTACGATAAAGGTAAATAAGAGCAAGAAAGAAGAAAAAGCAGCTGATGGTATTTAAGTACTGTGTGGCATAACTGTAAATGGCTTCCGTCGGTTCGCTTAAGAAAAGGGAAACAATGGAACGGCCAAATACAGTACAGATGAATGCAGCAATTGCAACAGTTCCAAGGGCGATTCCAAAGGCCTTCTTCATGCCATCGAAGATGCGGTCATATTTTCCGGCACCTAAGTTCTGACCACAGTAAGTAGACATTGTGGTTCCAAGAGCCGGCATTGGCTGGGTAGAAATCTGTTCTACCTTGGATGCAGCAGTAAAGGCTGCAACAGCACTGGAACCAAATACATTTACTGCAGACTGAAGAATCATGGAACCAACAGCTATCAGAGAGTAGTTCAAAGCCATCGGGATACCAAGTCCCATCATCTGGGCGGTTGTCACGCGGTCGATGTAGTAATCACTTTTTCTGGTGCGGAGAATCGTGAATTTACGGTACATATAAATAAGACAGAGAACAGCGGAAATACCCTGTGAGATTACGGTGGCATATGCAGCACCTGCAACATTTAATTTTAAAGTTACAATACAGAATAAATCCAGCACAATATTAAGAGCGGAGGAAAACAGCAGGAAGTATAATGGAGTCTTGCTGTCACCAACACCTCTTAAAATTCCGGAAACAACATTGTACATCATACTGGTAATGATACCCCAGAAGATAACCCGGATATAAGAGTCTGCCATATCAAGAATATTATCCGGTGTGTTCATAAAGATTAAAAGCTCCCGGGAAGTAGTAACAGTCAATGCGGTAAGAATCACGGAAATGATTATGGTTAAGAGGAAGGATAAAGCAACAATATGCTTTAAACGGCTTTCATCCTTTGCACCGAAAGCCTGTGATACCATAACACCGAATCCCTGGGCAAGTCCGGATGCAAAACCAAGCACCAGAAACATAATAGAACCGGTTGCACCTACAGCAGCCAGGGCATCTTCTCCTAAAAACTGTCCTACAATGATGGTATCTACCATGCTGTAGAACTGCTGGAACAGATTCCCGAACAATACAGGAAGTGAGAAGAGAAGGATTAATTTCAGTGGATTTCCGATTGTCATATCTTTCGTCATAATTATAAGCTCCTTTCAAAAAATTTTGCAGAAAATATTCTGCACTATATGAGAAAAAAGTACTATATTCTTAGGAAACGGGATTAGTATACATTGGTAAAATAAAAATGACAATGTAAAAATCAATCCAATTATGGTATAATTCGCTCATGAATACGAATTTAGAATATTACAAATTTTTTTATTATGTAGGAAAACTTCACAGCATTACATTGGCGGCAGAAGAACTGAATGTTTCGCAGCCGGCAGTGTCCCAGGCAATCCGCAATTTGGAGCGGGAGCTTGGAACGTCCCTTTTTATGCGGACGTCCAAGGGAGTGCGTCTGACAGCAGAAGGACAGGTGCTTTATGGCTATGTGCAGCGGGGGTATGAAACCATCCGGGAAGGGGAACGTAAATTTCTTGAGATGCAGGAGCTGACCAGCGGAGAAGTATGTATCGGAGCCAGTGATATGACGCTGCAGTTTTACTTGCTTTCTTATCTGGAACAGTTTCATGAGCAGTATCCGAAAATTAAGATTACGGTTACCAATGCACCGACGCCGGAGACCTTAAAATATCTGCAGAGTGGAAGAATTGATTTTGGTGTAGTCAGTACGCCTATGGAGACAACCAAGAATATGCATGTGATTCCGGTGCGGGAGATAGAGGATGTCTTTGTGGCAGGAAGAAAATTTGAATATTTAAAAGGCGGTAAATTAAGTTATAAAGAACTGGAGCATCTGCCGGTTATGTGCCTGGAGGGAAATACCTCTACCAGAAAGTATGTAGAAGAGTTTCTGCTGGGAGAGGGCGTGGTGATTCATCCGGAGATAGAACTTGCTACCAGTGATATGCTGATACAGTTTGCAAAAAGGAGTCTTGGCATAGCCAACGTGGTCAGGAATTTTGCCCAGGAAGAGATTGACAAAGGGGAACTGTTTCAGATTACTTTTAATAAGAAGATTCCTGCCAGACAGTTCTGTATCGTTTCGGATGACCGGGTTCCACTGACTGCAGCAGCAGAAAAATTATTGAAATTACTACAACATAAGTAAAACTTATGCCAAGTATAAGGAATATTGACTTTACTTATAACATCTGATTCGGTATAATCAGAAAGTAAGAAGCAGAGAACTGGTTTTTACACCGGTTCTTTTTTTTACGCGAGTAGCGAGAAAAATCGCATGCTTGCATGCAGATTTGGCGAGCACCGCGATAACTCGAGAAACTCGCAAAGCGTGTTTCTCGTAGTTGCGCGAGTAGCGAGAAGAATATATTTCTTATTATAAGGAGGAAATAAAAATGGTTACAGCAGTAGTTGGTGCAAACTGGGGAGATGAAGGAAAAGGCAAGATTACCGATATGCTTGCAAAGGAAGCGGATATCATCATTCGTTTCCAGGGTGGAGCAAATGCAGGACATACTATCGTAAATGATTACGGAAAATTTGCATTACATACCCTTCCATCCGGCGTGTTCTATGGACATACCACAAGTATTATTGGAAATGGTGTTGCACTTGATATTCCGAAACTTTTCAATGAGATGAAGTCTATTACAGACCGTAATGTACCGGCACCTAAGCTTTTGGTTTCTGACCGTGCACAGATTGTTATGCCATATCATGTGCTTTTTGATCAGTACGAAGAGGAGCGTCTTGGCAAGAAATCATTCGGTTCTACCAAGTCAGGTATTGCGCCATTTTATTCAGATAAATATGCAAAAATCGGTTTCCAGGTAAGTGAACTTTTCGATGAGGATACTTTAGTAGAAAAAGTAGACCGCATCTGTGAAATGAAAAATATTTTGTTAGAGCATATGTACCACAAACCATTACTGGACAAGACAGAGCTGTTAAATACATTGCATGAGTACCGTGACATGGTAGCTCCATATGTATGCGATGTTTCTTTATATCTTGATAAGGCAATCAAAGAAGGAAAGAACATTCTCTTAGAGGGACAGCTTGGAACTTTAAAAGACCCGGATCACGGAATTTACCCAATGGTAACATCTTCTTCCACATTAGCAGCCTATGGTGCAATCGGAGCAGGAATCCCGCCATATGAGATTAAGAAAGTTGTTACTGTATGTAAAGCATATTCTTCTGCAGTTGGAGCAGGCGCATTTGTCAGCGAAATCTTCGGTGAAGAAGCAGATGAATTAAGAAAACGTGGTGGAGATGGAGGAGAATTCGGTGCAACCACAGGACGTCCAAGACGTATGGGATGGTTTGACTGTGTGGCAAGTAAATATGGATGCCGTCTGCAGGGAACTACCGATGTAGCATTTACAGTACTGGATGTATTAGGATACTTGGATGAGATTCCGGTTTGTGTAGGATATGAAATCGATGGAGAAGTAACAACAGACTTCCCTGTAACCACAAAGCTTGAGAAAGCAAAACCGGTATTAAAGAAACTTCCGGGCTGGAAGACAGATATCCGTGGAATCAAGAAATACGAAGACCTTCCGGAAAACTGCCGCAAATATGTAGAATTTATTGAAGAGCAGATTGGATATCCGATTACCATGGTTTCTAACGGACCAGGAAGAAATGACATCATCTATCGTTAAGAATAAAGGCAGATTGTAATGATAAAAAATGTAATCTTTGATGTAGGAAATGTACTGGTGGATTTCTGCTGGGAAGAAGTATTTCATAAGCTTGGTTTCGAGGGCGAAACCTTTGAACATGTGGCGGATGCTACCGTCCGTTCTGCAACCTGGAATGAATTTGACCGGGGAGCAAAACCGGACGAAGAGATTATTGCTGCATGCATCAAAGAAGCACCGGAATATGAAAGAGAAATCAGACTCTTTTATGACCATGTAGGCGATACGATTCGTACTTATCCATATACGGTGCAGTGGATACGAAGCCTTGAGGAAAATGGATATCATACCTATATATTATCTAATTTTCCAAAGAGCACTTACGAAAAAGCAGCAGAAGAACTTTCCTTTGAGAAAGAGACTACCGGAGCAATCTTTTCCTATCAGGTGAAGTGCATCAAGCCGGAAGCAGAAATTTATCAGCTGTTGCTGGACAGATACCACTTAGTGCCGCAGGAATGTGTATTCATAGATGACCGTCCGGAAAATATAGAAGCAGCAGAAAAGCTTGGCATTACAGGCATACAGTTTCAGAATCAGGAACAGGCAAAGAGCAGACTTTTGGAACTTGGTGTCGTATCCGGCAGTTAATAAGTAAAGATTATATAAAAAAAGAATAATTGGCTATTCGTTTCTTGCATTTCAATAGCGAAATGCTTATAATGAGCGTAAGCAGACGGGTAGCAACGCAACTGGCAGGAGTTACTCCTGCCAGTTTTTTTACGCAGGCAGCGCGAAAATCGCGTACTTGTGTGCAGATTTGATGGACGCCGCGATAACGCAGTAAGCAGGGAGAATACAATGAGGATAACAGGTTTAAAGAAAAAACTGATAAGTCTCATAGTAGCTGTTATTATGACAGTTTCGGGAATGTATGTTGAAAATATCAACATAGATTCTACCTTTGCATATGAAGAAACTGCAAATCAGAATTTTACACAGGCGATGCATTTATCCAAACCGTCGGCGAGCTGTACCGAAGAACTTTTGGGAAACCGTGAGACTGGCAGAATTACAGCGGTATATCGCAGACTGTCGGAAAAAAACGGCGGTTTGGAAGAAGCTGCATTATCACTTTCTGTAGTATTGCCTGAAAATCTGGCAAACGACAGCCGGAACGCTGAGTTACGGAAACCAAAAGATGTTTTGGACAGCCGGAGTGTCATCATAGGCTATATCCATCATCAGGATGGAGCGAAGGGCTGACTATCACAAGTTAGAAGCAATTTACCTGTGCGCAAAGGAGCATAGGTTTCTTTGCGTACAATATCAGGTCATAACTGTGATAGGAGGACAATAAAATATGGCACAGGATATTGTAGTAGCGATTATGGGCGTTATGGCAGCGGCAGCGGTTGTTGGATGCTGGTGGTACGAACATCATGGCAGAGAAGATGAGAATTATTCCAAAGAAGAACAGGAAAAGACGAAAGAAGTATAAATGATTTAAGAAGATAGAGGGCTAGTAGCAGGAAAGGACAGAACATGAGAAAGACAAAAATTATATGCACATTAGGACCGGCAACAAAGGATGATGAAGTATTAAAACAGTTAATGGAAAATGGAATGGATGTGGCGAGAATTAATTTTTCCCACGGTTCACAGGCAGAACATAAAGTAACCATGGATCGTGTAAAGAAGATGCGTAAGGAACTGGACAAACCGGTTGGAATTCTTCTTGATACCAGCGGACCGGAAATCCGGATTGGACAGTTAGAAGGCGGCAGAGCAGAGCTGCTTCCGGGCGATACCTTTAAGCTTACCACCAATGATATTATGGGAAATAAAGAGCGGGTCTCTATTACTTACAAAAATCTGGTACATGATGTCAAAGCCGGAACCAGAATTCTGATTGATGATGGACTGATTGAAATGCTGGTAACCAATGTGACAGAAACTGAGATTACCTGTAAAGTAGAAAATGGCGGTGTGATTTCAGACCGCAAAGGAATTAATGTACCGAATGTAAATCTGTCCATGCCTTATATCAGCCCGAAAGACCGCTCCGATATTCTATTTGGAATTGAGCAGGGTGTAGATTTTATTGCAGCATCTTTTGTACGCTGTGCAGGTGATGTGTTGCAGTTACGGAAAATTATGGCAGAGCAGGGCTGCAATGACATTAAGATTATCTCTAAAATCGAAAACCGTCAGGGTGTAGATAATATTGATGAGATTCTGGCAGTGTCAGATGGCATTATGGTTGCCAGGGGAGACATGGGAGTGGAGATTCCGATTCGTGAAGTTCCGGCAATTCAGAAGAAAATTATAAAAAAGGTTTACCATGCAGAAAAGGTTGTTATTACGGCAACCCAGATGCTGGATTCCATGATGAAGAATCCACGCCCGACCAGAGCAGAAGCAACAGATGTTGCCAATGCTATTTATGATGGAACCAGTGCAATTATGCTGTCTGGTGAGACTGCTGCCGGGAAATATCCGGTGGAAGCATTAAAAACCATGACAGAGATTGCGGAATATACAGAAAATGATATTGATTATGAGAAACGTTTCCGCCAGCTGGAGAAGATTGATAATCCGGATGTAACCGATGCCATTTCCCATGCAACCTGCATGACTGCCATTGACATCAATGCGGCAGCAATTGTTACGGTAACCAAATCCGGCAAGACTGCCCGCATGATTTCAAGATATCGTCCGAAATGTGCAATTATCGGCTGTACCCCATCGGAAAAGAGTTATTATCAGATGAATCTTTCCTGGGGCGTAACACCACTTATGATACAGGAAGAGACGGATACAGAAGCATTGTTTAATAATGCGATGGAATCCGCAGAACAGCATGGATATGTACAGCATGGAGATCTGGCGGTTATTACAGCTGGAATTCCATTGGGTATTTCCGGTACTACCAATCTGATTCGTGTAGTAGTTACGGGACACTTAAAGAAATAGGAGCGCAGATGGTATGAATGAACAACCGAAATTAGCAGTGCTGATTGATGCAGAAAATGTATCCAATAAATATGTGAAACTAATTATGGATGAGGTCAGCAATTACGGGGTGGCTACTTATAAGCGGGTTTATGGAGATTATTCGAATCCGAGCGTATCTGCATGGATGAAAAATATGCAGGAGTACGCTCTGACACCGGAATTGCAGTGCAATTATACTGCGGGAAAAAGTGCTTCAGATTCGGCATTGATTATAGATGCCATGGATATTCTTTATTCCGGCAAAGTCAGCGGTTTCTGCCTGGTGTCGTCAGACAGTGATTTTACCAAACTTGCCATGCGCTTAAAGGAAGCCGGTATGATGGTAATCGGAATGGGAGAGGAGAAGACACCGAAGTCCTTTGTAAATGCCTGCGAGAATTTCAAGTATCTTGATTTACTTTATAATAAGGAAGAAGCAGAGGAAAAACAGCGCACAGCCACCACAAGAAGAAATACGAATGCATCTTCGGAAAAGGATGCCGGGGACAATGACAACCTTCCGAAGCTTTCGGATATTGAAAAGGAGGTAATCTCCATTATCCGGAGCAATGCAGAGGAAAATGGCTGGATTAATATTTCTGAGCTTGGAATCAATCTGAGCAAACGTATTCCGGGCTTTGACCCACGAAATTACCAGTGCAGTAAACTTTCTACTTTCTTAAAGAAGTTTAGGAGCATTGAATTAAACCCGATTGAGAATCCACACAATAAGCTGTTGAAGGTTGTGTATGCAAAAATAAAAGAGTAGCGGGAAGAAAAATAGAAGCAGAATATAGAAAAAATACCTGGGATGGCATCTGATGTTCCTTAAAATCAGATGCCATTCCTCCTTTATATTAGCAGAATGTTTAAAGGCAATTACATGATTAGAATTAATCAAGGTTTCTTTTTTATAATGAATGCGGAAGATGGGACTTGAACGAACCTCATAATATTAAAAACCCAAGAAAATATAGGGTTTGTAAACAATATTATCGTTAGCGTGAGATGAACGTGAGATATTACAGCATATAGTGAAAGGAAAAATCTAGCACACCTATAAAAATAACAATGTAAGTGTATTGAACATGCAGTATATTTACATTGTTATTTTTTGTCACTCAAACCTAATAAGTAATCAGAAGATACATTATAAAATTTACATAATGCAATAATATATTCTATTGGCATGGGACGTTTATCTAACTCATATTGAGAATAAGTTGTTTGCGCAATGCCTAACATTGTTGCAATTTGGGTTTGAGTCAGATCATTATCTTCCCTTAATGCACGTAATCGCTCTTGGTAAGTCATTCTGTCACCTCTGAAATAGAGTTTATAATAATAGATGTGTAATTATTGATTTTTAAGTCGGAGTGAGTTAAAATTAGAAAGATTAATTTGCACTTTGGAAGGGAAACAAATATGGAAAATTTTTCAGTGTTATTATTTTTTATTAGTATATTGTTGCTAATAGTGTTTTGTGTATTGTTTATAAAAAGCAAAATTAAGAAAACAAATAAGAAAAAGAAATACTTAATCGGAATTTTGATTAGCATAGTACTATTTATTGTTAGCGTTGTTTTGTTTGGCATTTTTGAAACACCAGAAACGAAAGCTGAATATGAAGCGCGACAGGTAGAAAAGCAGTTAGAAAAAGAAGAGAAAGCAGAACAGAAAAAGCAACAGGCGAAGGAAGAACAAGAAAAAGCAGATCAGAAACAGAAAGAACAAGAGGAAAAAGAACAGGAAAAGCAGAAAGAACAGGAGCAAGAGCAGGAAAAACAGAAAAAAGAAGAAAATCAGAAAACACAGGAAGAGTCGGTACAGAAGAAGGAACAAAAAACAACAGAAAAGACAGATAAAAAGAAAACATCTTCTAAAACAGAGAGTAATGGAAAAGCAAGTGATAAAACAGAACAGAAAATAGAACTTAACTATTTAAAACAATTAAATACACGGGAAAACCCTGTTATGAATGGTACAAGAACCGAAAAAATTGGCACATATGGCTTTATAAAGGCAGAAAAGGATATAATAGAAAAAGAAGTTAGTGATGCTGATTATATAGAGTTTTGTAATGATAGAGTAAAAGATAGCGGATATAATTGGTTTACTATAGATTTTGGAGATGGAACAGGAATAGTATTTACTGGTTGCATTCCCGCTACAGGTACATATGGCTATATAGATCAAGATCGTTGTTTAACAGAAACAATTTATTATATAACAATTAATGAAGATAATACAGTGACTTTATCTGAACCGTCATATTAAACGTAGGAAAGGCTTCTATAATAGAAATATTGTAGGAGTCTTTTTAATGTATGAAAAAGAAAATGACTATACAATTAAATAAAAAACAATAAAAAAGTTTTAAATGCATTAGGAAATGGTGGTGAAAGCACAAAATTTAATGAATATGACTCTACAAACGTGAGACAACGTGAGATAAAAATTATCCCATTCCATAAAAAAGAAAAAGCGGAAAACCCTATAAAATATAAGGCTTTCCACTCTTAAATAGTCAATGCGGAAGATGGGACTTGAACCCACACAAGCGCAATGCTTACAAGATCCTTAGTCTTGCTCGTCTGCCAGTTCCGACACTTCCGCATACCGTATGAACTTACGTCTCATGACGACTTGTAAATAGTAACAAATTCCGGGACAATTGTCAATGCCTATTTTTAACTTTTTTTGATTTTTGTCAATTTTATATATTTTTTCAAAAAAAGGGAAAAAATTAAAAATAGGGGTTGACTTATTACCGTTGAAACGGTAAAATATCATTTGTTCGCAGGAGTGGCGGAATTGGCAGACGCGCAGGCTTCAGGTGCCTGTGGTAGCAATATCGTGTGGGTTCAAGTCCCATCTCCTGCATGAAAAAAGCCTTGATATCATCAAGGCTTTTTTTTTACTTTGCAGGAAATTGCTTTCCTGTAAAGTAAAAAACGTTCCGCGAGGATGCGCTAAGGCACATTCTTTGTTCTATTGTAAAGTATCTGTAAGAAGCTGCCGGTGGCAGACTTTGCAACTCTGAAATTTCTTGACGAATCGTAAAAAGGAGCGTATAACAAATATCCGGAAAAATGAAAAGCGAGTGTAATAGAAGAAAAAGCAGGGTGTCAAGAAAAAATACTTGACACCCTGCTTGCTTTATAGTATGATAGCTAAGGTCGCAAGGAGTGAGAGCATGGAAGAAAAAGTAGAACAGGCTTATTTATATGATTTTTATGGAGAGCTGCTCAATGAACATCAGAGAAGAATCTACGAAGATTTCGTGTTCAATGATTTATCTTTAGGCGAGATAGCTTCCTGTGAAGGCATCAGCCGTCAGGGTGTGCATGACCTGATCAAGCGGTGTAATAAGATGTTGGAAGGCTATGAAGAGAAGCTTCATCTGGTAAAGAAATTCTTAGAGACGAAGCAGAAGGTAGAAGAGATTAACAAATTAGCGGAAAGCTTCCGGGCAGAACGCAAAGATACAGTAATTGATGAGATAGAGAGAATTTCGGGAGAAATATTGGAGGAGCTGTAATATGGCATTTGACAGTCTTTCGCAGAAACTTCAAAATGTATTTAAGAATCTTCGCAGTAAGGGAAGACTTACGGAAGATGATGTGAAGGCAGCACTGAAAGAAGTAAAGATGGCTCTGCTTGAAGCAGATGTAAACTTTAAAGTAGTAAAACAGTTTACCAAAGCGGTACAGGAGCGCGCAATCGGTTCCGATGTAATGAACGGACTGAATCCTGGACAGATGGTAATTAAAATTGTAAATGAAGAGATGGTCAAGCTCATGGGTTCCGAGACAACGGAGATAGCACTCCGGCCGGGACAGCAGATTACCGTTATTATGATGGTAGGTCTTCAGGGAGCTGGTAAAACCACCACAACCGCCAAGATTGCAGGTAAGTTAAAGCAGAAGGGAAAGAAACCTCTGTTAGTAGCCTGTGATGTGTATCGTCCGGCTGCTATTGAGCAGTTGAAAATCAATGGAGAGAAGCAGGAAGTTGAAGTATTCTCCATGGGCGATAAGAATAAGCCGGTAAATATTGCCAAAGCGGCAATTGAACATGCCACAAAGAATGGCAACCAGGTTGTAATCTTAGATACCGCCGGACGTCTTCATGTAGATGAAGATATGATGGATGAGTTGATTGAGATAAAAGAAAATGTCGATGTGGCACAGACCATTTTGGTTGTAGATGCCATGACCGGACAGGATGCCGTAAATGTGGCAGGAACGTTCGATGAGAAGATTGGAATTGACGGAGTCGTACTGACGAAGTTAGACGGTGACACCCGAGGCGGAGCGGCATTATCCATCCGTGCGGTAACCGGAAAGCCAATTCTTTATGTTGGTATGGGTGAGAAACTTTCCGATTTGGAACAGTTTTATCCGGACCGTATGGCAAGCAGAATTCTTGGCATGGGCGATGTGCTTACACTGATTGAGAAGGCACAGAGCGAGATTGATATAGATGAAGAGAAAGCCAAAGACATGCAGCAGCGTCTGAAGAAAGCAGACTTTACCTTTGATGATTATCTGCTTTCTATGGAGCAGATGAAGAAAATGGGCGGTCTTGGTAATATTCTTGGAATGCTGCCGGGACTTGGCGGCGGAAAGATGCCGGATATTGATGAAGGCGAAGCTGAGAAGAACATGGCACGTACAACAGCTATCATCTATTCCATGACAAAGAAGGAAAGAAGTAATCCTTCACTTTTGAATCCAAGCCGTAAGCATCGAATTGCAAAAGGTGCAGGAGTAGATATCAGTGAAGTAAACCGTCTGGTAAAGCAGTTTGAACAGGCGAAGAAAATGATGAAACAGATGCCCGGACTTATGGGCGGACGTGGACGCGGTGGTAAAATGGGAAAATTCAAATTTCCTTTTTAACATATAAGCATTTGCTTAGGATAGCATAATTCAAGGAGGTGAAACAGTAATGGCAGTAAAGATTAGATTAAGAAGATTAGGACAGAAAAAGGCTCCTTTCTATAGAATTGTAGTTGCAGATTCCCGTTCCCCAAGAGATGGAAAATGCATCGAAGAGATCGGAACTTATGACCCAACTAAGGATCCTAGTGAGTACCATGTAAATGAAGAACTGGCTAAGAAATGGTTAGCAAACGGCGCACAGCCAACAGAAACCGTAAACCGTATCTTCAAAGCAACCGGTATCGTAAAATAGTGAGGTGTACCTATGAAGGAATTAGTAGAAGTAATTGCAAAATCACTTGTAGATTACCCGGATGAGGTCAATGTCACAGAGACAGAGAACGAGAAAGCCATTGTATTGGAACTGCGCGTAGCTCAGTCCGACATGGGTAAGGTAATCGGAAAACAGGGACGTATTGCAAAGGCAATCCGTTCTGTTGTGAAAGCAGCAGCCTCAAAAGAAAACAAAAAAGTAATCGTTGATATTATGTAATAATATCGATGGGCATAAAAAGAAGCAGCAGAGTGATCTGTTGCTTCTTTTTTCTATATGCTAATAATGATTTCTCATAATTCAATTGTTTCATCGGAATCAGTCTGCTTTGACAATTTTAGGTAAAATTCGGCTAGTTTTAGAGCCTTTTTCACATCTGTTTCCGGGTAAGAGCTTCTTAATCGGTCAAAAGCCTTTTGCTCGGAGTCAAGACTATCATCCTTTCCAAAAATAATATAATCCAGTGATACATCGGCAATAGTAGATATCCGTACTAAGACATCAATGTTTGGAATTCGTTTACCAGCTTCAATCAATGCCAGATAAGATGGTGAAATATATAGCAGGTCGGCATAGTAAGCCTGGGTTTTGTTCTGCTTCAAACGCAGGTTTCGAATTCTGATACCGATATCTTTGGCATTTACAATAAATTCTGCCACATCAACCCTCCTTCCTTATTAGTATACACTATATTAATGATTGTATTAGTTTCTCTACGTTCGAATTTACTGGATGTAAATAAAATATTGACACACAGTAAATAATGTGGCAAAATGAAAGCAAGCTAGGAGTAATAGGTGGAAAATAAAAAATGAGATTCTACACCAGAAAATAGGAGGAGCAACAGATGAGATTGAGTAAGTTAAAAAGAAAAATAGCACTTTTTCTTTCTGCTCTTATGGTCATTAGTTTATGCGGCAATTTAATCCCGCAGAATGTTAAGGCAGCAGAGCAGATTAATTTTGTAGTTAGTGCAGACAAGACAGAGTTACACCGGGGGGATACGGTAGTATATACCGTTGATATGCCGGAAAATAATTTGATTGCAGGTCTGAACCTGAAATTCACATATGATGAAAATATGCTGGAATTGGTAAGTGCAGAAAAAGGTGTTGTGTTTCAGTGCAATGGAATTAGTGATTTAAATGATACTTTGACAGGAAAAATTAATACAAGTATTGTGGCAAACGAAATCTTAAAGAAGGGAAATGTATTTACAGCAACTTTTAAAGTAAAAGATGCAGCAAAGGGAAAAGTAAATACAGGTCTTGTAGTCGATGAGGCATTGGATGATTCATTAGAGATTAATGATGTTACATCACAGTGCAGTGTAGTAGATAATACTTCAAATGTTAAAGTTGTTGTTCCGGGAACAGGAATTTCATTGGATAAAAACACGTTGGAATTAACCAAAAATTCAACCGGAAAATTGACAGCAACAGTTACTCCAGCAGATGCAGATGAAACAGTTACATGGAAGAGCAGCAATAATAACGTTGCAACAGTCGGAGATGATGGAACTGTTACTGCAACCGGAAAGGGCACAGCAGATATTACGGCAAAGGTTGGAAAATATACAGCAACCTGTAAAGTAACAGTAACGGTTCCTTTAAATGGAATTTCTATTAATGGAACAGCGAATAAAATCAAAAAAGGAAAAACAACCCAGTTAACAGTAGTTTATGAACCGGAAGATACAACCGATGATAAAACAGTTACATGGAGTGTAGATGACAAAACTGTAGCTAAGGTAGATAAAAATGGTCTGGTTACCGGATTGAAAGAGGGAAAAGCAGTTGTCACTGCAAAAGTAGGAACAAAGAGTGCTACTTATAATGTTGATGTAGAGGAAGTAAAACTGACATCTGTTTCAATTCCTGATACATTAACCATTCATCGTGGAGAAAGCAATAAATTAACAGTAACTTATAATCCGGAAGATACAACCGATGATAAGACAGTTGCATGGAAGAGCAGTGATCCGGACAGTGTATCGGTTGGTACGGATGGAACAATTACCGCAAAGGCTGTTGGTGGAGCAGTAATCACTGCACAGGTTGGTAGTTGTACAGCAGAGTGTACCGTTACAGTAGATTCTCCTTTGAAGAAAATTGTACCGGATGAAAAGACAATTGAGATGACAAAGAATCAGACGGCTGTAATTACATATACATTTAATCCGTCAGATACAACAGATAGCAAGGACGTTACATTCCAGTCATCTAAAGAAGATGTTGTAAGTGTAGATGCTGCAGGAAAACTTGTAGCAAAGAAAGCAGGAACAGCGACAGTTACAATTACCAGCTACAATGGAATCAGTGCAACAGTTACTGTAAAGGTAAAAGAAATACCAATTAATAAAATAACATTAAATGTAAAGAATGCAGTATTAGAGGCAGGAGAGGAAGAAAATCTGGAAGCAGCAATTGCACCTGCAAATAATACAGATGATAACCAGAAAATAACCTGGAGCAGTTCTGATGACAAAGTTGCAACAGTCACAGCAGACCCGACAGATAGTAAGAAGGCAGTTGTAAAAGCAGTTGCAGGAGGAACAGCTACGATTACAGCAACAGCATGGAATGGAACAAAGACAACCTGTACAATCAAAGTTCCAAAACATATAACAGACATTTCACTTTCAGATGTTACAGTAGAACGTGGAAAGACAACAGTTTTAAATGCAAAGGTAAATCCGCAGGATACCGATGATGATACAACTGTAACATGGACTTCTTCCAATGAAGAAGTTGCAACAGTGGATGCTGTAACAGGTATGATTGTTGCCAAGAAAGAGGGAACAACAACAATTACAGCAACTACCAAAACCATTAACAGCGCAACCGGTCAGCCATATACAGCAAATGCAACAGTTACGGTAAAAGAAAATCATATGACGGAAGATATTGCAGAAACAGTTGCATTTAACGGAGCAGATGAAGTACTCAAGGGACAGAGCATGAATTTATTTGATATGCTGAATCTTCAGGACATATTAAATAAGAATAATATCACAGATGATATCACAATTTCCTGGAAATCATCAGATGAAACAATTGCAGTGATTGAAAATGCAAATAATATCAAGAGAGCTTCGGCAGGCAGTAATTTGAACGAGAGTATGGAAATTCGTTTCTTAAAAGCTGGAACGGTAGATGTTACTGCAACAATTCAGGCAACAGATGGTGCAGGAAATACAGAAGTATACACAGTAAGTAAGACATTAAAGGTAAAAGAAATTCCATTAGACAGCATTGCATTCGATAAAGTAATTACAGAGATGCAGGTCGGTACAACAGAAGTATTGTCTGTTCTTTATAATCCGGAGACAACAACGGATAATAAGACTGTAGTATGGAAGAGCTCTGACGACAAAGTGATTACGGTAGAAGATGGAGTCCTTACTGCAAAAGCTGCTGGAGCAGCAACAATTACAGCAACGGTAGGAGATAAAACTGCAAGCTGTACCATTACCGTAAAAGAGGCGGATAAAGGAACCGGAACAACTCCGACCACAACACCGGACACAGGTGTTACAAATCCAACAGGCACAACATCTGCTGCAAATGTAGCTGCAGGTGCAGCAACAACATTAAAAACAGGAGATAACAACCATGTAATGGCATATATGATTTTAATGGTATGTGCAGTCGCATTGTTGGTAGTTTCTGTAGGAAAGATGAACAGTTTAAAAAAGAAATATAAGTTTTAAGTACAGGTGCAATGAATAAAGATGAAAAAATTAAATAAAGTAATGATTAATATTTTGATAATCATGTTATTTTTTCAGTCTGGATCAATAGCGGCTAAGGCTTCTGACAATGCAACGTTTTATGTGCAGACAGCGCAGGCATTGTCAGATGGCACCATTCAGGTATCTATTTATCTGGATGGTGTCTCAAGCCTTGGCGGCATTGATGCAGAACTTTTTTTTGATTCGGAAAAAGTAACATTTATAAGCAGCAGTATTGGAAATTCTCTCAATAGTTCCATGGCAGATATAAATTATGATGCAGAAAATTCCAAGATACATTATGTGATTCTATATCCAACGGTTACGAAGGCTCATGGCATCATTATTAATGCGGTTTTCCAGTTGAAAGAAGGCCAGTCTTATCAGCCCAAATTACAGATAAATGATTTGATTGATAATTCAGATGACTTAAATGATATTCCTTATAACATAAAATATCAGCAGAGTGATGGAAAATGGGAGGATTCAGCCGACGAAAGCGGAACATTGGCAAAAGATGAAATTATTGAGAACACACTGGATGAGTATGGAGCACCGGAGGACAAAGATAAAGAGGGTAATTCTGGTACTGTCTCAGTGGATAGCAGTAATAATGTAACAGGTGCACTGACAGATTCAGAGGCAGCAGCAGATAATCCAGAGGTTTTGATGAAAACTGAGGATGGAAAAGATACAGAGCATACAACCGAAGATACAGCAACCGAAGATACAGCAACCGAAGATACAGCAACAAAAGAAACAGAGACAGAAAAGGCTTCTCCTGAAATAGAAAATACGGAAATAAATAAAAAGATAAAAGTAAAAAAAGCAAATAAAGAAGAAAAAGAAATGGATAGTGCTGTTATAGTGATGAGCAGCCTGATTTTACTGTTAATAGCAAGTGCGGTATATGCAGGAAGGAAAAGAAGATGAGAAAGAAAAATATTTTAATAAGTTTATTTTTAGTAATGAATATATTTGGAGTAATAGGGTGTGGAAGTACAAATGTTGACAACAAGGTTTCTACAGAAAATAAAATTGTTGTAGAAGAAACTGAAAAACAGACAGAAGTTGTTGAAGAAACAGAGACAGCAATTGAAGAGACAGAAAAGCCACAATTAGAAAAGGTGATATATAAAGTGACTGTATCAAATGAAAATGGTACTGAGGTAAATCTATATGATCGTTCCAGTTATTTAGAGGAACCACCAGTAGAACAGGTGCCAAATGGAACAGAATTTAATGTCTGCAGAGAGGTTTATAACGAAGGAGAAGATGTTAATTTTTGTGTAGTACAGTTAGAGGATGGTACATATCGCTATATTTTAGAAAGTAATTGTCAGAAGACAGAGGAGAACTAATTTATGAAAAGAAATGGGAGAATAATGATGAATTTGCTTGTAGCACTGGGTGTATCACAGTTTGCTATAGGGTGTGGAAAACAGGATATTAATACAGAAAAAGTGACAGAACAGGAAACAATTATAGAAGCAACTGATAGACAAGCAGAAGAAATAGAGACAGAAACGGAAAGCGAAGAACCAGTGTTATTTCGGGTTGCGATTATAAGTGGAAGCGGTACTTATGTTCCCGATGTTCCGTCTGCTGACGCAAAAGATGGATTCTTCGGTTTGCAGGGGGAACAGTACGATGTATATGAGGTTTGCGAAAATGAGAAAGAAGGAACTACATATTACAAAATAAAGGTGGATGGTAAAACCCGATATTTAGATGCTGATGCAGTACAAGTTCTTTCGGATAAAGTTTTATTCCGGATAAAAGTAACCGATTCAAGGGGAACGTATCTGATAGGAAAACCAGAGGAGGAGGAGTATGGAGATGCAATACTTGTGGAACAGGGAACGGAATGGGATGTTTATTCAGAACATACAAGTCAAGAAGGAAATATATATTATGAAGTTCGAATAGATGGTAGACCATATTATGCATATGCGAATCAGGTTCAGAAAATAGAGGAGAACTAATTTATGAAGAAAAAGTGGATAGCAATAATTATGGCGGTTATGATGTCAGCACCAGTAACTTCACCAGCGATGATGGCTAGGGCGGAGGAGAGTCAGCATAATTCTGGTTTACAAGAAGAAACTTTGGAAGAAGCAACTGAGGAAGTAAACGAAGAAACAACTGAAGTTTCGGACAATTCATTGATAGATATAGATGCAATATCGGGAGAACAGAATATTGATATGGAAACTATGGATGATGAGGCATCAACAATGTCAGTTAATGAAGATAAAGAAGATCCTGTAATCGAAAAGGTGGAAATGAGCGTCGAGCCAGGTACGAATCTTAATGTAGAAGATGGGGGTGAGATTACATTTAAAATTGTAGCGACAGACAATGTAGGGTTGAAAGATACAGCATATATGGATATATGTACGAGGACAAGCTATGAAGATGATTATAATGAAACAAAAGAATTTGAATTAAAATTACAGGAAAATGGTATTTATGCAGGAACTGTGCAGGTGGCAGATTTATATCCATGTGAATGGTACATACGTGATTGCCATATATATGATACATCAGGAAATTCGACGTATGAATTTTATACATCACTTTATGATAGTAATGAACTATCACCTTATTATGTGAATATATATCAGAATGGTGAGTGTGCCAATGTAAACAAAAATCAAACAATTGCACTGTATAGTAAAGAAGCATTTAATATGCATTATGAAGAAGATGCGGAACCTTATTTAATTAAACGTGTAGTAAAAGATGTTCCGTTAAGAACAGATTATAAGGAAGTTTTAGGAGAGAATTATGAGTTAAACTCAGATGCAGAGTTGGGAGCCTTTAAAGGGTGGATAAAAGCATATTTTTCAGGAGATGAAATTGCATTAGTTCCAGTTTATGAAAAGCGTTATTTACCAGTTGTGTTGGAATATATGGATAAGAATCATAGAGGAAGCTATTTATATGGAGATGTATTGTGTACAATTGGTGAGAGTACTGAGGATGCAGCTGCAAAAGTCGCATTGCCAGAAGATGCAGATAGGGACAAAGAACATGCATTTTTATGCTGGGAAAAAATGTCGTGGGGTGGTGACACAGTTACTGATAATCCATATCAGTATATTATTGTCACTGCTCAATATGAAAATTATCCATTAAAGGTAACAAGAACATATATTGATAAAAATGGAAATGTAAAAACGGAAGAAGAACAAAAAGATTATCCGGCAGGAACAAAATATGAAGATATATTAAAAAATTATACAGATACAAAGCCTGATAATATGGCAGATGGATTTAAACAATGGCATATGTTTGATCCGGAAGAAGAAATTAGAGTGAAAGGCACAATTGGAGTAGAAAACGATGGATTTGATGGTGTGTGGTTAAATTATTTTAACTTGGTGGCAGAGTATAATACGCAATCTTTGATTAATGTGAAGTATAAATATTTAAAGTCAGATGCTACATATGCAACAGAATATCGGTTTGTGGCATGTGATACAGCAAATCTCAATAATTTAGATGAATTAAAGAAAGAGGTTATGTTTGATCTTCCTCAGGAGCATCCGGAAGGCGCTGAATATCAGGGGGATTGGACATTGAAAAGTATTACAAAAAATGAAGAAACTTTATATTATCTTTTTCCTAATTATAAGAAGAACAGATTGAAATTGGTAATGTATTCGTTAGATGGAGATGATTACATAGATCTTGGAACACAGTATATTTGGTGTGAAAAAGGAAAGAAAGTTCAGTTGCCAGATGGGTATAAATGGACCTATGATAGCGAAATTCCAATAACGAAATTTACCATACCAGAGGATTATGAAGAAATATATTACGATCATTATGGAAGACAAACAGAATTTGGATATGAACTATATGGTCAGAAAGTTACAACGGATGATGAACTAATTGAAAAGTTGAACGAGGCAGAAAAAGGTTCAACCGTGGAGACAGAATTAACGAATTCTACAGTAAGCCAGAAAGTGCTTACAGCATTACAGGGGAAAGATATTACTTTATCTCTTTCGGAAAATAGTGGTCAGACAAAATGGAATATCCTTGGCACCAATCTTCCAGAAGGGACTTTAACAGATATTGATTTATCTGTAGCGAGGAAAGATAAAGAAAATGGCAATATTGCAGAATCTGTAATTGATGAGTTGGCAGGAAATCGTACAGCAGAGCAGTTGATATTTGGAACAAATGAAG
>ONAD01000010.1 GCA_900315735.1 uncultured Lachnospiraceae bacterium | reverse complement strand
CATAATAGAATTTTACAATAAAGAAAGACAAAGGGAAACCCCTTCCCCTCATGAATGAGGGGTCAGGGGAGCTGAGAGTGTCGAAGACACTTTTTTATATAGCAGGCTAGAAAGGAAAAATCATGGAATTATTTTTTGGCGGATGTTATCAGGGAAAAAAGGAATATGTGTTAAAGCTTCACCCGGAATGTAAAGGTCAGGTGATAGAGGGCGAAAACCTTCCCACAGACTGGGAGAAAATTGTAAAAGAGATTCAGGCATTCGAAAATCCGGTCATCAACCATTTACACCTGTGGGTTCGGAAATGTCTTGAGCAACAGGCAGATGTGGAGCAGTTATCGGCTCAATTACTGGAAACATATCCGGGACTCATTTTCATCTGTGATGAGATTGGAAACGGAATTGTACCGATAGATGCTTTGGAACGGGATTACAGGGAACGGACCGGAAGACTACAGATTCGGATTGCCGAGAGGGCAGAAAGGGTAGAACGCATGGTATGTGGAATCAGCCAGAGATTAAAATAGATTTATGTCTTATCCGTCATGGAAAGACTCCGTCAAATCAGGAGCATCGGTACTTAGGCGTAACAGAAGAAGCCTTATCGGAAGAAGGCAGAAAGCAGTTAGAGATTCTCACAGAAAAAGGCATTTTAAGAAAACCCTGGCTGCTTTTCATTAGTCCGATGCTGCGCTGCCAGGAGAGTGCCGGTATTCTTTTTCCGGGAATCAAAGCTTATCCGATAGAAGAATGGCGGGAGATGAATTTTGGGGCATATGAGGGAAAGAATTACGAAGATTTAAAAAATGATGCCTATTATCAGAAATGGATTGACAGCAATGGTACACTGCCTTTTCCGGAAGGTGAGAGCCAGCAGGAATATATAAAACGGTGTCAAAGGGGACTTCATGCCGCAACAAAAATCATAGAGGAGAAAATTGCCGGAGAAGTAGCAGATACTGCAAAGACGTCATCAAAGAGTCAGATAGCAGAACTCCGGGAGCCTGAAAAACAGATAGCAGAAAGTCAGATGACAGAAAATCAAATAGCAGAAAATCAAATAGCAGAAAATCAGATGACAGAAAGTCAGCCCCGGAACATAACAGCGGTCGTGCATGGTGGCACGATTATGGCGTTACTTCATATACTGGCAGGCGGAAACTATTTTGATTATCAGGTGAAAAACGGAGGCGGCTACTACTGCAAGCTCAGAATTTGTGGGGGAGAATGGAAGTTAGATTCCCTTGAGGAGATTAAAATATGATTTATCACATGATTGCATTCGGACTGGGATTTTGCCTGGACCTTCTTTTGGGAGATCCATACTGGCTGCCACATCCCATCCGATTGATTGGAAATTTTATAGGGATTTTGGAAAAAAGGATGAATAAAAAGGAGTGCAGCGAGAAACACCTTGTAAGAGCAGGGTGGGGAATGGTTGCAATTGTTTTACTGACAGTTCTTATAGTGACCGCACTTCTTCTTATTCTGGCATACCGGATTCATCCGGTGGCGGGCATCATTTTAGAAATGATAATGACCTATCAGATTCTTGCTACAAAATGCCTGAACGTAGAAAGCATGAAGGTATATAAATGTTTAAAGGAGAATGACCTTATAGCGGCAAGACATGCAGTTTCCATGATTGTAGGAAGAGATACCGAGCGGCTGGATGAAACCGGAGTGGCAAAGGCTGCCATTGAAACGGTTGCGGAAAATACTTCGGACGGAGTCATTGCACCGATGATATATACTGCGCTTGGCGGACCGGTGTTGGGAATTTTTTACAAGGCAGTCAATACGATGGATTCCATGGTAGGATATAAGAATGAACGTTATCTTTACTTTGGCAGAGCTGCTGCAAAATTCGATGATGTCTGCAATTATATCCCATCCCGCATCAGTGCATATCTGATGATTGCAGGGACGTATTTCCTTGGAAAAGAATATGACGGCAAACATGCATATTACATTTATAGGAGAGACCGGTATCATCATGCCAGCCCAAACTCTGCCCAGACAGAGGCAGTCTGTGCAGGAGCATTGTCCATACAGCTGGCAGGAGATGCCTGGTATTTTGGCAAACTGGTGAAAAAGCCATTTATCGGAGATGCACTGCGTCCGGTGGAATATGAGGACATCAAAAGAGCAAACCGGCTTTTGTATGCGACTGCATTTTTATGTGAAGGCATTTGCCTTTTGGTGATGGGATTGTTATTCTTTATATGATTTAAAGGATGAAAAATAAGGAAAGGAACAGGAATATGATACATGGAGGAGACATCTACCGCAATTGCATATCGTTAGATTATTCTGTAAATATCAATCCGCTGGGCGCACCGGCGTCCGTAGAGGAAGCCCTTCGGGAAGCGGTGCCTTTATGCAGCCAGTATCCGGACATCAGGCAGGAGAAGCTGAAGGCAGCCATTGCTGAGATGGATAAGGTATCGACAGATGAGATATTGTGTGGAAATGGAGCTTCCGAACTTTTTCTTGCGATTCTTCATGCATTAAAGCCAAAGAAAATATTGATTCCGGTTCCTTCTTTTTATGGCTATGAGTGGGCAGCCGGAGTGGAAGACTGTGAGGTAAGCTATTTCCCGTTGCGGGAGCGGGACAATTTTGTGCTGGGAGAGGACTTTATCGAGGCACTGGATAAAGAAACAGAGCTTATTTATCTTGCCAATCCCAATAATCCCACCGGGCAGTTAATTCCACCGGAGATTTTAAAAGGAATTTTAAAGCGGTGTCAGGAACTTGATATAATGGCGGTGGTAGATGAATGCTTTCTGCCATTTTGCGAAGAAGCTGCGCTTTATGAAAAAATGGAAGCTGCCATGAAATGTGAGAGTTTGATTCAGGTGAGAGCATTTACCAAGACCTTTGCAATACCGGGAGTCCGGCTGGGTTATCTTATCTGCCGGAACAGGGAAGTCTGTCAGAAGATTGCAAGACAGCTTCCGGAATGGAACTTATCGGTATTTGCCCAGATGGCAGGATGTGCCGCAGCAAAAGAAACGGAATTTATCGAGAAAAGCAGGAAACTCATAAAAGAGCAGCGGAGCTTTTTGATAAAGGAACTGACATCCTTAGGTTTCCGGGTGTATCCGTCCCGGGCAGATTTCCTTTTATTTTACACAGAACTGCCGTTGTATGAGCTGCTTTTAAAAAAGCAGATTTTGATTCGGGACTGTGGAAATTACAGAGGCCTGTCGAAAGGGTATTATCGGATTGCAGTAAGAGGACAGGCAGAGAATGAGCGTCTGATAAGCACATTAAGAAAGGTGATGGGGAAATGAATCCAATCGAATTTGTATTGCCGGGAGAGATAGAAAAACGCAGCTTTGAGATTATTTCAGAGGAATTAGAAAAGCGTCATATTGTATTGCCCAAGGAGCAGGAACCTGTTACCAAGCGTGTGATACATACCAGCGCAGATTTTGATTATGCAGAGACAATGTGTTATTCTGACCATGCAGTAGAAATCGCAAAAGAACTGATTCTTAAGGGCGCCGATATTGTAACGGATACCAACATGGCACTTGCCGGAATCAATAAGAAAATACTGGCATCATTTGGTGGAGAAGCCCATTGCTTTATGGCAGACCCGGATGTGGCACAGCTTGCCAAAGAGCGGCAGGTAACAAGAGCAACCATCAGTATGGAGAAAGCTGCAGCCATTGAAAAGCCGGTTATCTTTGCAGTGGGAAATGCACCGACGGCGTTAATCGAACTTCACAAAATGATAACAGAGGGACGCTATCAGCCGGCATTTATTATCGGAGTTCCGGTAGGATTTGTAAATGTTGTTCCGGCGAAAGAACTGATTATGGAAACGGAAGTACCTTATATCATTAACCGGGGCAGAAAGGGCGGAAGCAATGTTGCCGCAGCTATCTGCAATGCAATCTTGTATCAGTTAAGACGATAGTAAAATCAGGGGGAAAGAAAAATGCAATACGGGTTTACCTCCGGAAGCTGTGCCGCAGCCGCAGCAAAAGCAGCAGTCTATATGCTGCTGAGTGGAAGAAGAAAAACAGAGATTACCATTGAGACACCAAAGGGAATTCCCTACCATGCAAAGGTGGAGCATATTAAAATTCAGGAAACAGAAGTTTCCTGTGCGGTACAGAAGGACGGCGGGGATGACCCGGATGTAACAACAGGAGCATGGATTTATGCCACGGTGAGCATTTGTGAAGAAAATAACAATCAGATAGAAATAGATGGCGGTATCGGAGTCGGAAGAGTTACACGGCCGGGATTAGACCAGCCGGTAGGAAATGCCGCAATTAATACGGTACCACGACAGATGATTACAAAAGAAGTATCAGAGGTCTGTCATTTATTTGATTTTCAGGGCGGAATTAAAGTCATAATTTCGGTGCCGGAAGGAGAACATCTTGCAACGCAGACCTTTAATCCGAGACTTGGAATAAAGGGCGGAATCTCGATACTTGGAACCAGCGGTATTGTGGAGCCTATGAGTGATAAAGCATTGTTAGATACCATAGCGGTGGAACTGAAACAGAAACGGGCTGAAGGTCATTCCATTGTTGCCATATCACCGGGCAACTACGGCTTGGAATTTATGAAGCGGACCTATGGTTATGATTTGGAGCGCAGTGTAAAATGCAGTAACTTTATCGGACAGACCATCGATATGGTAAAAGAACTTGGATTTTCCAAAATGCTCTTAACCGGACATATCGGAAAGCTGATAAAGGTATCCGGAGGCATTATGAATACCCATTCCAAAGAGGCAGACTGCCGGATGGAACTTCTGGCGGCGGCAGCAATCCGGGCAGGCGCAGAAGTGACACTGCTTCGGGAAATATTAGACTGCATTGGTACCGAGGATGCCGTAGACCGGATTAAAAAAGCCGGACTTTTAGAGCCTGCCATGGAACATGTCATGGAAAAAATTAAAGACCATCTAATGCATCGTGCCGGAGATGGACTTGAAATAGAATGTATGGTTTATAGTAATGATATCGGACTCTTAGGAGTAACACCGGGAGCGGAGTCATTATTAAAAGAACTGTTGGAGGAAAAGGAATGATTCATTTTGTTGGAGCAGGGTGCGGAGCACCGGATTTGATTACCGTAAGAGGAATGCATCTTTTAGAAAAAGCGGATGTGATTATCTATGCCGGTTCACTGGTAAATCCCAAGCTTTTGGACTATGCCAAAGCAGACTGTCAGGTATATAACAGTGCAGTGATGACATTGGAAGAAGTCCTTGCAGTTATGGTAGAGGCAGAGCAGGAAGGAAAAGATGTGGTGCGGCTGCATACCGGAGAACCAAGCATATATGGAGCGGTGCAGGAGCAGATGCAGGAGCTGGATGTAAGAAAGATAGCCTATGATTCCACACCGGGAGTAAGTGCATGCTTTGGAGCAGCGGCAGCCATGAATCTGGAGTATACCTTGCCGGATATTTCCCAGTCCCTTATCATTACCAGAATGGAAGGGCGGACTGCAGTTCCGGAGAAGGAAAGCATCGAAGCATTTGCGGCTCATCAGTGTTCCATGGCAGTTTATTTAAGCACCGGAATGTTGGAAAAGTTATCCGAACGTCTGATAAAAGGCGGCTATTCGAAAGATACCACTGCGGCACTGGCTTATAAGGTAAGCTGGCCGGAGGAAGAAATATATATCTGCACCATAGAAACATTGGCACAGACAGCGGCAGAACATGGAATTACCAAAACTGCACTGGTTCTCGTTGGAGATGTCATTAACAAGAGCGGGTACAGCAAATCCAGATTGTATGCAGAAGATTTCTCCACAGAATTCCGGGCAGCAAAAAAATCATAAGAAGGCGGAAAGAAAATGCAGTCATTGAGATTGAGTGTCATCAGCTTTACGGAAAAGGGAGCAAAGCTTGCCGAAAAGATAAAAGGACTTTCCAAAGAACAGCAGCTTCCCTATGAAATTCATACATATAGTGGCAGGAATCAGGCAGGAAATCTGAACGCGTGGACAAAGGAGCAGTTCTCTTTCAGAAATGCCATTCTTTTTATCGGAGCATGTGGAATTGCAGTGCGGACAATTGCCCCATTTCTTAAGGACAAGCTGACAGATAGTCCGGTGCTGGTAGTGGATGAGGCAGGCAATTATATCATTCCTCTATTATCCGGGCATGTAGGAGGTGCAAATGAGATTGCACTGCAACTGGCGGAGTTATTGGGAGCGGTTCCGGTAATTACCACAGCGACCGACATTAATAATGCTTTTGCTATAGATGTATTTGCAAAAAAGCATGACCTATCCATTGATCAGAAAGAAGGCATTAAAAAGGTTTCTGCAAAGGTGCTGGAAAAAAAGAAGCTTTCCATGGCAATTGCCCCGGAATATGCCACCAAAGTGGATGTGGCAATCGGTACACCAGAGGATGGACAGAAAACGGAAGCATTATTGACCTTAATCCCCAAAGAATATATTCTTGGAATCGGATGCAGAAGGGATAAAGAAGAGCGGGAGCTTAAGATATTTGCAGAAAGCTGTTTAAAGGAAGCAGGAGTAGACTGGAAACAGATACGGGCAATTGCTTCCATTGATAAAAAGAAGGATGAAAAGGCAATTCTAAAACTTGCGGCAGAACATGGCATTCCATTTCTTGTCTTTGATGCAGAGACCTTAAGCAGGGTGCCGGGTACCTTTGATGCATCGGCATTCGTGGCAAGTCAGGTGGGCGTAGACAATGTCTGCGAGCGGGCAGCCATAGCAGCCTGCCGGGACAACGGAAGGCTGGTGCTTAAGAAAAGAGCAGAAAATGGAATGACACTTGCAATAGCAAAAGAAGATTGGAGACTGACTTTATATGAAGAATAAAATATGGATTGTTGGAATGGGACCGGGAAATGAAGAGATGATGACAGGCAGAGCCATCGAAGTATTAGAACAGGTGGACGTAATCATCGGATATACCGTATACCTTGATTTGTTAGGAGAACGTTTCCGGAATAAGGAATTTCTTTCCACACCGATGCGGCAGGAAGAAAAACGCTGCAGAATATGCTTTGAGGAAGCGGAAAAAGGCAAAAGTGTGGCAATGGTATGCAGCGGCGATGCCGGTGTCTATGGAATGGCATCACTGATGTATGAAATTGGAAAAGAATATCCGACGATTTCACTGGAAGCGATACCGGGAATTACCGCAGCCAACAGCGGGGCAGCGGTTCTTGGAGCACCATTAAATCATGACTACTGTGTCATCAGTCTCAGTGACCTTATGACGCCATGGGAGTTAATCGAAAAGAGGCTCATTATGGCAGCGAGGGGAGATTTTGCTATTGCACTTTATAATCCGTCCAGCCGGAAACGTGCAGACTATTTGGAAAGAGCATGCAAGATTCTGCTTCAGGAGATAGAACCGGAGCGCGCATGCGGTTATGTGCAAAATATCGGGAGAGACGGAGAAAGCACAGTTACCTGTACCTTAGAAGAATTGCAGAATAAAACAGTAAATATGTTTACGACCGTTTTTATTGGAAATTCCAGAACCAGAATTCAGGATGGAAAATTAATCACACCAAGAGGCTATAAGATAGAACAATGAAAAAAATAATTATTTTTTCAGGGACAACAGAAGGAAGAAAATTATCGGAACTGATGGCGGCAGCAGGCATAGCACACACGGTATCGGTAGCAACCGATTATGGCAAGCTGGTCATGAAGGAACATCCGAAGGTGAAGATTCAGGAAGGACGTCTTTCCAAAGAAGCAATGTCAGAATTTCTAAGAAAAGAATCCTTTGACCTTGTAATCGATGCCACCCATCCTTATGCGGTGGAAGTGACCAGAACCATAAAGAGCTGCGTTGCCGGGATGAAAGCGGATGGGCTTAAGGTCATCTACTTACGGCTGAAGAGGAGCATCCATGCGGCAGAAGAAGCGGGACTTCGTTTTTTTGACAGTAATGAAGCCTGTGCAGAAGCATTAAAGGAAATCAAGGGAAACATTCTTCTTACCACAGGAAGCAAGGAACTTTCCGTATATACCGCATCCGAAGAAGTAAAAAAACGTCTTTATGTCCGGGTACTGCCGGGCATGGAAAGCCTTGAAATCTGCCGGAGGGAGGGAATTCTGCCACAGCAGATTCTGGCGCTGCAGGGACCTTTTTCCGAAGAATTGAATGATGCGCTGATACATCAGTATGAGATAAAATGTATGGTGACAAAGCAGGGCGGCATTACCGGAGGCTTTTTAGAGAAAAAAGAAGCGGCTTTAAAAAATCATATTCCGCTTTTTGTTATCCGCCGGGAAGCAGCAGAGGAAGAAGACGGACTTTCCTTTGATGCAGTCTGTGAGAAAATAGAAGCATTAACAGGAGTAAATCTTTCCCTGAGACCGGCGGAGCTTACGATTACGCTGGCAGGAATTGGACCGGGGGCTGGGGATATGATGACCGTCCGGTTAAAGGAAGCATTGGCAGAAGCGGACCTTGTATTAGGCGCACAACGTCTGATAGAGGCAGTGACACCAAAGCTTGAGAAAGAGGCACTTTATCTGCCGGATAAAATTCTCAGCTGGCTTGAGGAAAAGAGCAGACAGTATGCTGTACATGAAAAGCTGAAAGTAGTCATCCTTTTTTCCGGGGATATTGGCTTTTACAGTGGCTGGGGCAAGGTGAGAATGTGTCTGGAAGAAGCACTGCAAAAGGGGGTACTTCATGGAACCCTGCAAAGCATTCCGGGCATTTCTTCCATTCAGATGATGGCGGCAGCCTGTGGCGTAAGCTGGGAAAATGCCGGAATTTACAGTATACATGGCAAAACAGACACGGATGGCTGGCAGTCAGAAGTGCTGCGCAGGCTGCAGGAGAATGGACGGCTGTTTCTTTTGGTATCCGGAGCAAAAGATATCCGGAAATTAGGAGCACTTTTTTCGGATAAAGAGGATTGCAGAATTACAGTGGGATACCAGTTATCCTATCCGCAGCAGAAGCTGATGGAGCTTACGCCGGAAGAGTGCAGGGAGACAGAACAGGAAGGATTGTATGTTGTCATGATAGAGCAGGAAGAACATGAAGTGAAGGAAGCGTGTGAGGAGCAGGGAATACAGAAAGTGAGTGAAGTGCAGGGAGCGCGCGGGGAGCAGGAAGCGGCAATAACTATATCTCCGGGAATCCCGGATGAAGCATTTATTCGTGGAAAAGTTCCGATGACCAAAGGAGAAGTGCGTCAGGTCAGCCTTTGCAGCCTGCGGCTTCAGGAAAATTCGGTGCTTTATGATATTGGAAGCGGAACGGGCTCGATTGCTGTGGAAGCAGCACATTTATCCAAAGGAATCAAAGTCTATGCCATTGAAAAGAAGGAAGAAGCGGTAGCCCTTCTGGCACAGAATAAAGAGAAGTTTCAGGTATCGAATATGGAAATTATCCGGGGAACGGCACCAGAGGCATTAAATGGATTAGAGGAGCCAACCCATGTTTTCATCGGGGGAAGCGGTGGACACCTGATGGAAATTTTAGAGGTACTGGCAGCGAAAAAGAAGAGAATAAGAGTTGTCATGAATGCCATAAGCCTTGAGACGGTGGCAGAATTCAAGCAGGTAAAAGAGCGGTTTTCGGTCTGCAATTTTGAACTGATTCAGATGCAGGTCAGCCGTTATCATGAGCTGGGTTCTTATTATATGCCAAAGGCAGAAAATCCGGTTATGATATGTTCCTTTGATTTGCAGGGAGGAGAAGCGGATGCAGAAGCGTAAAGGAGTAGTTCTTGCAGCACCGAAAAGCGGCAATGGAAAGACACTGATTACCTGTGCGTTAATCGAAGCCTTAAAAGAAGCAGGAGTGAATGTCTGCGCATTTAAATGCGGACCGGATTATATAGACCCGATGTTTCACCGTACGATTTTAGGCGTGCCGGGCGGAAATCTGGATACTTATTTTACCGGCGAAGCAAAGACAAAAGAGCTTTTTATAGAAGAGACACCGGAAGATGCATTTGCGGTAGTAGAAGGTGTCATGGGACTTTATGACGGGCTTGGCGGAATTTTAGAAGAAGGTTCCACCTATCATCTGGCAAAGTCTGTTTCTCTGCCGGTGATTCTGGTAATTGATGCACATGGCATGGGAAGAACGATACTTCCGCTGATACAGGGGCTTTTATCTTATGACAGAGCCGGAATCATAAAGGGCGTGATACTAAACCGGGTAACTAAAATGTTCTATGCTTCCTTAAAGGCGTTAATCGAAAGTGAATTATCCATAGAAGTGCTGGGCTATTTTACGGAACAGAAAGAACTTCATCTGGAGAGCCGCCACTTAGGATTAAAACTCCCGGAAGAAAAGCGTGATTTAAAAGAACAGGTATGCCGCAGGGCAGCCAGCTTAAAAGAAACGGTATCCTTAGAGCGGATTTTAGCAATTGGGGGAGCCGGAGAAAAGGATGCAGCATCCCAAAGAGACGATGATAACAAAGATAAAGTGACATCTCAGAGAGCAGATATCTATGAAAATGATATGGTATTTCAGAGAACCGATACCAAAGAAAATGATAGCTACGAAAAGAAACTCCGCCTTGCCATCGCAAAAGATGAAGCCTTCTGTTTTTATTATCAGGAGAATCTGAAACTGCTTTCCAAAATGGGATTTGAACTGGTGCCGTTTTCGCCGTTGCATGATAAGAAGCTGCCGGAGCATATCAGCGGACTGCTGTTAGGCGGCGGATATCCGGAACTTTTTGCAAAGGAATTATCCGAAAATGACAGCATGAAGACAGCCATCCGGGAAGCTATCCGGGGCGGACTTCCGTCACTGGCAGAATGTGGGGGATTTCTTTATCTTCATAAATCACTGAAGGATATGGAAGGCAGACAATATTCCATGGCAGGTGTAATTGATGCGGATGCGGATTACCGGGGAAAGCTGGTACGCTTTGGCTATGTGGAACTTACCGAGAAAGAGAGTCATTTCCTGCCGGAAAAAGAAGGAATCCGGGGACACGAATTCCATTATTTTGACAGTACGGAAAATGGAACGGACTGCGTGGCAAAGAAACCGACCGGAAACAGAAGCTGGGAATGTGTCTGGGAGGGAGAAAATCACTGGTGGGGATTTCCTCATCTTTATTATCCGTCCAATCCTTCTTTTGTGGAGCATTTTTATCGGCAGGCAGGATGGTATCAGCAATCGAAATTGAAGTAAAAGGATAAATTGAAGTAAAAGATAAAATGAAATAAAAGATAATTTGAAGTAAGAGGAATAAAGATGCAGAAAGAAAAAGCACAGGGTGGAATTTTATATGGGATTGGAGTAGGACCGGGAGAACCGGAGCTTTTGACCCATAAAGCGGTTCAGGTGATAGAATGCTGCGATACCATAGTAGTGCCGTCCGAACCGATAGAAGAGTGTAATGCTTTTCAGATTGTAGAAAAACTGGTGCCGGACATACGGAAGCATCAGCTTGTGGCATGGAATTTTCCCATGACCAGAGATGAGAAAAAGTTAGAAGAAGCCCATGATAAGATATGCGAAAATATAGAAGCATATCTTGCAAAGGGAGAAAAGGTTGCCTTTTTAACGTTGGGGGATCCGGCAATTTATTCCACCTATACTTATCTTTCACAGAAAATCGAAGAGCATGGTGGACATACGGAAATGGTCAGCGGGGTACCGTCTTTTTGTGCAGTGGCAGCAAGACTTGGCATTTCGCTGGGAGAAAAGGAAGAGCAGATTCATATTATTCCAGGTTCCTATGAGATAGAAGAATCCAGACAATTTTCCGGCACCAGAATCTATATGAAGTCCGGAAGGAAGCTGAAGCAGTTAAAAGAAATGCTGCAAAAGGAAAGCACCATCCGCCCGTTAGAAGTGTATAGTGTTTCCGATTGTGGAAAAGAGGAAGAAAAAGTCTTTTCCGGTGTGGATAACATACCGGAAAACAGCGGATATTTTACCATCGTGATTGTAAAGACCAAAGACGAGCCGGTGCATAACAGCAGCCGCTTTTTCGAGAATCGTGCATGCGCTTATTATCCCTGCCATAGAGGCATTGAGCAGATCAATTGTATGTTCTGCTACTGCCCGATGTATGAAATGGAGCATTGCCCGGGAACACCGGAATATAAAGAGACAAATGGCAGAAAACTTAAGATTTGTACCAACTGCACGTATCCCCATCAGGCAGAACATTATGATGCCATTATGAAGGTACTGACCCACCGGCTGAAAGGCTAGAGAACTTTTAAGGGTGAATTTTGTTGAGGGTTTTGTTGAGGCAGGGTGAACTATGGCTTGTGAAAAAATAAAAAGTGTGTTAGTATAGTAGCGATTTCATAGAAAGATAACCGGTGCCTGCAATGAAATTCATTCATATGCAGGGTAAAAGGGAAACAGGTGTAAATCCTGTACGAACTCGTCACTGTAAGAAGGGAGTAACGTAGTCAGGCTTTTAAAAGCGCCACTGATGCACAGACATTGGGAAGGTGATTACGGAGCGTTAATCTTTGAGTCAGGAAACCTGCCGTTTATCTGGTACGGGAAGAGATTCCGGGTCACGAGTAATTGGCTGTACTGCTTCGTAATAAGGGAAATCCGTAAAGCGTATTTCTCGTAGTTCGTATGTCATTTACTTCGTTCATAGCAATATGGAACGGAGTTTTTTCATGTGTAAGTGAAACCAGAACATGAGAAAAGGAGAAAAAAATGAAAAAGAAAGCATTGACTGTAGTTCTTACACTTACTATGGCTGCAACCATGTTTGCGGGATGTGGTGATAAGAAAACAACAGGGACAACTGAAACAACAGAAGCTGTTTCGACAGAAGATGAAAAGGATGATCAGGCAAAGGCAGATGAGGTAGCAGCATTGATTGATGCAATTTATGTGCAGGAAAGAACTGATGAGACAGATGCACAGTGTAAGGCAGCAAAAGAAGCATGGGATGCACTGACAGATGCTCAGAAGGAACTGGTATCCGGAGAAAATGCAGACCCGGATTACTTTGGAAGAGATACCGGAGATGCATCAAAGGATGATCCTTTAAATCAGGATGATATTGGAGAGAATGAGCTTTTAGTAGTAAGCTTTGGTACATCCTTTAATGACAGCCGCGCAACAGATATCGGCGGCATTGAAAAAGCATTACAGGAAGCAAATCCTGACTGGTCTGTAAGAAGAGCATTTACAGCACAGATTATTATTAACCATGTACAGGCCCGTGATGATGAGAAAATCGATAACATGGATCAGGCATTAGAGCGTGCAGTAGACAATGGCGTTAAGAATCTTGTGGTACAGCCGACCCACTTAATGCATGGTGCAGAATATGATGAACTGGTAGAAGCAATTGAGAAGTATCAGGATAAATTTGAAACAGTCCGTATCGCAGAACCTCTGTTAGGTGAAGTTGGAAGCGATGCAACTGTAATTAACGAAGATAAGGCTGCCGTTGCAGAAGCAATTACAGCAGAAGCAGTTAAACTTGCAGGATATGACAGCATGGATGCTGCAGCAGAAGACGGAACAGCATTTGTATTTATGGGACATGGTACTTCCCATACAGCAAATGTAACTTACGACCAGATGCAGACCCAGTTAGAAAAACTGAATTACAAAAATGCATTTGTCGGAACTGTAGAAGGCGAACCGGAAGATACTGCATGTGAAGCAGTTATTGAAAAAGTAAAAGAAGCAGGATACAAAAAAGTAATCCTTCGTCCGTTAATGGTTGTTGCCGGAGACCATGCAAACAACGATATGGCTGGAGACGATGAAGATTCCTGGAAGAGCCAGTTTGAAGCATCCAAAGCATTTGACAGTGTGGATACACAGATTGAAGGTCTTGGAAGAATCGAAGCAGTTCAGGATATTTATGTAGCACATACAAAGGCTGCTTTAGAGGCAGAGCCACTTGCAACAGCAGGTGGTTCCAACTCCGCTACAACTTTAGAGGATGGAACTTATACCGTAGATTTCAATACAGACAGCTCAATGTTTCATGTAAATGAAGCAAAAGAAGGCAAGGCAGAGCTTACGGTAAAAGATGGAAAAATGACTGCACATATTACACTTACATCTAAGAACATTGTAAATTTATTCTTAGGAACAGCAGCAGATGCACAGAAAGATGGAGCAGAACTTCTTGAGCCGACCACAGATACGGTAGAATACAGTGATGGAACCAGCGAAGAAGTATACGGCTTTGATGTTCCGGTTCCTGCAGTGGATGAAGAATTTGACCTTGCATTAATCGGAACAAAGGGAAAATGGTACGACCACAAAGTATCTGTTTCTAATCCTGAAAAAAAAAATTAGCTGATGGCTCTTATGAGGCAGAAGTAACTTTAGGGGGCGGAACCGGAAGAGCAACGGTGGATTCACCGGCAAAGGTTGTGATAAAAGATGGAAAAATTACTGCAACCGTTGTATGGAGCAGTCCAAACTATGACTACATGTTAGTAGATGGAACGAAGTATCTCAATGAGAACAAGGGCGGAAATTCAACCTTTACAATTCCGGTATCCGGTTTTGACTGTGACATTGCGGTAGTGGGCGATACTACTGCAATGAGCACACCTCATGAAATCGAATATACATTGAATTTTAAACTGGTAAAATAAAATGCAGAAAAAACGAATGATGTTAGTAAGCGTTATCTGTATGCTTCTTCTGACTCTTTGTGCCTGTGGTACAAAGAAGCAGGAGAAAAAAGCAGATACCGTAGATTTTAATTCTCTCAGTAAGACCGGGAGTATGGAATTAAATTATGCAACGCAGTATAGTGTAGATGAATATGGCAAGTACAAAATGATTACGATCGTGGATGACGGTCGTTTTTTGCTTATTCCGGAGGGAGCGGCAGTGCCGCAGAATATTCCGGAGGATGTTACGGTTTTAAAACAGCCGCTGGATAAAACATATCTGGTCTCTACTTCTGTTATGGATTTGGTACGGCAGATTGATGCCATGTCGGATATCCGGCTTTCCGGAACGAAGGAAGATGGCTGGTATGTAGAAGAAGCCAGAGAAGCCATGGAGGCAGGAGACATTTTATATGCAGGGAAATACAGTGCTCCGGACTATGAGCTGATTTTGGATGAAGGCTGCAATCTGGCAATTGAAAATACAATGATTTATCATAACCCGGAAGTAAAGGAAAAGTTAGAAGAACTTGGAATTCCTGTACTGGTGGAACGTTCCAGCTATGAATCACACCCATTGGGCAGACTGGAATGGATTCGCTTGTATGGAGTATTATTTGAGAAAGAAGAGGAAGCAGATTCTTTCTATGAGGCAGAATTAGAAAAATTAGAGCCGATTATGGAGAAAGAAAGCTGCAATGTAACAGTAGCATTTTTCAGTGTAACAGCAAACGGAACCATCAGTGTTCGAAAATCAAATGATTATGTGGCACAGATGATTGCCCTTTCCGGTGGAACCTATGTGCCGGAACAGCTGGCAGGCGAAGAGGAAAATGCACTTTCCACAATGAACATACAGATGGAGGATTTCTATGCGGATGCAAAGGATGCCGATATCTTAATATATAACAGTACAATCGAGGGCGAAATCAGTACGTTGGAGGAACTGAAACAGAAGAATGCACTGTTTGCAGATTTTAAGGCAGTACAGGATGGAAATGTTTATTGTACCACAAATAATTTCTTCCAGAAATCCACTGCAATCGGAGATTTTATGGAAGATTTGAACACGATTTTTAATGATACAGAGATAGAAGAAGCAGGATATTTAAAGAAGCTGAGGTAAGAGAAAATGAAGCGGTATGCAGTCTCTTTTATAACAATTTTTATATTGCTGGTGGGATTAATTCTTTGGAATATTGGCTCCGGAAGTATTTCGATTTCATGGGATGAGCTTTGGAATATTTTACTGAAACAGACAGAAGAAGGTACCGCTTATCATATTATCTGGGACATCAGACTGCCGCGGATTCTTGCTGCTGTCATGCTGGGTGGAGCCTTGTCGATTTCCGGATTTTTACTGCAGACTTTTTTTGGAAATCCAATCGCAGGACCGTATGTGCTTGGAATTTCTTCCGGTGCAAAGCTTATGGTAGCACTGACGATGATTTATCTTTTAGGAAGAGGAATTAACATCAGCTCTTTTGGTATGGTAGCAGCAGCCTTTATCGGCTCGCTCCTTGCAATGGGATTTGTACTTTTAATTTCCATGAGAGTACATAGAATGTCACTTCTGATTGTATGCGGAATTCTAATCGGATATATCTGCTCGGCAATTACAGACATCTGTGTTACTTTTGCGGATGATTCGAATATCGTAAATTTACACAACTGGTCCCAGGGCAGCTTCTCCGGCATGAACTGGTCCAATATCCTTATGATATTTATTTTGACCTTACTGTCCTTTCTTGCGGCAATGTTTCTTGCAAAACCCATTGGTGCCTATCAGATGGGAGAGACGTATGCCAGAAATATGGGAGTTAATATAACGGTGCTCAGGGTCAGCCTGATTCTGTTATCCAGCTTATTATCAGCTTGTGTAACCGCTTTTGCAGGGCCGATTTCCTTTGTGGGAATTGCAGTGCCTCATCTGATAAAATCCGCCACAGGAACCGCAAAGCCACTGGTGCTGATACCGGGCTGCTTTCTGGGGGGAGCGGTAGTGACACTGTTTTGTGATGGAATTGCCCGGACACTCTTTGCACCGACAGAAGTAAGTATCAGTACAGTGACAGCGGTCTTTTTAGTTCCGGTGGTAATTGTTATGATGCTGCGCAGACAGGAGGAGCGGGGATGACAGAGAAAGAGCCAATAACAGGAAAAGCAGAGTTTGAAGAGCAAAAACAGATGGCAGGAAAAATGAAGTCCATTGAGGAGAAAAGGCAGGGACTTGTAACAGAGAAATTTACTGTTGGATATGGGAAAAAGGTTATTCTTTCGGATGTCAATCTAATGGCAGAGCCGGGAAAAGTTTTGACCCTGATCGGACCAAATGGTTCCGGTAAATCTACGATTCTAAAGAGTATTGTAAAGCAGTTGAAATCCCTTGGAGGTGTAGTATACCTGAACGGGAAAGCAACCTCGGAAATGAAAGAGCCAGAAATCGCAAAGAGTCTTTCTATGGTAATGACGGAGCATATTCATCCGGAGCTGATGTCCTGCCGGGATGTGGTTGCAACCGGACGATATCCCTATACCGGAAGACTTGGAATCTTAGATAAGCAGGACTGGAAACTGGTGGATGAAGCAATCGCCATGGTTCATGCCGAAGAGGTGGCAGAGCAGCCTTTTACAAGAATCAGTGACGGACAGAGACAGCGTGTTATGTTGGCGAGAGCCATCTGCCAGGATACCGCAATTCTGGTGCTGGACGAACCCACATCCTATCTGGATATCCGCTATAAGCTTGATATTTTAAACAGCATCCGGAAGCTGGCAAGGGAACGGAACATAGCAGTAATTATGTCACTGCATGAGCTGGATCTGGTGCAGAAGGTATCGGATATGGTCGCCTGTGTAGATGGAACCACCGTCAGCCGCATTGGGACACCGGAGGAAATCTTTCAGGGGACACTGGTGCAGAAACTCTATGGCATCGAGGAAAAGAATTTTGATTCTGTGCTTGGAATTATGCAGATGCCGGGAAATAAGAATGCTCCGAAAGTATTTGTAATCGGAGGCGGTGGTTCTGCAATTCCGGTCTATTACAGATTGCAGAGAGAGCATATTCCATTTGCAGCGGGAATCTTATTTGAAAATGATGTAGAATATCCCATAGCATCGGCACTGGCATCTGAAGTTATTATGGCAAAAGCATTTTATCCCATGGAAGAAGCGCAACTGGAAGAAGCTAAGAAAATACTTGCAGGCTGTGAAACCTGTATCTGTACCTGCGAGAATTTTGGACCTTATAATATGTTAAATAAAGAATTGCGAAGCCTGGCAGAAGAGCAGGGAAAATTGAAATAAAGAAATTGGAATAAAAGAAAAGCCCATGGAATCAAAGTTGTTTTATGATTTCATGGGCTTTGGTATATTTTACTGTTCAGTGTCTTCCGGTAAGATGAATTTTCCAACAAGTTCATCTAAGGAAGTTGCCTGTGCAGATAACTCCTGGCTGGTAGCGGAGGTCTCTTCTGCGGATGCGGAGTTGGACTGAACTACCTCAGAAATCTGGTTTACACCCTGTTCTGCCTGATCCATGGCATTTGCCTGAGTCTTAGCAACATCACTGATGTTCTTGGAAGATTCTGCAATCTGCTGGATACCATTTACAACGTTTCCGATAGATTCAGCAGCATGGTCTGCAGCAGCATTACCTTCAGCAATCTCCTGAAGGGCACCTTCAATTAAGTCTCTGGTATCTACAGCAGATTTGGTTGTCTGCTCTGCAAGCTGACGAATCTGGTCAGCAACGACGGCGAATCCACGTCCTGCTTCACCGGCTCTTGCAGCCTCGATAGAAGCATTCAGAGAAAGTAAGTTGGTCTGGGAAGCAATATCTTCGATTTCAGAAATAATATTTCCAATCTTCTTGGAAGTTTCATCAATACGTGCCATAGCATCAACCATGGCTTTCATTTCAGCACTGCTGTTTTCTGCTTCAGCAGCATACTGTTTTGCCTGATCATAAGCAACCTGAGCCTGATCAGCGGACTGTTCAATGTTACTTGTAATATCGGTAATAGTTGCCTGAAGCTGCTGTACGGCACCGGCCTGCTCAGTAGCACCTTCTGCCATACTCTGGGAAGATTCTGCAAGGTTCATGGAACCGGCAGAAACCTGGGAAGAAGCTTCTCCAATCATCTGGATAGTATGTACCATTGCATCACGCATGCCACGCATTGCGGTCAGTAACTGTTCGAAGTCACCGACATATTTATCCGGATACTCGGACTGAATGGTGTAATCACCATTTGCCATGCCCTCCATCAGAACACCTACATCAGTAATGACTGCGTTCAGTGTTTCAGCCATTTCAGTAGAAGTGGCTACAATACTTGCAACTTCATCTTTGGATTTCACCTCCGGGAACGGGTCATGTAAATTACCCTGTGCAAAAGTGATAAGACGATTTTCCAGGGCTACTAAAGGTTTTGAAATTCCCTTTGCAATGGAAGCTCCCATCTTGGAAGAAACAAGGATGGATACAACAATAATTACAGCAATGATAATGATAAAAATAAGGGAAACAACAGAAAGTGTATCTGCTAAATGATCTCCTTCTGTTACTTTGGTATCCATCAAGTCCCTCATTCCGGAATAGATTTCATCATATAATGGGGCTACTTCATCAACCATTATATTCTGGGCTTTTGCACTCTGACCCGGGTCAGTTGTTTTGCCGGTATCAATTGCTTTCTGTTCAGTAGCCCAGTAATTTTCCAGCTTGGCATCAATGGAATCATAGATTTCCTGCTCTTTGCTGGTAGTAGTAACTTCATCTACGATTTCCCAATACTGTTCAAAAGTGGCCTTTCTTTCATCATGGGTATCGGACATCTGACTAATCAGACTGTCATCATCATATCCGATAATAGCACGGGTGGCAGATCTGGTATCGGTAAAGGCAACCATTGCTTTGCCGATGTCACCCTGTGAAAAACCATAATTGTTCAGGACATTCTTATACAGAGTCATGGTTACAATCAGCATAACCACGCCAAGGACAGCTGCGATGGAGCAGGTTGTCACGATAATACGGAATGCCTTCCCCAGACGGTCTTTAATTTTAAGATTCTCAAACATAACGTTCCTCCTTCGTTATATACAATGGCACTATGGCACCAATTGCGTTATGCAACAGTAAAAACAAAAGTGGAAATCTAAATATTTACCATAATTTTACTACTTTATGGGAAATATGTCAAAAATATTCAGATAATAAGTGAATTGAAAACTGATTATTTTCCCAAATTTGTTTAGCCATATGAAAATTGACATTTTTCCGGTGAACCGCTAAAATGACGAAGAACATAAATAAGGCATTAAGTAGGGAGAAAACAGTATGGGATATGTATATTTTGCCCGGCACGGACAGACCATATGGAATGTAGAAAATAAAATATGCGGAGCAACTGATATTGCACTGACCGAGCTTGGACACACGCAGGCAATCGAGACCGGAAAGAAAATCTTAGAAGAGGGGATAAAAGCGGATGAAATCTTATATTCCCCATTAATCCGTGCAAAAGATACCGCATTGCATATTTCGGAAATCACCGGAATCCCGGCAAGAGAAGAACTTCGCTTAAAGGAGCAGAACTTTGGCAGATTTGAATCCACACCGCGGGACGGAGCAGAATTTAAGATTGCCAAGGGGCAGTTTATCACAAGATATGATGGCGGGGAATCCATGCTGCATCTGGCACAGAGAATCTATAACCTTTTAGATGAAGTGACCGCTTCCGGTAAGACTTATATTCTGGTGGCACACAATGGCATATCAAGGGTAGTGCAGTCCTATTTTTATGAAATGACCAATGAAGAATATGCTGCATTTGGCGTGAAGAATTGTGCCATATTAAAATATGAATTCTAAGAGACGAAGGGCAGGAATGGAAAATGAAACCGAAGTCGGAAAAGAGTATAGAGCTTTATCATGTCATGATGGAACGGGGGTATCCGGAAGAATTCTGTGATGTCATTACCCGGAATCTGAATACGGATTTTACGGCACAGCGGATGCTGTGGTATTTATCACACTATGAATATCTGCCGGAAGGTGAAATTGTAGATGAGATGCTTGCGATATTAAGTGACCGGAATGCAATCATGCAGAAAAAAGAATTAGAAAAAACAAATGCTGCATGGAACGAATTCCTGCAGCATGGTTTTGAAGAAAAAGAATAGTTTATCGGATTAATTTCATATCTTCGATAATAAAAGTCTTATCTTCCATATGATATTCATTGTGACAGAATGGACAATACCGCTGCCGTACTGCATCAAAGCTGGCACCGCAGCCATTACAGATAACGGAACTGATGGAGAATCCAGGTGGTTCCGGAGTGGAAATATTTCGCAACAGAGTGACATCAATGCAGTCACCGGTTTTCGAAATATTTCCATTTTTTTCGCTGTAATTTATCCACCAGGTTCGTAAGGTCATATGCAGCTGATTGTTTTCTATGGACAGATTTCTCAGTGTCATGCCACTGGTATAAGTCATTTCAATGATATCTTTGAAACGCTCATCTAATGTACCACCGCGATAGGAAGAAAGCGTGGATGGGTCATTGGAAAATACCGCCATGCGTACAAGAGAAATCATCTGGCCTTCAAATTTTTCATAAGAGAAATTCGGATCATAACGAAGCATCGTATCCTTTAACTTCCGTTTTGTACGCAGAAAGCCAAAAGCCGAAATATGTTTCATGCCATCTCGGTTGCCAAGCCCCATAAGAAGCAGCAAATCTCCTAACAGCAAGCCTAAGAATCCGCCCCCAATCAGTGCGGCAAGATAAGCAGAGAACAGTGCCAGGGGAAGAATTTCCTGTTTCCCAATGAGAAAGAATGGGAAGAATCCAGCAAAAAATGCCAGCATGGTAAGTAAAATGGTATTGTGAAATACCTGCATATTCCGGTTGGAGGATGGATTTATTACAAAGGATAAATTCATGACACGGGGAAATAAATCCGTCATGCGAAATTTCGTACCACAGTAAGGACAGCCTTCCGTCAGATTGGAAACCAGATTAACGGCACCACAGCTTGGACAGGTTGCGGTAATAAAGGGAAGCTGCTGTTCGTTGGGGCTGTGTACAATCGTTTCATACATAACCTGCTCGGTATCACGGGAATAGAGTTCGCCGGAAGCATTGGAAAAAGAGAACTTATGGCGGATTTCTTCATAAGTTGTATCCGAGGTATACCAGGCACTCTTGTGGGTGAGACAGGCAGTACCAAAAGTATTTCCCTTTCCCGGAATGACACGGTTTTCCATATGAAGTCCCTTTTCCTTAAGACGTTCCTGCTGTAATTTCAGAAAATAGGTAATATCACCATCACAGCTTACCGGAGGAGTTCCATCTTCGTTCCACTGGTTATATTCTTTGGCAAACCGGTCATACATGCCTCTGCCTTTGTCCCAGGCAGGTTCGTAATCACGGAAAGCTTTGGCGTCTTTATGGAATTTCAATAATCGAAAAAAGCCGAAGATACCAAGGATAATACCGGCAGCCAGCAGCAGATAACGAGGCATCAGATCAAGCTCTGTAACGGTAATGCAGGAAATAAGAATGGTTCCAAGGGCAATGAAGAAGATGCCCTGTGCCAGGTATTTCCGGTCCGGTTCTGCTACTTCAAAGGTACGTTTTTTACTGGATAGGTTGGATAAGATACTCATGGAGACTCCTTTCTGAAGGGTTTCTTAAAGTTAAAATAAGCATTTGATAAGTCACTATTAAGTTAATACGCAGTGCATCTTGAAAATCAAAGATTTTCAAGATGTACGTGCTTCGCACTATCATCCCATAAAATAATAACCGGTGTTTTGCAAGCAAAACCGGTTATTATTTTATGGGATGGCACTGCTCATTATAGCATATTTCAGAAAGAAGACAAATCATCAGCCGATATGGATGCCGAGAAGCTCTAAGAGGAAGAAGACCAGCGGAATTGTAAAGACGGAGCAAAGTGTCATGACAAAGCAGGTCTTTGAAGCAAATTCCGCATCGGAATGGTAGTTTTCTGCCATCATCGGAATGGCGGACATGGCTGGCATACATGCCATTAAGGTAAGAATTGTTGTCTCGGTCGGAGTAAGGAAATGTGATACTACAGCTGCAACACCAACCGGAATCAGAATCATTTTGACAATTACCAAGAAGAAATAATCATAAATATAGTCGAGATTCTTTAAGGAAATATAAGAAAGGGTTGCACCAAGGAAAATCAGGGCGAGACTGAAGCTTACATTTCCAACGGAAGTTATTGTAGAAGAAAGAACTTCCGGAATATGAATATGGAAGGTTGTAAAAAGAACAGCTGCAATCATGCTTAAGTTCATTGGATTTAAAATTTTCTTTAAGGTGTTAAAGGATAAAACTTTTTTGTTGGCAGGGTCAGAAGAAGACATAATGACCACACCTAATGACCAGAGAAGAATCTGGTCGACCAGTGTGAAAATAGCAATGTATACACTGGCTTCTCCATGGGTGAAAATCGAAAGCAGAATCGGGATATTCATAAAACCCTGATTTCCGAACATGGTCTGGATGATATGAATCTGCCGGGTGGAATTCGGCAGGCGCATCAGCTTCATGGAGAGGAAACCAAGTACTAGGAGAAATGCAGACAACAGCAGTTCAAAGACTACAAATTTCCAGTTAGCAGCAAAATCAAGAAGAGAAGTATCCGCATCATAGATTAAGGCAAATCCCAGACAGGGAAAAGTAATTTTTACCAGAAGCCCCGATAAGGTACTTAATCCATCTTTCTTTAAAATGTGAAGTCTGGCTGCAAGGACACCAAGCAGCATCATAATTACAAAGGTTTCAATCTTGTAGATAATAATTCCAGTCATTGTTCATCCCTCTTTTGCATGTAAAATTAAACGTAAAGTTCATCCGGTTTTAATATAATATAATGCCCATCCCGCTTGGCAATAATGCCGCACTTCGTCAGTTCACTGAAAACATTGGCAACACTGACCCGGCTGGTATGAATCATATTGGCAAGCTCCTGATGGGTAAAGCGGTTACGGATGAGAATTCCCTCGTCGGTAGGTTTGCCATAGACATCTGCAATATAAAGCAGGGCATGGCAGGTTCTGGTATAGGCTTCCGTAAAGGAAAGCTCGATTTCCTGCGCAGAATAAATCCGCATTTTCCGAGCCATCAGCATAATTAATTTCAGCGCAAAATCTGAATCCGTCGGAATCGTAGAAATAAGTTTTGGAATCGGAACCAGATATAATTCACAGTCTACGATTGCAGTTGCCGTATAATAGGTCGGGTAACCCGGCAGAGCAGCTGCTTCTCCAAACATGCAGTTTTCTTCTGCAATCAGAATCCCCTTTTCTTCGCCGGCCTCGCTGTAATAGCTGAGGCGGACTCTGCCGCTTTTTACGATAAAAGCAAAGCGCAGCATATCGCCCTGGTGATAGATAACCGTATTTTTATCGAACCGGGTAGGATACAGTCCTTCCGTAAGGCTTCCCCATTCATCCGGAGAAAGCTTTACCCAGGGATTGGTAACCTGCCTGGAAAAATCTTCATGATAGATATCATCATTTGATAAAGCACCCATGTGAAATCCCTCTTTCGTATCAGAATGTCTACATTATATACGACAAAGTATGGAAAAGAAAGTAAAGCACTTTACAAAATTTCTTAGAATTTTTATAAATCAGTTTACAGAAATTTCTGACAGGTCATGTTACATTGGGAGGCAGAAAGGAGATGGGAACATGAAAATTGTATCACATGAGTTATATAAAGGATTATGGCCGGAAGATGCGGCGGATGAAACATATTTTTATTCCAATGAGGAAATGCTTGCACATCCGCAGGTAATGGAGGAAGCAGAAGTGATTAATATTCATCCATATATGTTAAAGAAGGATTTCTTAGATATGTGTCAATCGGTGAAATGGATTCAGACCCCGGCAGCAGGCGTAGATGGAGCTGATTTGGAGGAAATGAAAAAGCGTGGCATTCTCTTTGCCAACGGAACCGGAAACATGAGTGTTTCTATTGCAGAGGATGTGTTCTGCAAGATGATGATGTATTCCAGAAGAATGCAGGAATACGTGGAAGCTAAGAAACGGCATGAGTGGATTACCTTTAACCAGGATCCATGGATGTCTGTGGTTGGAAAGGATTTGTATACAAAGAAATTAGGATTAATCGGAGATGGCGCAATTGCAGTAGAAATCGGAAAACGTGCCAAAGCCTTTGAAATGGAAGTATATACCTATGGTTTATATAATAAGGATTGTCCTTACTGGGATCATTTCTTTGATACAAAGGAAGGGCTTGATACGCTGCTTACGGAATGTGATTACATCGTCGTTGTAGTGCCTTTGAATGATGCCACCAGGCATATGATAAATTATGATGCATTCCGGAAAATGAAAAAGGATGCCATGTTCTTAAATGCAGCAAGAGGACCGATTGTAGTGGAAGAGGATTTAATCCGGGCATTGAAAGAAGGCGAGATTGCAGCCGCTGCACTGGATGTTTTTGAGGTGGAGCCATTGCCCAAGGAGTCAAAGTTATGGGATTTACCAAATGTTTTCCTGACGACCCACAAGGCGGGGGCAGGAGATAGCTGGGTGAAACGGTTAAAACAGTTATACGAAGAAAATATGGCAGCTTACAAAGCGGGAAAACCACTTCGAAATGTCATTCGTTATAAATAATGATAGAAGAATGATGATAAATGCCCAGTCAAAAGGGCAGCTTCATAGAGGAGGAACTATTATGGAATATAAATTTTCAGAGAAAGTACAGACTTTAAAACCATCGGCTATCCGTGAATTATTTAAGCTTATGGTAGGAGATGGAATTGTAGCATTGTCCGGAGGAAATCCTGCCAAAGAAGCATTTCCGGAAAAAGAAATTGCAGAGATTACCCAGAAGATTTTAACAGAAAATCCGATTGCAGCACTGCAGTATTCCATCAGCGAAGGATATACTCCATTGCGGGAACAGATTGCAGAATATGTTAAGACGAATTTTAACATTGGAACAGAGGAAGATGCGGTGCTGATTACATCCGGTGCGCAGCAGGCAAATGATATGGCTGTGAAAATCTTTTGTGATGAAGGAGATGCCATTGCCTGTGATGAAACTATTTTTATCGGTTCTCTAAGTGCCATAAAAGCCAATAATGTAAAGCTGGTTGGCGTAAAAGGCGATGACAGCGGCATGCTGCCGGAACAGTTGGAGGAAGCCATTGCAACAAATCCCATTAAGGCAGTTTATCTCATTCCAAACTTTTCCAATCCCACAGGACTTACGATGCCGTTGGAGCGGAGAAAAGCAATTTATGAGGTCTGCAAAAAGCATGACATTATCATTATAGAAGATAATCCTTACGGTGAACTGCGTTTCCGTGGCGAGCATGTGCCGGCATTTAAATCCTTTGATGATGCAGGAATTGTATGTTATTCCGGCAGCTTTTCCAAGGTTGTGGCACCGGGACTTCGTGTAGGATTTATGATTGCCAATAAGAAGATCATTGATCGTGGAACACTGTTGAAACAGTTTACCGATGTCCATACAAATATTCTTGCACAGATGATAGTTTATGAGTATTATAAGAATTATAATATTAAGAAACACATTGCCGAGGTATCCGCTTTTTATGCGAAAAAGAGTGAATATATGTGCAAATTAATCCGGGAAAAACTTCCAAAAGAGATAAAATGTATTGAACCGGATGGCGGCATGTTCGTATGGTGCACTGATACTTCAGGTAAGATTGACATTGATGAACTGGTACAGAAGTTAGTCAGCGAGAAGAAGGTTGCAATTATTTCAGGAGATGTATTTATCACGAATAACAGCAAATCCCATTCTTTCCGGTTAAACTTTACCGTTCCATCCATGGAGCAGATAGAATACGGCATTACTTCTATTGGAGAAGTGTTAAACGAGCTGTATGCAAAATAAAAGTGTAATGTGTTTTACAAAAAAACATAGTTGTTTTGTAAGTTGATTTACAGAAATAAAGAAGAAAGCATGATACATTATCATCAGAAACGACGAAGGAGTCCAAAGCCAGGTAAAAATGGCTTTTGGGCTCCTTTTTATGTGGAAACTTGCAAGGTACATTTCTCGAATTGTAGTTGAAAGAGTAATGATAAGGAGGATGTTTATTATGACAGAGACAAAAGAAAAACGCCTCGAATTCCGGGGCGGCATGTTTGGATTAGTGTTACCGTTTTTAGTGATGTTAGGAGGAATCTTATTTCTCTCTTTGAGTGGAAAGGCATTGCCGATGGCATTCTGGGTACCAACCCTTGCCGGTATGTTTTTAGCACTGCTGCTTGCAAAGAAACCGGCAGAATGTGCGGAAGCATTGATTGACGGAATCGCTAACAAGACCGTTATTATGATTGTAATTATTTTATTTTTTGCAGGCATGGTTGCACAGATTATGAAAACCACCGGGCTGATTGAAGGTCTGACTTGGCTTTGTACTTCCATCGGAGTAACCGGAGCATTGTTCCCGGCAATCATTTTTATTTGTGGCAGTGTGTTATCTACTGCAACAGGAACTGCACTTGGAACTGTTATGTCACTGGCACCGATTCTTTATCCGGTAGGTGTTTCCCTTGGTGCATACCCACCACTTATTTTAGGAGCAATCGTCAGTGCAGCATACTTTGGAGACAACATTGCACCGGTATCTGATACCACTATTGCATCTGCTTATTCGCAGGATGTACCGGTTCCAACTGTTGTCCGCTCCCGTTTGAAATATGCATTAGCCGGTGCAGCTATCGCATTGGTACTTTTTGTAATCGCAGGCTTTGCAACTTTTGATGGAACAACTGTTGCATCTGATGTGGCAGCAAGCCCGAAAGGACTGATTATGTTAGTGGTTCCTGCATTACTGATATTTATGATGATTAAAGGAACACATATGTTAGTAGCACTTTCTGCTTCCGTAGCAGTAGGACTGGTAGTTGGTGTTGTATCCGGTTTACTTCCGGTATCCGATATCTTAATCATTGATATGAACAGCTTCAGCGTAGGTGGAACTTTGGTAGATGGTATCAATGGAATGATGGATACCGTAGTATTTGCAATGCTTTTGATGTCACTGGTTCATCTTCTGGAAGTCGGCGGTTTATTTGAAGTATTATTGGAAAAAGTAACAAAGGTTGCAGATACTCCAAGAAAAGCAGAGCTTGTAGTTGCAGCAGTAGATGTACTGTTATGTATCCTTACCGTATGTAACTCCGTTGTTATCTTAATGGAAGGTCCGGTAGCAAAACGCCTTCTGACAGAAAAACATGGCATTACACCAGATCGTAGTGCGAATATCTTGGATGCAGTATCCTGTGTGGCAATGTGTCTGATTCCATATGGATTTGCTCCAATGTTAGCATATACTTTTGCCGCAAGCTCAGGAGTAGCAGTAAACTTCAACATGAACCTGATCGTATTATTCTCCTTCCATGGCATTGGTCTTGGAATCATGATGTTAATCGCAATGATTACCGGCTGGGGCAGAACCTTCATAGACAAAGAACCGGCAGGCAGTGTAGCAGAAAAGGCGGCAGCATAATATGAAAATAGAAACAGGTCATCCGTTTTACGGACAATATATCGGAGTGCTGGTATTTTCCACCAGTACTCCAAGAATCCCGGGGGATGCCGGACATGCGGCATCCTTTTCTTATCCGATCCGCTATGAAGTAATCAAAGGCGGCTTTGCAGAATTATTAGATTATAACGATGCTATCAAGGAAAATATCTTAGAGGGATGCCGGCATTTAAAAGAGGCAGGAATCAAAGGTATCATAGGAGACTGCGGTATGATGAGTCTTTATCAGGACTGTATTGGAGCAGAAATCGGAATTCCCTTTATCGGTTCCTCTCTCTCCCAGATTCCAATGGTATGGCAGCTTATCGGAAGAAGCGGCAGTATCGGAATACTGACCGGGCATTCGGGGCTTTTAAGTGAAAAGCATCTTCTGGCATCGGGCTGGAACAAAGAGATTCCACTATCGATTCAGGGATTACAGGACGAACCTCATTTCCATGAAATTGTTATTGAGGGCGGAAAAAATCTTGATATGGAAAAAATGAACCGGGACGTATTACATGCAGCCCGGCTGCTAAAGGAAAAGACAAAGGATTTGCGGGCGGTAATCGTAGAATGCAGTAATCTGGCAACCTATGCCAGAGGAATCGAAGAAGTGTGTGAAGTACCGGTATTTGATACGATGTCTGCAGCAAATCTTCTGGCATATGCCGTTCATCCACCAATTTATGTAGGTGAGTAGAGGAAAAAACGGCTGGAATTGTGACGAGTTATCTTCGAAACAGCTCCGGCTGTTTTTCTTTCATTTCTTTTTTGTTCTGGTACATCCGCTCATCTGCTTCCTGATAAAGCATACGGATGTCTACTTCCCTGCCGAATTCACTGCGGGTGACATAGCCTAAGGCAGTGCTGAGTTTAAGGGAAGGGTCTTTTTTATTTTGTTCATCCATCAGCTTATAAAGGTGAAGCAATGCCGCATTTCGTTTGGTTTCATGCATGGCAGGAAGAATAACGGTAAATTCGTCTCCACCCATGCGGGCACAGGAGAGAGCATTTGGAAAGGCTTCCTTTAAGACACCGGCAAAACAGCGTAGCAGTTCATCTCCTTTTTCGTGACCGTAGGTATCGTTATAATATTTCAGCAGATTTAAGTCCATGCTGACAAGGATAAAATCGTCGCACTGCGCTGTTAATTTTTCTATGATTTCATCACATTTTCTGCGATTATGTAAACCAGTCAGCTCATCACTGAATGCCATATTTTCAAGGAGCTGCTGCTGGGCCTGTTTGTAAAGTCCGTGGCTGATTTTAGAAGAATAATCTAACAGCAGGGCAACGATAATAATTAAGGCACTGTAGCAGACGGAACTGCTGTAGTGGCTATCGTGAAAATGGATGATATATTTTTCAACATTATAGCGGATCAGTTCCACCATAACCACCAGCAGCGTTGCAATTACGCCAACCTGCAGGGCACGGTCATATTTCCGGTGGTTGCGGATATCGTCAATGGTAAGAGCCAGAATGAATATAAGCTCTAAGAACATTAAAAGCTGAGCCACTTTCAGATGAACCGGTAAATGGATTACATTGGTAAGCTGAGTGATGAGGGCAAACAGGAAAAATGCAGTCTGCGCCACAATCAGGCACTGGTAGATAACGGTAATATATTTCGGCCGCACCTTATGATGGGCTTCCGGATAGAAGTAGCACAAAAGTGGCAGCGGCATGGCATAAAGGGAAATATATTCCAGATACGCCTTGACCCTTAAATCCGAAGCGAAGAAAATAATCAGGTTATTATTACAAAGCGTCCAGCATCCAATCAGAAAGGAAAAGAGTGAGATGCAGAACAAACGTGAAAATACCAGATTGCGGAAACTCAAAACAGCGGTTACAGCAGCAACAATCAGTCCGAATACAATCAGAAACAGTGCAGTTGCCAGAAGAAAACGATTATCAGAAATGGATTCCTGAAGCAGTGTTTCCCCATTTCCAAGCTCCGGAGGTTCAATTCCGTTAAAGGCATCATCTTCGGTAACAGATAAAATCAGTTTGAAAGGTTTGCTGTTATAACTGGATGGCAGGGAAATATACTGGGTACCGTAGCCCACTAATTTTCCATGGAAAAATTCATTGCCACCATAAGTGTAGACCGGGTGCCCATTGAGATAAGCATCTACTTTTACATGAACGGAATTGAATTTGATAATCGGATTCCGTCCGGAAAAGGCTTCGTTTAATTTACGGGATAATACGATGATGTCGCCCTTCTGCGTCATTGGAAAAGTGAAGTCGCTTAAAGTAACGTTTGAGTAATGGGTATCGTTAATATCTACATCCCAGTGGTCATCTAAGGTAATGCAGGAATTCGTGGTATAGGATTTTGATGCACCGGAAAAATAGAAAAAAGGAATTACCATTGCAAGTAATAACAGAATGGCAAAAATGGGAATACATATATTTTTAAACGAAAATTTACGCATATCGTGGACCTCCTGAAAGTGATAAAAAAGTCACATATCAACCAATTATAGCATAGTTTATCCATTGTTGGCTATGAGAAAAGCTTTGATTTCCTGAAAAATGAGGTTCTTTCTTGTGCTTTTATTCATAATAAGGTATACTTTAGGGAAGTAATTTGTTGAATTAATTTTGTTTGTATGGAGGATTAATTATGGACATGAACATTGTATGCCTTGACCTGGAGGGAGTATTAGTACCGGAAATCTGGATAGCATTTGCAGAAGCAAGCGGAATCCCTGAATTAAAGAGAACTACAAGAGACGAACCGGATTATGATAAATTAATGAAATGGAGACTTGGCATCTTAAAGGAACATGGACTTGGATTAAAAGAGATTCAGGAAACCATCGCAAAAATCGACCCGATGCCGGGAGCAAAAGAGTTCTTAGATGAACTTCGTTCCATGACACAGGTTATCATCATCAGTGATACCTTTACCCAGTTTGCAGGACCTCTGATGAAGAAATTAGGCTGGCCGACTATTTTCTGCAACTCTCTGGAAGTAGCAGAGGACGGTGAAATTACCGGATTTAAGATGAGAATTGAAAATTCCAAGCTGACTACGGTAAAAGCATTACAGTCCATTGGTTATCAGACCATTGCCAGCGGAGACAGCCACAATGACCTTGGCATGATTGAGGCAAGTAAAGCAGGATTCTTATTCCGCAGTACAGAGCAGATTAAGAAAGACCATCCGGAGCTTCCTGCATTTGAAACTTATGATGAATTAATGGAAGCAATCAAGAAGGCTCTTTAATTATGGCAGAGGAAAACCAGACAACCCACAAACGCCGGGTGCGTTACAGTGGAAAATATCCGAAGAAATTCGAAGAAAAGTATAAAGAACTTCAGCCGGAAAAATATAAAGATACCATTGAACATGTCATTAAGAAGGGAAATACTCCTGCCGGAATGCACATTTCCATCATGGTAAATGAGATTTTGGATTTCTTAAATATTCAGCCGGGAGAAATCGGCTTTGATGCGACCTTGGGATATGGCGGACATACGAAAGCCATGCTGCAGTGTTTAAAAGGGCAGGGACATATCTATGCAACGGATGTAGACCCGGAGGAATCTGCCAAGACAAGAAAACGGTTAGAAGAGGCTGGCTTTGGGGAAGATATTCTGACGATACGGCTGCAGAATTTCTGCACGATAGATGAAATTGCAAAAGAAGTGGGCGGCTTTGATTTTATTCTGGCAGATCTAGGTGTATCTTCCATGCAGATTGATAATCCAAAACGTGGATTTTCCTTTAAGGTGGACGGACCGCTGGATTTGCGGCTGAATCAGGAAGCCGGAATCAGTGCAGCAGAACGCTTAGATACCATTACGAAGGATGAACTGGCGGGAATGCTCTATGAGAATTCCGATGAACCATACTGTGAGGAACTGGCAAAAGCCATTACTGATGAGATTCGCAAAGGCAACCGGATTGATACCACTACAAAGTTACGGAATATCATTGAAAAAACACTTGATTTTCTGCCGGAAAAGGAGAAGAAGGATACGATAAAAAAGACCTGTCAGCGAACATTTCAGGCACTTCGTATCGATGTGAACCGTGAATTTGAAGTGTTGTATGAATTTATGGAGAAACTGCCGGATGCATTGAAGCCGGGCGGAAGAGCTGCAATCTTAACCTTCCATTCCGGAGAAGACAAGTTAGTAAAGAAAGCATTAAAAGAAGGCTATCGGGCAGGCATTTATGCCGATTATGCCAAAGACGTAATCCGCCCATCTGCACAGGAGTGTGCGCAGAACGGACGGGCACGTTCTACCAAGATGCGCTGGGCAATTAAGGCAGAGTAGGTTATTTTGAAAAATACAATGAGATGGAGACGAAAACAGTGAAAATGAAGAGAAAACAGATTGGTATGCTGGTATTTATTGCGATTATCGTAATACTTATGGTCGTAACAAGCCAGACACCGGGAACAATCGCTGATGTTGACAGCTATCAGTGCAAAGCTTATGCAACGATTTTATCTTTGCTTCCACCGGTTATTGCAATCGGACTGGCATTGATTACCAAAGAGGTATATACCTCACTTCTGGCAGGAATTATTGTAGGTGGTTTACTGTATTCCAACTTTAACCTTGAGTTAATGTTGAATACTATTTTCTTCCAGGAAGAAGGCGGTATGGTATACAAGCTTGCAGATGCATGGAATGTGGGCATTTTAGTATTCCTTGTAATGCTTGGCATTTTGGTATCCCTTCTTAACCGGGCAGGTGGTTCTGCCGCATTCGGAAAATGGGCATCGAAACATATTAAGACCAGAATCGGAGCGCAGATTTCCGTTATGATTCTAGGTGTATTGATTTTCGTAGATGATTACTTTAACTGTCTGACCGTAGGAAGCGTAATGCGTCCGGTTACAGACCGGCACAAGGTGTCCCGTGCAAAATTATCTTATATTATTGATGCAACGGCAGCACCGGTATGTATCATTGCACCAATCAGCTCCTGGGCAGCAGCAGTTACTTCTTCTGTTCCGGCAGATTCCGGAATCAATGGTTTTGCGGTATTTATCCAGACGATTCCGTTTAACTTATATGCATTGTTGACCCTGGTAATGTTAATCGGAGTTACTCTTTTACGTGTGGATTTCGGACCGATGAAAACCCATGAAATGAATGCAATCAAAGGCGACTTATTTACTACACCGGGAAGACCATATGAAGATAACGAAGAGGAAGTCGTAAAAGAAAATTCTCACGTACTGGATTTAATTCTTCCGGTAGCTATATTGATTATAAGCTGTATCGTAGCCATGATTTATACCGGCGGCTTTTTCAGCGGAACTTCTTTTGTAGAGGCGTTCTCCGGCTGTGATGCTTCCGTCGGACTGGTTCTTGGCGGTGCAGTAACACTGGTATTTACTTTTATCTATTATATGATGCGTGACGTATTAACCTTTAAGGAATTTACCGAATGTATTCCGGAAGGATTTAAGGCAATGATTGCTCCGATTCTGATTCTGACCATGGCATGGACTTTATCTGGAATGACCAATCTCTTAGGAGCAAAAGTATTTGTAGCTGATTTGGTAGCAAATTCAGCAAATGCAATGCAGGGCTTCCTGCCAATGATTATTTTCCTGGTAGCAGCATTCTTGGCATTTGCAACCGGAACCTCCTGGGGAACATTCAGTATTCTGATTCCGATTGTACTTGGTGTATTCCCAAGCGGACAAATGATGGTCATTTCCATTGCATCCTGTCTGGCAGGAGCTGTTTGCGGAGACCACTGCTCACCGATTTCAGATACGACGATTATGGCATCTGCCGGTGGACATTGTGAGCATGTTAATCATGTATCTACACAGCTTCCGTATGCATTGACTGTTGCGGCAGTCTGCTTACTGGGCTATTTCCTGATTGGTATTCTGCAGGCAGTAGGACTGGCAGGAATTTCATGGCTGGCACTTCCGGTTTGTATTGTAGTATTAATTGGCGTATTATTTGTAATTCGTTCCAGAACAGGACGGGAAGAAATTTAGAAAGAACAAGAGAAACCTATAGAACCTGCCACCGGCAGATTCTTACGGAGGATTGGCAATATAGTGCGGGATACGGAACAGAAAATCGGTATCCCGCATTTTTTACGCGAGAAACGCGCAAAGAGTGTTTCTCGTAGTTTACGGGAGTAACTTGCAAAGCGTGTTTCTTGTGGGTATGCAGTTCCCCGGAATTGCATTTTTATTCGATAGAATTTATAATAAAAATACTTTGAAAAATCGAAACAAAAGAAACATAAGATAATAGAAAAGAGGAAAGAAAATGTTTTGTACGAAATGTGGAAATGAATTACCGGTAAATGCAAAATTCTGTACCAAATGCGGAACGAAAGTAGAAACACCATTCAGACCGGGAGCAAACCAGCCAAATCCGACACCGCAGAAAGCACCGGTAAATCAACCGACTCCGGAACCGCAGAGAAACTCAGTACCGCAGCAGGCTCCGGCACCGCAGAGAAGCTCAGTACCGCAGCAGGCTCAGACACAGCAGCAGACACAGACCCCGGTAAGACAGGCAAGCCCGGTATCACAGCCACAGCAAAAAAAGAATGAGAAAGTAACAAAACCAAAGAACAGTGAAAAAATATCAAATAAGAATGATAATGAGAAGAAATCCGGTTCCGGTGCCATGGTATATTTATTAATCGGGGCAGCTGTTCTTATTATTATCCTGATAGCGATTATTGTATTGCTATTTATTAAGGGCAATCAGCTGGAAAAGCAGGATGATATTACCGATAAACCGGTGGTTACAACGGAGTCGACCACAGAGACGGAAACGTCTACCGAGCTGACAGATACGGAGAAGGTGACCGGACAGCAGGATGCATCGGAGAAAACTTCAGAAGTTATAAATAAAGAAGATACAACCGGAAAGGAAGACATGGGAACAGACGGAGCAGTTGGAGAAGATAGTGCAGAATATATTCTTCCGGAGAGTGCCAGCCGATTATTGACGGAAGCTGATTTGGAGAATCTGACGCAGGAGGACCTCCGGATTGCCAGAAATGAAATCTATGCAAGACATGGAAGAAAATTCTTAGATGAAGGACTACAGGAATATTTCAATGGAAAATCCTGGTACAACGGAACGATTGAACCGGACGATTTCAAAGAAGATATGTTATCAGAGATAGAGAGAACCAATGAGGATACCATCGTAAATTATGAGACGAAGATGGGCTATCGTTAGAAATAGAATTTGATGAAACAGGAAAAGAGGTAGAGCAGATATGCCATGTACAACTATTTTAGTAGGGAAAAAAGCTTCTTATAATGGAGCAACCATAATTGCACGAAATGATGATTCCGGTGCCGGACATTTTACACCAAAGAAATATGTAGTGATTCATCCAGAAGAACAGCCGACAACCTATCAGTCCGTATTATCTCATGTGAAAATAGAATTGCCGGAGCATCCGATGCGTTACACAGCAATGCCAAATGCGGTAGATGGGGAAGGTGTCTGGGCTGCCTGTGGAGTCAATGAGGCGAAGGTTGCCATGACTGCAACAGAAACCATAACTTCCAATCCCCGTGTCTTAGGAGCAGATCCTCTGGTGACATATCATTCGGCAGAGGACGGCAGAGAAGAAATTATCGGTGGCATTGGAGAAGAGGATATTGTATACATTGTGCTTCCGTATATTCACAGTGCAAGAGAAGGAGTCGTTCGTCTGGGCAGTTTATTGGAACAGTATGGAACTTATGAGATGAATGGAATTGCATTTCAAGATAAGGATGAAATCTGGTGGCTTGAGACCATTGGCGGACATCACTGGATGGCAAGAAGAGTGCCGGATGATGTTTATGTGGTAATGCCAAACCAGTTGGGACTTGATACCTTTGATTTAGAGGATGCCCTTACCACACAGAAGAACTATATGTGCTCAAAGGATTTGCGGGAATTTATTGAAGAAAATCATCTGAATCTTTCTTTGGATGGCAGCTTAAATCCGAGAGATGCCTTTGGTTCCCATGATGATTCTGACCATGTATACAATACACCAAGAGCCTGGTTTATGGAGCGTTATCTGAATCCACATACTTATAAATGGGATGGCGAGCAGGCAGATTATACGCCGGCATCCGATGATATTCCATGGTGCTTAAAACCGGAGAAAAAGGTAACGATCGAAGATGTAAAATATGTCCTGTCCGCACATTTTCAGGGAACACCTTATGACCCATATGGTTCTTATGGAGAGAAATCCATGAAGGGCGCATTCCGTTCCATCGGAGTCAACCGGAATGATTTTCTTTCTGTCATTGAAATGCGGTCGGAGCAGGCAGACATTACCGAAAATACAGGAAGTATCATACAGTGGGTAGCATTTGCATCCAATGCATTTAATGTGCTGGTTCCGTTTTACGGTGAAGTTGAGACAACACCGGAATATGTATCCAATACCACAGGAGAAGTTTCCACAGACAATTTCTACTGGGCAAGCCGCATGATTGCTGCCATGGCAGATGCTTCTTACCGCAGCTCCCTGTTTCACATTGAACGCTACCAGATGCATGTTATGGCAAAGGGACGGGAACTGCTGCATACCTATGATGCCCTTCTGGCAGAAGAAAAGGACACAGCAAACAGACAGAAACTGATGCAGCGGGCAAATGATGCAATTGCAGAAATGCTTAAGAAAGAGACACAGGATACTTTGAATAAGGTACTGTTTGAATTGAGCAGTCAGATGAAAAATGCATATTCACGTTCAGATGCATAACGAAGAAAGCAACACCAGGTGAAACCTATACCATTCAGTGGATGTTTGGTCAGCCGGAAGTGCTTGATTTCTTGCATAGCCACTCTGTAGATGAGGGGGAACGCATACAGCTCATCCAGAAAATGCGTGACTATGTAATTATTGGGGCAAAAGAAAGCAGATTTGCAATGGGAAATGAAATTGCAGACCGGATACAGGTATAGGAAAAACGTGTAAACGCGAGAAAACATTTTGCGGGCTACCCGTATAAAAAAGGAAGCTGTTCCGATGGAATGGCTTCCTTTTTTATATTATCAGGTATCCGTAAGAATCTGCCGGTGGCAGGTTCTGCAGGCTGCAAGGAATCTACTATGCTTCTTTCCAGTAATCCGGAGTTACATCCCTGCCTAAATCTTCTAATAATTTTCGGTCGCTTCTTATAGTAGCACAGGCAACAGTAGTCAGCATATTTCCGGTAATGGTTGCAGATGCACCAGCCTGAAAAGCAGTTTCCCCATCATTGGTAAGCAGCGCACGACCGGCAGCCAGACGGATATTTGCATCCGGATTGATATACCGGAAAAATGCGATGGTACGCAGAATATCATCTTCGCTTAACTGCGGGAGATTTTCTAATGGAGTTCCCGGGATTGGCATTAAAGCATTGATTGGAATAGAATCAATTCCAAGTTCAGCTAAACTAACTGCCATATCCAGACGGTCTTCCCATGTTTCGCCCATTCCGATAATACCACCGGAGCAGGCACACATGCCTTCAGCTTTTACTTTCTTTAAAGTTTCAATTTTCATATCGTAGGTATGGGTGGTGCAGATATTTGGAAAGTTCCGGCGTGATGTTTCTATATTGTGATGATAGCTGGTAACGCCTGCTTCATGAAGGCGGTGCAGTTGTTCTTCATCTAAAAATCCCATGGAAGCACATAAATCGATTTTACATTCCCGATGCATGGTTTCAAAGGCGTGAATGGCTTTTTCAAATTCCGGACCGGTCAGTGCTTTTCCTGCAGTTACGATAGAAAATCGGTCAACGCCTTCACTTTCATTCATTTTGCAGGCTTTGATGATATCCTCCTCCGGCAGGAAGTCATATACTTCGCAGTTGGTATGGTTATGTGCAGACTGCGCACAATATTTACAGTCTTCCGGACAGCGTCCGCTTCGTCCGTTTATGATAGAACATAAATCTACTTTATCTCCGATTCTTGCAGCACGGATTTTGTCGGCTCCTTCGCATAATTCCTTTAAATCGCAGGTGAGAAAAAAGGATAAATCATCCTCTCTTGTAATGCGTCGTCCGTCAATAATTTCCTGTGCCAGTGTCAGTGCATCCATGGTTTGTCTCCTTTGTATCTGTGTGAATTTTACAGTTCTTTATGATAAACAAAAATCAATAGAATGTCAACCTACAATAATTTGTGAGTTGACAATGCAAAAACAGGAGAAACAACTATGGATGATAGCTTCATGAGGAAAATTGCATGAAGAAAGCTGCCGGGATATGATTGTAGAAATAGTGGAAATTGATATAATGAAAAGTAATGAGATAAGAAAAGGGGGATTCAATTTGAAAGCAACTGTATTGGTAGATAATATAGGAACGGAAATTGCAACTGGAGAATGGGGGTTGAGCATTTATATCGAACAGGCAGGAAAAAATATACTGCTTGATACGGGTGCATCAAACCGTTTTCTGGTAAATGCCAAAGCATTGGGAAAGGATATTGAGGCAGTGGATTATGGGGTATTGTCCCATGCCCATTATGACCATGCAAATGGGATGCAGGCATTTTTTGAAGAAAATGAGAATGCGAAATTTTACCTTCAAAGGGGAACCGGTGAAAATTGCTATTTTAAGAAATGGTTTATTCATAAATACATTGGAATTCCAAAACATATCTTGACCAGACAGAAGGATAGAATTGAATATGTGACCGGAAAATACAGACTTTATCAAAATGTATATCTGATTCCTCATATGACAAAAGGTCTCGAGGCAATCGGAGCCGCCAATAAAATGTATATCAGAGATGGCAGGCATTGGCGACCGGACGATTTCGCCCATGAACAAAGTCTTGTCATAGAGGAAGAGGATGGTCTTATTATTTTTAACAGCTGTTCGCATGGTGGCGCAGACAATATTATAAATGAGGTCAGCCAACTATTTGAAAAGCCGGCAAAAATGATGATTGGCGGCTTCCACATTTTTCAAAAAGAGGAAACTGAAATTCGGCAGTTGGCAGAAAAAATAAAGGCAACAGGCATAAAAAAGATTTATACCGGCCACTGTACGGGCGGAAGAGCTTTTCGGATTCTACAGCAGGAATTGGGCGATATGGTGGAACAATTGAAAGTCGGCCTTGTAATAGAAGCATAGATATTTTAATAAGGAATAAGGAAAGTAAAACGAAAGGAATCAGCAGATGAAAACATATAGAATCACAGATATTATCGAAGATGAATTTGGTTGTGAAGGACGACCGGAAGGAGAAGAACCGATGGTTACGATTCTTCTGGTGGATGATACCGGAAAACAGCGTAGCATCCGTATGGCAGATAAGCTGGCTTATGAAAAGAAGCTGGATGTCGGAGTGGAAATAGAGCTGCCGGAAGAAGAAATAATGACATTAAACGGAAAAGAATATAAAGTGAAAAAACTGCTTGGAAAGGGAAAAGGCGGCTATTCCTATCTTGTGACGGATGGAGAGAAGGAATATGTCCTGAAACAGATTCATCATGAACCATGCAGTTATTATCAGTTTGATAATAAGTTAGAGGCTGAAAAAAGGGATTATAAACGGCTTATGGAAATTGGAATTACCATGCCAAAGCTACTTGATATCGATGAAGCACAGGAGCGCATTTTAAAGGAATACATTCCTGGAGATACCGTTTATCAGCAGGTGGGAAAGGGTACGCTGCCGGAAATCTGCCTGCAACAGGTAAAAGAAATGTGCACAAAGTTATATGCTGCACATACAAATATTGATTATTTCCCTACAAATTTTATCCTGTGGCAAAATGTTCTCTATTATGTGGATTATGAGTGCAATGGTTATATGGAAGAATGGAATTTTGAAAACTGGGGAATCAAGTACTGGTCTAAGACAAAAGAATTCTTAGAATATGCACAGACACATCAATAAAACTTAAGAGATTCTTAGAAATCTAAAATATTCATAAAAGGATTGCCGGGGACAAAATCTTTGTGATACAATAATCCAAAGCATAAAATACAATCCAGATAGCATTTTCTAGCATTCCATTCTGGCAGTCTTAAGCGTTATGACATTTCTGTATCTATCTATGCTTTTTATACCATTTATTAAATAAAAAGCAGGAGAAGTTACAGGAAAAGGAGTATGTAGCAGCTTCCTGCAAATCAAAAGGAGGAACTACATATGACAAAGAAAGTACCGGCAGCAGCAAACCGCAATTATAAGGATACGATTTTTCGCATGCTTTTTTCAGACAGGGAGTCACTTCTGTCACTCTATAATGCGGTAAACAAACGGAATTATACCAATCCTAATGACTTGGAAATTGTAACATTGGAAAATGCTATTTATATGGGAATGAAGAATGATCTGGCATTTATTTTAGACATGAATCTCTATCTTTATGAGCATCAGTCTACAGTAAATCCCAATATTCCTCTTCGGGACTTATTTTATATTGCAGCGGAGTACCAGAAACTCATCGACCGGAAATCGTTATATTCGTCTGCAATTCAAAAGATTCCAACTCCCGGCTTTTTCGTTTTTTATAATGGGATAGAACCGTTAGAGGACTGTCGCATCAGCAGGTTGTCAGATGCATTTTTGCATACCGGAGCAGAGCCGGCTTTAGAACTGATAGTAACAACATTAAATATCAATGAGGGACATAATTGCGAATTAATGCAGCATTGCCGAAAATTAAAGGAATATGCGCAGTATGTGGCAAAAGTCAGAAAGTATGCAGAGCAGCTCTCGTTGGAGGACGCTGTGGAACGAGCGGTTACAGAATGCATCCGGGAGAATATACTTGCTGATTTCCTGAAAAAGAATCGTGCGGAGGTAGTTGCAATGAGTATTTTCGAATATGATAAAGTGGAAGAAGAAAAGAAACTTCGCAAAGCGGAGTTTGAGGCAGGCATCGAACGTGGTGAAAAACAGGCATCTGTTAAAGCTGCAACCCGGATGCTCCAGATGGGCAGCTTTTCTTTGGAACAGATAGCAGAAATTTCAGGATTGTCTGTCGATGAAATCAAAGGATTAGCAGAATAAAATTTTATAGAACTTAATGATAATATTTCTCAAGAGGATAACCGGAACTTGGTTATCCTTATTTTTATGCTATAATTCCGATTAGACACGACTAACTTATGCAAAAAAGGAGAATATGGAACTATGAAAAAGGAAACAAAGAAAACAATTGTTGAGTTTAAAGATGTGGTTCGTACCTATGGAGAAGGAGAAGCACTGCAATATGCAGTCAACCATGTAAGCTTTACCATTGAAGAAGGGGAATTCGTGGTAATTTTAGGACAGTCCGGTGCGGGAAAATCAACCGTGCTTAATATGTTAGGCGGAATGGATCAGCCAACAGAGGGAGAGGTTATGATTGATGGAGAAAAGGTCTCTTCCATGAATGATAAGCAGTTATCTGATTTCCGGGCAGATAAAATTGGATTTATCTTTCAGTTTTATAATCTGCTGCCAAGTCTTACCGCATATGAAAATGTGGCGTTGACGAAAAGTATCGTAAAGGATGCGGAAGACCCGGGCAAAATGCTAGAAGCCGTTGGTCTTGGTGACCATAAGAATAAATTTCCGGCACAGCTTTCCGGTGGAGAGCAGCAGCGTGTTTCCATTGCAAGAGCATTATCCAAGAAACCAAGAATTATTCTTGGGGATGAACCAACCGGTGCATTGGATTCCGAGACCGGAGTGATTGTATTACAGCTGTTGCAGAAACGAAGCAGAGAGAATCAGGATACGGTAATCCTGGTAACCCATAATGCAGATATTGCAAAATGTGCAGACAAAGTCATTCGTATGAAAAATGGAAAAATACGTGAAATTGTGGAAAATGAACACCCACTGGCTGTAGAGGAGGTGGAGTGGTAATGTTATTTCGCAAAATGCTGCGTGATTACAAGGCAAATTTTGGCGCATTCTTTTCCGTATTTCTGCTGGCTGCGTTAGCAATGGCATTATTCTGTACCTTTGAGGGACATGTATTATCCCAGAAGGTTGCCAGAGAAAATTACCATAAAGAATGTAATCTTTCTGATGTCTGGATGTATGGGGAAGGATTTTCCGATGATGAGCTTAATACCGTAAGGAATCTTGATTTTGTAAAAGATGCACAGCTTCGTATGTCCGTGACCGGAAGTGCACCGGATTGTGATGGTGCGCAGGTGGATATTTATTTAGAACGTGAAAACCTTGTAGATACACCATATTATATTTCGGGAGAACCTTTTGACCCGACGGATACTGATGGAATCTGGCTTGCCAATGCATTTGCCAAGCTTAGAAATATTAAAGTGGGCGATGATTTTACCATTGAATACAATGGAATCACCTTTACCAGAGAGGTAAAAGGACTGGTAGAGAGTGCAGAATACGAATTCCGTGAAGCCGACGGAGATGCAGATATGTATCTTGAAAATATTGCAATTGTATACATGTCTTATGATGCATTCCCAATTCGCGATTACATCAATCATATGGTTGATACCGGAAAAATCACCTGGAAGGATGTTAAGAAAAATACCACTGCTTTAGATGAAAAAGTAGAGCAGTTAAAAGAGGCAGGATTTACAGAAGATGACATTACCCAGGAAATGTTAGGTCAGATGGTAGATAAAATCAGCGATGAAAAGCTTGCCAAAATAATGCCGTATACCCAGATGATTATTGTAACCACCGATGGCGGCGGATTTGCTCACGAAGAGGCTTTGGCAGAAAGCATCGACCGTGATTATTCAGCCATTGTAGACAGAAAATCCATTCCGGGACTGGCAAGATTAGACAGTGAATTAGAGCAGCATCAGTCATTTTCCTACTTATTTGTCATTATATTTGTTGGAATTGCAATTTTAGTTATTGCAACATCCATGGGAAGAATGATAGAGCAGCAGCGTACCCAGATAGGAACCATGAATGCGCTCGGTTTGAAACGGCGCAAAATCATGCTGCATTATATCAGCTTCAGTCTGGTTGTTTCGGTAGTTGGAGTCATTCTTGGACTGTTGGCAGGAACTTTGTGGGGAAGCCCGGCAGTCATTGACATGTTTGCAAACTGGTACATCGTACCGGGATTACATTCTGTATTCCATCCGATGTATTTAATCATTGCAGCAGGCATTGTGGCAGTATGCGTACTTGCTTCCTATATCAGCTGCAGGAAACTGCTTCGTATTAAACCGGCAGAGGCATTGCGGCCGGCAGCACCGAAGAAGGGAAAGAAATGCATTTTTGAGAGACTGCCATTCTGGAAAAAACTTTCCTTTACCAGCCAGTACAATCTCAGGGATATTTCCAGAGCCAAGTTAAGAAGTTTTATGTGTGTAATTGGAACGGCAGTCGGTATGCTGCTGATGATATATGCAGTCGGCTGTAATGAACTCTTAGGCAGTATGATAGAGATTAACTTTAACCGCGTAACCGTAGGTGAGTACCAGATTAAATTTTCAGAAGATGCCAAGACAGAAGATGTAGACGATATGACAGAGGAACTGGACGGCGAAGTGGTAATGGTAAATCAGCTAGAAGTGGCAAAGAAGAAAAATGCACCAGCCGATGAAAAGAAAAAAGAAACCATTACGGTTTTAGAAGGAAAGAATTTATATAATATTCTTGATTTAAATAATCAGATTAAAGAGCTGACACCGGGAACCATCGGCATCAGCCGTAAGCTGGCAGCCGACCTTGATGTAAAGGTAGGAGATACTGTTTACTGGCATCTTTATACGAAAAACACCTGGTATGAAGCGAAGGTTGGAACCATTTACCGGAGCCTTGAGTCCCAGGGAATTGCATATCTTAGAGAAGATTATGAGAAAACAGGTGCGGAATATATACCAAGCTTTCTGATGACGGATGATAAAGCAGCAAAAGACAAGACCGACCTTGATTATGTAACCGGAGTAAACAGTAAGAGCGAAATGCAGGCAGCCTATGAAAGCAGTATGGAAATCATGAATATGATGGTAGGTATGATGGCAGTGTTTTCCATACTTATGATTGTTGTCGTATTATATAATTCCGGCGTACTTTCCTTTCATGAAAGAGTAAAAGAATTTGCAACCTTAAAGGTATTGGGACTGCGTTCCTCTAAGATAAGAAGAATTTTAAGCATGCAGAATCTGTGGCTTAGTATCATTGGAATTATTATCGGAGCACCTCTTGGAAATGTTTCACTGAATGCCATGATTAATACCAACGGAGAAAACTTTGATTACAACCTGATGCTGGCACCGATGGATTATGTGATAGCAGGAATTTTTGTTATGATTATTTCCATGCTGGTAAGTTTCATGTTCTCAAAACGAATCCGCAAGCTTGATATGGTTGAAATTTTAAAAGGTGTAGAATAAAAGCAAAGCACAGAAAGCATTCATTCAGACTCTGGTGAGTGCTTTTTGCTGCTTAAAATCCAAAGAAAACTGCCACAGGCAGACTTTACGGGTATTGACTACACCTTCTTTATGATAGATAATATTCAAATAAATGCTGTTGTGGCAGGAAACTCTGAATCGGATAAAAGTTATCCTGATATCAGAGAATAGAAGAAGATACAGGAGAGAGAAAAATGCCAGTTTTTGACTTTAGTAATGCACCGGGCGAGAAAAAGACAGAGTCCGTATGCACTTATACAACGTTTCAGTCCAACGAGAAGGAGAAGACAGCGGAGGAGCCGATTCTTATACTGGACAATAAGAACCGTCATTGGAAACATCATTCCGGTGGTGTGTTTGCAAACCAGAGCCAGCAGACTGCTTTTGAATTTAAGGAAGAAAGCGAGACTTACAGCGCAGATATTTTAAAAGTAGATGCACGTTTCGTCAGCCTGATTAAATGGCTGGGAGAAAATCATATCAGTGTGCGCCTTTCCGGAGAAAACCGGGAAGAAGGGTATGCTGTATACAAGATTCGTGAGACAACCTTTGGTGCAGGAACCAAATTGTCGGCAGAGGATGGATTTTTACAGTTTATGATAGAGAGACTTCTTGCCAGCAGTGCACCGACAGAGGAAATGGACGAGGAAGAAGAGGATGAAAATGGAGATGATATGAAGCTGACCAGCTTACAGAGCATTTCCGATTTTATGACCTGTGCCGGCAGAACCATGCCGGATAATATCCGCCTCTGGGCGAGAAGAAACCTTGCAGTAGCACGTTCCCATGAAGTGTCACCGGAGGAACGCCGCCATGCTCAGAGAGCATTATCCATTATGATGAATATCCAGTGGAAGAGCAATTATTTTGAAGCAATCGACCCGGTAGAAGCAAGAAAAATTCTGGATGAAGAATTATATGGCATGGAGAAAGTAAAACAGCGTATTATGGAAACCATCATTCAGATTAACAGAACCCATACCCTGCCGGCATATGGACTGCTTCTGGTAGGACCGGCAGGAACCGGAAAATCCCAGATTGCCTATGCGGTAGCAAGAATCTTAAAGCTGCCTTGGACAACACTTGATATGAGCTCCATCAATGACCCGGAGCAGTTGACCGGAAGTTCCCGTATTTATGCCAATGCTAAGCCTGGAATTATCATGGAAGCATTTTCCATGGCAGGAGAATCCAATCTGGTATTTATTATCAACGAGTTGGATAAAGCAGCATCCGGCAAAGGAAACGGAAACCCGGCAGATGTACTGCTGACTTTATTGGATAACCTTGGATTTACCGATAACTATATGGAATGTATGGTTCCGACCGTTGGCGTTTATCCGATTGCCACTGCCAATAATAAAGCAGATATCAGTGCGCCGATTTTATCCCGTTTTGCAGTAATTGATATCCCGGATTATACATCAGAAGAAAAGAAGATTATCTTCTCCCGGTTTGCATTGCCAAAGGTATTAAAACGAATCGGCCTGCATCAGGGCGAGTGCGTTGTAACAAAGGATGGACTGGATGCAATCGTAGAGCAGTTTAAGCATACTTCCGGTATCCGTGATTTAGAGCAGGCAGCAGAACATTTGGCAGCCAATGCCCTTTATCAGATAGAAGTAGACCATGTGCCGTCCGTAACCTTTGATGCCGAAAATGTGAAGAAGCTGTTTGTGTAAAAGAAAGGAAATCCAATGAAAAAATCTTTAAAAAACAGAATTGAAAAAGAGTTTGAAGAGGGCAGATTAGATCAGATAGCAGATGATTTGCAGGAATACAGAAAAGAATGTCCGTATGACAGGGATTTATGGTTTTATGAGTGTATTGAGGCAATGAGTATAGGTGATTTGGAACTGGCACAGCAGATTATAGAAAAATGTCTGCGTAATTTCCCTACAAGTTATGAAGCATATTATTATCAGGCTTGTATTTATCAGGAAAAGGGAGAAATATTAGATGCCTTGAAGAATTATCTGATAACAGATTTTCTTTGTATTTATTTTAAACTGGGAAAAACTGAAATATATAGGGATACAGAGGAACAGATTAAAATCTTGCAGCCGCAGTTTGAGGCAAGCGTACAGAACACAATTGAAGATGGAAATAATTCGGAACAGGTGGGGAAAATACTTTCTTTTATTGACCGTTCTACATGCTATTTTGGGAAATATGTGACTGCCCCACGAAATATTAAAGATAATATTATTGGAAAAGAATATTGGGTTGAAGATGATGAACAGCGTTATGTTGGAATATATCGTGCACCGGTTCAGCATTTAATTGGAGAAGAAAATATGAACCTGATTCGGACACAGGCTGAATTTCTAAAATATAGAAAATGTGGTACGGATACTCGGATACTTGGAGAAGCAGAGGAGTATTTGCAGCCTATAGCCAGTGCAGAAGAAGACAATATTCATTTTATAAAAGAAAATGGAAAAATATATAGTGTTCCTCAGCGTGATGCAAGACATTTTAACTATTATCGGGTTAAGAAGGGAACATTGATAAAATCAGGAAAAAATTCATATTATGGATATCCGGTTCCATTAGGGCATAGCCCAAAGAGGAGAAAACTTGTTTTAAGTTTTTTCGTGGATGGATTGGCGCAGGAAGTGATTAATGGTCCTGATTTTGAAAAATTAATGCCCAATACTTATCGGTTTTTTAAAAAAGGTACAATATGTACAAATGCATTTAGTTGTTCAGAATGGACTTTCCCAAGTCTGGCAACTTATGAAAGTGGATTGAATACATTGCACCATATGATGTTTCATGGGGAAATAGATGGTGAATTGCCAAAAACAGTTCCGACTTTATCACAATATATGAAAAAAGCAGGCTATTATACCTGCAAACTGGATGGTGACTGGAGATGCATTTACTCTTATGGATTCGCCAGAGGTGTAGATCAGTATATTTATCATATACAATCTATGGGAGCGAGAGCAGAACAGGAAATCATGAATGTGATAGAGCATTTAGAAACATTTAAAGAAACAGACCAGTATCTGTGGATGACAGTAGGAGATTTGCATGATGTGGCAGATGGCTGGGATTTATCTTTGGCAGTCCAGAAAAATCTGACATTGGAGGAACGTTCATTAGATGATAAAGGACTTACATCAGTAAAACAGAAGTATAGTCCGAAAAAGAGTATGATGTATAAGAAAACGATACAGTATTTTGATATGCTGTTTGGATTTTTATATTCATACATTCAAAACAATTATAAAGAAAATGAAATTGTAATCAGTCTTTTTGCCGATCATGGACAGGGTTATCTTGTATCACCGGATAAAAATTTTCTCTCAAAGGAAAGAACGAAAGTAGCATTTATGTTTCGGGGCGACGGGGTGAAAGAACAGATAACAGATGAAATGATTTCTACAGCGGATTATGTTCCAATCATGTGCAAACTTGCTGGAATTGAAATGAGTGATGCCAAAATTGATGGGCGATTACCCAAAGCATTCGGAGGAAAAGAAAGAAAATATACAATTACAGAATCGCTGCATCCGGGAGATGTATATACTGCAGTAGCAAATACAAAAGAATATGAGATATATTTTGTAAATTCTGAGGCTACAGATAATGAGGGCAGATTTCATCTGAGAGATTATAAAGTATATGGATTTTACCGGGATGGGGAAAAAGTGGAAGATGAAGCTATATTAAAAGAATATGAAAATATTTTTATAGAAAGAATACGGGAACATATTATTTATGAATAGACAACAAGGAGGAATAGCATGCAGGCAATGATTTTGGCAGCAGGAATGGGAAAAAGGTTAAAACATCTAACTGAAAATAATACCAAGTGCATGGTAAAAGTAAATGGAGTTTCCATGATTGAACGTGCATTAAAAATATTGGATAAGAAACATTTTTCCCGGATAGTGATTGTTGTTGGTTATGAAGGTCAAAAGCTGATTGATTTTATTGCAGAATTAGAAATTGATACTTCTATAGAGTATGTTTGGAATACAGATTATGAAAAGACAAACAATATATATTCATTGTCTCTGGCAAAAAAATATTTGTGCCAGGAAGATACCATATTACTGGAATCAGATCTTGTTTTTGAAGAAAAAGTCATAGATATGTTACTTGAGGATGAAAGACAATCATTAGCTTTAGTGGATAAATTTGAAAGCTGGATGGATGGAAGCTGTATGGTAATAGATACAGATGACAGAATTTTGGACTTTATTCCCGGAAAATATTTCGATTTTGCCGAAAAGGAGAAGTATTACAAGACGGTAAATATTTATAAATTAAGCGCTGGATTTTCAGAGAACGTATATGTGCCTTTTTTGGAAGCGTACGAGAAAGCAATGGGAGAAAATGAATATTATGAATCGGTAATTAAATTAATTGCAATGCTGGATACAAATGAAATTCGCGTCAAGAGACTGACCGGGCAGAAGTGGTATGAAATAGATGATATGCAGGATTTAGATATCGCAGAATCCATGTTTGAGACAGATGCCAGAGCACGTTACAGAAAATTAATGTACCGATATGGAGGATTTTGGAGATATCCTCATTTGATAGATTACTGCTATCTTGTAAATCCATATTTTCCACCTCAAAGAATGAAAATGGAATTGATATCTAGTTTTGAAAAATTACTTACACAGTATCCGTCTGGGCAAGAAGTAGATTCCATTATAGCAGCAAATGTATTTGGCGTAAAAAATGAATATATTGTGTTAGGAAATGGAGCAGCAGAATCAATAAAAGCTTTGCTGGATATCCTGCATGGAAAAATGGGTATAATCATGCCAACGTTTCAGGAATATGCAAATAGATATAGTGGCGAAAAAGTGATTTATTACCCGGAAAATAAAGATTTCCATTATGGTGCAGAAGAATTGATGGAGTTTTTTGAAGATAAGGAAATAAGTATTTTGGTATTGATTAATCCGGATAATCCATCGGGCAATTATATTCCGGTAAAAGAAATGATAAAAATTATAAAGTGGTCAGAAAAGAAAAATATAAAGGTGATAGTAGACGAAAGCTTCGTTGATTTTGTGGAAACAGAAGAAATATCAGAATCAGAAAATGTTACTCTTATAGAAGACAGTATTCTGGAAAAATATCCTGATTTGTATGTGATAAAAAGTATATCAAAGTCTTATGGTGTTCCGGGTATACGCTTGGGTATTCTGGCTTCGGCAGATATGAATTTACTCAATAAAGTGAGAAAAGAATTGCCAATTTGGAATATCAATTCCTATGGAGAGTTCTTTATGCAGATCATTAATAAGTATAAAAAGACTTATGCGGAGGCTTTGACAGAATTTAGAAAAGCTAGAAGTCAGATGATAGAACACCTGGCACAAATATCGTATCTTCGTATTATTCCAACACAGGCAAATTATGTGATGTGTGAAGTGGTAAAGGGAACAAGTGAGGAGCTGTGTGTCCAAATGTTTGAAAAAGGATTTTTAATCAAAGATCTGACTGCCAAAGTGGCAGATGGAAAACAGTATATTCGTCTTGCAATTCGTAAATTTGAGGAAAATGAGAAATTAATTAGAAACTTAGAAACATATACTGAGGGAGAATTAGAATGAGCGGATATTTAATCAAAGATACAACAAAAGAAGAACGTGAGGCAATTGTTGCAGAATCATTGGGAAATATTTCTGCAACCTGCGATGGATGCAGTGCCGGAATCGTGGAAATGTATCAGGCATACATTGATGGAGAGAAGGAACTCCGGGAGATTAATATGGAATTTAATGCCCGGTATGTAAGCGGCATGGAAGGACCGGAACGCCACGGATGTCCGATGGAATAAATTGGTTTACATAATGTGGAGGAGAAGGGAAAATGAGCAAAGAAAAAACAGAATACAGATTTAGCGTACATGCGGCACCGGCAGTGATTAATCAGGTAATTCAGAATTATCTGGCGGCTAACCAGTATGTGCAGATACCAAAGCCAAATGCCAATTACTATTTCTTCAATGACCCATGGATGAAGGGAAAACGTTCTATAGAATATTACATTCGTGGAACGGAAGTGATTGTGCTGGCATATATGGGAACTTTTGAGAAACCAAGAGGGCTGGAAGGTTTTGTAGGTGCCGTTCCAAAGAAATCTTTCCGGGATGATTTAGAACCGCTGTTTGTAGAACTGCATCGCATTGATATGATGGGCATGCCACCACAGCAGGGGATGCCGATGCAGCAGGGAGGACCGATGCAGCAGGGCATGCCACCACAGCAGGGATATATCCCGCCACAGAACAGCGCCAATCAGTTTGTGGAGAAATCCCGGAAGACACGGGAGAACTGGACAATTGCAGGTTTTGTAATCGGTCTGGTGGGACTGCTGTTATCCTTCTTTGGCATTACATACGGAGCAATTATAATTGTGCTGGAATTCTGGTGTGGATTCCAGGGTTTACAGACGAAGAAAAAAGGACTTGCAATTGCGACTATTGTGCTGGCGGGAATCAGCGTGCTGCTTTTAATCCTGTCGATTGTGTATACTGCAAGCCATCCGGTGAGAAGTTACAGATATTATTAAAGAAAACGGAAAACAAAAGAAGAGATAACCCCGGTATCAGAAGTGATATGTACCCAGAATCCTGGACACATATTTATGAACTAGGCTGAACACATGGATGCTATCCTGTATTGTACAGGCGGCATCCATTTTGTTTTTGCCTGAATTCTTTTGTTATTATAATAATCTATATATTCTTCAATCGCTTGTGAAAATTCTTCGAAAGAAGAATAGTTTTTTTCATAGCCATAATACATTTCATTTTTTAATCGTCCAAAGAATGTCTCCATAATACAATTATCATAACAATTACCTTTTCGTGACATGGATTGTATAATGCCATGTTCCTGTAAAGCATTTCTAAAATAAGCATGTTGATACTGCCAGCCTTGATCTGAATGAAATATCAATCCTTCAACTGAAGGAAATTTTTCGAATGCTCTATTCAGCATTCTTTTTATCTGTTCAAGATTAGGACTCATGGATAAATCATATGAGATGATTTCATTTGTATTCATATCTAGCACTGGAGAAATATAACACTTTCCCCATGAAAAATTGAACTGTGATACATCTGTGGTCCATTTTTGTAAAGGCAAAGTTGTACTGAAATCCCTGTCTATTATGTTGTCAGCAATCTTACCAACTTCACCCTTATAAGAATGATATTTCTCCTTTGGTCTTTTCCCGGCTAGACCTGCTTCATGCATAAGACGCTGAACTCTTTTATGGTTCACCTGATACCCGCGATTAATAAGTTCCTGGTGAACCTGTCTTACACCATATCTGCGCTTGTTCTCAACAAAAATACTTTTTATTTCTTCTAGTATTTCTTGATTGCGTCCGGCAACAACATCGTTTCTGCTAATCTCAAAATAGTAAGTAGATCTAGCCATGTGCATTGCTTTAAGGAGATATTTTAATTGGTATCCTTTTTCTCTAAGTTTTTTGATGATTGCTGCTTTTTCGCCTTGAGTTGCGCAGCCCATTTTTCTTGCCTCAAGGCGATCCGTTTTTTTATTACTTCATTCTCGGCTTTGATATATTCGTTTTCAGCTCTCAAGCGTATCAGTTCTTCTCGTTCTGATTCTGTTAAAGGTAATGGATTTGTTGACTTCTTCATTCTTGATTCCTTTGTTGGACGTCCTTTTTTACTTTCTACTAATCCATTATATCCTTGTGATTTATATTTGTATACCCATTGATAAAGCATTCCTGCGCTGATTCCTGCTTCTATGGCAACTTTTCTCCTTGGTATACCTGCAATAACCATTAAAACCAGTTCAAGCTTTTCTTCCGGTGTCCACACTTTATTGAACACCTTATGTTTTAAAACTTCTGAGCCATGTAAATCAACCAATCCAGACCATTCTCGTATATGTCTTTTGAGAGTATCTGGATTCGTACCCTCTGGGATATCTGGATACGAACCTGAATGATACAATTCAACACACATCAGTTTAAACTCATAACTATAACGCATAAAAACACCCTCCTTACTGGTTGTCCAGTAAAGAGGGTACATATCAAAGAGATACCGGGGTTATTCTTATAGGCCGATAACAGGAGGAAAAACGGCAGGAAAAATATTTTCTTAAATTTTTGCTAAGTTTTCCAAAGAAACGTCCGATAAATAGATTAGACAGCAGAAATGCGAATCATTTCAAGGAAGAAAGGAGATGCCGTTATGCGTATAGAAGCTTATAACCAGATCGCATCCATATATAAAACAAGTAAGACTGGTAAAGTACAGCAGCCATATGGTGTAAGCACTGGCAGGGATGAAGTGCAGATTTCCCAGTTGGGAAGAGATTACCAGATCGCAAAACAGGCAGTCGCAGAAGCTTCGGATATCAGGGAAGATAAAGTAGCAGAACTGAAAACAAGTGTCCAGTCAGGAAAATATGATGTGGATTCCGGAGATTTTGCAAGTATGTTACTGGCAAAATATAACGAAATGAAGAAGTAAGAAGTGAGGATAAGTCGTGGCTAGTTTGATGGATGATTTGGCAGATGTACTTCTGCAGGAAGATAAGCAATATCAGGAGTTAATTGTTCTTTCAAAAGAGAAAACAGATGTACTGATTGCTGGAGATGTAAAGAGATTGGAAGAGATTACTGCAATGGAGCAGGAAATGACAGATGTGCTTCATGGATATGAAGTGCGCCGCAGAACCATCTTACAGGACATGGCAGATGTGCTGGGAAAATCAAAGGATGATTTTACCATTGAGACCATGATACAGATACTGGAATCACAGCCAAAGGAACAAAGCCGCCTTATTTCACTTCGGGATAAACTTCGCAAGACGTTAAAGGAAATGGCACAGCTAAACACACAGAATCAGGCACTGATTAAACAGTCCTTAGAGATGGTGGAGTTTGACCTGACCTTGTTTAAGAGTCTGCGACAGGCACCGGAAACGGCAAATTACAACAAGTCTGCGTATAATACCGGAGATTTGTTAGGAAGCAGCGCTTTTGACACGAAACAGTAGGCAGGAGGAAATGTACCATGGCAAATGGAATGGGAAGTTTATATATTGGTTCTTCTGGACTTCGAACAAGCCAGAATGCCTTAAATACGACAGCAAACAACCTTGCGAATGTTGACACAACAGGATATGTACGCCAGCAGGTCATTCAGGCGGACCGTCATTACAATACATTTGATAAAAATGCAGCAATCAGTAATCAGCAGTCCGGACTTGGTGTAAGTATTGCAGATGTCATTCATTCAAGAGATATGTTTTTAGATAAAAGATATCGGACTGAGACTGGAAGACAGTCTTTCTACTCCGCATGCTACTCTGCAACCAATGAAATTTATACTTATTTTCAGGAGTTGGAGGGAGAAGCGTTTCAGGATAGTATCTCATCTTTATATACTGCATTTGAAGAGTTCGCCAAGGACCCTTCCGATTCTGTAAATCAGAACCTTGTAATGCAGAAATCGAGTCTGTTTATCAGCCGGGCGAAAGCCGTTTACACAAGTTTACAGAACTATCAGAATAATTTAAATACAAAAATTTCCAAGGATATTGACCGAATCAATGAACTGGGAAAGAAAATCTACGATTTAAACGAAAGCATTGTAAAAATCGAAGCCGGCGGAGTCGAGACTGCAATGGAATTAAGGGACCAGAGAGACAATGCACTGGATGAGCTGGCAGGTCTTGTTCATATTGATTATGATGAAAAATATGATGGAACTGTATTTGTTTCTATTGAAGGTGTAGATTTTGTAAATCGTGCCCAGGTATATGAAATGGGAAAAAGCGTAGATGATGAGACCGGTTATATTACACCGTACTGGCCACAGATGTCAGATACCAATCGTGGGCAGAAAGCGGATGTATTTAATTTTAATGTGGATATCTCATCTGCATATAATACAGACATTGGAGAACTGAAGGCACTGGTGATGCAGCGTGGAAATTATGTGGCAGATTACCGTGACATAGAAGGAAAATCCCGTCAGGATTACAATGATGATGCCGGAATGTCAGTTATGCTTTCTACCGAAGCAGAATTAGACCAGTTTGTACATAAACTTGTAACAGCAATCAATGATATCTTCTGCCCGAATATCGAATATACCGGAGCAGATTTGACCGGAACAACAGCGGATGGAAGTACCTTTACCATTACACAGGGAATGAAGGTTTTAGATGCAGATAACTGTGCAGTGGGAAGTGATGGAAAGCTTCCACCACAGGAGCTTTTCTCAAGAGTGGGAACGGACCGTTATACAAAAGTAAATGTAACGGATGCAGCCGGAAATACCAAGACTTACTATGTATACAACGAAGAAAGTGCAACAGATATTTCGAAGATGTATACTTTATCCAGTCTTAAGGTAAACGATGAAATTATCAGCCAGCCGTCCAGTATCCCGCACCTGACACAGGACAGCGATAATAAGCAGGTGGCACAGCAGCTTGGTACCGCATTTACAGAGATGTGGAAGAAGAGTGAAGTTTCTCTGAATCCAAATGCTACCAGCAAATGTACCTTTATGGAATATTATGCACAGATGATTGGTGAAACGGGAACTGCAGGCTCGGTTTATTATACTATGTCAGAGACCTTGGACAGTACGGTAAATACGGTAGATAATAAGCGCCAGCAGGTAATCGGAGTTTCTTCAGATGAAGAACTTACCAGTATGATTCAGTTTCAGAATGCTTATAATGCCGCCAGCCGGTTTATGAATGTAGTAAGTGATATGATAGAGACATTAATTAACGGATTGAGTTAAAAGAGGTGAGAGAATATGCCATCACAATTTTTCGGATTAAATATAGCAGCATCTGCGTTAAATGCGTTTCAGGCATCCGTAAATACTGCAGCGAATAACATATCCAACGTACAGACCAAGGGTTACAGCAAACAGGTAACCAATAAAGAGGCCGGCGAAGGAATGCGTGTCAATGCAAAATACGGAACTACCGGAACCGGAGTAAATGCAGTTTCCATTACACAGCTTCGGGACAGCTATTATGATACCAAATACTGGAACAATAATGGCAATCTGGGTCTGTATCAGAAACGTCTTTACTATATGGAACAGATTCAGACCTATTTTACGGATGATGATACGGAAAAAGGTTTTTCCACTTTATTAAAAACCATGTTTAATAATCTGGATACCACACAGCATACGAACTTTGATGAAAATGTAAGAAAACAGTTCATCGGAAGTGCTCAGAGCCTTGCTACCTATTTCAACGGAGTGGCTACGAATCTTCAGGAATTGCAGGGAACCTTAAACAATGAGATTAAGTCTACGGTAGATAATGTAAACTCCATTGCAGAGAAAATTGCCTTGATTAATAAACAGATTAATCAGGTAGAACTCAATGGCGGACATGCCAATGAATTAAGAGATAAGAGAGCACTTTTAGTAGATGAACTTTCGGAAATTGTTCCGGTTGAAATATCCGAGGTGCCGATTACGAACAGCAACTATCCGGATATGGATCTTGGAATCAATAAATACACCGTGAAAATCAATGGACAGACCATGGTAGACGGTTATGATTATCGTACGCTTTCTTATGAAGCAAGAGAACAGAAGATTAACCAGACAGATATCGATGGATTATACGATTTAACCTGGTCAGATACCGGAGTAAAATTCAATGCAGCCAGCGCATCCATGGGTGGAAGCTTAAGAGCTTTATTTGAAATGCGGGATGGAAATAATGCAGAAAACTTTACCGGTAAAATAGGAACAGAAGCCGGAAGTATCCAGAATACGGTAGTAGATGGAAGAACAGTAACACAGATTACTGTAAAGAATCCATCCATGACAGATGTAGAGAAATTATCCATTGCAGAACAGGGAATTATAACCGTATTAAACAATGATTACCTCTATTCCGATTTTACCATCAATGCAGATGGAAGTTATACTTTTACATTAAAGCAGGAGTTAAATGCATCCCAGAGAAGCAAGTTCTTAGGAGAAAATGTCAGCATAGGAAAGAGTGTAGACGCCATGGGAATTCCGTACTATATGTCCCAGATGAACCAGTTCTTAAGAAGCTTTACAAAAGCATTTAATGATATTGAAAGAGGAGACCCAAACGACCCGGCAGTAGATTTAAATGGAAATGAAATGGGAAGCTTCTTTGTAGGAAAGAAAGCTTTAGGCGGAGAATATGATTTTACAGATACACAGATATCCTCCGGTTCCAATACCTATTATCAGCTGACTGCATTAAACTTTGCGGTAAATTCAGAGTCCATAACAGACCCGGGAAGATTTGCAGCAGTAACCAAGTCAGAATACACCGATGGTGTGGATAAATATACATTACTGGATAGCCTGAAGAAATTAGAAAGTGATACCAAGCTTTACCGTGGAACTGGGGCAGATAGTTTCCTGCAGTGTCTGCTTTCCGATATTTCTGTAGATACAGAAGAAGCAGAGATTTTCAGTAAGAACTATTCCAACATTGAATCTACTATCAATATGCAGAGACAGTCTGTATCCGGTGTAGATGAAGATGAAGAAGCACTGGACTTGGTAAAATTCCAGAATGCATATAATCTGGCATCCAAGATGGTTTCTGTTATGGCAGAGATGTATGACAGATTAATCTTAGAGACCGGAGTATAAGGAGGTTTGTTAGAATGAGAATAACCAATAACATGATTATGAGCAATACCAAAGTAAATATCAACGGAAATAAAACCAATGTAAATACATTGAATAATCAGATGACTTCACAGAAGAAAATCAGCAAGCCGTCCGATGATCCGGTTATTGCCATCCGTGCACTTCGTCTGCGTAGCAGTTTAAGCCAGATTAATCAGTATTATGAAAAGAATATTCCGGATGCGGAAGCGTGGTTAGATGTTACAGAAACATCTCTTACCAACATGAAAAAACTGCTGACCACCATTCATACCCAGTGTGATGCCGGAGCCAATGGAACACTGACCGAAGAAGACCGTAAGACAATTTTAAAACAGTTACAGTCCTTAAGCGACCAGATTTATTCAGAGGGTGATGCAGATTATGCCGGAAGAACCGTATTTACCGGTTATAAGACCAATTCAACCTTAACCTTCCAGGCTGACAGCAAAGAAACTTATAATATCAGTGAGTATTTATCCGCAGATAAAATCGAAGAATATAATTATTCTTATGGCAATGTTACAACTCCGACAGCGGCAGATGTAGCGGCAAAGACAACACCGGGTACACCGGAGAATACCACATTGCACAGATTACGTCTTTCCTATGATAACATTACGGATATTACGGACGGAAAAATCAGCTACAGCTATAAAGATACAACAACAGGACAGCAGACCACACAGGAACTGAATGTTACTACTCTTACAACCAGTGATTTGGAAGCATCCTCCTATGCAATAGGAGATAATGACATTGTCTTTAATAAAGATACTGGTGAATTCCTGATGGGAAAAACACTTGCGTCCAATCTTAAATCATTAGGAGCAACCGTTTCTGTAAATTATGACAAGACCGGATTTTCCAAAGGAGAATTAAGACCGGAGAATTATTTTGACTGTACCAATAATACAGATACAGCTAATCCGATTGAATATACCAACTTTGAAGATGGAAAGAGAATCCGCCAGGATATTGAATATACCATTGCATCCAATCAGACACTGGTAGTAAATACACAGGCAAGCACCGTATTTAATTCTGATATCGGAAGAGATTTGGATAATCTCACTTCTGTGGTACAGTCAGCCATTGATGCACATACTGTAGTGGATAATATTAAGGAAATGCAGGGCTTAAGCCAGTATTCCTCTAAGGAAGACCAGGAATATTTGGAGAACTGTCTTGCAGCAGCCCAGAAGCAGGCAGATTATGCAGACCATCAGTTACAGACTGTATTTAGCAGAGGACTGACGAAATTTGAAGGCTATATGTCAGATGTAAACCTTGCAATTACAGACGTGGGAAGCAAGGGACAGCAGCTTGATATTACAAAGAACCGTATGTCTAATCAGCAGGAAACAGTAGAGGCATTGAAGTCAGATAATGAAGATAAAGATTTATCAGAGATTATCATTGACTATACTTCATCCTACACCGCATATCAGGCATCCTTACAGGCGGCAGCAAAATTAGAGAGACAGACCTTACTGGATTATCTGTAAGAAAGGAGAAGCTAGCATGAAAGCAGCAACAAGATTGTTTGGGGAAATAGAAATTGATGAAAGCAAAATCATAACATTTGAGGATGGAATCATTGGATTTCCGGATATGAAAAAGTTTACTTTAATCTTTGATGAAGAGAAAGAAGGCAAACCATCCATATCCTGGTTACAGTCCATGGATGAGCCGGAGGTAGCATTTCCGGTAATGGATCCGCTTCTTGTATGTGAAACATATAATCCGAGCGTGGAAGACGAACTGTTAAAGAACCTTGGAACCATTAAGGAAGATAATCTTTATGTACTGGTAACCGTTACCGTGCCACAGGATATCAAAGAACTTGCAGTGAACTTAAAAGCACCGATTGTAATCAATACAGATACAAGAAAAGCAAGCCAGATTATCGTAGAGGATGACCTGCCGGTAAGATACAAAATTTATGATATTTTAGAAGAAGCAAAGAAGGCAGGTGAATAAGATGCTGGCATTAACAAGAAAAAAGGGAGAATCCCTTGTTATCAATAACAATATTGAGATAACAGTACTGGAAATCAGAGGAGATCAGATTAAAATCGGCATCTCAGCACCAAAGAATGTGCCGGTATATCGAAAAGAAGTATATTTACAGATTCAGAAAGAAAATGAAGCGTCCCTTAAGGTGGATGGATTAGAGGCTTTGAAAAATTTACTGTAACCGCTAAATAAATTTACGGGTTCTACCGATATAAGAGTTAGAACAATGGTAAACGGAAATGACAAGAAGCACATGGAGGTGTAAGCAATGTCAATTGAATCAATCAGAAACAGTGGATCGGTGTATCAGGGAAGTTCTCCGGTTCAGGGAACCACAAAAGAAAGTTCCTCAGTAACAACAGAAGGATTACAGACAAGTGCAGATGAAATGCAGCAGGAAAATGCCAATGCATTAGAAAATGCAGCAGCAACACAGAGTCAGAATCCAACAGAAGAAGAAAAAGCAACTGCCTCTTCCTCGGAACAGGTTAAGAAAGCGGTGGAGAGTATCAATCGCAGTCAGGCTCATACAGAAGCAATCTTTGGCATCCACGAAGGAACCAATCGTGTCACCATTAAGATTGTGGATAAAGAGAGTAAGAAAGTGATTAAAGAATATCCGCCGGAGAAGACACTTGACATGATACAGAAGCTCTGGGAGATGGCAGGGCTGATGGTAGACGAGAAGAGATAGGAGGTACTTAAGATGGCAATTCGAGTATCAGGATTAGCATCAGGAATGGATACCGAAGCAATTGTTTCGCAGTTGGTATCCGCATATAACGTAAAGAAAAATACATTTGTAAAAGCGCAGACCAAGCTTTCCTGGAAGCAGGATGCGTGGAAGACATTAAATAAAAAAGTAAAGAGCTTATACAGCAATATGACAAGCTTAAAGTACAGCTCTGCATATAAGACCAAGATGGCTACAGTATCAGATTCTACCAAGGCAAATGTCAGCGCAGAAGGTACTGCAGTAAACGGAAGCTATACCTTAAAGATTAATCAGGTGGCAAAATCTGGTTATCTTACCGGTGGACAGCTTGCATCTTCTACAACCGGAGCAACCAAGCTCAGTGAGTTATTAGGTGATGACAGCTTTTCCGGTGGAAAGATTGAAGTGACATCTGCAGGAAAGACCAGCACCATTGAAGTGACAGCAGATACAACCATCAGTGATTTTGTTTCTAAATTAAATGATGCGGGTGTAAAAGCATCTTATGATGCTACCAACCAGAGAATCTATGTGGCAGCATCTGGAACAGGAGCAGCCAATGATTTCAGTCTGGCAGGAGCAGATTCCAACGGAAGTAAAGCATTAAAGGCATTGGGCTTAAGCGTAGCTTCTAAGAGCAATACCGAACGTTATCAGGCGTGGGCAGCATTTGACGGACAGGACATCGGACAGATTCTTACAGATCTGCAGAACTCCAAAGATGCAATCTCAGCAGCCAATAACAGCATTACACAGTCACGCTCTAAGATTTCCGGTTATACAACAAAGGTAAATTATGCATCTTCCTATGAGACCATGATGAATGCATATAAGGGACTTGATAATGCAGGAGAAATCCGTGATTTGGATGAACTGGCATCCATGTCCAAAGCTGATTTGTCCAAAACATATGAATTGGATGATGATGGAAACTTTAAAAGAGATTCAGAAGGAAAGCTGATTGCAGCAGACGATACAGTCGCAGATGATAAAAAAGCAACCGGTACAGACCGCCTGAATGCCCTTGCAGCCAAAGCAGGTCTTGTTGCGAAGAAGGATGAAAATGCCGGAGAAGATGTAAAACAGGTTACCATTGCAGAATTTGCGGCGGCAAAGGCAGCAGTAGACAAGTATGATGCCCAGGCAGCTGATGACACCCTGACAGCTGATGAAAAAGCGGATATGAATGATTTCATTACCAGTGTACAGCATGCTTATAAGGGGGCGGCAGGTTCAGAATATGCATCCATAGAAGAACTTACCAATGCATACAATGATAAGATTACGAAAGAGCAGGACAGTATTACTACCCAGAATAAGATTATCAGTGATAATAAAGCAGTCCTTGAGAAATATGCCCTGTTAGATAATGGGGAAGATCAGGCGGCATTGGAGGCACGTATTTCCTATGCGGTAAAACAGCTTGCCAATGCAGCTGACAAGACCCAGTACAATACGGATGCAACCCGCGTAGATGGTCAGGATGCAGAGATTTATGTAAATAGTGCAAAATATACGTCGTCCTCTAACTCCTTCAGTATTAACGGACTGAAGATTGAAGCACTGGCTTCTACCGAAGGCAGCGAGCTTAATGTAACCGTAAAGAATGATGTTGACGGTGTATACAAGAAAATAAAAGATTTCTTAAAAGAATATAATTCCCTGATTAATGAGATGACTTCTCTTTACAACGCAGATTCTGCCAAGGGATACGAGCCGTTAACAACAGAAGAAAAAGATGCTATGACAGATTCGGAGATAGAGGAATGGGAGAAGAAGGTAAAGAGCGCATTGCTTCGCCGGGATGACAGCCTGGGCAATCTTTTAAATTCCATGACCAATGCCATGTATAAAGGATATACTGTAAATGGTAAGAGTTACAGCCTTTCCAGCTTTGGTATTTCAACCCTGGGATATCTCAATGCAGATGAGAATGAGGAAAATGCTTATCATATTGATGGTGATGCAGATGATTCTGCGGTTTCTTCTAAGACCAATAAGTTAAAACAGATGTTACAGGAAGACCCGGATACAGTTACGGCATTCATGCAGCAGCTGATAGGTGGTGTTTATAATGAAATTGATGCAAAGATGAAGTCAAATTCATTAAGCAGTGCAATGACTGTTTATAATGATAAGCAAATGGCAAAGGAATATAGCAATTACACCACAACTATTACAAAGTGGGAAGATAAGATTACTTCGATGGAAGATTCTTATTATAAGAAATTTGCAGCGATGGAAACTGCACTGGCAAAATTACAGCAGTCTACCTCTTCACTGTCAGGTCTTTTAGGTTCATAAGAGCCGATGAAATGTCAGTCGCAGGCATAGAACGGTGATTATGTGAAAATACATGGAGGTAACACGATGACAATGAACAATGGATATGCAGCATATCAGAACAGTAAGATTATGACTGCTTCTCCGGCAGAATTGACACTGATGCTTTATGAAGGTGCCATTAAATTCTGCAATATTGCAATCATGGGAATTGAGGAGAATGATATTCAGAAAGCCCATACCAATATTATGAAAGTAGAAAATATCATAGAAGAGTTTCAGGCAACCTTAAATCATAAGTATCCGGTTGCAAAGGACTTTGACAATGTATATAAGTACTTACAGGAACGCCTGGTTGAGGCAAACATGAAAAAAGATAAAGAAATCTTAGAGGAAGTACTGGTACACCTTCGCACCATGCGTGATACTTGGAAAGAGGTAATGAAGCTTGCACACAGCAAATAACAGCTATATTGAAATCTTAAAACAGAGCCTTACGAAAAAAATAGAATTGCTGGATACAATTATGGCATTAAATGTATTGCAGAAGGATATGCTGGAAAATCCGGATTTAGATCCGGATGAGCTGAAAGAAAATCTGAACCGTAAGGCAGAACTGGTGGAGCAGTTATCAAAGTTAGATGACGGATTCAGCCAGATTTATGATCGGGTCCGAGCTGATTTGACAGAGAACCGCGGGACATATTCGGATGACATTGCCCAGATGAAGCGGGATATTACTGCAATCATGGACAAAAGCACTGCAATCCAGAGCCAGGAAAAACGTAATCAGGTATTGGTGCAGCAGAAATTTACTTCCGTGAAGAAACAAATTAAGGAAGTAAAGAAATCCAGACAGGCGGTGAATTCCTATTACAGAAATATGATGAAGATGGGAGCACCGGAAGCTGCATTTCTGGATGATAAGAAGTAGACTGGAAAAATTTAAAAAATTTTTCCATTTACTATAAAGTATCGAGACAACCGTCCGATATATATAACAAGTAAACAAGATATTGTTACTTAGCAGATGGATTTGAGGAGCGTACGGCCGATAAGATATCTGCAACAACAAACAAGTAGTCGCAAGGAAGCGACGTTAAATTCAAGGAGGAATTAATTATGGTAGTACAACACAATTTACAGGCAGCAAACACAAACAGACAGTTAGGTATCACAACAAGCGCACAGGCAAAATCAACTGAGAAATTATCTTCCGGTTACAAAATCAACCGTGCAGCAGATGACGCAGCAGGACTTTCCATTTCTGAGAAAATGAGAAGCCAGATCCGTGGTCTTAACAAAGCTTCTGCAAACGCACAGGATGGTGTATCTTTAGTACAGACCGCTGAGGGTGCATTAAATGAAACACATTCTATCTTACAGCGTATGAACGAACTTGCTACACAGGCAGCTAACGACACTAACACATCTGTAGATAGAAATGCTATCAAAGATGAATTAGTACAGTTGACATCTGAAATTGACCGTATCAAGTCTACTACACAGTTCAATACAATGAATCTTTTAGACGGATCTTTCTCAGCTGCTAGTAATAAGATGAAACTTCAGGTTGGAGCATTATCTGGTCAGGTAATCGACTTCAATATCAAGACAATGGGCGCTACCGCAATCGGACTTGATAAAGTATCTAATATTTGTGTAAGTTCTTTCACAAAGGCTGGTTCTTATATGAAGAAAGTCCAGACTGCAATTGAGAACGTATCTAAGCAGCGTTCTGCACTTGGTGCTATCCAGAACCGTCTGGAGCACACAATTGCCAACCTGGATACCACATCTGAAAATACTCAGTCAGCAGAATCCCGTATCCGTGATACAGATATGGCTTCTGAAATGGTTACATACAGCAAGAATAATATCCTTGCTCAGGCAGGTCAGTCTATGTTAGCACAGGCTAATCAGTCTACTCAGGGTGTATTATCCTTACTTCAGTAATCCTAAGTACTCAACCATAAAAGTAAGGCCAATCCCTTTGGGGTTGGCTTTATTTTTGTTAAATGATAAGCTGAAATAAAAAGGAATGGAGAGATAATGAGTCAGGAGATAGTAGCAGAAATAGTGGAAAAAATGTACCAGAATAAGCAGGATGAAGCTTATTCGTGGATAGAAAAAAACATAAATGAGATTAAAAACAGTTTAATAGAGAAAATAGATGAAAACAATCCGCAGTCGGCAGAAATGGCTGTTGAAATTTTGGAAGAGATTATCAGAGCATATCGAAATCGAGATATTGTAGAAATGGCAGATTGCATGAAATACAGATTCGCTATATATATGGGATGGGAGATATAGGTAGATGACATTATATGAGAAAAATATAAAGGCATTGGAAAAGAAGCATGCTGACCTGTGGAAATATATAAAAGATTATGAAGGTAAATCGGAAGTATCTGTAGCATATAAGAGTGCAGCAAATGGGGAAAAATATCCGGAAGTTTGCATGGAGGGGAAAAATTGGAAGTTAAACAGTTCGTATGAACCATCTATAGCAGCAGGTTTATTTGCAGAACAATACAAAAATGCAAACGCTTACAGTGTGTTCTTTTTCTTTGGCTTTGCTGATGGGAGAGGTCTTGAAAAAATTGCGGAGAAGATGGAAGATACTATGACAATGATCGTATATGAACCATCCGTTGAAATATTTTTAACTGCTTTAAATGAAGTAGACTGTAGTACGCTGTTTCAGAGAAAAAATGTATATATTGTTGTTAATTCAGAAGAACTGTTACAACACTATCTTGAATCTGGAATTAATTTTAATAATATACGGATGTTGTGCCCTGGAATACTCCCAAATTATGATGTGGTTTATCTAAATGAATGTAAGCATATGTTGGAGACGATGATATATTTTATGAATAATACGAGAATATATCGTAATACAGTATATGATTTCCGGAAGGAATTTGCAGAACATGCAATTAGCAATATGTATGATTATTTGTGGCAGACAGATACATTTCAGTTACAGAAGAAGCTGGAGGAAGCTGGAATTGAAGATGTTCCGGCGATTATTGTTGCAGCAGGTCCATCCTTAAATAAGAATGTGCAGGAATTAAAACGGGCGAAGGGTAAAGCATTGATACTTGTTGTAGATGCTGCACTCCGAGGCGTTATAAATGCGGGAATTGTTCCTGATTTTGGCATGACAATAGATGCCAGAGTCCCAGATAGATTTTTTGAGGGTATCGATATTAATACGTTCCCTTTCATATTCGAGGCAATTTCAAGAGAGAATATTGTGAGAAAACACAAAGGGAAACATTTTTTTGATGAATATCCAACTTCGTTATTGGCTAAAGCAGCAATAGAGGAAAAAGAATATGTATTATGTCCGATAGAAACAGGCGGTTCAATTTCTACAAGTGCATTTTCTTTGATAAAGGCTCTTGGATTTAAAAAGATAGTGTTTATTGGACAGGATTTGGCGTTTACGGGAGGACAAAGCTACAATAGTGGGCTGGCGATGGATGCGGAGGAAGATAAGGCACATCAGAAAAGCCGCCGGATTGTACAGGTAAAAGGAAACAATGGTGAAATTCTCGAAACAGATTATCAGATGGATATGTACCGGAAATGGCTTGAAAAAGAAATTCGCAAACTTCCGCCAGATATTACAGTTATTAACGCAACGGAAGGTGGAGCAGTAATTGAGGGAGCTAAAGTACAGACACTTAAAGAAGTAATAGATGGATGTACAAAAGAAATTGATTTCGAAAAGTTAATAGCAGAGGTACCATTAGCGTTTAATGAGGAAGAACGAGCACGTATTATAAAAAAGATAAAAAGAGAGCCTAAGAAACTTGAAAAAGTGAAAGAAAATATTTCAAAGGCAGCGAAGGTAGTAGAGGATTTGGAAAAAGCTGCAAAAATGAAGGATATCGAAAGCCAGAAACGGTTAATAAAAGAATTTGATAATCTGAATAATAAAATACAAAAAGAACCGGTTCAGGATTTACTTTTATATTATAATAGTGAAATAGAATTTACTGTTGGGGATGATATTTTATCTGCAGAATTAACAATACCAGACCTTTGCAAACGGGCAAAAATCTGGTATCAGGGATATGAGGATGCGGTAAATCAGTTGATTAAAGATTTAAACGAACGGTTTATCAATCGGTTAAAAGAGAAAGAATAGTCTGTACTCTGTGCTTAAACGTATGGGATTCTAAAATTTTGCCAAGGGCGTTAGCAGCAATCTGCTGACGCTCCTTTTCATGCGAAAGATAATATTGAACAAGTGTTTCAACTTCATCAGGGGAAGAGTAATAAACAAAGTCCTCTCCCGGAGAAAAATAGTTAAGAAAATCTTCCTGATAGTTAGTAAGCAGGAAACCACCACTTCCCATGATATCGAATGCCCGGAGGGGAATTCCACATTGAATGCTGCGCAGGGTAATATTTAGATTTATATCAGAGTGCTGAAATACAAGTGGCATAATAGTATCATAATCAATTGGTCCCATATTGATTACATCAGGTAAAGTGGGCGTTGGGTTATGAGTAAATAATTTTAGAGAGTGATGACTGGAGACTGTGTTTAAAATATTGGTTCGTTCAATCTCTGTTAATTTTCTGGCAATGAAATAATTAGAATAGATATATTCTAAGGTTTCAATACCGTCCGGATTATTTATATAAGGCATGGCACTTTGCATTTCGGTAAGTAAAGCCGGTGTCAGGAGTGAAGGTATGAGAAATTTACCGTATATTTGTAGCTGCACATTCATAATTGCATCCAGATAACCACGCGAGGTATCAGAAAGCTTAGGATACATTTGGTCAAATAGAAGATGATCTTCATTATATAGAGAACCAACAAAAGAAACTTCTGAGCTTACTTTGGAGAGAAGTTCTGCCGGAACTTTTAAAGAAGAAAGTCTTTGGGCATTAGCAGCAAGAGGAAGAAAGAAAACAGTATTGATTCCACCGTCTTTTAATTCCTGATAGATTGGAAAATCAAAAAGAAATATGTAGTTTGTTGGATATGTGACAGTATAGGAGTAGAGAGAGACCAGAGGACTGTCATAAACATATGATACATAATTAATATTATGGCGATGACAACATGATGCTAAAATGGGATAAAAATTAAAAGAAAAAACAAAAGCATAGTTCTGATTTTCAACAGCAGCATCAAAAGCAGAATTATAAGAATCACTCTGCCTTAAGTCATAGTCAGAATGAATAAAAAAATCAGTTTCTATATAACAGGAATGAAAAGCATCAATCATATCTTTTTTTGCAAAAGCCGATGAGTCAAGAAATAGTATTTTCATGGGAATCCTCGTAAGTAAAATTGTTATATTTTTATGCTATGAAGTATATCATTGTTTGAAAATATTGTCGACAGATAAAGGAAATAACTAATAAAATGTGTACGAATGACCGATATAATTAATATATCGAAAGAAATTCGGATATGGAGGAATAAAGATGTTAGATGGAAAGAATATTTTAGTCACAGGTGGAACAGGATCATTTGGAAATCAGTTTGTGAAATATGTATTGGAAAATTACGAGCCAAAAAAGATTATCATATATTCCAGAGATGAATATAAGCAGTTTATAATGCGGAATAAGTTTAAAAAGTATGATGAAAAATTACGTTATTTTATCGGAGATGTAAGAGACCGTAACCGCTTATACCGTGCATTTGAAGGTGTGGATTATGTTGTTCATGCAGCAGCATTAAAACAGGTTCCATCCTGTGAATATAATCCGATGGAAGCAGTAAAAACCAATATAGATGGTGCAATGAATATAATTGATGCGGCACTGGACTGCGGTGTAAAACGTGTAGTTGCCCTGTCTACTGATAAAGCGGTAAATCCAATCAATCTTTATGGAGGAACCAAATTAGTTTCAGACAAACTGTTTATCGGAGCTAATGCATATGCTGGAACAAAGGATATCAGTTTTTCAATCGTAAGATATGGAAATGTAGCAGGAAGCAGAGGATCTGTAATCCCGTTTTTTAGAAATATCGTAGCAAATGGAGGAACAGAATTACCAATTACAGATTATGGAATGACAAGATTCTGGATTAGTCTGGATGAAGGCGTTCAGCTGGTCATAAAAGCGCTTTCAGAAGCAAAGGGCGGAGAGACTTTTATATCCAAGATTCCGTCCTTTAAGATTACAGATTTAGCACAGGCTATTTTGCCTGGCTGTAAGATGCCGGAAGTAGGAATCCGTGAAGGTGAAAAATTACATGAAGTGATGGTTACCAAAGAGGATTCTCTTTCTACCTATGAATATGAAAAACATTTTATTGTATATCCTCATATGGATTGGTGGAATCCTGCTAAAATCCAGGCAGGCGGGAAAAAGGTTGAACTGGGATTTGAGTATAGTTCCGGAAAGAATTCACAGTGGCTTTCTGTGGATGAATTGAAAGAATTATTGAAAAACGTAGAGGAGCATTAAAATAAAATGAATATTGCAGTTATAACGGCGAGAGGCGGAAGTAAAAGGATTCCAAAGAAAAATATAAAAGAATTTTGTGGACGTCCGATTATAGAATATTCTATTCAGTCTGCAAAGGAAGCAGGTATTTTCGATACAATAATGGTTTCAACGGATAACGAACAGATTGCACAGGTTGCAAGGAATGCTGGAGCAGAGGTTCCTTTTATGCGAAGCAGAAAAACATCGGATGATTATGCAACAACAGCAGATGTTTTAAAAGAAGTGCTGGAAAAATACAAAGAACAGGGAATGATATATGAAAATGCCTGCTGTATTTATCCAACAGCGCCGTTTGTAACAGGTGAGAAATTAAGAAATGCATTAGATAAGCTGCTAAAAGAGAAAAGAGACAGTGTGATTCCAGTCACTTCCTTCTCATTTCCGCCCTTGCGTGGCATGGAGATAAAGGACGGCTGTTTAAAGTATAAGTGGGAGCAATATTCCCTGATGCGTTCACAGGATTTGGAAGAGATATATCATGACTGCGGACAATTTTATATGCTGCGGACAGAGACATTTTTAAAAGAAGGAAAGCTTGTGACTGGAAATACCGGAGCATTGATTGTTCCTGAATTGGAAGTTCAGGATATAGATAATGAAACGGATTGGAAATTAGCCGAGATGAAATATCAATTGCTGAAAAAAGAAGGGTAGATTGCAGGATGGAAATTAAAGGGCGTAAAATAGGAAAAGGTTACCCAGCGTATATTATTGCTGAGATGTCTGCAAATCATGCGGGAGAACTTTCCAGAGCGAAAGAGATTATACATGCGGCGAAAGAAGCAGGAGCGGACTGTATTAAGATACAGACATATACAGCAGATACATTAACAATTGATTGTGATAATAAATATTTTCATATTTCGAACGGGACATGGAGCGGAGAAAATCTATATCAGTTGTATCAGAAGGCGTATACACCATGGGAATGGCAAAAAGAATTATTAGAAGAAGCAAAAAAAACGGGGATTGATTTTTTCTCAACGCCATTTGATAATACAGCAGTAGATTTTCTGGAAGATATTGGAGTGGAATTTTATAAAATAGCTTCTTTTGAACTGGTAGACATTCCCCTGATAGAATATGTGGCATCAAAAGGAAAACCTATGATCATGTCAACTGGTATGGCTGCTTTGTCGGAAATAGATACAGCAGTATCAGCAGTAAGAAAATATGGAAATGAGAATCTGGCGCTGCTCCGATGTGCCAGTGCTTACCCGGCGATTACGGATGAGATGAATCTTATGACCATGAAAAATATGGGAGAGACATTTAATGTACCGGTTGGACTTTCGGATCATTCAATGGGCTCAGTTGGTGCAGTAACAGCAGTGGCGCTTGGCGGAAGTATTATCGAAAAACATTTTTGTATGGATAGAACCATAGAGAATCCGGATGCTACATTTTCCATGAATCCAAAAGAATTTTCCCAGATGGTAAAAGATATACGTCAGGCAGAAAAAGCAATTGGAAAAGTGCAGTATGGAGTCACTCAGCAGGAAAAGGAAAATTTGCAATTCCGCCGCTCTGTATTTTGTGTAAAAGATATAAAAAAGGGACAGAAGTTAACCGAAGAAAATGTAAGAATCATCAGACCTGGAAATGGTTTGCAGCCGAAGTATTACAAAGAAGTATTGGGACAGACTGCATTACAGGATATAGAAAAAGGAACACCGCTTTCTTTTGAAATGATTGGAAAAATAGAAGAATGAAAGAATATTTGAGAAAAGCAACAAAAGAAGATGTTGATTTATTATTTAAATGGATAAATGATCCTATGGTGAGAAGAAATTCTTTTTCTTCTAAAAAAATCACATATGAAGAACATGTTAAATGGTATAAAAATCTGTTGGAAGATGAAAATTGTAGACAATATATATACATGTGTGATGATTGCCCGATAGGACAGATCCGTATAGTACAAAAGGGAAAGGATGCAGAGATAAGTTATAGTATATGTGAAGACAGCCGTTCAAAAGGATATGGAACAAAAATTCTTGAACTGATTAAAAATCAGGCATTTCATGATTTCTCATCAGTGGACAAATTGATAGGGTTAGTAAAAATAGACAATTGTGCATCCCAAAAAGCCTTTAAAAATGCAGGATATGAAGAAAAGTACAGTGTTTTTGAATTCGTACGAGTGGATAAAAGCAATGGATAAAATATATATAAGAACGGATATGAATGATAAGATCGCAACAGGACATATGATGAGATGCCTTGCAATAGCAGATGCCTTGCGGAAAAAGAAGGCTGAAGCAATCTTTATTATAGCAGATGAAAATGCTGTGAATCTTTTGAAAAAACGTAACTATAAATTTATCGTGCTACACATAAATTGGAATGATAAAGAAAGCGAATTACCAGTTTTACAACAATATATTCAAAAATTGAATATTAAAAAAATGCTGGTAGACAGTTATGAAGTGACGGAAAAGTATTTTAGAGCATTACACAACTGGGTTCATGTAATGTATATTGACGATCTGAACTTATTTTCATATGATGTGGATGCATTGGTCTGCTATGCAAATTACTGGAGAAAATTTCAATATGATCAATGGAATGATAATGTGAAAAAATATCTGGGAGTAACATATGCTCCGTTACGGGAAACTTTTTGGAACTGCGGACCACATAAAATGAAAGATAAAGCAGAGTGCCTGTTATTATTAACAGGCGGAGCAGATCCGTATAATATTGTCAGCAAAGTATTAGAAGGTATAGAAAGAGACTCTTTTTTTGGAATTGAAGTGATATGTGGAGTTTATAATCAGAATTATGATACACTGAAAGAACAGTATAAATCTGAAAAAAAGATTAGGTTTCATAAAGCAGTTAACAATATAGAAAAATATATGCAGGAAGCAGATGTGGCAATTTCTGCAGGTGGAACAACTCTGTATGAATTGTGTGCGCTGGGTGTACCGACAATATCTTATGCATTTGCAGATAATCAGCTGGATAATGTAAATCAGTTTCAGGCGGATAATATTATTGATTATGCAGGAGATGCAAGAAAAGAGAACATTGTAAATAAAATAAATATATATTTAAAACAATATATGAATGATATGGAACTGAGAAAGAAAAAATCACTGCAGATGCAGAAGTTAATAGATGGAAAAGGTGCAGAACGTATTGCAGAAGCATTAATGGCATTGTAGATAAACAGAGGTGATAAAGATGATACCATATGGAAGACAGACAATAGAAGAGGATGACATAAAGGCTGTAACAGAAGTATTAAAATCTGATTTTCTGACGACAGGACCGAAAAGTGCAGAGTTTGAAGAAGCAGTAAAAGCATATACTGGAAGTAAGTATGCGGTTGCAATCTCAAATGGAACTTCTGCATTGCATGCAGCATGCTATGCGGCAGGTATAGAACCAGGTGATGAAGTGATAACGACACCGCTTACATTTGCAGCATCAGCTAATTGTGTTTTATATTGTGGAGGAACGCCGGTATTTGCGGATGTTGATCCGAAAACATATAATATAGATCCGGAAGATATTGAAAGAAAAATAACGGAAAAAACCAAGGCGATTATTCCTGTTCATTTAGCTGGTCAGCCGTGTGATATGGACCGGATTCATGAAATAGCAGAAAAACATCATTTGCTCGTAATTGAAGATGGAGCACATGCGTTGGGTTCTGCCTATAAAGGGGAAAAGATAGGGCATTTATCTGATGCAACAACATTCAGTTTTCATCCGGTAAAACCGATTACTACAGGAGAAGGCGGAATGATTATGACCAACAGGAAAGACTGGTATCAGAAGATGCTGTTATTCCGTTCACACTGCATTACGAGAGATCCTGGATTAATGACAAGAAATGATGGTCCATGGTTTTACCAGCAGCTTGACTTAGGCTATAATTACCGCATAACAGATATTCAATGTGCATTAGGAATAAGCCAGATGAAAAAACTGGAACGTTTTCTTGACAGAAGAAAAGAATTGGTGCGGCGTTATAATGAAGCATTTAAAGAAAATAAGAATATTATTACTCCATACCAGATGGATGGCGCAGAAAGTGGCTGGCATTTGTATATCATACAGGTATTACACCATGACCGGAAAAAAGTCTTTGAACAGCTGCGTGAAAAAAGAATTGGAGTAAATGTACACTATATTCCGGTTTATATGCATCCATATTATCAGAAAAATGGATATGAAAATGTTCATTGCAAAAATGCGGAAGAAATATATTCCCGTATAATCAGTCTCCCATTATATCCGGGATTAACAGATGAAGAACAGGATAGGGTAATTGAGGCGGTACGGGATGTCCTTAAATAAAATAGCAGAAAAATCCTATAGAAAAAATACTTGCACAGCTGATTAAAGCTGTGCAAGTATTTTTTCTATAGGATTTTCATAAGTATAATTATTTAATACCTTCTGATAGCCATTCTCTGCGATTTCTTTCCATTCTTTTTCATGGCTTAAATAATATTCGCATTTATTTAATAAATCATCCGAACTGGTATAAATAACAAGGTCCTCTCCAATTGTGAAACATTCATTTAAATCATTCTGATAGTTCGTCAGGAGAAAACCGCCGCATCCAAGCACGTCAAAGACACGAAGCGGGATGCCATTCCGGATAGATTTACAGGTTATATTGAGATTGATTTTACTTTGGGCAAAGACCTGTGGCATTTCCGTTAAAGTTTTCACACGTCCATGATTGTGGACAGAAAGACCTGTGGTATTGCTGAAAGTATACAAATCTACAGAGAAGTGGGAACCAAGGAGAGAAAGAAGATGTTTCCTTTCGTTGGCAGTAACCTTCATGCCAAGATATTTCTGGGCAATGATATCCCGGTCACTCCTTCTGGCTTTCTCTGGAGGGATATAGTAATCTGGCATGCAATCTATAAATTCTTTTACAACAGGATCTGGTAGTAGCTCTGGTAAAAGAATCTGGACGGCTGTCAGAAAGGACAGAATCCCAGCGGCTTACATTGGTGGCAAGCGGAAGATAATAGGTATGGTCAGGATTATAAGGCACAAAATCCTGATACTGCATGAAATCAAAAAGAAAAATACGGTTCCATTCATTTCCGTAGGAATCAGAATATAATTCCATGACAGGACTGTCTACCGTCCAGCAGACATAAGGAAGCTTCATAATGTTACAGATTTCGGATAAAACGGGATAGAAGTTAATGGTGAAAATGGCATCAAAATGAGTTCCGAACAAAGCTTCTGAGACGTGCTTTATTACCTCCTGGACAGGGATATTTTTGTTGGTAATTTCAAGATTCATAGAAGATACATCATGTCCTAAATGTTCCATGGCTTCCATAATATCCGGCTCACATATGTTTCCATAACGGTAGAATAGTATTTTCATGATAAACTTTCCTCTGTTCCTAATATAGTGTATAATGATCATATCTATTGTAACGAAAGAAAAGGGAATAAACAAGGTCGGAATAAGGAGAAAAGTCTTTTGATGGAAAGAAAATAAATGGAACAATTTTTTGCAATTTTACAAAAAGGATTGGATCAGCTGCAGAGAACATTCCGCTGCAATGTTGAAAATGGATATGTAGAAGGATATAATGCATTATTCGAGGAAGACCGCATTTCTGATAATTTAGCAGAAGTGACAGAACTTATTTATAAAGAGGCACCGGAATGGGTATTAGAAGTCGGAGAAGAAACAATGATAGCTGATTTGTGCAGAAGTTTTACAACGGTAGTTACAAGAGGTTGCGTTAAGACCATTCCTGTAATGAATGCACCGATCATAGCATTGGCATCGGATTATACAAAAGAAGAACGGGCGGAATATGCAGGCTGGCTGAAAACATACCAGCAATTTGTAGAAGTGAAACATTCGATTGTAGAAAAAGAAGAAATTCTGGCGGTAGATGGGAAAGAGAGCTATTGCAGATGATGTGAGTTTGTTGAAAACTATACTTTAGAACAGGAAGCAAAGAATAGGTAAATCAGAATTTATATGGTGAGATAAAACGTGAAGAGTAGAGAGATGGATAACAGATTTTTAGAAGACGAAATACGGGATGGATTCTATATTCCTACATTAGGTAAACGGGCATGGGCAGCAGAGCTTATCGTATTGCAGGAAGTAGACAGAATCTGTAGCAAACATCATATAAAATATTTTGCGGCTTATGGAACGCTGCTTGGTGCAATCCGCCATCATGGTTTTATTCCATGGGATGATGATATGGATATTATGATGTTAAGAAAAGATTATGAGAAATTCTGCAAAGTGGCAAAGGAAGAACTGCCGGATGGATTTGAGGTTACTACATTTCGAAATCATGAGAATTTCTGGTCTTTTATGGCAAGAGTGGTAGCATTTCCAAGGATTTGCTTTGAAGAGGAACATTTGGAAAAATATAATGGATTTCCTTATATTGCAGGAATTGATGTTTTTGTCCTGGATTATGTGCATGCAGATGATGAGAAGGAATCGGAGCGGTGCAGTTTTGCAAAATATGTACTTGCGGTTGCAGATGAACTGGAAAAAATGGATGAAAAAACGCTTGGGGAAAATCTGCAGAGAGTTGCATCGATATGTGAAACAGAGATTCCGGAGTACAGCACATTACATGAGTTGAAAGTCTTTTTATATGAAAGGGTAGAAAAACTATTTGCAGGAGTAAAAGAATCAGAAGCAGAAAATGTCACGCAGATGATGCCTTTTGGAATAGAAAAAATGGAATCTGCACAGTTCTTCAAAAAGTATTTTAAAGAAAGTATCCGTGTTCCTTTTGAAGATATAACAGTGCCGGTGCCAATGGGATATGATTCCATTTTGAAAAAGACTTACGGAGATTATATGCGTTCTGTCAGAGGACTTGCAGGGCATGATTATCCATTTTTTGGAACCCAGAGAAAACAACTTCAGGCATGCCTTGATTTTCCGATTCCGGGATTCTATTTTGATAAAAAGCAGTTAGAACGAAAGAAAACAGAGGAAGACAGAAGTTATCGAGGGATTCTGCCGTTGCAGTTAGAAGGCTTGAGGACTTCTTTGCATGAGATTTCCAAAGCACAGAAAAATGGAAAAAATGTAGAGTTGATTTCGTACCTAGAACTGGCACAGCAGCAGGCAATAGAATTGGGTACACTGGTAGAACAGGTAAAAGGAGAGGGGCTTGAAGTTGTAACTGCTTTAGAACAGTGGTGTGAAGAGATTTACCAGATGCACCAGTTGCTGAATGCAGAGGAAGAAGAAAGCATCATAGAGAAAAGTGTATCTCAACTGGAAAGTCTTTATGAGAAAGCAGCACAAAGACTTCAGGAAGAAGTATTAAGCCGTAAAGAGGTTGTATTGCTCCCGTATAAAGCAAAGTATTGGGATAAGATGAAGCATATTTATCAGGAAAAATGCAACGAACCGGACTGCGATGTCTATGTCATTCCGATGAAATGTTATGAAAAAGATTATTTGGGAAACTTTGTACGGCTTCAGGAAGATGGAAATTACCCGGAAGATGTGCATTGTATTGCAGAGGAGGACTTTGATTTTGCATTGCATCAGCCGGATGAAATAATTATGGAGACTCCTTATGATTCCTATAATATGGCGGTTAGTGTGAAGCCATTTTTCTTCAGCAGCAATTTGCAGCAATATACAAGGAAATTAGTATACATTCCATACTTTAAGGAAGATGATTTTGCACGGGAGGATGAAAGAGCATTTTATAATCTGCAGTATTACTGCAATATGCCTGGCGTGATTTATGCAGATGAAGTCTGTGTGCAGTCGGAAAGCATGCGGCAGCGTTATATTGAAAAATTGTGTGAATTTGCCGGAGAAGAGACCAAAGGAATCTGGCAGAAGAAGATTGTGGCAAAGGAAGAGTATTTTCGGGATGAAAAAGCAGATGAAATAGTGGAAATACCGGATAACTGGAAAAAGATAGTATGCAGGGCAGATGGAAGTGATAAGAAAGTCCTTCTTTTTGTTACAAGTTTTGGAATGTTTGTTGAGAATGAAAAACAGGCAATATTGAAGCTGAAAAGCATTATAGAGTGTCTGGAAGAAGAACAGGAAGATTTTGCTGTATTGTGGTATGCCGGAAAACAAAATACAGATACAATCGGAAGTGTAAAAAGATACTGGGATATGGTTCAGATGGAACAGAAGAAATTAAAGAACAGTGAACGGATAGAAACAGACCATGAGCTTGAAGTGGCAGAAAAGATAAGTACAGCATATTACGGAGTGTCTGGCGAAGCAGCCCAGCGAATGGCACGGAGCGGAAAGCCGGTTATGATTCTGAACAGTGAGATTGTATGCTAGCGGTAGAAACAGTAATGGGTTAAGATTGAAAAAAATTAACCGATATATTGTATAGAAATAAAATTCAGGATGAAATGAAATTGATGCATGGAGGCAGAAAGCAAAGTGAAAGTACTGCCATCTGAACAATATGTTTGGGTGGCATTTAATTTACGCGAGTAGCGAGAAAAATCGCATGCTTGCATGCAGATTTGGCGAGCGCCACGATAACTCGAGAAACTCGCAAAGCGTGTTTCTTGTAGTTTGCAAAATTGAGGGAAAATATTGTGCTAGAAAAAAATAATAAAATTTCAATGTCTGTATCGTGTATTTGCTATGAAAATGGGGGGCTATGGTTTGTGCATGCACAATTGCCATTACTTTGTTATACAAATATACAAAGCGGAGAAGTTGAGGTTGTAAAAATTATTCCGTGTGAAAAACAGAAGTGCTTATATATGTTCAGGGGGATATATGCAATAGAGGATAAAATTGTATTGATTCCTTCAAATACAAAAAATATAATGATTTATTTAAAACATAAAGATATGTTTAAGAAAATAGAAATAGAAAATGCATGTTCTAATATGTTCCGTGGATATATAAAAGATGGAGAATGGCTTTATTTAAAGCCCTATTGTTATGAGAAAATAGTACGATTTAATTATGTAACTGAACAGGTAGAATATGGAACGGATTGGAAAGAAAAGGTTGAATTGAATGATTGCATTAGTGCAGCATGTAAAGCTGATAATGAATATTTAAATGCGATATGGAATAAGAATTATATTCTGAAGTATAACGCAGAAGAGAAAAATATAGAGCGGTTTATTTTGCCGGGAATATCAGAAATTTCTCAGATAGTATATAGAAAGAACCAGATATTTGTTTATGATATGTTGGATAAGACTTTGAAAAGATATGATTGTAAAACAAATAAGATTACGAAATCAGTTTATATAGGAATTGATGACGGGTGGCTTGATGAGTTGAATAATAAAATTGTTTTGAGTGCAGTGGAAAAAAATTATTGGGTAGTATTTGACAAAAACTTAGAAGTTGTGGCAGAAAAACAAAATAGTATAGAAAAGTATTCTTTTCAAAGTGATTACTGTTGCATTGAGTGGACAGAGGATGAAAAAGGAAATACATATGGAATAGATGTAAATAGTAATCTGATTCAATTTTCAGGAAATGAGATTAGTCAAAAAAAAATAGAATTAAATAATAAATGTTGGAAGTTAATTGGAAATAGAATAGCAAACATTTTTAAAGAAAAAGTGTGGAAGGAAAATGAAATATTTGATTTAAAGGATTTATTGTTAACTTTAAAAAAATAATGAAAAAGGGGAAAACATGGATAAGTATAGAAAAGAAGTTATAAATGTATTGGCAAAGTTTGTTCCAAGAAAGACCATTTTTTTTGATGTAATAGTAACCGAACATTGCAATTTGAATTGTAAAGGATGTGGAAGTTTTTGCCCTATATCAGAAGAAGAATATATTGATATATGTGAGCTGGAAAGGGATTATGCAAGATTGGCAAAACTGACAGATGGTGTGATGCATCATATAAATTTATTAGGTGGAGAACCTCTTTTACACAAGAATATTGAAAAAATTATGCAACTTACAAGAAAATATTTCCCAGTTGGAATAATTAATTTGGTTACAAATGCAATTTTACTAGATAAGATGGATGAGAGTTTTTGGGAAACATGTCGTACTCAAAATATTTGTATATGCCCAACTAAATACCCTGTCAAAATAGATTATGATTTTTTGGAAAAAAAGGCAAAAGAGCGGGAAGTTGAATATCGATATTTTGATGACATGACGGAGGGCGGATGGACGCATAAAGTAATGGATTTAAAGGGAAGTCGATATGAAAATTGCAGTTTTATGTATTGCGTAAATGCAAATCTTTGCCCGGTATTAAAGCATGGAAAATTATATCCATGTCCAACGGTTGCACATATAAATAAATTTAATAAGGCTTTTGGAGTAGATCTTAAAGTATGTCAAGGGGATTACATAGATATATATAAAGTAAAAAAACAGGAAAAGATAATGAAATTTTTTGCGGAGCCAATACCATTTTGCAGATACTGCAATACACCAGGATTGAGAAAAGAAGAGTGGGGAATATCCCAAAGAAGTATAAGCGAATGGACATAAGAGAGGAATATGGAAATGAAAAGAATTGGTATTTTAACGTATTGGGGAGTGCCTAATTATGGTGCTTGGGCACAGGCTTATGCATTAAATAATACAGTAAAAAATTTAATGCCAGAGGACGAAGTGAAGCATATTTCATATTTGACACCAGTTCATCATGATTTATATTATAAAAATGATGAACGATTGGAAAATAGTTTTAGCTATAGTTATTGTCAGATTTCGCACACTGAGAGATATGATTTTAAAGAGTTAGAACAAAGTAAATTTGATGTAATAATAACTGGGTCAGATGCTATTTGGGAATTTAATGTGCCAGAAATGGGAAATGACAGGCATCTTATAGGAAATAACCTTAATACGGATAAACTTATTTCTTATGCAGCAAGTTTTGGATGTATGGGGTTCGGAGATAAATTCGAAGAATGGATGCAGGAGGGATTACAAAAATATTTTGCAATATCTGTTAGAGATAAAAATTCGGCAGATATGGTGGAAAAACATATTGGAAAAAGACCGGAGATTGTATTGGATCCGGTATTCCTTTGGGATTTTAAAAATGATAAAAATATAATGAAGCCATTATATCAATCTTATATCGCAGTATATGGTATTCAGTGGGACGATGAATTTATAATAGAAGCGAAGAAGTTTGCACGTGATAAAAAATGTAAATTAATCAGCATTGGGTTTATAAACGATTGGTGCGATATGAGTCTGAAGATAATTGAATTAAGAGGGAATGAATGGATTGGTATGATAGAGAATGCGGAGTATGTATTTACCAGTACATTTCATGGATTGATGATGAGTATTATTTTTGAAAAGCAATTTAAGTTTGATAGAGTTCCATATGTTGAAAATAGATCAGAATCACTTTTGCAAAATTTGCAGGGAGGAACAGGGATATATATTGATGACAAAAAAGATTTTAAAACAATTTTTGAAAGAAAATTGGATTACACTGTAATTAGTAAAAATGTGAATAAACTTAAAAATGATTCTTTGGAGTACTTAAAAGAGACGTTGAATGATGAAGTTAAATAGAGAGATAGATTGCAAGGTATGTGCGAGGTGCATGGTGGCATGTCCAAAAGAAGCTATACAATTTAAAAAAGGAAGGTTTAATTACTTTCCACAAGTGAACAGCAGCTGTATTCAATGCGGAGCATGTGAGAGAGCCTGCAATAGTAGGATAAGAGAGAATAGATCCAAAGTGGAAGAATTCTATGTGGGTTATAGCAAAGAACAAAAGATTGTGGAAAAAAGTTCGTCAGGTGGTATTTTTTTACAACTAGCAGCTTATATTTTGAAAAAAAATGGAATTGTTTTTGGGGCATCTTTTGATGAAATGACAAGAACCATAAAGCATATTGGAGTAACAAATTATAAAGATTTGAGTAAACTTCGCAAATCAAAATATGTCCAAAGTAACTGGAGTGATATTATAAGTGAAGTTGACAAGGCAATAAATGCAGACAGATACATATTGTTTACTGGTACTCCCTGTCAGGTAAGTACAATATATGAAAAATATTATAATTATGAAAAATTGTTTTGCATGGATTTATTTTGCCATGGAGTTATAAATGCACAGTTATTAATAGATTATATAGATTTATTTCAAACAAAAATTACATCTGTAGATTTTAGAACACCATCAGATTATAATAATTATTCATTGGCTTTATATAGTGGGGAAGAACTTGTTTTGAAAGAGGATTGTGAAGAAAATATATTCTATAAACTGTTTATAACATCTGCAGGAATAAAAAAGAGTTGTTTTGAGTGTGAGTATAGTACCAAAAAGCACTTAAGTGATATTACAGTGGGAGATTTTGATAATATTTCATATTGTAGAGAACATAATATTTTGTGCAAAACACCTTCAATCATTGCAATAAATACAGAAAAGGGAAAATTATTCTTAGAAGAAATTATAGAAAATTTGCATATAGAAAAAATAGAAGATAAAAAAGTTATATCAAGTTATTACAGAAATCATACAAGCGAGATGGGATTATGGGGCTATGACGAAAAATACAGAAAAAATTTTTGTCATAATTACTTAAAGGATGGTTTTTTGATTTCGTGTATAGAAACAATGTATCCAGAAGAATATGCACTTATAATTGAATTAGAAAAGTATAGCGATATTAAGATTTTCTTGTATGGTGCTGGAATGAGAGGAAGTATAATTTATAGATGTATTCGTTTGTTAAGGCCAAAATTGATTGTTGAAGGTTATGTTGTAACGAAAAGAACAGAACTGACTACAAAAGATGGCTTAAAAATATATGAAATAGATGAAATTGATTGTGAAGACAAAAATAATATTTTTGTAGTTTCTGTATATGGAAATTTAAAAGAACAGATAGTAAGTGAACTGAAAAATAGAAATGCAAAAATGATACTTGAATAAAGGGGAAAAATAAAATTTGCTGGAAAGGACAAGAGATGAAATCATATATTGTTTTTGGGGCTGGAAATTATGGCCATTTGGCATTAGAAGTGCTTGGAAAAAATAATATTCTGTTTTATGTGGACAATGATAAAAAAAAGCAGGGAACAAAAATATTTGATATAGATATTGTTTCGTTGGAAAAAGCACTGGAAATAGAAAATAATGCACATTTTGTGATTGCGGTGGGAAATGAATTTTATAAGGAACTAGAAGAACAGTTAAAGCAGGCAGGTGTAGATGAATATATGTCTATACAGGAGCTTCAGATTGAAATTACAAAGGAAAAGATAAAAAGAAGACCAGATTATATAGGGGTATATAAAAGAGCAGTTGATTGGATAAAGAACAACACGATAGAAGGAGAAGGTATTATAAATAATTCGTTATTAAGAAAATCATATCCTGAAGTAACGGGTTATTATATACCGACATTGCTTCGTTGGGGTTATAAAGAACTTGCAATATCATATGCGAAGTGGCTGTGTAGTATTCAAAAAGAGGATGGCTCCTGGTATGATACAGAAAATGAGCAGCCGTATATATTTGATTCTGCGCAAATATTGAAGGGTCTGCTTGCAGTAAGAAATGTATATCCAGTTCAGGGAGAAGTGGATATAGCAATAAAAAATGGATGTAACTGGATTTTGAGCAATGTGACGGAAGAAGGACAATTACGGGCACCGGATGAGAGGCAGTGGACGAAGAGTTATGCTTTTTCAGAATTGATTCATACATATTGTTTATCTCCGTTGGTGGAAGCAGCAGATGTATTTTCTATTGCAAATTATAAGGACATGGCAATTAAAATTCTTGATTATTATAAGCGGAATTATTTGGATGATATTTTGAACTTTAAATTGTTGTCACATTTCTATGCATATGTTATTGAAGCAATGATTGATATGGGTGAACAAGAAATTGCAAGGGAAGCAATGGAGAATTTTTCGACATATCAAAGAGAAAACGGAGAGGTACCAGCATATGAAAATGTTGACTGGGTATGTTCCACTGGATTGTTTCAGATAGCACTTATATGGTTTCGACTGGGCGAGCTGAAAAAGGGAAATAAAACATTTGAATATGCCTGTAAATTACAGAATGAATCAGGGGGGTGGTTTGGAAGTTATTTGTCGGAGAATAATTTAAAAGAAGAGGCTTCATATTTTCCAAGTGCCGAGATTAGTTGGGCAGTAAAATATTTTTTAGATGCATTATATTATAGAAATCTTTTACAATTTGAATGTACTGCACATATTTTCAACAATGAAATTGAGATAAATGATGGAAGATATAAAGTTGTTAGAAATGTGTTAAAGAATATAAAGAATACCTCAAATTTAAAGGTGCTGGATGTAGGCTGTGGAAAGGGAAGATATTTAAAAAAACTCGTAAAAGAGTATCCGTGGAATAAATATTATGCAGTGGATTTATCTTTAAGAGTTATGGAATATTTTTCAAATATAGAAGTAGAACAAAGGCAGGGAAGTCTTACAAACATACCATATACAGATAATTCCTTTGATATGGTATATACCTGTGAGGCATTGGAACATGCGGTGGATATAGAACGGGCTGTGTGTGAAATGGCAAGGGTAACAAGGACAGGTGGAAAAATAGTTGTTGTTGATAAAAATAAAAGTATGTATGGATATTATAATATTGATGACTGGGAACAGTGGTTTGATGAAGATGAATTAAGAAATATAATGAGGAAATACTGTTCGGATGTTGAAGTAGAGAAAAAGATAAATTTTGATGATAAACCTGCAAATGGATTATTTTATGCCTGGATAGGAACAGTAGGGTGAAAAAATGAAGATTATGGTTATTTTTGGAACACGACCAGAAGCAATTAAAATGTGTCCGGTGATAAAGGAGCTAAAAAAACAAGGTGAGATAGAGTGTAAGGTCTGTTTGACTGGACAACATAAAGAAATGTTATTACAGGTTATGAATTTGTTCAAAATTGAGGCAGATTATAATTTGGAAATCATGCGGAAAAATCAGACTTTAAGTATGATATTAATAAATATTATGCAAAATTTGGATGAAATAATGGAGAGAGAAAAACCAGATTTGGTATTAGTGCATGGGGATACATCTAGTTCTTTTGCGGCAGGACTTTCTGCGTTTTATCATGGGATTCCAATAGGGCATGTGGAGGCAGGACTTAGAACATATAATATGAAGTCTCCATATCCGGAGGAATTCAATAGGCAGGCAGTAGATTTGATTACAGATTTGTATTTTGCACCAACAAAGTTGGCGAGGCAGCAGTTGATAAGGGAGGGGAAAAAAAGAGAGAATGTATTTGTTACAGGGAATACGGTGATTGATGCATTAAAAACAACAGTAAGAAAAGATTATCAAAATGAAATTTTTGATTGGTGTAGCGACAGTAGGGTCTTATTATTGACGGCACATAGAAGAGAAAATGTGGGAAAACCAATGGAGAATATTTTTGAAGCAGTTAAGAAAATTTGTCTGAATTATCCTGATGTTAAGGTTATATATCCGATACATAAGAACCCTGAAATTCGAAAAATAGCAAAAAGGATATTTTCTGATAGCAATCAGATAAAAGTAATAGAACCGCTTGACGTATATGATTTCCATAACTTTATGGATAAAAGTTATTTTATTCTTACAGATAGTGGGGGAATTCAAGAAGAGGCCCCTGCGTTAGGAAAACCGGTTCTTGTATTACGGGATACAACAGAGCGACCAGAAGGAATAGAAGCAGGAACTTTAAAACTGGTGGGAACAGAAATAGAAAGTATTTACCAGGGAGCGAGCAAATTGCTGGAGGATGAAACAACTTATCGGAAAATGAGTAATGCAGTGAACCCGTATGGTGATGGTCTGGCATCAAAAAGGATAGCTAATATTATAATAGATTATTTTAAGAGGAAATAAAAATGCCTAAGGTATCAATCGTATTACCGACATATAATGGATATAAGTATATAAATGAAGCAATAGAAAGTGTTATAAAGCAGACATATGTGGATTGGGAACTGATTATAGTAAATGATTGTTCTACAGATGATACATTTAACGTTATTGAGGATTATGCTAAAAAAGAGAAAAGAATAAGAATTATTAATAATGAAAAAAACAAAAAATTGCCAGAATCATTGAATATTGGATTCCGCAATGCGCGGGGAGAGTATTTAACATGGACATCAGATGACAATATATATCTGCCAGAAGCAATTGGAACAATGGTAGAATACTTGGACTCTAACAAAGCCAGTATTATGGTCTGTACGGCTATGAATATGATAGATTGCGATGGTAATTTTGTGGAAAAGCATTGCACATATTCCTACGAGAGGATGCTTTATAATGATTGCGTCGGAGCAAGTTTCATGTACAGAAGGAGTGTGTTGAAAGATGTGGGGGAATATGATGGAGAAAGATTTTTGGTGGAAGATTATGATTATTGGCTGCGAATTCTTTTTTTCTATGGAAAAATAGATTTTATAGATAAAGTATTATATTTATATCGTATTCATGAGAGAAGTCTTACAGGAACCAGAAAAAAAGAAATCTACATGCAATTATTGGAATTGAGAAAAAGATATATAAAATATATTATTGCCGGATTAAAGGACAGAAGAGATATGCTTGTTCAAATATATTATGAAATGAAATTTGCTGGGGTACTTACGCGGGAGATTCAAGAAAAATTTTATGATATTATACCTGAAATAAAAAGGCATTCTCAGGATAACAAATCAAAGAAACTGGTGATTTATGGAGCAGGATGCTATGGAAAAAAAGCATATGAAAAATATAAAGGACGAATTAAGTATTTTGCAGATCAAAACCAAAAGTTAGTTGGAACCAGATTGAGGGGAGTAGATATAATATCACTTGATTCACTGCGATTATATAAGAAAGAATGTGAAATAATGATTGCTGCTAGTCCCCAAAATATTTATAGTTTTATGCAGACCTTAAAGAAACTAAAAATTGAGGACTATCTTATTTTTGAACCATAAGACGGGTGGATGGATAATGAGTGAAAATAAAAAGGTATCAATTATTGTGCCAGTGTACAATAAAGAAAAATATTTGACATCTTGCTTAACATCTATAGAAGGACAAACGTATAAAAATATAGAAGTGTTGCTAGTTGATGATGGCTCAGTAGATGGCTCTGCGGATATTTGCAAGATGATAGTGAAACGGGATAGAAGATTTAAATATGTATATCAGAAAAATTGTGGACAAATTCCTACAAGACAACGGGGACTGCAAATAAGTACATCAGAATATGTTGCTTTTATAGATGCAGATGACAGAATAAAAGAAAATTATATTGAAACACTCATGAAACCAATAAATGAGGATGAAGAGCTGGATTTGGTAACTTCTGGTTTGATTTATAATGAAAAAAATAAAAGTTGGATTCAAAAGGACAGTATAGCAGTTGGAATATATGATGAAATAAAAATTAAACATGTGCTAGATAAGGTGATTTATAATGTGGCGATGGATACACAGGGAATTATACACTCGATGAGTGGAAAAATATTTAGAAAAAATTTACTAGAAAGGACATTTACTTATATCAATCCAAAATTGACTTTATGGGAAGATGGAATTACTGTTTTTACATATATATGCATGAGTAAAAAAATAAAAATTATGGATTATGCTGGATATTTTTATATACAATATGATGATTCAACTATTCATAGTATAAGAGATGATGACATAAGCACAATCGAAGATTTAAAAAATAACTATATTGAAGTTTCTAAAGAATTTCATGTGTATGAGATAACCAAAAAGGAAATTGCGAAACAGATTTCTCTTGCATATGCGGTAGCAATTGGAAGAATATTTGGATTAAAATATAATATGCAGTATGAGATTCCGGTTGAAATGCAAATGGGGAAATGGAATATAGTGATTTATGGAGCGGGAAAAAGAGGAAATGAATTAAAAGAGCAACTGGATGAGTATGAAAATATACATATAGTTGATTGGATAGATATAAATTATAAAAATATTCATAGGGAACATGAAGTGCATGGCATAGAGAGGATAGAAAAATTGGAGTTTGATGGGATTATAATTGCAATTGAAAATAGAAAAGTTGTACATGAAGTTATTGATGCCTTGTTAAGTATGGGGATTGAATATAGGAAGATTTATGAATTAGAGAAGAAATATAGCTATGTATAAAAGTATTTATACCGGAAAGGACAATGATGTATAAAACAAAAGTTTCAATTGTTATGCCTTCTTATAACAAAGGAAAATTTATAGAAAAAGCAATAGAGTCGGTTGTTTCACAGTCGTTTAAGGATTGGGAATTGATAATTGTTGATGATGCGTCAACGGACAATAGTGTTGAACTCATTAGACAAAAAATGAACAAAGACAATAGAATTGTATTATGGCAGAATAACAAAAATATGGGGATTGCAGCAACACGTAATCGAGCAATAGGGTTGGCAAAAGGAAAGTATATTGCATTGTTGGATGCAGATGACATTAGTCCATCAGAACGACTGGAAAAAGAGGTCGATTTTCTTGAAAAGCATGAAGATATAGACGTAGTGTTTGGCGGATTTCTTGAGATAGATGAAAATGATAATATAAAACAGACATATTTTACACCATTAAAGAATCCACAGTATATTAAAGCAAATCTGATGGTATGTAATGTGATACCGAATGGCACTGGTATGTATAGGAAGAATTTTGTACAACAATTTAATTTGGAATATAAAGATGGATACCTAGGAATGGAAGACTATTTATTTTGGATAGAATGTTCTTTGCATGGGAGAATAAGTAGCATTCCAGAAGTGTGTCTATATTGGAGAAATACAGCCGAAAATGGGACAAATACTTATTTGAAGAATGAAAAATATAAGAGCAAACGTGAAGAAAAATATGCAGAAATACTAAATTATGCACTTGAGGGAAATGGCTTTTGCTTAACAGAGAGAGAAAGACAGGTCTATTGTAAGGTTTTGGCAGAAGGCAAATATAAAATAGAAACATTGGATTGCATTGAGGATTTTTTTGAAATAATAAAAAAAATATGTTATCAGGCAGAAGAAAAAGATAATGTAGAGGAAATAAGAAAAGTTATGAAAAGACAATTTGGACGATCTTTGGAAAATGCATATATTTGGGATAACTGATAACAAGAAGGAGAATATCATGCTTCATCTTTTGAAGGGGTCCAGAGAAGAACTGGCAGAGTATATCAAAGAACAGAAAAAAAAAATTGTTGTATATGGAGCCGGCATGATTGGAAAAGTGATTATACCGGACTATCTTCTGCAATATGATATAATAGATAATTTACAGTTCTATGTGGATATGGATGTACGAAAACAACGGAAAGGTATTGAGGTTCAGGGACAGCATTATGAAGTCTGTTCAAAGGACGGTCTTTTAAAGATGCCAAAGGACAGCATTTTACTGGTTACTAACAGCAACTATAATCCGGTATTAAAGATGTTAGATGAAATGGAATATCTGGACGGAAGAGAAGCTATCCTTTTTCCGGTAATAGAGGCAGAAGAAGCCGGACAGGTTGAAAAAGAAGAATTTCCATGGAAAGAAATTACATCGAATAAGCAGATTCCAAAGAAGATTCATTACTGCTGGTTTTCCGGAAAAGAGATACCTGATTATCTGAAGAAATGTATGGAAAGCTGGCACAGGTTCTGTCCGGATTATGAAATTATCCGTTGGGATGAAAGTAATTATGACATAAATAAGAACTTATATATGAGTCAGGCTTACAAGGCACAGAAATGGGGATTTGTACCGGATTATGCCCGACTTGATATTTTATATGAGCAGGGTGGATTTTATCTGGATACAGATGTGGAATTGATAAAATCACTGGATGAGTTAAGAAATCAAGGCGCTTTTTGTGGTGTCGAGAAGTGGGGAAATATTAATATGGGTGGCTGCAGCGGTGCAGTGCCGCATCATCCGATGATAGGTAAAATTTTAGAAACAAGAAAGAATCTTGTATTTTGCTATCCGGATGGAACCCTTAATATGGAAACCTGTGGTGTGTATGAGACACAGCCGTTCTTGGACCTTGGAATGCATACAGATAATACAACCCAGAGGATAAATGGAATGACAGTATTTTCTTCTGCATATTTTCATCCGTATGATTATATGAGCGGAGAGGCTGTGCTGACAGATAGAACCATATCCATTCATCATTTTAATGGGGGCTGGCTGGATGAGTGCGCAAGAAAAGCAAGAGAAAAGACAACACTCGAATATCGAAAAGTAAGAAGCAGAATGGAACAAGAATATGTATGGTGATAAAATATCAGTAATAATTCCAATCTATAATATGCAGGAGTATCTGGATAAGTGTATCAGCAGTGTGATGCGTCAGACCTATGATAATCTTGAAATTATTCTGGTAGATGATGGCTCCTGCGATCAAAGCCTTGCCATTTGTAGAAAGCATCAAAAGTCAGATAAGCGAATTCAGGTAATCCATAAGGAAAATGGCGGACTGGTAAGTGCCAGAAAAGAAGGTATTGAAAGAGCAACCGGTGAGTATGTGACGTTTGTGGATGCAGATGACTGGATTGATGAAAATACGTATGAGAAGATACTGGATGGAACAGAGGAAGCAGACGTTATAGCATATGGGCTGATAGAAGAGTATGGTCATAAGCAGATAAGCAGACGGAATGATTTTTTGGAAGGAAGATATGAAGAAAGAAGGCTGAGGGAAGAAGTCATTCCAAAGATGCTATATCGGGGAAATTTTTTTGAATTTGGAATGTTGCCAAATCTGGTATGTAAGTTGATAAAGCGGTCTTTGTTACTGTCGTGCTATCGGAAAATCAATAATCGTGTTACAATGGGAGAAGATGCAGATTTTACCTATCATGTAATGTTTGAAGCAAAGTCATTGTACATGAAGGATATTTGGCCGTATCATTACATACAAAGGACAGCGTCCATGGTGCGGAATGAAGTCGTAGCAGATAGCTTAAAGAGCTTGTTTGAAGATTTGAACACTGCAGACAAAACCGGGGAAAATCTGCAGTGGCAGAGACAGGTGCACATTTATATGAAGTTTCTTTTTCTATTGAAAAGAACAGACGAATGTGTAAAAAACGATTCCTTCTTTCAGCAATTCGTAGATAAAAAAGTAATTGTTTACGGAGCCGGAAATTATGGACAGGCAGTAAGTAATGCATTAGAACGTGAATTGCATACAAAAATTATTGGAATAGCAGACCGGGATTGGGAACAGCTGCAGGAAGGAGACAATCGTGTAATTGCACCAAAGGATATATTAAAGAAATCATTTGATTATGTATATATTGGAATCTTAAATGAAGATATCTGTAAAAAGGTAAAAGAGCAGCTTGTGTATGAGGGAATAAAAGAAAATTGTATTTTATATTATAATGATTTGCAGGTAAATTTAGCAGACATAAAGTTATTTTTGGTATAGAAGAGAAAGAAATGGTGAGTTATAAATGAAACGATGTTTATTATGGGGAAATGGAGTGTGTTTTAAAGAAAACTACTATTTGTTAAAATATCATGAGGCAATAAAAAATATAAAAATAGTTGGAATTACATCTAAGGATATATTCTATAAATCTTTTTTTGGTTATAAATTTTATAGAAAAGACAGTATTAAAGAGTTAGAATTTGATTATCTGATTATTATGTCAATGGTGTCTGAAACAATAGAATCCATTAAAAAAGATGCAAGTGTATTAGGGATAGATGATTCCAAAATAATGCCCATTAGAGTAATGCAATTATATGGATTTGATTTTGAAAAGTATGAAAAGATACAGAGTAATATTCCTACTATTTTTGCTCCAAATTGCTGGGGAGGAGTGCTTTTTCATAGTATGAATTTAAAGTTTAATTCACCATTTATTAATATGTTTGAATTGCATGAAGACTATATTAAGTTTTTAAAAAATCCTAAGTACTATTTGCAAAGTGATTTAAAGTTTATAGAAATGAGATACGAACCAGTTTTAAAGAGAAATTACCCAATTGCACAGTGCGGAGATATTAATTTGTATTTTAATCATTACATATCTTTTGAAGAAGCTAATGCCTGTTGGGAGCGCAGAAAGAAGAGGGTAAATTGGGATAATATAATAGTTATGTTTTATGATCAGGATGAAAATCTAGTTAAAGAGTTTTTGAATTTACCGTATGATAATAAGATTTGTTTCACTACTTGTAATATTGATAATGAAGCGGTTGTTTCAGTTAAATTTGATGAAAGTGAAGTGGGAAGACAGTTTTTTACCTTTGTAAATGGAACAGCAAATGGAACAAATTTGTGCTTAGATTTGTTTGAGCTTTTGTTAAATAAAAAGGTTAGGCTTGCAGATGGAGTGATATTTGAAAAAGACTGATTTAATAATAAAAATTAATACATGGATAGAACAATAGTTTAAGTAAAATGCTATAAAAATACAGATGGAGAGGATGAAAGTATAGAATGGATAGTAAAGTAATTATATATGGAGCAGGATACAGAGGAACAGCTTTTTATGAATTTATAGAGAAGAATGGTATGGGAGATATCGTGTATGCTTTTTGTGACCAGAACTACGATAAGATAAAGGAAGTAGATGGAAAGAAAGTGGTTTCCTTTCAGGAAGCATGCAGCTATAATCTTCCGTTTTTTATTTCTATTATTGATGAGGAAGCGGTAAAAGAAGTAAAGAAAATGATAATGGATGCAGGCAGACAATTTTTAGAGTTTAGTTCGCTGGCAAAAGAGTTTGGAGAGGATATTGTAACTTTAAACAGAGATTTTTGCGCATTCTTTCATATAAAGGGAATGGATTCCTATTTTGATGAAGCGGAGGAGAAAGCATGTCTGGATGTATTCTGGAAAGATGGCTCTCCATTTTATGAAAAATTTAAAGAACTTAATCTGGGGAATGTAATAGAACTTGCCTGTGGACGAGGCAGGCATGTGCCTTTTTATGTGGATAAATCGAAAAAGGTTACACTGGTAGATATTTTACAGGAAAATATTGATATCTGTAAGAAGAGATTTCAGGAAAAAAGTAATATAGAATATTACTGTAATAATGGTTATAACTTAAGTGAACTGGAAACAGGAAAATATACGGCATTGTTCTGCTATGATGCAATGGTTCATTTTGAGATGATGGATATTTATGAATATTTGAAGGATATTTATCGTGTCCTGGTACCGGGAGGGATGGTTTTGATTCATCACTCGAATTATACGGCAGATTATAAAGCGTCATTTGCAAATACACCGCATGGCAGAAGTTTTATGAGCAAGGATATTTTTGCATATCTTGCATATCGCTGTGGCTTTGAGATTATATCACAGCAGGTGATTAATTGGGGCGTAAAAGACCTGGATTGTATTTCATTGATTCACAAACCGGAGTAATAGATAGGAAGGGATGGGACTATGAATATAAAGTTAACTGCATCCATGATGTGTGCCAATTATGGCAATCTGGAAAAAGAAGTAAGAGAGTTGGAAGATGCCGGGATAGATTCCTTTCACATTGATATAATGGATGGACGATTTGTAGCGAATTATGCAATGTCGTTGAATGATATGGCATATATTGCATCCGTAGCAACAAAACCGCTGGATGTGCATCTGATGATAGAACATCCAAATAACAATATCGGGTTGTTTTTATCAAATCTTCGGGAGGGCGATACGGTTTATATTCATCCGGAAGCGGAATACCATCCGTCAACTACCTTGCAGAAGGTGATTGATGCAGGGATGATACCGGGAATTGCAATTAATCCTGGTACCAGCGTGGAAACAGTCATGGAAATGCTGCGTATTGTGGATAAGGTACTGGTTATGTCTGTGAATCCGGGGAATGCAGGTCAGATGTATCTGCCGTATGTGGGACATAAGATAGAACGGTTATTATTACTGAAGAAAGAAATGGGCTTTGAATTATATTGGGATGGTGCATGTGGAGCAGATAAAATTCTGGAGTTTGCGCCGAAAGGAATAGATGGATTCGTGCTTGGAACTACGCTTTTGTTTGGAAAAGGAAGAGCCTACGCAGATATTTTAAAGGATGTAAGGGAGCTGAAGTTTTAATGAATGTAGCATTACTCCTATCAGGGGGAACCGGTACAAGACTGGGAGCAGATATTCCCAAACAGTACATAGAAGTAAATGGAATGCCGGTGCTTTCCTATTGCCTGAGAACATTTTTGGAACTGAAACAAATCGATGCAGTTCAAATTGTGGCGGATGGAAAATGGCAGGATTATATTAGGAAAACATGTTTTAAATATGATATACAACAGAAGATAAAGGGATTTTCAAATCCGGGTGAGAACCGCCAGTTATCTATCTGGAATGGGTTGAATGATATCAGAAAATATGCCCCGGACGACGCGGTTGTTGTTGTACATGATGCGGCAAGACCTGGTCTGTCTTCACAGCTTTTGGAAGAAGGTCTTCGGGCAATAGAAGGACATGATGGTGTGCTGCCGGTGCTTCCAATGAAAGATACAATATATCTTAGTAAAGATGGAACGCATATAGATTCTTTGCTGGAACGAAGCCGGTTGTTTGCAGGACAGGCTCCGGAATTCTTTTATCTGGAGCAGTATTACCAGGCGAATAAGAACCTTTTACCGGAGAAAATATACCGTATCAATGGGTCTACCGAACCAGCAATTTTGCAGGGACTTGATATGGCAATGATACCGGGAGAAGAAAGAAATTTTAAGATTACCACCAGAGAAGATTTGATGCGTTTTCAAAGAATGACAGGAGAAGTGTAAATATGAGGGCGTATGTATTACATGGAATAGATGATTTGCGGTTAGAAGAGACAGCACTTCCGGAGATAAAAGAACGGGAAGTTCTAGTAAAGGTTATGGCAGCCGGTATTTGCGGCTCGGATATTCCACGGATTTATAAGACAGGAACGTATTCTTATCCGCTGATTCCGGGACATGAATTTTCGGGAACAGTAATCGAGACCGGACTTAAAGCGGATAAAAAATGGATGGGAAAACGGGTTGGTATTTTTCCATTGATTCCCTGCGGAGAATGTGAATCATGTCGTAAGAAACAGTATGAAATGTGCAGACACTACAGCTATCTTGGCTCTCGTACCAATGGAGGATTTGCAGAATATGCAGCAGTTCCGGAGGAGAATCTGATTGAATTGCCGGAAGAAGTCAGTTATGAGGTCGCAGCAATGTTAGAACCAATGGCAGTCGCAGTACATGCAATGCGAAAATCCGGGGTAATGAAAGAAAATACGGTGGTAGTATACGGTCTTGGAACTATCGGACTATTGCTTTGTATGTTTCTTCTGGATGCAGGAGTCAGAGATATTTATGTAATTGGCAATAAGGAATTTCAAAAGAGGATGGCAGATTCACTTGGAATTTCCGAAACACATTATTGTGATTGCAGAACACGGGAGGTTTCGAAATGGTTACAGGAGCAGACCGGAGGAAGAGGCGTTGATGTATTTTTTGAATGTGTGGGCAAGAATGAAACAATTGCAGACGCAATTGGCAATACAGCACCTGGTGGAACAGTACAGATGGTAGGAAATCCGGCATCGGATATTATGTTAAAGAAAGAAATTTACTGGAAAATACTCAGGAATCAGCTTACGATAAAAGGAAGCTGGAATTCTTCTTTTTTACATAATGAAGGTGATGATTGGCATTATGTACTGGACAAATTGGACAGGCAGACCATACATCCGGAACAATTTATTACACAGAAATTTGAGTTTGAACATCTGAAAGATGGGCTTGAAATTATGCGGGATAAGCGGGAAGAATATGTAAAGGTTATGATGGTACAGAATTAGAAAAATTAATTGGAGAAAAAATATGTGTTATCTTTAGTAGTTAATGTATAGTAAGTTAAATAATAAATATATCCTAATAAACTCAGTAAATATAAGGGTTTGTTAGGATATATCATTGTAAAGT
>ONAD01000009.1 GCA_900315735.1 uncultured Lachnospiraceae bacterium | reverse complement strand
AATATTTCATCTGACACAACTCTTTATGCTCAATGGGTGGCAAAACAGAATATATCATACACTGTAACTTTCGGCGTGGTAAATGGTTCATGGGATGATGGCACGACTGATGATAAAGTTGTTACATTAACAGGACATGAGGGTGATATCCTTAAACTATCTTCAGGGCAGATTCCGGCTGTAGGAACAAAGCCTAATGATGGTTATAAGGCCGGTAGTTGGGATGTGACTCCGAGTACTGACACAGCAATTTCAAGTAATAAAACCTATACTTATACCTATGTGGCAGATTCATCTGGAGGATCATCTGATAGCGGAAGTGGTGATTCATCTGGAGGATCATCTGATAGTGGAAGTGGCAGTTCGTCAAGTGGTTCAACAGATAGTGGAAGCGGCAGTAGCTCGTCTAGTGGCTCCTCTGACAGCGGAAATACCAGTGGAGGAACTTCAAGCGGTTCTTCTGATAATACGAATACAAACACAGATACAAGTGCAAAGGTGCCATATGATGATGTTGTTATCAGCACAGGCTCTGTAAATGATATTACTGGTACTGCATCGGCAACAGCAGAAAGCAATCCTTTTGGAACAAAGATTGAAAATAGTAGTAACCTGACCACCCTTTTATCCCTTACAGATGCAGAAGTGGCACAGGGCGTAAATGTGTGGCTGGATATTCAGGATATGAGTGCTTCTGTATCACAGACAGATAAGACCTTAATTCAGAATACTTCCGGTGATTATACGGTAGGGCTTTATCTTGATATTAACCTGTTTAAGAAAGTTGGAAGTAACGATGCAACAAAAGTTACCGAGACCAACGGAAAAGTAAGAAAGTTGGAAGTAACGATGCAACAAAAGTGACCGAGACCAACGGAAAAGTAAAGGCAAGTATCGTTATACCTGAAAGCTTGTGGAAGAGTGGAAGAACCTTTGAAATCATCCGTGTACATGATGGCGTGGCTACAGCTATCGCGGGCACTTACGATGAAAATACACATGTATTCACATTTGAAACAGATAAGTTTTCTACATATGCATTAGCATACAAAGATCCGGCTTCATCAAGTAATAGCGGTACAACTTTAAATAGTAGCAATAGCACGCAGTCTACTGCACCAAAGACTGGAGACTCTAATGATGTTAGAGTATGGTATCTGCTTCTTATGGCTTCTCTTGGCGGACTTGGATTTTGGGGGCTTTCAAAGAAGAAGGAAAACTAATTAAGAAAAAATAAATGGTAATCATACAAATGGCTGTGCCAGAAATGGCATGGCCATTTGTTATATAGGCGGCATGAAAAAAGATAGATTTAAATTGTTAAAAAACAATATGAAGCAGATAGGGAAGAAAATTTGGAAGCTGACAGAAGCAATTACACATAGGAAAAAGGATGCAGTGATTATTCTTGTGTGTGTTGTCTTTGTAATAGTGGCTGTATTCAGTATCGTGAGGATAGTTCAACTCCATAGTGCGGAGATTAAGCAGGAGCAGGAAATACATGCATTGCAGGAAGAATATATATCAGAGGCAGGAGATACTACGAGTATGTCGGATGAATCAGATATGGTCGCAAAGACTGGTGATTTGGAGACTGAGCCGGAAGATGACCCTAATGCCTGGTATCACGACATAGATGTAGATTTTGCAGGCTTACGGAAGCAGAACGAGGACATTGTTGGCTGGATTTACTTTGAGGACGAGGAAAGTATCAGTTATCCGCTTCTGTATTCCGGTGATGATTATTATCTGCGGAGAAATTATCTGAAGGAAGAAGAGACAGCCGGTTCTATTTATATTGATGGGAACAATAATCCTGATTTAAGTAATGCACACACACTAATCTATGGTCATAATATGCGAAATCTTTCCATGTTTGGGAAACTGAAGTTCTATAAGACGGAAGAGGATTATTTTGAAAACCACAGATACTTTCAACTAATTACAGAAACAGGTGCCTATCGTTATAAAGTATTTGCCTATAAGGATGTTACCACCTTAACTGGTGGAATCTATACCACATGGAAGTATGTGGATGATGACTTTAGGGATTTTGTTGAGAACACGATATGCCAAGGCAGCTATGTAGATGCTGATATAGATGTTGATGATGAGACACACATCGTGACACTGTCTACCTGTTCATATGATTCTGATGTGAGATTTACGGTAAGTGCCGTGAGGGTAGATGAGCATGAGTGGGAGTGATGATAGTGCATTCAGGTTGGTGGAGCGATTATTGTGTTTTATTTGGGGTGTGTGGATGCCCTAGTGCGCACGACATAGGATGTGCGGAGAAATGCGTAAAGATTTAGTAAGAATTGTCGCCTTCGGGCGGCAATTTTATGGGTCGTGACCCAGTTGAGCGCGCGAAGCGTGCGAAATATAAACCACCCGCTATGCGGGTGCGCGGTGTTTGTTATACAAAAAAATCACCTTTCCGTTATAATTTTGGATGTTCAAGCCTAAATTATAACGAAAGGAAAGGTGATTTTAATGGCCAACAAGGCAAATAGTTTAGCACACACTAAATGGATGTGTAAGTACCATATAGTGTTCACACCCAAGTATAGGAGAAAAATTATTTATAATCAATACAAGGCAAGTATAAGGGATATACTGAAACAGCTTTGCGCATACAAAGGAGTAGAGATTATAGAAGGTCATCTGATGCCAGATCATGTACATATGCTAGTCAGTATCCCTCCAAAGCTAAGTGTTTCACAGTTTATGGGGTATTTAAAAGGAAAAAGTGCATTGATGATATTTGATCAGCACGCAAACTTGAAGTATAAGTTTGGAAACAGACACTTCTGGGCAGAAGGATACTATGTGAGTACAGTAGGACTTAATGAGGCAACAATAAAGAAGTACATTCAGGAACAGGAAAAACATGATATAGCAATGGATAAACTGAGTGTGAAAGAGTATGAGGACCCCTTCAAGGGGTAGCCGGTATTACAAGCGCCCTTTTAAGGGCTGCGACGAGTCAAAGGCGATAAAGGCTTGAACAAAGTGAAAGCCAGCGTCTTTAGGCGCTGGCCGGTAACAGCCCCTTATAGGGGCGAGCAAACCACCCGTTGGACGGGTGGTCATGATTATGCAACTTTAGGCGTATCCTGCTACTGTAAATTTAAGTGAAGTATCGGATTATCCGCACATTGTTGGCAATTCGCAGTTTTTCTACAGAATGCAGTATTTATGGGGGCTCCAGGGGTTACGAAGCTTCGTTCGGGATGTCCGTGAAGGGGCATTGTGGGTTAATCGTAAAATGATGTGTTCAAGAATGTTGTCGCCACATGGTGGACAAGGTCGTTGAATTATTGCAGAACACTGGTTTTACAAGGGATTCGGTATATGCGAAGCTTCGAAAAATACCAAGATTTAGACAAAGGGGCTGCCCACCTAACCAGAAGCTTTTTTAAAAATTACAACTGTTACAACGAGTGGTGTAACATAAGTGTTTCATTTCATTTTTTCTAATAAATTGCTGTATCACCTGTAACATCAGTATTTTCAATACTTTGAGAGTCTTCTGCATTAGCTGATACACCTGTTACACTTATCTTTATTTTTTATTGCAAGATACGTATTTTGTCTGACAAAATATACTTGTTAGGGCGCTCCCTAAGACCCCAGTGTTTATTGTTTGTATAAAACTTGGTTCCCAATGGTCCTTAATGGCCCTAAATGGTCCCTAATGGCCCTTTTTTTTGAAATTGGGGTCTGCTACAGTAGAATCAGATTAGTTGGAACGAGGAACTTGGTAAATGCACCAGGTTCCTTTTTGGTTACAAAAAAATTAAAGAAGAGAGCAGATTGAAGACAGGAAAACACCTGTCTTCTTTTTTGCGCAAAATTTCTGCAGATTCAGATCATATGTGTCCCATATGTATTTTGAACGGGTGGAAATAAGAATTTTTTAGTAATCGGTTCTGACTCGTTCCAAATAGTAGATGAAGGGATAAAGAAAAATTCTTCTCGGTTTAGTAATGGTTGATTTTTCAACCCATATGTATGTTGAAAGAAAAAATTGAGAAATTTTGCTTTTGATTTAGTAATGGGCGGAAAACCACCCCAAATGTAATGTGAAGGATTTAAGAGAAGCATTGAAAAGAATTCTTCATTTTTCTAGTAATGAGTCACTTGCTGAACCAAATGAATTATGAGCGGAAAGAACAGGAGGTTTAATTAATGAATATTGCAGAAACATTAAAGCATCTTGGAAATCATTGGGAATTATATTGCTTAGCAGGAGACGGAGAGTACAGCTTCGATAGCGCAAAGAAATATTTAATGGATGAGTGCGGAAAACCGGAGTCAACTGCCAGAGCTAAGATGAGTGCCTTTCGATATGCCAGAGACAGTTTGATAAAGATTAGCAGCGATGGAAAAAGATACTTCATAGATCTGGAAAAGCTGAATATCCTAGAGGCTTCTATAGATTCGGTGATACATTTTTCAAAGATTGATTATCGAGGGCAGGAGATGGAAGAATTGGAAGTTCTTTATGATTTTCAAAAAGGGGAAACATCAGATTGGATGGATAACTATTACCAACTTAAAGAACTTAGCCAGAAACAAGAGGCAAGAGCATATAAAGAAAATCTGGAGCTTCGCAAAGATTCTGCGAAGACTATTACTGTTATTAGTGAAAAAGTTATGGCACTTGCGAATAACTGCGATAAGAGACTTCAGCAGTTGGAACAGCGAGATTTCATGGATAAGGGCCTACCTTTTATAGAGCGGGTAAAAATCTTCTTCCAGATGAAGCTTGGGCTGATACCAATAAACGAATATCGGAAGATGGAACTTGAGGTATTTCGAGTCTCGGATGAGTTGAAGGAAATACAGAAAAAATTTGGAGGTGAAGATTAATGGAAGCATTACAGTTTTTAACCCGTGGCACAAAGCTAACCAATTATTCTGTGATTCCAAATGATCTTCACGGAGGTGAGCTTAGCAGCACTGCCACAATTTTATATTCCAAGCTTTTAAATCGTTCCAATCTATCCATCACAAATGGAAAGGTGGATGAGTTCGGAAGAGTTTATATTAACTATAAACTTGAAGATTTGGCTGAGGAAATGGGCAAGAGTCTGAGTACGATAAAGGAGAATATGAGGGAACTTGTGGATGCAGGGTTGATCGAGAAGAAGCGCATGAGAAAAGGTCGTGCAAATATGATTTATGTCAAAGTTCCTTCCTCAAGTATAGTCGGAAAATCGCCTGTAGTAGGGACAGAAAACCGACCGTATAAGGGTCAGAAAACTGCCTCTACATGGGGCGGAAAATCAGCCACTAATAACAATAATAAACAAGAATCAATAACATCTTATAAATATGGGGAGGACACGTTTTAATGATGAATGAAATTTGGAATAGAGAAAATATACCGGATAGCTATGTTGCAGAAGATGGCTTATTACATTGTTCCCTTTGTGGTGGACCATTAGAAATCAGGCTTCCTGAATACAACGAGTTCTTTAAATCTGATAAACGCCCAAGCACATGTAAATGCCGTGAGGAAAAAATCAAAAGGGAGCGTGAAGAACATGCCAGGCGAGAGCATATAGAACTTGTGGAACGAAATAAGGGGATTTGTTTTACAGACCGTCGCATGTGGGATTGGACTTTTGAAAACGATGATGGCACCGTGCCTCAAATGGCGATGGCAAAGTGTTATGTAGAAAATTGGGAGAAGGTTCGGCAGGAACATATTGGACTGCTTCTATGGGGCAATTTGGGCTCAGGAAAGACCTATATGGCGGCTGCCATAGCCAATGCTTTATTAGAGCAGGAGAAGAAAGTTCTTATGACAGACTTTGCCAGAATATCCAACATCTCAAAATTCGATGCAGAGGAATATGTGAAGTCGTTGGATTCATACTCACTTCTTGTCATCGATGATTTAGGAGCAGAGCAGAATTCTGAGTTTGCTTTGCAGAATATTGGAAATGTGATTAATCGTAGATGGACCTCGGGAAAGCCACTTATCGTCACAACGAATTTAGATTTGGCAAACCTAAGGAATGTAAATGAACAGGAGCTTATGTTTGCGCGAATCTCAGACAGAATTCTTGATATGTGCAGACCGATTCATATGGAAACTTCTGAGAGTAAGCGAGTAGCATCCGGAAGATATAAGAATGAAATCTTAAAGGAAATCTTTGGGAAGGAGGGATAACGTATGAGTGAAAAGGATATGAAGGTAACTGTCCCCCTCTGGAGAAAATACTCTTTAAGTATTCAGGAAGCAGCTGAATACTATGGTATAGGAGAAAAGCGTTTACGTCAGATTGCTTATGAAAATCAGGGAGAAGACTTTGTGCTAGAGATTGGGAGTCATATTAGATTTAAAAGAAAACTATTTGAAGAGTATTTAGATAAAGTTACCGGAGTTTAAAACACGTAGGCAAGGGACGGATAATAGTGTTCATTTTGCCACGACAGAATGACCATCTCGTGATAAAATAGAATTTGCCGAGATGGTCTTCTTAATTATAAAGATTAGTAAAGGAGACCAAATATATGAGCGAAAAAAGGAGAGATAGTAGAGGAAGAATATTACATAATGGCGAAATGCAGATGAGCGATGGGAGATATCGTTACAAGTATCTGGATTCATTTGGCAAAGAGAAGGTTATTTATAGTTGGCGACTTGACCATAATGACAGAATGCCTGTTGGAAAAAAGAAGACACCTTCTTTAAGAGAGCTGGAAAAGCAGATTCAGGCGGATATGTTTGACCATATCATATCCAATGGCGGAAATCTTACAGTCTATGATTTGGTAGAAAAATATATTTCGACTAAGACAGGTGTAAGACCTACGACACGAGCTGGTTATAATACGGTTTTGAATTTACTGCGAAAAGACCATTTTGGTGCCAAAAGAATGATACAGTAAGAATCTCTGATGCAAAGGTGTGGCTCATTAAATTACAGCAGGAGCAAGGGAAAAGTTACAGTAGTATACACACTATTAGAGGTGTGGTAAGACCTGCTTTTCAGATGGCGGTTGATGACGATTTGATTCGTAAGAATCCATTTGGTTTTCAGCTGGTGGATGTAATTGTAAATGATTCTATTCGAAGAGAAGCCGTTAGTCGTGAAGAAGAACGTAAATTCCTAAAGTTTGTAAAAGAGGACAAACACTTTTCGAATTACTATGAAGGAATCTATATTCATTTTAAAACAGGACTTCGTATTTCAGAGTTTTGTGGTTTAACATTAGCGGATATTGATTTAGAGAATCACACGCTTAATATTGATCATCAGTTATTAAAGAGGGGCAGTACCGGATATTATATTCAGGAAACGAAGACTACAAGCGGTACTAGAGTTTTGCCAATGACTCCGGATATTGAAGAATGTTTTCGAAGGATTATTGAGAAGCGTAACCCTCCGAAGGTAGAACCAATGGTAGATGGTCATAGTGGATTTTTATACTTTGATAAGGATGGAAGCATTATGTATTCCCTGCATTGGGAACATTATTTCAAACACATTGTTGAGAAGTACAATAAAATCTATAAGATTCAGATGCCGAAGATTACACCACATGTTTGCAGACATACTTATTGCTCGAATATGGCTAAGTCAGGTATGAATCCAAAGACCCTACAGTATTTAATGGGACATAGTGATATTGGTGTTACTTTAAATACTTATACTCATCTTGGATTTGAGGATGCAAAAGAAGAAGTTTTGCGACTGCAAAAAGTCATGTAAAGGAGACGGAAAATCGCCTCAAACCCGCATAAATACTGAGGTATAAATCGAACATTTTTATACCGATTTTTATACCTTTTGCTTACAAAAATACGCAAAATTATGCCAATATATGCCATGTAATCAAGATGCTAGCTCTACATAAAAAACATCGGGAAAGCCCGTAAATACAGCATTTATAAGGATTTATAAGACTATGATAAAAATATTATTCATCTGCCATGGAAACATCTGCCGTTCCCCTATGGCAGAATTCATCCTAAAGGACCTCGTCGCCAGACGAGGCCTCACCGACCGATTCGAGATAGCCTCGGCTGCCACCAGCACCGAAGAAATCTGGAATGGCATTGGGAATCCGATTTACCCGCCGGCGCAAGCGGAGCTTAAGAAGCATGGAATCGGAAATAAGCCGGAGACCGATTTTCGGGACAAGCGGGCGAGACAGTTGACAAAATCCGATTATGAGATTTATGATTACCTCATAGGGATGGACGAAAGCAATATCCGTGGAATCGAGCGGATAACCGGGCATCGTGGCGGTAAAATATCCATGCTGCTTTCCTTTGCCGGAGAGCAGGTAGCAATATCCGACCCATGGTACAGCGGCAGGTTCGATAAGACTTATGCGGATGTAACACGCGGATGCGAAGCATTCTTAGAATATCTCATAGAGCAGGGAGAAGTGTAGATGATAGAAATCTTATTTGGCGAGAGTGAAGGCGGAGCCATGAGGCTTGCGAAGAACTATCAGGAGCCGGATTATGAGGATGGACCAACCGCGTGGCTTGGGGAAAAGCCGGACAAAGCCACATTTGAAGACATGTTTGCAGGAGAAGCGGTTGGCGGAACTTCTGCGGAGGTCATTATACTGCCATTTATGTTGGACATTGGCAGCCTGAAGGAACCGCTGGATGGTACATACCGGAAGAAGATAATCTTAGAGCAGTATGGTGTCTATTGGAATGAGGATGAGAAAGAGGAGCGGCAAGAATTAGAGCAGGCAGTGGAAACCTATGGGAAAGAGCTACAGCGGATGGAGCAGTTTGCAAAGCAGGGAGAATCTTTTCGTATCTGGTACAGCAATAAGCCTTATTCCCTGTGCGGACTCTGCCATGCAGTCAGTGTGCTGCGGAAATATGAATGTGCCATATCCGTGGTACGTCTGCCGGATTATGTAAGAGAAGAGGAAAATACGACGGTACGCTATTCCTCCTGGGGAGAAGTAGATGCCGGACAGTTTTATCGTTTCCTTCCATTGGAAAAGGAACTTTCAGAGCATGAGCAGAAAGTATTTGCATCCAGATGGGACGAACTTAAAGAAGAGGATGCACCTCTTCGGGTTCTGATAAATGGCTGTCTGGTGGGCGTAAAAGAGGATTTTTATGATTTCCTGATTCGAAGAGAACTGCCGGAGGGCGAAATCATACAGGCAAGACTCATTGGAAATCTGTTGTTAAAATATCCCCTTGGAATCAGTGACAGTTGGTATATGAACCGCATCAATCATATGATTGAGACCGGAGAAATAAAAGTAGTGAAAGAGGCGGATGAAATTTTCCGCCGGAGCATCAGAAAGGAGCAGTAAGAAATGAACGATATCATAAAAGCAATGGAGACAAGAAGAAGTATCAGAGGTTATAAGGAAGATATGGTGCCGGAAGAGCTGATTGCAGAAGTAGTGGAAGCCGGAACTTATGCGGCTACCGGAATGGGCAGGCAGTCTCCGATTATACTTGCAGTTACGAATAAGGAAGTAAGGGACAGACTTTCCAAGGTAAATGCCGAGATTATGGGAACAACCAGTGACCCGTTTTATGGAGCACCGGTGGTGCTGGTGGTATTAGCAGATAAGAGTCGTCCAACCTATCTTTATGATGGAAGCCTTGTTATGGGCAATCTGATGCTGGCAGCACATTCCCTGGGACTTGGAAGCTGCTGGATTCACCGTGCAAAAGAGACTTTTGAGCGGGAAGAGGGAAAAGCAATCTTAAATGAACTTGGCATTGAAGGAGATTACGAAGGCATCGGAAACTGTGTCATCGGCTATGCGAAAGAACCGGCAAAAGAGGCTGCTCCGAGAAAAGCAGATTATGTCCATTATATAAAATAAATCTGGATAATATAAAGGACATAGTGAAAAAATAGCATCAGATTTGTAAAAAATACTTGCAAAACAAAAAAAGCAGTGCTATCATAGTCAACAACTAGGAGATATAGTTGCAAAAGCTGGGAAAGAGACTCTTACTTTTAGAGGCCGACAGGAATACAGCGTCACCGACTGAGAGCGCTGTTTGGAAGAGAAAGCAAAGGGAACACTCTGGAGCCGACTGGCTGAAATACAGTAGGTCAGTACGTAGTGCACGTTACGCACGAAGAGAGGGAAGATGAAGCATTCATTTTCCAATGCGGGTGGTACCGCGGATAAGAAGATTATTCGCCCCGGAATACGAGTCAGTATTCCGGGGTTATTTTTATACTCCGGGCTGACAATCATATCAGAAAAGGAGTAGATAAGATGAGCAACATTTACAGAGACGTAACCTTAAATCAGGTAAGCGAAAACGACATTGGAAAGACACTTCGGGTAGCAGGCTGGGTAGAAAATATCCGTGACCATGGCGGCGTATCCTTTATTGATTTAAGAGATATGTATGCAGTAATGCAGATTGTAATCCGGGATGGCAAACTGTTAGAGGGAATCCGTAAGGAGCAGGCAGTTTCCATAGAAGGTCTGATTGAAAAAAGAGATGAAGAGACCTACAATCCAAAGATTCCAACCGGAACCATTGAATTAGAGGCAAAGAGCGTAGATATTTTGGGAGAAGTTTATACACAGCTTCCATTTGAAGTAATGACCAGTAAGGAAGTCCGCGAGGATGTCCGTTTGAAATACCGTTATCTGGATTTAAGAAACCAGAAAGTAAAAGACAATATTATTTTCCGTTCCAGGGTAATTTCATTCTTAAGAGAGAAAATGACAGAAATGGGATTCTTAGAGATTCAGACTCCGATTCTTTGTGCATCTTCTCCGGAGGGCGCAAGAGATTACATCGTGCCATCCAGAAAATACAAAGGAAAATTTTATGCATTGCCACAGGCACCACAGCAGTACAAACAGCTTCTGATGGTATCCGGATTTGATAAATATTTTCAGGTTGCACCATGTTTCCGTGATGAGGATGCAAGAGCAGACCGTTCACCGGGAGAGTTCTATCAGCTTGACTTTGAAATGAGTTTTGCAACCCAGGAAGATGTATTTAAGATTGGTGAAGAAGTACTTTCTGCCACCTTTGAGAAATTCGCACCGGAAGGCAGCAAAGTAACGAAAGCACCATATCCAATCATCAGCTATAAACAGGCAATGTTAGAGTTCGGAAGTGACAAACCGGACCTTCGGAACCCACTTCGTATCATCGATGTGACAGAGTTCTTCCAGAGATGTACCTTTAAGCCATTTATCGGAAAGACCGTAAGAGCCATCCGTGTACATGCAGAGATGTCCAAAGGTTTCCATGAGAAACTTTTGAAATTTGCAACCGGAATCGGTATGGGCGGCTTAGGATATCTGGAAGTATTAGAAGATGGAAGCTATAAGGGACCGATTGATAAATTTATCCCGGAGGATATGAAAGAAGAATTCAGAAAGCTGGCAGGTCTTGAAGTAGGAGATACCATTTTCTTCATGGCAGATAAAGAAGAGCGTGCCGCATATTATGCAGGCATGATTCGAAATGAATTAGGCGAGAAGTTGGATTTAATTGAGAAAGATGCATACCGTTTCTGTTATGTCAATGATTTCCCAATGTTCGAGCGTGACCCGGAGACCAAGAAAATCGGATTTACCCATAACCCATTCTCCATGCCACAGGGCGGCTTAGAGGCACTCAATACCATGAATCCGCTGGACATCTTAGCATACCAGTACGATATCGTCTGCAACGGTGTGGAACTATCCTCCGGTGCAGTCCGTAACCATGATATGCAGATTATGGAGAAAGCTTTTGAAATCGCAGGTTATGATAAAGAAGTGCTGAAAAATAAATTCGGAGCATTATACAATGCATTTCAGTTTGGAGCACCGCCACACGCAGGAATGGCTCCTGGCATTGACCGTATGATTATGTTACTGCGTAACGAGGATAACATCCGTGAAGTCATTGCTTATCCGATGAACGGGAATGCACAGGATTTGATGTGCGGAGCACCAAACGAAGTAACCGAGCAGCAGTTAAGAGAAGTTCATATCAAAGTACGTGATTAAGGAGGAAAAACAATGGCAAATGTGATTTCAGATGAAACCATGGAATACGTTGGAATCCTTGCAAAGCTTGAGCTTTCCGAAGAGGAAAAAGCAGCAGCAAAAAAAGACATGGAAAGCATGTTAGATTATATTGATAAATTAAACGAACTGGATACATCCGGTGTAGAACCGATGTCCCATGTATTTCCGGTGCATAATGTATTCCGGGAAGATGTAGTAACCAATGGTGACGGCGGCGAGGATACCCTTGCCAACGCGCCGGAGCGCAGAGACCGGGCATTTGTTGTACCAAAGACCGTAGATCAGTAAAGGAGGCGGCAGAAGATGAATTTATTATCACTGACAGCAGTAGAGCTTGGAAAGAAAATCAAAGCTCATGAAGTATCAGTAGAAGAAGCTACAAGAGCCGCCTTAGATGCCATTGCAGCAAAAGAGGATGCGGTACACAGCTTTGTTACCGTAGATGAAGAAGGGGCAATGAAGCGCGCGGCAGAAGTGCAGAAGCTCATTGATGACGGCACATTGACAGGACCGTTGGCAGGAGTTCCGGTAGCAATCAAAGACAATATGTGCACGAAGGGAATGCTGACCACCTGCAGTTCTAAAATTTTATATAACTTTATTCCGACTTATACCGCAGAAGCAGTATTAAATCTGGAAAAAGCAGGAGCAGTGATTCTTGGAAAGACCAACATGGATGAGTTTGCCATGGGAAGTACTACAGAGACATCTGCTTTTGGAGAAACAAAAAATCCATGGAATACGGAACATGTACCGGGTGGTTCATCCGGCGGAAGCTGTGCTGCAGTAGCAGCAGAAGAATGCTTTTATGCATTGGGTTCTGATACCGGTGGATCCATCCGTCAGCCGAGTGCATTCTGTGGTGTCACAGGAATTAAGCCAACCTATGGAACCGTATCCCGATATGGACTGATTGCCTATGGTTCCTCTTTAGACCAGATTGGACCGGTTGCCAAAGATGTGACAGACTGCGCAACCATTTTAGAGGCAATTACTTCCTATGATAAAAAGGATTCCACTTCCATTCAGCGAGAAGAGACCGATTTTACCAGCGCATTAGTCGATGATGTGAAAGGAATGAAAATCGGTATTCCAAGAGATTATTTTGGAGAAGGACTGGATGCAGAAGTAAAGGATGCTATTTTGGCAGCCGCTAAGAAATTAGAAGAAAAAGGCGCTATCGTAGAAGAATTCGATTTGAGTCTGGTAGAATATGCAATCCCTGCTTACTATGTAATTGCAGATGCAGAAGCAAGCTCCAACCTTGCCCGTTTTGATGGCGTAAAATATGGCTATCGTACGAAAGACTACGAAGGACTTCACAACATGTATAAGAAATCCCGTTCCGAAGGCTTCGGAGCAGAAGTAAAACGTCGTATCATGTTAGGATCCTTTGTTTTAAGTTCCGGTTATTATGATGCATATTATCTAAAAGCACTGCGTACGAAAGCATTGATTAAGCAGGCATTTGATAAAGCATTTGCAAAATATGATGTTATCTTAGGACCGGCAGCACCGACCACCGCTCCGAAGTTGGGAGAGTCCTTAAGCGACCCGTTAAAAATGTATTTAGGCGACATTTATACCGTATCGGTGAACTTGGCAGGACTTCCGGGAATCAGCCTGCCATGCGGCATTGACAGCAAGGGACTTCCGATTGGTATGCAGTTGATTGGAGACTGCTTCAAGGAGAAGAATATCATCCGTGCCGCTTATGCCTTTGAACAGACAAGACCATATCAGCACAGCCCGTTAGCAGCAGAATAGGAGGAAAAGAAGATTATGAGTAAACAGTATGAAACCGTCATCGGACTGGAAGTCCATGTGGAACTGGCAACCAGGACCAAAATCTTCTGTGGCTGTTCTACTGCATTCGGAAGTGCACCAAATACACATACCTGTCCGGTCTGTACCGGTATGCCGGGCTCTCTTCCGGTTTTAAATAAACAGGTGGTAGAATATGCCATGGCAGTAGGTGTTGCCATGAATTGTGAAATCAACCAGTATTGTAAATTTGACCGGAAAAATTATTTCTATCCGGACAACCCACAGAACTATCAGATTTCCCAGCTTTATCTTCCAATCTGCCATGACGGCGGCATTGAGATTGAGACTTCAGAAGGAAAGAAAATCATTGGAATCCATGAGATTCATATGGAAGAGGATGCAGGAAAATTAGTTCATGATGACTGGGAAGATGTTTCTCTGGTGGACTACAACCGTTCCGGTGTGCCGCTGATTGAGATTGTATCTGAGCCGGATATGCGTTCTGCAGAAGAAGTCATTGCTTATCTTGATAAATTAAGAATGATTGTGCAGTATCTTGGCGCATCCGATTGCAAAATGCAGGAAGGCTCCATGCGAGCAGATGTAAACTTATCTGTCCGTGAAGTAGGCGCAAAAGAATTTGGTACCCGTACCGAGATGAAAAATATCGGTTCCTTTAAGGCAATTGCAAGAGCCATCGAAGCAGAGACTGCAAGACAGATTGATTTGATTGAGTCCGGAGAAAAGGTGGTTCAGGAGACCAGACGTTGGAATGATGACCAGGGATATTCCTATGCCATGCGTTCCAAAGAGGATGCGCAGGATTACCGTTATTTCCCGGAACCGGATTTAGTTCCAATCGTTATCAGCGATGAATGGTTACAGCGTGTAAAGGACAGCCAGCCGGAGCTTCGGGAAGCAAAACGCCAGCGTTATCAGGATGAATTCGGTCTGCCGGAATACGATGCCAACATTTTAACATCCGCAAAGAAAATGGCAGATGTATTTGAAGCAACAATTGCAATCTGCAATAAGCCAAAGAAAGTATCCAACTGGTTGATGGGCGAGACCATGCGAATCTTAAAGGAGCAGAATAAAGACCCGGAGGATATCGCATTTTCACCGGAGAATCTGGCAAAATTAATCGAGCTTACCGATGCCGGAACCATCAATGGCAATGTGGCAAAAGAAGTATTCGAGCAGATTTTTGCAGAGGATATTGACCCGGATAAATATGTAGAAGAGCATGGATTAAAGACTGTAAATGACGAAGGGGCATTGCGTGATACCATTGCCAAAGTCATCGAAGAGAATCCACAGTCGGTAGAAGATTACCGCAACGGTAAAGAAAAGGCAATCGGTTTCTTAGTAGGTCAGACCATGAAAGCCATGAAGGGCAAAGCAAATCCTGGAATGGTAAATAAAATCTTAAAAGAACTGTTATAAGAGTTGTGATAAAACTTTGAAAAGAGCATGACAGAATGTGTTTTGAAAGCACATTAGAATAAAAAATCCTGCAGTATGGAAAGTGTGTAAGAATAAAAACTTCCATATTACAGGATTTTCTGCTACCAGGCATCTGTAGAAGTTGCTTCGTATCAAGATGCTTATGACAGGCTTGATTTTCTGCTATGAAACTGCATCTTTCTTTTTTCTGTGTGCTGCCCGGATAAGGTAGCATATGGTTCCAATTACAAATCCAAGACTAATCCACTGGGAAGTGGAGAGTGCTAAAAGATGGCCGCGGACGGCATCGTAACGCACATATTCTAACAGGAACCGGAGAATACCATAGACGATGAAATAAATGGCAATGGTATGGGAATAAGATTTCTTTAAATCCAGTACAGCAAGTACAATCGCAAGAATCAGAAGACAGATTGCTTCTACTAACTGAACTGGAAACAATGTTGTATCCGATGGTGCCAGAGAGTCTTCCGGAAACTGTACAGCAAAAGGACCGTCATATGGAATGCCATAACAGCAGCCGGCAAGAAAACAGCCGATGCGTCCGAAACCGTGAATCCATGGAATCAGAAAAATCAGGTGTGTAATATAAGGCCTGCTGTCGATATGATGGAATTTTCCTGCAAAAAGAAAGCAGAGAAGTCCGCCAATGAGTCCGCCATAGAATACAAATCCACTTGACATGATATAATTAAAATACCTGGGTTCTAAAAAACGGGACCAGTCAATCTCCCGATAAGAAATGATAAGATACAAAAGCTTGGCGCCTATAAAGGCGCCAAGTAATGTGTATGCTTCTAATATAAGAAAATCATCAAAAATCAACTTATATTTCTTAAGGGGGTAAAGTGCAAATACATTTGCAAGGATTACCCCAAGGGTAATCATAAGTCCGTATGATGGGATATGAAATCCCAGAATGTTAAGATAAATCGACATAGTATCACCCTTTTAAAAAGTCGGTTCTATTATAACAAACCTGCAGATGCAACGCATGCAACACATGCGATGTATAAAGCTAAGCCTAATACAAGACCGATGATAGAACATACAAGTCCGCCGGTAGCGCATTTAGCCTGGTTCTTATGTCCGATAGCACCTAAGATAGTTCCTACAAGACCTAAGATTGCTCCAATCCAGCCGATAGTTCCAGCAGTGAATACATCGATAACGATTGCAATAATTCCTAATACTAATGATGCAATGCCCATTTTCAAGTCCTCCTTGGTTTATAAAAATTTAATAAATTACATAAAAAGTTTATCATTAATATGAAATAATGTCAAATATTGGTTGCAAATTTCGAAAAATAGTAAAAAACATCAGGTTTTGTCATATATGAAGATTTTATAAAATTATGGCTGCGAAGGTTGAGATTAAAACCGGCTTGAATTATAATAAAAGCAATGTTTTAGAATCTTAAAACAGATTTGAGAGAATAGGAGAATCAGATATGGCAGAGAATGAAGACAAGAGAGAACTTGAAAATATAGATACTGTAGAAGACGCAACGAAAGAGACCACAGATGAGAAGAAGGATGAATACGAAGAAATCTGTTACATCTGCCGCAGACCGGAAAGCGTTGCCGGTCAGATGATAAAGATTCCGAATAATATCTGCATTTGCAAAGACTGTATGCAGAGAACCTTCGACAGCATGAATAACTCTGGATTTCCAATGGGTGATTTTATGCCAAATGGTCAGATGCCCAATATCAGTATGATTAATCTTTCTGATCTGCAGGGCTTTATGCCGCAGAGTCAGAAGATTAAGAAAAAGAAAACCAAAGAAGAGAAAGCAGAAGCTCCGAAATTAGATATTAAGAAGATTCCGGCACCACATAAGATTAAGGCAAGCCTGGATGAATATGTGGTTGGTCAGGAATATGCCAAGAAGGTAATGTCTGTGGCAGTTTATAATCACTATAAACGTGTGGCAACCGATACGATGGATGATATTGAAATCGAGAAATCCAATATGTTAATGATTGGACCGACCGGAAGTGGTAAGACTTATCTGGTGAAGACACTGGCAAGACTTCTGGATGTGCCGCTGGCAATTACAGATGCGACTTCCTTAACAGAGGCAGGTTATATCGGAGACGATATCGAAAGTGTTGTCAGCAAATTGCTTGCAGCTGCAGATAATGATGTAGAGCGGGCAGAGCATGGCATTATTTTCATTGATGAGATTGATAAAATCGCCAAGAAGAAGAATACCAACCAGCGTGATGTCAGCGGAGAATCCGTACAGCAGGGAATGTTAAAGCTTCTTGAAGGAGCAGAAGTGGAAGTGCCGGTGGGAGCCAGCAGCAAGAATGCCATGGTTCCGATGGTTACCGTTAACACTAAGAATATTCTTTTTATCTGTGGCGGAGCATTTCCGGATATTGAAGAGATTATCAAAGAGCGCCTCAATAAGCAGGCATCCATTGGTTTTCAGGCAGACTTAAAGGATAAATATGACAATGATGAAAATCTGTTACAGAAAGTAACGGTAGAAGACGTAAAGAAATTTGGAATGATACCGGAGTTTATCGGAAGACTTCCGATTCTCTTTACCTTGGAATCACTTACCGTTGATATGCTGGTTCGTATTTTAAAGGAGCCGAAAAATGCTATTATCAAACAGTATCAGAAGCTTTTAGCATTAGACGAAGTCAATCTGGTGTTTGAAGAGGATGCACTGCGGGCAATTGCAGAGAAAGCAAAAGAGAAGAAAGTCGGAGCCAGAGCACTTCGTTCCATTATCGAAGAATTTATGTTAGACATCATGTATGAGATTCCTAAGGACGAAAACATCGGTCAGGTAACGATTACAAGAGATTATATTGAGAAAAAAGGCGGTCCGCTTATTACTATGCGTGGAGTGGCAGCATTACCGGTAAACGAATAAAATAAAAGAAAAATAATGCCGGAGTTTTTATGGCGGATTGCAAAGATGCACCCTATTCGGAAGATTATTATGACCTTCTGGTTTCCTATCTGAGTCTTGAAAGTGAATATCTTCCGGAAGGCTGTATACAGAATATTGATAAGAATTTTAAGGTACTCTATTTACAGAGTGCAGGACTGCCGAAGCTGGATATTGACCAGTATACCTATTCGGCGATTCCAAAATGTTTTACCACATTAGATGAAGAGGCATTGCAGGCAAGCGGAATCATAAGAGTACAGAGCCAGCCAAACCTTGCCTTAAAGGGACAGGGCGTTCTGATTGGATTGGTGGATACCGGAATTGATTATCAGAATGAAGTTTTTCGCAATTCCGATGGCAGCAGCCGGATTTTAAGAATCTGGGATCAGAGCATTCGAAGCGAAGATACACCGGAGGGCTTCCTCTATGGAACGGAATATACGGAAGAACAGCTTGATATGGCACTGGCAACGGATGCACCTCTTCGGGTAGTGCCCCACCGGGATGAAGACGGACATGGCACCTTTATGGCAGGGCTTGCGGCAGGAAGCGAAAACCTTTCCGAGAAATTTGCGGGAGTAGCTCCCTATGCACAGATTGCCATGGTAAAGCTGAAGCCGGCAAAAGAATATTTAAGAAATTTTTACTATATCCCGGAAAATGCAAAGGCTTATCAGGAAAATGATATTATGGCGGGGGTGGCATATCTGACCAGACTGGCGGAACGATATCGCCGCCCTTTGGTAATTTATCTCGGACTTGGAAGCAATTCCGGAGACCACAGTGGAAACAGCGTGATTTCCAATTATCTTAATTACGTTTCCCTAAAGCGGAATACTGCAGTAGTGGTAGCCGCAGGAAATGAAGCAACTGCAAGACACCATTATTATGGAGAAGTTGCATTCGGACAGCAGAGTGATGTGGTGGAAGTAAATGTGGAAGATGCGGTAGCCGGATTTCATATTGAAATGTGGGCAAAGGCACCGGAGCTTTATTCTGTGCGGATTATTTCACCGACGGGAGAGCGGACGGCAGGAGTCCGGGTGCAGCAGGATGGCAGAGAAGTTTATCGTTTTGTATTTGAAAATACGCAGGTTACCATTGACTATCGCATTGTTAGAACTGCCACCGGAGACCAGCTTATTTATATCCGGTTTGACCGGCCTACCAGAGGTATCTGGACAATTGAAGTAAATGGCGATTATAGCATAGAAGGAAGGTACCATATGTGGCTTCCGATTACCGGACTGATTGCCGGTGATATTTCCTTTATCCGCTCCAACCCGGATACGACGATTACGATGCCGGGAAATGCAGCCGCACCGATGACAGCAGGTGCCTATAATGCAGGAAATGGAAGCATTTATCTGAATTCCAGCAGAGGTTATACCGCATCGGGACAGGTAAAGCCGGATTTTGCAGCACCAGGCGTCAATGTGATTGGACCGGCACCGGGCAACCGTTTCGAGACAAGAAGCGGCAGCAGCATTGCAGCAGCAATTACGGCAGGAGCTGCGGCACTGTATCTGGAATGGGCAGTAGAGCGTGGTTATAATACTGATATTACCAACGCAGAAATTAAAAATGATTTTATCCGCGGTGCGGTGCGGTTAGAAAGCAGAGTCTATCCGAACCGGGAATGGGGATTTGGAACCTTAAATCTCTATCAGACTTTTGAGCAGTTGCGGCGGACATAAGAGGTTCCTTATTTGCATAGAATAACTGCTTCTGTGGGATTCTATATAGAAAACACGAAGTAGGAGGACAAAGATGAAACAGGAACATGCAATTGATTTACGAAAGGCAGCCATCATTGGATGCGGATTTGTCGGCTCTGCTACGGCATTTACGCTGATGCAGAGCAAGCTCTTTTCCGAGCTGGTTTTAATCGATGTGGATAAAGCAAGAGCGGAAGGAGAGGCAATGGATATCAGCCATGGAATGCCATTTGCCGCACCCATGAAAATATATGCCGGAAGCTATGATGACATCGTGGATGCCGACATTATTATCATTACGGCGGGAGCAAACCAGAAACCGGGAGAAACAAGGCTAGAACTGGTAAAGAAAAATGTAGCCATTTACAAAAATATCATTCCGGAAATTGCAAACAGACGGTGCCGTGGCATATTACTCATCGTCTCGAATCCGGTGGATATACTGACACTGGTAGCATTGAAATTATCCGGTTTCCCGGAAAGCAGGGTAATCGGTTCCGGAACAGTATTAGATACAGCCCGGTTAAAAAATATGCTGGGAAAGCAGTTAGGCATTGATAACCGTGGTGTGCATGCATTTATTGTAGGAGAACACGGAGACAGTGAGGTGGCAGTATTCAGTTCCGCCAATGTATCCGGTATTCCGTTGGAACAGATTTATAAATTGCGCGGCTATGAGGAATATGAAAGTCACACAAAGCGTATATATGAAGAGGTAAAGAACAGTGCTTATGAAATCATAGAGCGTAAGCAGGCAACCTATTATGGAATTGCAATGGCAATTAAGCGGATTTGTGAATGCATTGTCCGGGATGAACATTCGGTGCTTCCGGTGTCCAGCTTTTTGCATGGACAATATGGCATTTCCGATATCGTCTTAAGCATGCCGGCAGTGGTGGATGCCGGTGGCGTGGAGCAGATTCTTCCGGTGTCATTAGACGAAGAAGAGCGGGCAAGGCTTCATGCATCTGCCAAAGCACTGCGGGATGTGATTGCTGACATAGAATTATAGAGCAGGCGGAACAGAAAGAAAAGGGTAGAAGGAAACACGCAGGACAAAAGAAGGAGGAGTTTCATGAAATATTTATTACTGGTGGCATCCATTTTCGGGCTGGATGAAGGAATCAAGCAGCGGGTTGATAAGAAGGAGCCATTGGGAAAAGAAAAAAGAGTTCCAAAGCTTCCGGTTGTAATTGAAAAATATTATAACAACGGAGCAGCATTGAACCTTTTGGCAAAGAAGCCGAAAATTATGTTGGGCTTGCACAGTGCATGTATGGCAGGACTGGTGACGCTGTATGGATTTGTGTTAAGAAGGGGAAATGCGGGACTGAAAACCGGAATGAGCATGATGGTTGGCGGAGGATTAAGTAATCTCTGGGACAGAATTCATAAGAAGCATGTAGTGGATTATATCCGCTTTGATACACCATGGAAACGTTTTTCAAGAATTGTATTTAATATCTCCGATTTCTTTATTTTTATCGGAGCAGCAGTTTCCATGCTGTTTGCATACAAGTAAGAAAATGGGATTGCAGCCAACGGTAGGAATACCGAAGGGAGCAATCCCATTCTTCTTAATCAAATTCGTTCATTATATCTTAATCAACATAAAAAATCATCATTAAAATCAAATTCTATATCTGAGAAAGGTACATTGAAAAACCTTGATTATTGCAACTATTTAATTACTGTTACGTTAGTTGCCTGAGGACCTTTAGCGCCTTCTGTTACGTCAAATTCTACTGCAGCGCCTTCTTCTAAGGATTTGTAACCCTCCATGTTAAGTCCTGAGTAGTGTACGAATACATCATTGCCTTCTGCGTCAGAGATGAATCCGTAACCTTTCTGGTTGTTAAACCATTTAACTGTACCGTTCATTGTAGTACCTCCAAAAAAATTCTCTAGCCTTACGGCTACGCTTAGAATAGCATAATTTATTTTAAAAGTAAAGAAAATTAGTTGATATCGGTATAGGGGATATCATGCCCGGCAAAAAATTTTCGTATCAGCAGATCCCATTCCCGGTCGAAGGTGTGGTCTAAGGTAAAACTGCGGTAAGATACACCATTGGTACAGGAAAGAATACCATCCTGAAATTTGATGTTTAAGAAAACTCCATTCAAATCCTGGGTAGTCAGACCACTTTTACTTACTTCCAGAGTATTATTAAGATTCTTTGGAGAAAGCTGAAAGATAAAGCGGAAATAGGAGGGGGTATGTTTTCCTTTGATCAGGGCGAAGCAGTTTTCACGCAGCATGCCAAAAGGCAGGCAGCTTAAACCGGTTAGTTCCAGTTCATCCAGTTCTTCCGGACTGTAGAAATCCGGTACAAGATGTCCATCGATTTCATAGGAACCTTTTCCACGGATGGTAGCTTCTGATAATAAGAAGTGGTCAAATAAATCCGTGCGAAGTAATTTATTCATAAAATCCTTTACCTGTAAAAGTTGTATTGCAATCATAGTATCCTCCTCATTTTTAAAGTGTAACACAAACCGGATAGAAAAAACAGAGAAAGTATTGTAGAATGTCTATGAAAAGAAGCAGATCGAAAGGAAATGATATGAGAAAACAAAGATTATTAACCGGTATTGCAGGAATACTTATGGCATTTCTGTTTACCGGCTGTAATACGTCATCCGTTGAAGAATGGGTAGATGAAGTAGTAGAAGATATCAATGGACAGATACCGGATAATACCTTCCTTCCGGTAGAGTCGGTTTCAGAGGAAAAATATGTATATGGCCAGCTTACGGAAGAAGAACAGCTTGTTTATGATGAGATGCTGGATGCTATTTTAAATCATCGGGAGGAGGTGGCAGTTGCTACATTAGATAAAGACGTACTGGCAAAAATGTATGAAGCAATTATGGCAGACTATGGCGGACTCTTCTGGGTGGATGGCTATTCCTATACGGAATATTCCCGTGCTGGTGTATTGACCGGGCTTAAGTTTGCACCGAAGTATACGATGGATGAAGCTGCAAGACAGGAGACACAGGCGGCAATTGATGAAAAGGTCGATGTGCTGCTTGGCGGCATTTCATCCGAGGACAGTGATTACCAGAAAGCACGGTTTATATTTGATACGCTGGTGCGTACGGTAAATTATGACCTTAATGCAGAGAATAATCAGAATATCATCAGTGTATTTCTGGAGGGAAGAACGGTGTGCCAGGGCTATGCCTGTGCCACAAAATATCTGATGGATTTATTAGATATTCCATGTACGATAGTGACAGGAACTGCCAATGGAGAACCACATGCATGGAATCTCATCGAACTGGATGGAGCCTATTATTATATGGATACTGCCTGGGGCAATCCAACCTCCAACAGTCCGGATGATTTCGGAGAAGCAGCTGAAGTGGTAGATTATTGCTTTTTTACTGCAACTACAGAAGAATTATTTCAGACCCACAGTCCCAATGTAAATTTTGCATTGCCGGAATGCAATTGCCTGGATGACAGTTATTTTGTACAGGAAAATTGTTATTTTAAGGACTGGTATCCGGAAGATATCGGAGCATTATTTACAGAGCTTGACAGCCGTCCGGTACAGATGAAGTTTGAGGATGAGGCAGTTTATGGGCAGGCACAGCAGTTTTTCATTGAAGAGGGGCATATCGGGGATTATTATACCGGGGATGGTTCCTTATTTTATATGAAAAATGAGGCAATGCGGGTACTTACTTTCCTGAAAAAATAAAATATTTGTGAAATATTATAAAAATTTAAATATCCTCTTTTCAAAACGTAATATTTGTGATAATATGACGTAGTAATGAAAACTACTTGTTATTACAAAGAAAAACATAACATATAATTTTGAATATTGCGTACATACTATAAGAGAGATGACCACGTAATCAGGAGGATAGAAAATGAGCTACAAAATCATAGTAGACAGCTGTGGAGAATTATTTGATGACATGAAAGCAGATGGAAGATTCCAGTCTGTTCCGCTAGAACTTGAGGTAGATGGATATCATGTAGTGGATGATGCATCCTTTGATCAACTGGAGTTTATCCACCGGGTAAAGGAAAGCAAGCATAGCCCGAAGTCATCCTGCCCATCCCCACAGAGATATGTGGAAGCATACTTAGGTGAGGAAGAGCATGTCTATGTAGTGACACTTTCCGGAAAATTAAGTGGGTCTTACAACAGTGCAGAGCTGGCAAAGAAGCTCTATTTAGAAGAATATAAAGCAAAACAGATTCATGTATTTGATTCCCGTTCTGCATCCATCGGAGAGACCCTGATTGCAGAGAAAATACAGGAATTAGAGGAAGCCGGAAAGAGCTTTGAAGAAGTGGTAGCAGAGACAGAAAAATATATTAAAGGCCAGCAGACCTTCTTTGTATTAGAAACTTTAGACACTCTGCGTAAAAACGGCAGACTCAGTAATCTGAAGGCATGGGTTGCCGGAGCATTAAATATCAAACCGGTGATGGGTTCCACACCGGAAGGCATGATTTGTCAGCTGGGTCAGGCAAGAGGAATGGCAAAGGCATTAGACCTTATGGTCAATGACATCGTAAAGAAGACCAAAGAGTGTGAAAAGAAGATTTTATCCATCGCACACTGCAATTGTCCGGAACGTGCAAAACAGGTAAAAGAAAAATTAGAAAAGCTGGCAAAATTTAAAGATATCAGAATCGTAGATACTGCAGGAGTCAGCACCATGTATGCCAATAATGGCGGTGTCATCGTAGCAGTTTAAAAAATAAAAGATAAAAAAGCAGATAAGAAAGCAGAATCGGCACAGGCCGGTTCTGTTTTCTTTTATGTGAAAAGTGCGTAAAGCGTATTTCTAACAGCCGTAACCACGGTAACAAAATGGAACATTGGCATATAGTAATAACAGACGATTACAAGAGCTAGGAGGGATGAAATGCAAATCGCAATCATTGGAGCAGATGAAAGAACACCGGCATTGAAACGTTATCTGATGGAATCAGGAATTGGAATCATAGAAATAACGGAGCAGAATATCCGGCGACTGATGCAGTGCCAGATCATTGTATTACCGGTGCGGGCATTGGAAGAGGATGGAAGAATCAGAGGAAGCAGGGTAAAAATGGGAATGGTATTATCCTATGCCGCAGAAAGAACCATAATATATGGAGGTTGTTTCCCGGAAGTTCTGACTCGAAGACCATTAGGGCGACGGATACGACTGATTGATTATATGGAAGATGAAGTCTTTAGAAATGAGAATGCCGGACTGACGGCAGAAGGCTGCCTTGTAGAAGCGATGACAAAGAGCAGATGCTGCGTGAAAGGAAGGAACTGTCTGGTGGCAGGTTTTGGATCTTGTGGAAGAGCCATGGCAAAACTGCTTTTATCTTTGGAAGCACGGGTAACAGTTTATGATATAAAGGAAGACTGCCAGCGGGCGGCAATGGAATCAGAATATGACCTATGGCAGGATATAGAGAAGAGCCAACCATTTGACTGGATTTTTTATATGGCAGATAAATCCTGTACCAGCGAAGAAGTCTTAAAATGGTGCGATGAGAAAACATATCTTTGGGATATTACAACAGGCGGAGGACTTCCGGCAGAAGAGTTAGAAGAAAAAGGTATTCATGTGGAACATCTTACTGTCGTTCCCGGAAGAATACTGACAGAAAGTGCAGGAATCATTCTTGCCCAGATGATAGAAAGAGGGGCAGCAGGTTATGGAAGAGTATAAGCTTACATTAGGACTTGGAATTACCGGCTCTTTCTGCACTTTTGAGAAGATACTTCGGACGACAGAAGAATTGGTGCAAAAAGGAATAAAAGTTATTCCGGTATACTCCAGACATGCAAGAACTTTGGATACCAGATTTATGACTACAGAAGCATTTCAAAACAGAATGCAGGAGATTACAGGAGAAAGGGGAATTCAAAGCATCGTGCAGGCAGAACCCATCGGTCCGTCAGGGCTTTTTGATGTGATGGCAATTGCACCATGTACCGGAAATACCATGGCAAAGCTGCAACAGGGGATTGCGGATACCACAGTGCTGATGGCAGCCAAAGCGCACCTTAGAAATGAAAAACCATTAGTTCTTGCAATTTCTACCAATGATGCTCTGTCCATGAATCTAAAAAATATCGGACTGCTGATGAATATGAAGCATATTTATTTTGTGCCTTTCCGGCAGGATGATTATCAGAAGAAGCCACATTCTCTGGTGGCAGATTTTAGCCGGTTAGAGGATACCATTGTTGCAGCCATGAAAGGAAAACAACTGCAGCCAGTGGTATTATCTCCGATGCCGGTAGATTATAAATAAATGTCGATTATAATTGAATGTCAATCTTATATTCGCTGAGCCAGTAATGAATCTGCAGAAGATAAGCAATCATCTGAGGGCCTGCCATAAGCTGACCATACCATGGTTTGCCGTAGTCTCCTTCCTGACTTAAGAATTGCAGCGCTTTTTCTTTATCAATCAGTGCAAGAAGAGGACTTTCCCCGGTGGTCAGCAGCGCACTCAGACGCTGACGCAGGAGCTGCTCGTAGTAAGGATGGTAGGTCTTAGGATAAGGGCTTTTCTTTCGGAAAGTAATGGTGTCCGGAAGATAGTCTTTTGCACACTGCCGCAAAAGATTTTTCACAAGACCATCTTTGGCTTTCATTTCCCATGGCACATTAAAAACATAGGAAACGAGGTCTTTATCGGCAAAGGGAACTCTTGCTTCTAAGCCGGAGAACATACTGGTGCGGTCCATGCGGTTTAAAAGAGTCTGCATAAAGTAGCGGATGTTAAGATAGGAAATACGCCGGCGGCTGCATTCCGTGTCATTGTCCGATGGCAGAATATCGACCTCTGCAATGGCATTTTCATAAGAGCTTTGCACATAGGAATCTAAGGACAGTGCATCTGCAATTTCGTCTTTTAAGAAGGACTTGCGGAAAGACAAATCCGGTGTCCATGGGAACGTGTTACAGGAAAGAAAGTTCTCCCGGTGAAACCATGGATAGCCGCCGAAAACTTCGTCGGCACATTCTCCGGTCAGGACTACCTTATGCTGCTTGCTGACCTCCCGGCAGAAGAAAAGCAGGGATGAGTCAACGTCAGCCATACATGGAAGGTCATGGGCTTTCATGGAAGCAAAGAGTAAGTCAGCCTGAGAGCGGTTGTCACAGGTCAGATACTGATGTTCACTCTTAAGATAGTCTTTCATAATATCCACAAAGGGACGGTCCTCGGAGGGTTGGAAATCATTTGCCTTAAAGTAACGGGAATTATCCGTAAAGTCAAAGGAATAGGTGGAAAGAGTCTGCTCTTCTTTTCTTAATTCTTCTGCGCAGACCGAGGAAACCAGACTGGAGTCTAACCCACCGGAAAGAAAGGTGCAGATAGGAACATCGGAAACCATCTGCCGGCGGATGGACTGTAACAGAAGCTCTTTCGTGTGGGCAACGGTATCTTCATAGCTGTCGGTGTGTGGATGGCTCTCCAGACGGAAGTAACAGTGTGATTTAAGCCCGGAAGCACTGAAGGTTAGATAATGTCCCGGCAGACATTCTTTCATATGCTCATAAACTGCATTGCCGGGGTTTCTGGCAGGACCCAGCCCGAAGATTTCGCAGAGCCCTGTTTTATTTACGGAAGGGGTGCAGCCGGGATAACAGAAGATTCCCTTTGGCTCGGAAGAAAAAATAAGGGTATCATGCAGGAGCCGGTAAAAAAGCGGCTTTACACCAAAGGCATCCCGGAAGAGATAGAGAAGCTGATGCGCTTCATCATAAATAGCAAAAGCAAAGATACCATTCATTTTCCGGACAAAGGACGGCCCTTCAAAAAGAAATCCATTTAAGATGACTTCCGTATCAGAATGGGTACGAAAGGTCATCCCATGGGAAATCAGTTCCTCGCGTAGCTCCTTGGTATTATAAAGTTCTCCATTGTAGACAATGGTAAAGTCTGCGTCACAATAGTGTCTGGTCATAGGCTGGAGTCCGCCGTTTGGGTCGATGATGGCAAGCCGGGTATGGGAAAGCCCTGCATGGGCAGAAAGGCAGGTGCCGTGGGAGTCCGGCCCCCGGTGATAGAGTGCATCGCTCATATCAGATAGAATGTTACGATAATAAGGCTCCCTTTCTAAAAAATCAGTATGTAAATTACAAAAACCGGAAATACCGCACATAGCAATTCTCAATTCATTTTTAGTAGTAATCTATGCATTTTTCCGGATAAAAAGTACAAAAAGAAGATAGATTTATAAAAGAGAGGAAGCATTTTCTAAGTGCAAAGCATAGGTAAAGAGTTGCCGGCAGCAAGTTATGTAGGTTATAATAAAAAAGGTGAAACTATTTTCCCGGCTGGAACGTCTAATTTACAGAAAGCAAAAAGCAGGAAGCTTTCTGTGCATATGCAGGTTTTCAGAAAGAGAAGAGGAAACAGGAATGAAGAAAAGAGGAATCGCAAAAGCGGTGGAGCAGGAGATTCTTGCATCCTATGAACAGCTTTACCGGCTGGCAATTACCTATGTTAAGAACGAACAGGATGCAATGGATGTAGTGCAGGAAAGTGCATATAAGGCAATGAAAAATGCCGGTCAGGTGAAGGAAGAATCTTATATTAAGACCTGGCTCTGGCGGATTGTTGTCAATACATCACTGGATATGTGCAAGAAACAGAAGCGCATCGTAAGCGGAGTATTCATCCCGGAAGAAGCAAAAGAAGATGTATACAAGGACTGGGATACGCTGGCAGCACTGGAAGAATTGGAAGAGAGGGAAAGAACCATTGTAATATTAAAATATTTTGAAGAATGGAAAATAGATGACATTGCAGCTCTTTTAAAAGAAAATCCCAACACCGTAAAATCAATCCTGTATCGCAGCTTAAAGAAATTAAAGATAAAGATGTCCAGGGAGGAAATAGCATGAACCATGAGAAAATAGACCGGATGAAACAGGAATATGAGCAGATAGAAGTCCCGGAAGCATTGAAAATGCAGGTAGAAGCCGGCATCCGAAAAGGAAAGCGGGAAGCGAAGAAAGGCAGCCTCCGTTTTTTCAAAGGAGCAGCAACAGTGGCCGCAGCTGTGATTGCACTGGTGATTTCAGTAAATGTAAGCCCGACAATAGCCCATGCCATGGAAGAGGTTCCATTGCTTGGCATCATTGTAAAAGTAGTAAACTTTTCCACATATTCAGATGTGCAGGATGATAAGAATATGGAGGCAAATGTAGATATTCCACAGGTGGCAGTGACCAATCAGGATGGGGAAGTATTATCGGATGAGACGGACGAGCTGAATCAGGAAGTAAAGAAATATGCCGGTGATATTATAGAGTCTTATCAGTCAGATGTAGCTTCCATAGGAGATGGCGAGAGTGGAAATGAAGCAGTGGATTCATCCTATCAGGTAGTGACTGATAATGACCGGCTGTTTGCTTTAAGAATCGATACTTCTATTGTGATGGGCGGCTCCAATCAGTATACAAAAATCTATAATGTAGATAAGGAGATCGGAAATACCATTACATTAAAGGATTTATTTCAGGAGGATTCTGATTATCTGAACCGGATTTCAGAGGAAATAAAAAAGCAGATGAAGGAAAATATGGAAAAAGACAGTAATCTGCAATACTTCTTAGAAGAGGATGTAGATGGCTACAGCTTTGATGGAATTAAGAATGATGTAAATTTCTATGTCAACAAAGACGGAAAGCTGACTATCGTTTTTGATAAATATGAAGTAGCACCGGGCTATATGGGAATTGTAGAATTTACGATTCCAACCAGTGTGGTTTCTGATATTGTAAAGGACGGATATCTGAAATAGAAAAGAATGAGGAGACATGCATGGAAAAGAAACAGAGTGACAGGAAAAAAATAATCATTGGAGCAGTGATTCTTATTGTACTGCTTGCCGCGTTTGCCGTAATTTATGCGGTATTTGGACCAAAGGCAACACAGGGAAGCAAAGAGTATATTCTTAAGGTAGTAGACGATAACGGTGCGACAACAGAGTATACCGGACACACCGATGCAGAGTATTTAAGAGGAGAACTGGAAGAACTGGAAAAGGCAGATGATTTGACGATAGAAGGAGAAGAATCGGACTACGGTCTTTTTATCGATACGGTAAATGGAGTAACGGCAGATTATAGCAAGGATAAGGCATACTGGGCATTATATGTCAATGGCGAATATGGAAACTATGGAGTGGATTCGCAGCCGGTTACAGATGGAGATACCTACAGTTTGGTATATGAAATAGTAAAATGAGAAAGACAGGAATTACGACAAAAGACGTTGCATTAATGGGAGTGATGACTGCTACCATAGAGGCAGCAAAGCTGGCACTTTCTGTTGTGCCCAATGTAGAACTGGTGACATTACTGGTAATTTTATATAGTATCCATTTTGGGAAAAAAGCACTTCCGGCAATTTTTGCCTTTGTTGGAATAGAGTGTTTAATCTGGGGACTGGGTCTTTGGGTTATTATGTATCTTTATATCTGGCCGCTGTTATCCATTGTGGTACAGATATTCCGGAAACAGAAATCGGTCTGGTTCTGGAGTATTTTAGCCGGGATTTACGGACTTTTGTTTGGAGCACTGTGTTCGATTCCATACTTCTTTATCGGCGGAATCCGGACGGCAGTGACCTGGTGGATAGCAGGAATCCCTTATGATATTCTTCATGGAATCAGCAATTTTATCATATGCTTTATTTTGTACTATCCATTGACCAAGGTCTTAAAGAAAGTGGAACGGGTCGTATTTGATTAAATGTAGAGAACCTGCCTCAGGGCAGCATTTTACGGATGCTTTACAGGCTTTCGGCTGTTTATAGTAATCGAAAAAATCCCCCGGATATTGGAAGAAATTTCAATATCCGGGGGATTTCTTATGCTATATTATGAGCTGCTTTTATTTCTTGAAGTTTGCTCTCTTTCTTAAGGTTGGGTCAAGAATACGTTTACGGATACGTAAGGATTCCGGAGTAACCTCTAAGAGCTCGTCAACATCGATAAAGTCTAATGCCTGCTCTAAGGAAAGTACCTTCGGTGGAACAAGGGTCAGAGCTTCGTCTGCGGAAGAAGAACGTGTATTGGTTAAGTGTTTCTTCTTACATACGTTTAATTCAATGTCTTCCGGTTTGGAGGAAGAACCGATAACCATACCGGAGTAAACCTTTACACCAGGTCCGATGAAGAGGGTACCACGCTCCTGAGCGGAGAACAGACCGTAAGTTACGGATTCACCGGATTCGAAAGCAATCAGGGAACCAAGTTTACGATAAGCAATATCTCCCTTGTATGGAGCATAGCCATTGAAAATCGTATTGATGATACCATTTCCCTTCGTGTCGGTTAAGAAGTCTCCACGGTAACCGATAAGACCACGGGATGGAATGTTAAATTCCATACGGGTATAGCCGCCGCTGATTGGACGCATATCAACCATTTCACCTTTACGCTGGCTTAATTTATCAATAACAGTACCGGTAAATTCATCTGGAACGTCAACGTAAGCTAATTCCATAGGCTCTAATTTCTTGCCGTTTTCATCGGTATGATAAAGAACCTCTGCCTTGCTGACTGCAAATTCATAACCTTCACGACGCATATTTTCGATTAATACGGAAAGGTGTAACTCACCACGTCCGGAAACCTTGAAGCAGTCTGCACTGTCAGTTTCTTCTACACGAAGGCTGACATCGGTATTTAACTCACGGAACAGTCTGTCTCTTAAGTGACGGGAAGTAATGAATTTACCTTCCTGTCCGGCAAGCGGGCTGTCATTTACCATGAAATTCATGGAAAGAGTAGGCTCGGAAATCTTCTGGAAAGGAATGGCAACCGGGTTGTCTGTTGCACAGATAGTATCACCGATATGAATGTCTGCAATACCGGAAATAGCAACGATAGAACCGATTTTTGCTTCCTTTACTTCTACTTTATTCAGACCATCAAATTCGTATAATTTGCTGATTTTAACTTTCTTCTGTTTGTCAGGCTCGTGGTGGTTTACTACGATAGCATCCTGATTTACTTTTAAGACACCGTTATCTACTTTACCGACACCGATTCGTCCAACGTATTCGTTGTAATCGATGGTACTGATAAGAACCTGGGTGCTTGCATCCGGGTCACCGGTAGGAGCCGGGATGTAGTCGATAATGGTTTCGAATAAAGGAGTCATATCCTTACGTTCGTCATTTAAATCTCTCATGGCATAACCATCTCTTGCAGAAGCGAAGATGAATGGGCAGTCTAACTGTTCGTCAGAAGCGTCTAAATCCATGAAAAGCTCTAATACTTCATCAATAACTTCTTCCGGTCTTGCTTCCGGACGGTCGATTTTATTGATACATACGATAACCGGCAGATTCAGTTCCAGTGCTTTCATAAGAACGAACTTGGTCTGTGGCATAGCGCCTTCAAAGGCATCTACTACAAGAACAACACCGTTTACCATTTTCAGAACTCGCTCAACCTCGCCACCGAAGTCGGCATGGCCAGGAGTATCAATGATGTTAATTTTTACATCTTTGTAGAATACAGCAGTATTCTTAGAAAGAATGGTAATACCACGTTCACGCTCAATATCATTAGAGTCCATGACACGTTCCTGGACTTCCTGATTGGCACGGAATACACCACTCTGTTTCAACAGCTCATCGACCAGAGTAGTTTTACCATGGTCAACGTGGGCGATGATAGCTATGTTTCTAATATCGTCTCTTGTTGTTTTCATATAAAATCCTTCCTTCTATCAATGCATAAAAATCAGTTTCTTCTTATATATAATGCCCGCCTGTAAATGACCGACGTTTTTATTCTATCACATATTGAAAAATACGCAAGTATTTCTTGAAGGACACGGCGTATATGCACAAGGAAAGGGCTTTATGCATGATATATCCAAAATGTTATCGACAGATTTTGATGAGTTTCATCCTGGCGGAATGGTACTGTAAAAACGTTCGAAAACACACTAAATAAAGGAGAAAGATTCATGGCAGATAAGATTTTAGAAAACAACCAGGTATCCATTGTAGGGGAGATTATTTCCGATTTCCAATACAGTCATGAAGTGTATGGGGAAGGCTTTTATATGGTAGAGGTAGCGGTCAGCAGATTAAGTAATTTTTCCGACTACATTCCATTGATGATTTCAGAGCGTCTGATTGACACTTCGCAGAGTTACATAGGACAGAAGGTATATGTGACCGGACAGTTCCGTTCCTATAACAGACATGAGGAACTTAAGAACCGGCTGGTTCTCTCTGTATTCGTCCGGGAGATTGAGTTTATTGAGGAAGAGACAGAGGAGATGAAGAGCAACCAGATTCTTTTAGATGGTTATATCTGTAAAGATCCGATTTATCGTAAGACTCCCCTTGGAAGAGAAATTGCAGATTTGCTGGTGGCAGTCAACCGTTCCTATGGAAAATCCGATTATATCCCATGCATCTGCTGGGGAAGAAATGCAAGATTTGCCGCAAGATTTGAGGTTGGCGTGCATGTGCAGATCTGGGGCAGAATCCAGAGCAGGGAGTATGTCAAACGCTTAAATGAGGATGAGGTAGAGAAGCGTACCGCCTATGAAGTATCCGTGAGCAAAATTGAATATATGGAATAAAATATTAGAAATAAAGAATAGTTGAGAAAACATGAAACATACAGACATTGCTTTTTATGGGAAATTGTGGTATCGTAAGTGAATCTGGGATAAAGAGTCCCTGTAAGAATTGGCATGGAGGTTTGTCATGGAAAAGGGTTCCGTACAGATTTATTATGGTGCAGGTCGTGGAAAGACCAATGCTGCACTGGGCAATGCGTTGCGGGCAGCCGGAGAGAATAAGAGTGTAATTATTATCCAGTTTTTAAAAGGAAAAACGGATGATCAGATTGCTTATATGAAGCAGTTAGAACCGGAAATCAAGGTATTCCGTTTTGAAAAATCAGAAGAGAATTATGATGAACTGCCGGAAGAAAGACAGGCAGAAGAAAAGCTCAATATGAAAAACGGACTGAACTTTGCCAAGAAGGTTCTGGTTACCGGTGAATGTAATGTACTGATTCTGGATGAAGTACTGGGTCTGATTGACGCCGGAGTAATTTCTTCGGAAGAATTAGAAGCAGTTTTAAAGGCAAAGATGGATGAAACAGAGATTATTATGACCGGCAGGGTATTAGAAGAATCTATCCGCAGCTATGCAGATGAGATTTATAAGATTACTGCGGAAAAATAAGGAAGAAAATGTAAAATGTCCCCACAGGACGTTGACAGATAGTAGCAGCGGTGCTATATTGAGGTAAGAAATTTAATATATTAAGGTAGAGGTTGCGTGAGACAAGAGTACTTGGTCGGATATGGCAGACATAGAAGAAGACATAAGGAAAGGGGAACACGCCGAAAGGTTATTTTTCCTGCAGAGAATAATCTTGGGCATGGATTGAAGAAGTTCATGACTGTCATCTTGTAATAAGGTGGGGCGCTATCGGTATTATCCATAAGAATTAAAGTGGAATATCAACCGGCTCCCTGTGAGTCGGTTTTTTTATGCTGGTAATAAAAGCAAAACAAACGATATCTTCATACAATAAATAAGATACTTATAAAGTGGAGGAAAAAGAACATGTCTATTTACAAAGGTTCCGGAGTTGCAATTGTAACCCCAATGAAAGCAAATGAAGAAGTCAACTATGACAAATTAGAGGAATTAATCGAAGAGCAGATTTCTGAAGGTACAGACTGTATCGTAATCGCAGGAACAACCGGTGAGAGTTCTACCTTATCCATGGAAGAACATCACAAAGTAATCTGTGCTGCAGTAGAATTTGCAAAACACAGAGTTCCGGTAGTAGCAGGAACCGGTTCTAACTCAACGGAGACAGCAATCCAGTTGACCAAAGAAGCAGAAGAAGCAGGAGCAGACGGAGCACTTATCGTAACTCCATATTATAATAAGGCAACACAGAAAGGTTTAATCGGACATTATTCTAAGATTGCACAGGAAACCAAGCTTCCGATTATCATGTATAATGTACCGGGAAGAACCGGATGTAACCTTCTGCCGGAGACAGTTGCAGAATTATTCCGTACCCAGGAAAATATCGTTGGATTAAAAGAAGCAACCGGTAACCTTGCACAGGCATCTAAGACCATGTACTTAACCGATGGTAAGTTAGATTTATATTCCGGAGAAGACGGACTGGTTGTACCACTTATGTCTATTGGCGGAATCGGAGTAATTTCCGTATGGGCAAACCTTGCACCGGCTAAAGTGCATAATATGTGCGAAAGTTTCTTCAAAGGAGACCTTGCAACAGCAAATCAGTTACAGAGAGAAGCCCTTCCATTGATTGATGCATTATTCTGTGAAGTGAATCCGATTCCGGTAAAAGAAGCATTAAATCTTATGGGAAAGAACGTTGGACCGCTTCGTTCCCCACTTTGCGAGATGGAGCCGGCCAATAAAGAGAGACTGATTCAGGCAATGCGTACATATGGATTAAAATTAGTATAAGAAACTGGAGATGATAGAGATGACAAAAGTAATCATGCATGGCTGTAATGGAAAAATGGGTCAGGTAATAACCGGCCTGATTGCACAGGACGGAGATGTGGAAATTGTAGCCGGAATTGATACCTATGATGAGAAGAAAAATGATTATCCGGTATATAAGACCATCCGGGAATGCCAGATTGCAGCTAATGTTGTGATTGATTTTTCCAATGCGAAGGCAGTAGATGAACTGTTAAATTACTGTGGCGAGAAGAAGCTTCCGCTGGTACTTTGCACCACCGGTTTATCCGAAGACCAGCTGGCGAAAGTTACTGAAACCAGCAAGGAGACTGCAATTTTAAAATCTGCCAATATGTCACTTGGAATCAATACCTTAATGGATTTACTTCAGACGGCTATAAAGAAGCTTGCACCTGCCGGCTTTGATGTGGAAATCGTAGAGAAACATCATAACCAGAAGCTGGATGCGCCGAGTGGAACTGCTCTTGCATTAGCAGATGCCATGAACGAAGCCATGGATAATACCTATTTCTATAAATTAGACCGGAGCAGTGAGCGGAAAAAGAGAGATGCAAAAGAAATTGGTATTCAGGCAGTCCGTGGAGGAAGCATTGTTGGTGAACATGAAGTAATCTTTGCAGGAACTGATGAAGTGATTGAATTTAAGCATACGGCATATTCTAAGGCAATCTTTGGGAAAGGAGCTGTAGAAGCAGCAAAATTCTTAAAGGGAAAACCTGCCGGAATGTATGATATGCATGATGTAATCCGTGCAGAGTAGAGTTGGGCATGCATATAATTACAAAATAAGAAATCCTCGGTATCATATCTTTTCGGATATGGTACCGGGGATTTAATATTTACGCATAGTTCATTTTACAATAACTGGATACCTGCATCTGCTGCAGCCTTGCATATGTCTTCCGGCCAGAGAGAAGACTGGACTTCTCCGATATGGGCCTTACGAAGGAAGAACATACAGATACGGGACTGTCCGATTCCTCCACCGATGGTATATGGAAGTTTGCCATCAATGATTGCTTTCTGGAAAGGAAGCTTAGCACGTTCCGGGCAGCCTGCTTTATCAAGCTGTGAGAGCAGTGCAGCTTTGTCTACACGGATTCCCATGGAAGATAATTCCAGTGCAATATCAAGTACAGGATAGTATACTAAGATGTCGGCATTTAAAGACCAGTCATCGTAGTCCGGGGCACGTCCGCCATGACGCTCGCCGGATTCTAAGACATCACCAATCTGTAAGATGCAGACAGCACCCTTTGCCTTGGTTATGTAATATTCACGCTCCTTTGGAGTGTTTTCAGGGAACATATCCTCTAATTCCTGAGTGGTAATGAAGAAGATATCATGTGGAAGAATCTCTTCAATATAATCGTACTGGATAGCCATATATTTTTCTGTTTTACGAAGACATTTGTATACAGTACGGACAGTATCTTTTAAAGTTTCCATGTTGCGGTCTTTCTTTGCAATGACTTTTTCCCAGTCCCACTGGTCTACAAAGATAGAGTGGATATTATCTGCGATTTCATCGCGGCGGATAGCATTCATATCGGTGTAAAGACCTTCGCCCTCTTTGAAATCATAATGCTTTAAGGCATAACGTTTCCATTTAGCAAGAGAGTGAACAACTTCTGCTTTACGCTCATTCTGTTCTTTGATGGTGAATGTAACCGGACGCTCCACACCATTTAAGTTATCATTTAATCCGGAATCAGGGTCAACGAAAAGTGGTGCTGAAACACGGGAAAGGTTTAAACGCAGGGAAAGCAGATTCTGGAAGAAATCTTTCACTGTTTTAATCGCAATCTGTGTATCATGCAGGTTAAGTTGAGACTGATAATTTTTTGGTATAATCAGATGTTCCATAATAGCTCCTTTTTCATTTTGGTCTGCAATTATTATAGCACAGCAATCCGAGTTTGCAATGGATTATTTGTTCAAAAAAGAGTACAGAAGCGGATATAATTTATCACTGTGTTCAATATAACTTCCATGACCTTCTCCCGGAACAATAACGAGGGTGGCATGTTCAATATTTTCTGCAATCTTTTTTGTAACCTTTTTCTTAATCAAATCTTTTTCACCGGCTAAGACGAGAGTCGGAATCTTGATTTTATGTAAGTCCTCCGGCTGGATATTGGGCTCGTTGAGCATCATTGAGGAAAAAAGATTCGGATTCTTTTTACATTCCCTGCGGATGCGGCGGTAGTCTCTTCCTTTGATGTCCTTTGGTGTCAGGTTCGCTCCGCTGATCATAAGCTTGGAGAGCTTATCCGGGTATTTCGAAGCAAGGAGAAGTCCTACGATACCGCCGTCACTGAAGCCATAAAAAAGAGGATCTTTTAATTCTAAGGCATCAATAAAAGCTGCCATGTCGTCTGCCATATCCATGTAATGAAGTTCTTTTGGGGTGGCAGAAAGACCGTGTCCTCTGGAATCAATGGCATAGACCGTATAGTGCTCGGCAAGCTCCGGAATCAGAACATCAAAGATTTCGTGTGTCTCACCATTTCCATGCACAAGCAGGAAAGGCTGTCCTTCGCCATATTTTTCATAATAGAGAATCTGACCATTTAATTGAATATACATAATGTTTATCGTCCTTTAAAATTGATTATTTTGTCATTATATTTTATAGTAAAGGTAATTCAACTTTTTTAGTGTAGCATTTTATAAAGGAGAAAACAAGATGGAGACAGAACATGTTATGCATACTTTTGCACCGGTATACAATGAACATTCGGAGGTTTTAATCTTAGGAACATTTCCTTCGGTCAAATCAAGAGAGAATCATTTTTACTACGGCCATCCGAGAAACCGGTTCTGGAAAGTGACGGCGGCAGTGTGTGGCTGTGAGGTTCCGGAGACCATAGAGGAAAAGAAGCAGTTTCTCCTTGAAAATCATATTGCCATCTGGGATGTTATCGCATCCTGCGACATAGCAGGTTCTTCAGACAGCAGTATAACAAATGTTATGGTAAATGATATTGAACGGCTGTTGACAAAGGCTCCTATCAAGGCTGTTTTCTTAAATGGTGCAAAAGCCTATGAATTATTTATAAAATATTGTCCCTGCAAGGATAAGATAAATGCATATAAATTGCCGTCCACCAGTCCTGCCAATGCAGCATGGAGTCTGGAACGGTTGGTAGAAGAATGGAAGGAAATCAGGAGATAACAGAAAATGTATACAGACAGACAGTTAAAGATTATAGCAGTCTTAAAAAGTGCAGATGGCTGGATGAGCGGTTCTCTTCTGCGGGAAAATATCGGAGTAAGCAGCAGAACATTGCAGATGGATATTAAGGCAATCAATGAGAAGCAGGCAGGAGAGCCGCTGATACAGTCCAATAACCGGCTGGGTTATCTTTTGAACAGTAAAATCGCACTGGAAGAGAAAATAGAATCGGATAATAACCGGCAGAAGCAGAAAAGCTACGGACAGGAAAACTATGTGCATTCAAAACAGATTATCACATTGCTGCTCTTTGAAAAGGATTATACCAGTATCGGAACGATTTCCGAGCGATTATTCTTTTCCCGGTCATCGGTGACATCTGACTTGCCACAGGTAAAGCGGATTATAAGCCGCACACCGGGGGCAAATCTTTTGGTGTCCGCACAATATGGACTTAAGATTCAGGCATCGGAGAATGTAAAAAGAATCATGTGCATGAAGACTATGCAGAGCAGACAGGATTATCACATGCTGTTTTCGGAAGAAGAGATGGAGCAGTTTGCGATAAACCAGAAAAAGATACAGGCAGTTCTGGCAGAAGTATTTACCAGAAATCAGTTTATCGTATCAGGAGAAGCTTATCACGATTTCGCACGTTATCTTGCGGTCTGCATAATGCGAAGCCAGATGGGATTTCCGGTAACGGAGGAAGAAGACAGCGCAAATGAAATGCCCGGCGGACTGGCTGCGGAGCTGGTAGATGAAATCGAAAAGGTGTGCGCCTATCGATTTAAGGAGAAGGAAAAGCAGAATGTAGAAGCGCGGTTAAAGGAATTGAATATGGTCTGCAAGGAAACGGACATCCAACTGGACATGTTGCAGAAATTAGAAGAATTTATCCAACGGGTGCAGGAAGAAACCGGGCTTAAATTGCAGGTGGAGAGAGACCTGTTAGAGGTTTTATCCGACCACGTATCAAGAATGGAACTTCGGATTCAGAACGGCCGTAATAATATCGGCAATCATACCAAGGAGATGGCAAAGAGGTATCCATTGGAAATGCATCTTTTAAGAACCTGCTTAAGTCCTGTATTAAATACAGAAATCCCGGATGCAGAAATGGGTTATCTGGTACTTTATTTTGCATCGGCTATTGAGCGGAACCGAAGAAAACCGGATATTTTATTTATCAGTGACCAGAGTGCCAGCAGCATTTATAATGTGCAGAATAAATTAAAGGGCTTTTTAGGTGAACGAATCAGCGGGATAACGGTTATCCCGGAATATTTATATGAACAGAGAAAGGAACAGTATTGCCGGAATTACCAGCTTCGGATTACATCGGAAAAGGAACTGGTATTAAAGGATGCTTCCTTTACTTATCTTGACCTCTTTGCAGACAATGAGCAGATTATGCGTCTGGGGAGAAATGTCGATAAGCTTGAGAATAACTACTGGAAGGAAACGGAAGAAAAGCTTCGGAAAAAATATGGCACAAAGGACAGCCTGTATCTGATAGAAGAAGTGGCAGACCTTGATGATCTAAAGAAAAGAATCGTCTATGAATATCCGGAACAGAAGGTGTCGAAGGAGACAATCGGAAGCAGCCGTCTTTCCATGACAGACCATGAGCAGGATGGCAGAAATAAGATTTATCGCATTTATCTTAAGAAGCCATTTTCTTATGGCGGCAAGCAGATTACAGAAGTTATTGCGGCACATTATGGCGGAGAAGGGGATATGATAGAATTCTTTGATTATGTAAAAGAGCTGTTAGGTGGTCGGAGCTAGGCAGAGCATTTCGCTATTAGTGACGCAAAAGTATAAATTTCCTGAAACATAAAAGCACGGTATAATAAGCTTAACAAAATAAATGTGGGTCATTTATGAAAGGAGAATGTTTATGGGAAAAAATTATGAGAAGCTGGGAGATGAAATTATTACCCGGCTGGGAGGAGAACAAAATATTACCAAGCTGTTTCATTGTGCCACAAGACTTCGTTTCCAGCTTGCAGATATGTCCAAGGCAGATTTGGAAGGAATCAAGAAGCTGCAGGGTGTCATGGGCGTAGTGGAAAGCGTTGGCGGTGTGCAGGTCATCATTGGAAATGACGTGGCATCCGCTTATGATGCAATTGTAGCAAAGCATAAGATTGAAAACAGCGGTGATAGCAAGAAGGTTGAAAAAGCAGATGCAGCACCAGAGAAAAACGGAATTGTATCCAAAATCCTCAATGTGCTTTCTGCCATTTTAGGACCGGCAATTCCACTGATTATGTGTAGTGGACTGATTTCCGCTTTACTGATTATTTTAACCAAGTGCGGACTGAGTACAGAAGGCACAACCTATACCATCATCAGCATGGTTGGAAATGCAGCATTATATTTCCTGCCGGTATTACTGGCATATACTTCTGCAAAGAAATTTGGCTGTGATATCATGACCAGTGTTTTTCTTGGCGCAATTATGATTAGCCCGACACTGATTGGATTAACCGAGCAGGGAAGCTATGTATCACTTTTCGGACTGCCGGTGAAAACAGTAGATTACAGCTCTACCGTAATTCCGATTATTTTAACCATCTGGATATTCAGCTATGTGGAGAAGCTGGTAGTAAAGATTGTTCCAGCAGCAGTTAAATTTGTATTTAAACCATTACTGTCCGTTATTATCATGATTCCGATTATGTTATGTATTACCGGACCAATCGGAAGCTATTGTGGAGACCTTTTATGTAAAGCACTGACCGCAATCAATAATGTAGCACCGTGGTCATCTGTATTAATTGTCGGCTGTCTTGCACCGCTTTTAGTATTAACCGGAATGCATCTTGCATTGATTCCACTTGTAATGACAATGTTTGCAACAGCAGGATATGACAATATGTTATTCGTTGCATTTATCGGAATGAACTTTTCACAGTTTGGTGTAGCATTAGCTTGTATGTTAAAAACCAAAAATAAAAACCTTCGTACACTGGCATCTTCCTGTGCAATTACGGCATTCCTGGCAGGAGTTACAGAGCCTACCCTTTATGGAATCTGTGTACGAATGAAGAAACCTTTAATTGCTACATGGATTGCATGTATCGTAAACGCAATCTTCTGTGCAATCTTCAGCGTAAGAGTATACAGCTTCGGAGCTCCATCCTTCTTTACAATGCCGATTTTCTTAAATCCGGATGGAACAATGAGTAACTTCTATTTCGCAATTGTTGCAGCAGCAATTACCATTGTAGTAAGCTTTGTATCAACCTGGGTATTAGGATTTGATGACAGCATTTATGGAGAGGAAGCAGCTTAATGGAAAAAAGTCTGAATGTAGTGGAAAAAATATCGGATCAGCTTTATGTGATTACGGAGACAGGGAGTGTGCATTGTTATCTCATTATAGGAAGTGATAAAGCAATGCTCTTTGACATCGGATATGGCTATGAAAATATCATGCCACTGGTTCGTACGATTACAGATTTACCGGTTATGCTGGTGTTAAGCCACGGTGACCCGGATCATGGACTTGGAAGCAAATGGTTTGATGAAGTGTGGATACATCCGCTGGACTGGGGAAAACTTCTTTGGAATGACACTACAGAGATGCGTAAAAAAGCAATGGATTACAGGGTAAATAAAATGCCCTGGACAAAAGAACTGATACCGGAAGATTTCCCGGAGTGGAGAATCAGCAGTAAGACGAAACCACATTTTCTCTGTCATGGAGATAAGATTTCACTGGGAGATATTGAATTTACGGTATTACATACGCCGGGACACAGCTATGGACATATTATGCTTCTGGAAGAGGAGAAGAAATGGCTCTTTTCCGGAGACCAGATATCTGCACACAACATCTGGCATTTTCAGGGAAATGATGTGCAGGCTCCCTTCCAGAGCACGCTTCATAGCTTAAAGGAACTGGCATTAAAAGTAACAAAGGATTATAAAATTTATCCGGCACATGATATTATTCCGATTCAGAAAAATTATCTGACGGATTTGATTGACTGTTTCGAATGGGAACTGCAGGAGAATTATAAAAAGGATGCACCATTCCATTCTTTTGCAGGAGACGGCTATCAGCATTTTTATCAGACCGTAAATCTCATATATTCTGATGAGCGGCTGGGTGAATTCCTTGGAAGGAAAATAGAGCGATAGGGGGAGTGCAAGTGGAATTTAAAGAAAATTTCTTATGGGGCGTAGCCACCGCTGCAAACCAGTGCGAAGGAGGATATTTAGAAGGAGGAAAAGGACTTACTATACAGGACTATGTCAAAGGTGGTGGAATCGGAAAACCACGGATGTTTCGCAGCACCATAGAAGAGGGAGCATTTTATCCGAGCCATGATGCGGTAGACCATTATCATCATTATGAGGAAGATATCCGCCTTTTGGCAGAGATGGGCTGCAAATGTTATCGTATGAGTATCAGTTGGGCGAGAATTTTTCCGACCGGATGCGAAGAAGAGCCGAATCAGGAAGGACTTTCCTTTTATAAAAATATCTTTACCCTGTGCAAATCCCTTTGCATAGAGCCGGTGGTGACCTTAAGCCACTTTGAAATGCCGTGGTATCTGGTAAAAGAAAAGGGTGGCTTTGCAAACCGGGAAGTAATCGATGATTTTGTTCGTTATGCCCGTTGCGTAATGAATTATTTTAAAGAAGAGGTACATTACTGGCTTTTATTTAACGAGATTAATTTCGGTGTAATGCCGATGGGCGCTTATAAGTCACTGGGACTGATTGATGAGAAATATCTTGGCGGGGAAGCATTTATTTCTCTCAAATCCATGACCGTAGATGAAAAAGTAAGATTCCAGGCATTACATCACCAGTTTATTGCCGGAGCAAAAACGGTGATAGAAGCAAGGAAAATCAGCCCGGAAATAAAAGTGGGCTGTATGATTGGGCACATTACGCAGTATCCGCTGACCTGCCGGCCGGAAGATATGTTAGAGTGCCAGCGTAAGGACCGGCTTTTGAATAAATTTGCCGGAGACGTAGCTGTATTTGGCAGTTATCCGTCTTATATGAACCGTTATTTTAAAGAACATCAGATTACGATTCAGAAGGAGCCGGAGGATGATGCAATTTTAAAAGCAGGCTGTGTGGACTTCTACACCTTCAGCTATTACATGACAAACTGTGCCACGATAGATGATGCAGCAGAACAGACCGACGGAAATCTTTTGGAGGGAGCGAAGAATCCGTATCTGACCGCCAGTGAGTGGGGCTGGCAGATAGACCCGAAGGGACTGCGCTATACATTAAATGAACTTTGGGATCGCTATCATCTGCCGATGATGGTAGTGGAAAATGGATTTGGAGCACCGGATGAAGTCGATGCGGATGGAAGCATCCACGATGATTACCGCATTTCCTATCTCAATGACCATATAGCTGCAATGGGTGAAGCAATCGAGGACGGTGTAGACCTGTTCGGATATACCATCTGGTCAGCCATGGACATTGTCAGTGCCGGAACCGGCGAAATGAAGAAGCGTTACGGCCTCATTTATGTGGACAGACATGATGATGGCAGCGGAGATTTTAAGCGAATCCCAAAAGACAGCTATTACTGGTATGCAAAGTGCATTCAGGAAAACGGAAAAAATATTACCGCATAAAGAATGGCGGAGATAAAAGTAAGATGTGTACGAAGAGTATGCATCTTACTTTTTTACGCTGCACCGCATCCGTAAGAAGCTGCCGGTGGCAGGTTCTGCAGGTGAGTAGCGAGAAAAATCTGGGAGAAAAGAAGGAGCCAAGCTTGCTTGAGCGAATTTCTTTTCTGCTCAGATTTGGCGAGCACTGCGATAACTCGAGAAACTCACAAAGCGTGTTTCTCGTAGTTGCTGTGCGAGTAGCAAGAAATCTGGGGGGACTGTTGGAAAATTTGACACAACAGAAAATGCATGATAAATTTACTCTGAAAAAAGAGAAGAAAGGAAGAAGCACATGGAGAAAATCGCAAGCTTTACAATTGACCATATTAAACTGCAGCCGGGTGTCTATGTATCAAGAAAGGATGCCGTAGGAGACAGTACAGTAACAACATTTGATTTAAGAATGACATCACCGAATGATGAACCGGTTATGAATACCGCAGAGGTGCATAGCATAGAGCATCTTGGCGCAACCTTTTTAAGAAATGACGCAGAGTATGCCAGCAAGACGGTATACTTTGGACCAATGGGCTGCAGAACCGGCTTTTATTTGCTGCTGGCAGGAGATTATACATCCAAAGATATCGTGCCACTGATGATTCGCATGTTTGAGTTTATCCGTGACTTTAAAGGTGAAGTGCCGGGTGCAAGCCCAAAAGACTGCGGCAACTATCTTGATATGAATCTTGGTATGGCAAACTATCTGGCAGACCGCTATTTAAACAATGTGCTCTATCATATTGATGATGCGCATCTGAATTATCCTGCGTAGAGAATGCTTGGAAAATTTGCTTTAATAAACGGCAGATATGAAAAAATGTGTTGCGTAATGAATAAGTGAGAAATCACAAATTCAAAATAAGAAAAAATAATCGCGTAATGCATAAGTAGGAAATCAACAGAAAGAGGAAAGAAAACATGAGCAAAATAGGAATTATTGGTGCTATGGAATTAGAAGTAGCAACATTAAAGAAAAATATGGACACAGACCAGATTACAAAGAAAGCCGGCATGGAATTCCATGAGGGCAATTTAAATGGAATGCCGGTAGTAGTGGTACAGTGCGGTGTAGGAAAAGTAAATGCAGCAATGTGCGTGCAGATTCTTGCAGATTTATATGATGTAACACACATTATCAATACCGGTGTAGCAGGTTCTTTGAATCCTGTATTAGATATCGGAGATATTTTAGTATCTAAGGATGCTATTCAGCATGACATGGATGTGACACCATTAGGTTATGCGAAAGGACAGATTCCGGGATTAGAGCAGCTTGCTTTTGCAGCAGATGAAAAGTTGTGTAAGACTGCTGTAGAAGTATGCAAAAAAGTAAATCCGGATATTCATGTAACAGAAGGCCGCGTAGTAAGTGGAGACCAGTTTATTTCCAGCAAAGAGATAAAGGATGCATTGATTGCAGAATTTCATCCGGATTGCACGGAGATGGAAGGCGCTTCCATTGCACAGGCAGCAACCTTAAATAACATTCCATATGTAGTCATTCGTGCAATTTCAGATAAAGCAGATGGCTCTGCACAGGAGGATTATCTAACCTTTGAAAAGAAAGCAGCAGAGCATTGCGCAAAGTTAGTACAGGAAATGATGAAGGAACTGTAAGAATTTTTGAATTGGGTAAAAAACCGCGAAAAAGCCAGCTATTTACCCAAACGAGAGCCAGCAAAGTCGGAATTTCGGAAAGAGCTGAGCTGGCAAGGAGAAAAATTGGGTAAGAAACTGCGGAAAAGCCAGTATTTTACCCAAATGCGAGCCAGCGAAGCCAGAAGTTCTGAAAGAACTGAGCCGGCAAGGAGAAAAATTGGGTAAGAAACCGCGAAAATGTCAGCTATTTACCCAAATGTGAGCCAGCAAAGTCGGAATTTCGGAAAGAGCTGAGCTGGCAAGGAAGAAAATTGGGTAAAAAACCGCGAAAATGCCAGCTTTTTACCCAAATGTGAGCCAACGAAGCCTGAATTCCCGGCTCATCCAGGACCCCCAAAAAATACAACCCGGATATTTGCATTGCCCTAAAACTAAGCTTTTTAGGAAGAAACAAATATCCGGGTTGCATTTTTGTATATTCATCTTACATAAATTTCATAAACATATTCAAAAACCGTAAATAATCATCGTAATTAAAGAAGCGGTCGAGAATATCCTGCAGGGCATCCTGTTCAAGGGAATCCCACTGGCTGACAAAAAGGGAATTATCTACAGTGCCGGAAGTGGAAGTGGCATTGCTGCTTGTGTTTGCGGCAACGGCAGTTCCGTCAGGAAGAGTGACACCTTCCTGCATATAGCCGGTAATTTTGGCTACATAATTCTGGGTTTCTTTAAAGGGAGGAATTCCACCGTATTTGGCTACATTGCCACTGCCGGCATTGTAAGCGGCAAGAGCAAGGGAAGTATCTCCATTGTATTTGTCTAGAAGTTCGCTGATATATTTGGCGCCTGCCATGATATTCTGCTCCGGGTCATAAGGGTCAGTACAGCCAAAATAGGAAGCAGTGGAAGGCATTAATTGCATGATGCCCATGGCACCTGATTTGGAAGTGGCATTTGCCTGAAAATTAGATTCCTGCTTTGCCATGGCAGTCAGAAGAGAAACAGAGACACCATAGGTATCAGCAGCTTTTTGAAAAATAGATGCAAGGGAATTGTTGCTTGCATTATTTAAATAGGATTCAAAATTATTTACACCGTTTACAGAGGTGGTGGAAGCAGCTGTACTTCCAAGCGCAGCGGTAATCGGGTCGATTTGCATGGATAGAACTCCTTTCATAATCTGAAACTCTTTTCCATATCAGGATATGAATTCCAAATTGTGTGTTAAAATTACAATTTATGATAGTATAGCATAAAAAACTTGTTTTTTGAAGTCTCATATTGTAGAGTTATTGTGTTTGATGTAGAAAGGGCGAATTAGAAAGAAGGATTATAAAATGAAACAAAATGGTTATGTCAAAGCAGTAAAAGCGGCATTTCCGTATACGATACCGGTATTGACGGGTTATCTTTTTATAGGAATTGCATTTGGTGTGATGTATCAGGAGAAAGGATATAATTTCCTTTGGGCAATCTTGATGAGTATCTTAGTGTATGCCGGAAGCGGACAGTATCTGGCAGTCAATTTCTTTGCACCGGGAGTCAGTTTCCTGCAGATTATATTTTTGGAATTTATGGTAAATATCAGACATGTCTTTTATGGACTGTCTTTAATCGAAAGATTCCGTGATATGGGAAAAAAGAAGTTATATATGATTTTTTCCCTGACAGACGAGACATATTCTTTATTCTTTATTACAAAAGTGCCGGAGGGCGTGGATGAGCATAAGTTCTTATTTTCCATTGCGTTGTTAGACCAGCTTTACTGGATTATTGGCTCTGCCATCGGAGCCATTGCAGGAACGCTGATTCCGTTTGACACAACGGGAATTGATTTTGCCATGACAGCATTGTTTGTCGTAATTTTTGTGGAGCAGTGGCTCACCAGCAAGAATCATTTGCCGGCACTGACTGGAATTGCAGCCTCCCTTATCTGCCTGCTTATCTTTGGCAGTGATAATTTCATACTGCCATCCATGATTTGCATTATGATAATTCTGTTATCCGGTCGTAAGGTGATGGAAGAAAAGGAGGTAGTGGAAAATGCCGATTAGTGTGGAAAGATCGTTATTAATTATTGTGGTTTGTGGATTGGTTGTATTTACAACAAGAGCAATTCCATTTGTATTATTCAGTGGAAAAAAGGAAATCCCGGAAATCGTAAAATATCTTGGAAAAGTGCTGCCGCCTGCAGTTGTGGGAATGCTTGTTATCTATTGCTTAAAGGCAGTAAATGTAGTGAAGTTCCCGTTTGGATTGCCGGAATTTATTGCAATTTTCGTAGTTATCGTTTTACATGTGTGGAAAAGAAATAATTTACTGAGCATTGGTGTGGGAACCGTGCTTTATATGGTGTTGATACAGACAGTATTTGCGTGATGTTAAAGAAATCTTAAAGACTTGGTGCCTTGGTTCTTAAAGGTTCATTCGATACAATAATGGTGTACTTGGAAAGGGGAAAAGAAAATGTATAACATATTGATATGTGATGACGAACCGGATATTGTATCCGCGTTAAAAATCTACCTTGCATCGGATGGATATGGAATTTACGAGGCTTATAACGGTCGGGAAGCGATTGAAATGATGCAGAAAACAGAGATACATCTTGTGCTCATGGATATTATGATGCCGGAAATGGACGGCATCCAGGCTATGGTGAAGATTCGTGAGAACAGCAATGTCCCTGTAATTTTCCTGACTGCAAAAAGTGAAGACAACGATAAAGTTTTAGGACTTATGGTCGGAGCGGATGATTATATTACCAAGCCTTTTAATCCGGTGGAGGTTCAGGCAAGAGTAAAATCCCAGCTGCGCCGTTATATGCAGCTTGGAGGCGGAAACATGACAAAGAAGATTCTTGCCATCGGTGGCATTGAATTAGATGACAGTGCCAAGGTTGTGACGCTGGATGGAGATGCGGTGAGTCTTACCCCTACAGAGTATGATATTTTGAAACTGTTTATGGAACAGCCCGGAGTCGTATTTTCTCCAAAGGATATCTATCGCAAAGTATGGAAAGATGCGCCGTTTGGCTCAGAAAGTACAGTGGCAGTGCATATTCGCCATCTTCGGGAAAAATTAGAGTATGACCCTGCAAATCCACGATATTTAAAAGTGGTGTGGGGACAGGGTTATAAGATGGAAAGAGGAAACACGCCATGAAAAAGAAAAAAAGAGGCATCAGAAGAGCAAGCGCAGTCATTGCATTTATTTTACTGACTTCAATTGCATTTTTATCTGCAGTATTTACGCTGGAAATGATAGACAGCCAGATCTATCGAAATAGTCAGGAGGAAACGGAGGCAGACTATCGGGAGCAGATTGGCTCATATCTGGCAGCAGAAATTTTTTCGGGATTTGTAAATTATGATATAGAGGCAGCTGATGAAACGGTAACCTATGGAAGCAGTACGGAAACATCAGAGGGTTTAAAAACCTATAGTGCATCAGAAGATTTTGCCTATGAGGATGCACGGTCTTATGCATATAGTCTGGCTGATGAGACGAACTTTAATTTTTATGTATTTAAAAAGAGTGTAGATACTTCCGTGGAACGAATCTGTACCATAGAAAATGGAGACTTGGGAAGCGTCATTCCGGAATACATGGCAATCGTGGGGAAATATGACAGTTATTGCTATCCGGGAATCTCCATAGATGTTTTAAACAGTCCGGAGCAGATGTTTACGGAAGTGGAAAAACAGGATGCAAATCTTTCAAGAGGTGATATTTATGCAGTGGCATTCTTCCCATTGCGGGATTTGACTTATCATGATGATTTGTATTTTAAAATGAAATATATTGATTTTGCATATAAGGTCCGCTACGCAATATTTGCGGTACTTGCAGTAAGTACAATTGGAGCAGTTATTTTAATGGTTTCTCTGATACGGACTGCCGGAAAGACGGATGAAGAGGGCAGGATACAGAGAAGTTTTATCGATAAGATTCCACTGGAACTCTATGGGCTGATGCTTTATATTGTTGAAGCCTGTGTGGCAGGAGTTCTTGGAAGCATATGGGGATTTTACGGAACGAACATAGGCTCCCTTGTTGCCATTGTGATATTGGCAGTATTGACAGCGGCTCTGCTTTTGGCATTTCTCATGAGCTGCTCAGTAAGGCATAAGACAAAGACGCTGTGGAGCAACACGCTGCTCTGTCGGTTTGTAAAATGGCTGAAACAGGCACTTTCTTATATTAAAAAGCACATGCCATTTATTTATAAGGGCGTATTTATTGCGCTGGGCATTACCTTAATAGAATTTATCGGTGTTCTGATGTTAGAAGACAGTTACAACTGGGAGGGGATTTTCCTGGTATTTCTGGTAGAAAAGGCAGCACTTTTCCTGATATTCTGCATCATACTGGCAAATCTTAACCAGTTGAAACAGGGCGGTGAGAAGATTGCAGAGGGTGACTATGATTATCAGATGGACACCAGCCATATGCATAGAGAATTCAAAAATTATGCGGAACATCTGAATCAGATTGGAAGCGGAATGCAGACGGCGCTGGATGAGCGGATGAAGAGCGAGCATTTTAAAACAGAGCTTATCACCAATGTATCCCATGATATTAAAACACCGCTTACTTCTATTATTAATTATGTGGATTTACTGACAAAAGAGGATGTGGAAAATCCAAAAGTGCAGGAGTACTTAGAGGTGCTGACACGTCAATCTGCCCGCTTAAAGAAATTAATTGAAGATTTAATTGAAGCATCCAAGGCATCTTCCGGTGTGTTAAAGGTCAACTGGGAAAAATGTGTGCCGGAGGTATTGCTGACACAGGCAGCAGGCGAATATGAGGAACGGCTGCAGGCAAAGAATTTAGAACTTGTGATTCACCATCCCGAAGAAGAACTTTCTGTTCTGGCAGACGGAAGACATCTATGGAGAGTTTTTGATAATCTTTTGAATAATATTTATAAATATGCACAGCCGGGAACCAGAGTTTATCTTGACTTAGAGCAGGATGAGAGAAATGTTTCCATTGTATTTCGAAATATTTCCAAGAGTCCTTTGCATATGACGGGAGAAGAACTGCAGGAGCGTTTTGTCCGGGGCGACAGCTCCAGAAATACGGAAGGCAGCGGTCTTGGATTGTCCATTGCCCAGAGTCTGACAGAGCTTATGCATGGAAGCTTCCATTTGTTAGTGGATGGAGATTTCTTTAAGGTGACACTGACCTTTCCACGCAACACGGAAAATGCATAAAAATTACATTGACGGGTTGACAAGTCACAGTTGGAATTTTAGAATACTACTTAGCTGAGGCGTGAAGGAGACTAACTATTATGAAGAAAGAACCATTTGTGACAAAAGAACAGATTGAAGAAATTGTAAAGACATATCCAACCCCGTTTCACCTTTATGATGAAAAGGGCATTCGTGAAAATGCAAAGGCAGTAAAAGAAGCATTTGCATGGAATCCGGGATTTCGTGAGTATTTTGCAGTAAAGGCAACTCCGAACCCATTTATCTTAAATATTTTAAAAGAGTATGACTGTGGCTGCGACTGTGCATCCCAGACAGAGCTGATGTTAGCTGATTCCCAGGGCTTTGACGGAAAGCATATTATGTTTTCTTCCAATGACACACCTGCATATGAATACAAATTTGCAGATAAGATTGGCGCAATCATCAACCTGGATGACTTTACCCATATCGACTTCTTAGAGAAGACAATCGGTAAGATTCCGGAGACCATCAGCTGCAGATACAATCCGGGCGGAGTGTTCAAGATGAGCAACGGAATCATGGATAACCCGGGAGATGCAAAATACGGATTTACAACCGAGCAGTTATTTGAAGGCTTTAAGATTTTAAAAGAAAAAGGTGTAAAGAATTTTGGTATTCATGCATTCTTAGCAAGTAATACCGTAACCAATGAGTATTATCCAATGCTTGCAAAACAGCTTTTTGAAGTAGCTGTTAAATTAAAAGAAGAAGTAGGCTGCCATATCAGCTTTATCAATCTTTCCGGTGGAGTTGGTGTGAACTATACACCAGATCAGGAGCCAAACGACATCCGTGTTATCGGCGAAGGCGTACACAAGGTTTATGATGAGATTTTAGTTCCGGCAGGTATGGGCGATGTAGCTATCTATACTGAGATGGGCCGTTTCATGTTAGCACCTTATGGATGTCTTGTAACTCAGGCAATTCATGAGAAACATACACACAAGGAATACATTGGTGTGGATGCCTGTGCAGTAAACCTGATGCGTCCTGCAATGTATGGTGCATATCATCACATCACCGTACTGGGCAAGGACAACAGCGTATGCGACCACAAATATGATGTAACCGGTTCTCTTTGTGAGAACAATGATAAATTTGCCGTAGACCGTATGTTACCGAAGATTGACATGGGCGATTATCTGGTAATTCATGATACCGGAGCACATGGTTATTCCATGGGGTATAACTACAACGGTAAATTAAAATCCGCTGAGTTACTTCTGAAGGAAGACGGCTCTGTACAGCTTATCCGTCGTGCAGAAACACCGAAGGATTACTTTGCAACATTTGACTGCTTTGACATTTTGAAAAATATGAAAGAGCCGGAAAAATAAACTTGCAATCTAATAGAAAATATGATAAACTTTCATTTGTTCGGTTCGACAGAACCGAATAAATGCCGGCGTGTCGGAATGGCAGACGAGGCAGACTCAAAATCTGTTGTGGGCAACCACGTGCGGGTTCAAGTCCCGCTGCCGGCATTAACATTTTAGAAAAGAATCGACCACTGGTCGGTTCTTTTTTTACGCGAGTAGTGAGAAACTCGTCAAGCGTGTTTCTCGTAGTTACGCAAATAGAAGGTAAGGAGAATCACATGGAACAGACCAATGACAGAACATTTTTGGAAACAGAACCGGTAGGAAAGCTGTTATTAAAGCTGGCATTGCCTACCGTTGCAGCCCAGTTGATTAATATGATGTATAACATCGTGGACCGTATGTATATCGGGCATATCCCGGGAGATGGAGCAATGGCACTGACCGGAGTCGGTGTATGCATGCCGCTGATTATGGTAGTATCTGCGTTTGCAGCACTGATTAGCAATGGCGGTGCACCAAGAGCGACCATATTTATGGGAAAAGGAGAGAAGGACAAGGCGGAAAAAACGCTGGGGAACTGTTTTTGCACCCAGATTATTGTATCACTGATACTGACTGCATTTCTGCTGGCGGGAAACAGGGGCTTTCTTCTGGCATTTGGAGCCAGCGAAAATACGATTTCCTTTGCTACTGATTATATGAATATTTATGCCATAGGAACGATTTTTGTGCAGCTGACCCTGGGGATGAATGCATTTATTACGGCGCAGGGATTTGCCAAAACCGGTATGCTTTCCGTGCTGATTGGCGCAGTAATTAATATTGCACTGGATCCGGTATTTATCTTTGGTTTGGGCATGGGTGTAAAAGGAGCGGCACTGGCAACAGTTCTTTCTCAGGCATGTTCCTGTATCTGGGTGCTGGCTTTTTTATGTGGAAAGAAGACGCATCTTCGCCTGAAAGGAAAAAATATGATATTGCAGGCAAATATTATTCTGCCGAGTATTGCACTTGGAACAGCGATGTTTATTATGCAGGCAAGCGAGAGTGTGATTTCGGTCTGCTTTAATTCTTCATTGTTACGATATGGTGGAGATATGGCAGTAGGAGCCATGACCATATTAACCAGTGTCATGCAGTTTGCACTACTTCCTTTACAGGGCTTGGGTCAGGGCGCACAGCCGATTATCAGCTACAATTATGGAGCAAAAAGAGCAGACAGGGTAAAAGAAGCCTATTTTTTACTATTGAAAATTGATGTTGGATTTTCTTTTGTTTTGTGGGCACTTGTGATGGCATTCCCAAGAGCATTTGCAGCCATGTTTACCTCAGATGCGGCACTGATTGCATATACGGGAAATGCACTCCGGATTTATCTTATGGCAATTATGATATTCGGAATCCAGATGGCGTGTCAGATGGCATTTACTTCACTGGGAAAAGCAGTGTCTTCCATTATTGTAGCAGTCATGCGTAAATTCGTATTATTACTGCCTCTCATTTATATTATGCCGCGCATTTTAACCGGAAATCAGGCAATGGCAGTTTATATGGCAGAGCCGGTAGCCGATGTGCTGGCGGTAAGTTTTACATCCATACTTTTCTATTTCCAGTTCCGCAAGGTGCTGCGTCAGATAGAAGGATAGTGCCAAAAGAGCCTTTTTTAGGCTCTTTTTTCGTTGACAAAAAGTTATCATATATGATAACATAGAGGCAGTTGTTGAGGTGAGAAATGGAGAAGAATAAGAGCAGAGAGCAGTCGACGCGTTCAGAAGTGGTGCGTCAGTTGAAGGCGGTGCGAAAGGAACAGCATATTACCCAGGAAGTGCTTGCGGAGCGGGCAGGCACGAAGAAATCCAATATTTCCAGATTGGAGAGCGGAAGATATAATCCCAGTCTGGATTTTCTGGTTAAGGTAGCAGGCTGTCTGGGAAAGACCGTCGAGATTCAGATTATGGACAAATAGAAGGAGACAGGGTATTATTATGAAGAAGAACAAACCGAAGACCATGGGGAAAAATATTGACCGGGATGTGGAATTATGCAGAACTACCAATGCCAGAGTCAGCAGTCAGATGATGCGGACTTTGGTAAGTCATGAGATTCCATTTACACAGAACTGGGTGAGAGTTCCATTTTATAAGAGAGTTGCTTATAATGGGGCAAAGGAAGTCTGCGTTATCAGCACACATTATAACCAGTATCAGCGGGCGAGAAGAGTATTAGACCATATGGAAGTGGTATATCGGGAACGCATGATTTTGCATGCGGTATAAGACAGGAGGAAGAAGAGATGGAGAGCTTAACAAAGCAGTTTCCGGATAAGGAGACCTTTGACAAATTTTTTGTAGAGAATTTTAAGACTATGACTTATGAAGATGTGAAGGAAGGACTGGAAGAATTAGTCAAAGCAGAAGGCTTGAATATATTTCAGGATGACTATGTGAAAAATGTACGGAAAGAGGATTTTAAAGAGCATCTTTCCAAAGGCGCACGATTTGAATTTGAAAATGCCATGACAGAAGCATTTTATGATAAGAATCCGGAAGTATATGAGGCGGCATTTGGACTTTACGAAGAAGCACCAAAGCAGGCAATGGCGATTACCGAGACTTTTCACCGGACATATCAGGAGATATATGAAGAGAGTTTAAATTGTATGTTTGATGCAGTGATAGCTCCGTTGTTATAAGAGAAAATACAGATATTTGAAGATAATCCACTTTTTTAGAATTGAAGGTTTAGACTGTGATTCTAAGAAAGTGGATTTTTTCGTTGCCAGGTATTTATAAGAAGCTTCCAGTGGCAGGTTTTGTGGTGTAATTTGGAAAGCGTATTTCCAGAGTTTAGAAAAATTTTATTTCAAAAAGAGAAAAGATTATGCTACCATTAAGAATAAGCAGGTAACAGGCGATTGTGAAGGGATAGATTTTGTTATCAGGACTATCTTTCCGATATTTGAAAGAATTGCTGCATGGTTCGGCGAAGTGCAGATGCGTGATAAGGGCTGTAAGGGACACTTGGAATTTCGTCAGGCAATAGGCAACGCTGGTACAGGGATGTACCAGCGAGGCACAACTGAACAGGGATGTGAATTTGTGCCGGTTGCCGGATGAAATTAACATGATATCGAAATTCCTAGTGTCCCTTACAGGCATTATGTTGCATCTGCCCTCGCCGGACAGCGCAGCAATTCAGCTAAAGTAACCGGAAAGACCGCTTTTATAACAACAAGGAAAACACGCATTTTAGAACTTTAACTTTTCACAATCACCTGAATAACCAGAATAAAAGGAGGAAGCTTTCACATGGCATTTGTATCCTTTCAGAATGTAAGTAAAGTATATAAAACCGGAGAAGTTACAATAGAAGCATTACATGATGTGAATTTTGAAATAGAAAAGGGAGAATTCTGCGTTATCGTAGGAGCATCCGGAGCAGGAAAGACAACAATATTAAATATCTTGGGCGGAATGGATTATCTGACCACCGGAAAGGTATATCTGGATGGAGATGAAGTCTCCGCATATAATAAGCGGCAGCTTACCAGTTACCGGAGATATGATGTGGGATTTGTGTTCCAGTTCTATAATCTGGTGCAGAATCTTACAGCACTGGAAAATGTTGAACTGGCAGCGCAGATTTGTAGGGAGCCATTAGATGCAGCAACAGTTCTGGATGAAGTGGGGTTAAGTGAACGGAAAGCCAATTTCCCGGCACAGTTATCCGGTGGGGAACAGCAGAGAGTGGCAATTGCAAGAGCACTGGCAAAGAATCCGAAGGTGCTGCTTTGTGATGAGCCCACCGGAGCACTGGATTATAATACCGGAAAAGCCGTTTTGAAGTTGCTGCAGAATACCTGCAGAAAACAGGGCAAAACCGTCATTGTAATTACGCATAATCAGGCACTGACTGCAATGGCAGACCGTGTCATTACCGTAAAGAGCGGAACCATTCAAAAGATAGAGAAGAATGAACATATCGTGGATATCGATGAGATTGAATGGTAGTTCATGTGGAAAAGAAAGGGTTTGAGATATGAAATCCATGATGAAGAGAAATACATTTCGTGAGATAAAGAAAAGCTTTGGAAGATATTTTGCCATTCTAGCCATTATTGCGCTGGGTGTTGCATTCTTTTCCGGACTTAAGATTACCCAGTCGGTAATGGTACATTCTGCGGATGTCTATTTAAAGGATTTGCAGTTTTATGATTATCGTCTGGTATCCACACTTGGATTTACGGAAGAAAATGTAGAAGCACTGGCACAAAAAGAAGACGTCCGGGCGGCGGAGGGAGCCGTATCGGCAGAAGTTCTTTATAAGGATGCCGGAGAAAATGAGCGCGTTATCAAGATGCATTCTATTACAGAGAAGGTCAATAAACTGAAGCTGGTTGCCGGAGAAATGCCGCAGTCTGCAGATGAATGTGTGGTGGATTCTGCACTTTTTTCGGAGGATGCCATCGGAAGTAAGCTGGTTCTCTCGGAAAATAATACGGCAGATGATCTGGATAAATTTGCATACAAAGAATATACGATTACCGGACTGGTGCAGTCACCCTGCTATATCCAGTTTGAACGTGGAAATGCATCTATTGGAAATGGCAGAATCAGCGGATTTGCCTATTTATTAAAAGATGGATTTGCAGTAGATTATGACACGGAAATCTATATTAAATTTGATGAAGATTACGACATCTATTCCGATGAATACGATGCCTATATGGATGCAAAGGAAGCGGACTGGGAAACCTATACGAAAGAACAGGCAGAGATCCGTTATGAAGAGATTGTAAAAGAAGCACAGGACGAACTGGATGAGAAGAAGGAAGAATTAGAGGAAAAACGGGCAGAAGCTGAAACGGAATTAGAATCCGCAAAGCAGCAGCTTACCGATGGAGAAACAGAGATTTTCGATGGTAAAAATCAGATTGCTTCCGCAAAAACCGAGCTTTCTTACAAAGCATCGGAGCTGCAGTCCGGGAAGGATGCACTGTCTTCTAAGGCAGCAGAATTAGAGAGTGCATCGCAGCAGATTTCTGACCAGGAAAGCGCACTGGCGGCAAAAAAGGCAGAATATGAGCAGGGACTGAATGCTTATCTGGCAGCAAAGCAACAGGTAGCAGATAAGCGGAGCAGCCTTGAAGCGGCAAAAGCGCAGCTGACAGAAGATACTCCGGGCTATGAAGAGATGCTGGCACAGATTGAAGCAGGATTAACGGAGGTTGCCGGTGCAGAAGCAGAATTAAATACAAAGAATGCGGAATTAGAAGCAGCCGCAGGACAGCTTTCTTCTGCGGAAAGCCAGCTGGCAGCCGCAAAGCAGCAGATAGAAGATGGAAAAAATGCACTGGCAGCTGCTAAGGCAGAGATTACGGATGGGGAGAACCAGCTTGCGGCAGCAAAAAAACAGATAGAAGAAAAGGAAGATCAGCTTGAAAGTGCAGAAACAGAACTGGCAGACGGCTTACAGCAGTATCAGGAGAATCAGAGTGAATTTGATGAGCAGATGCAGGATGCGGAAGCACAGATAGCAGATGCACAGAGTAAGATAGATGAAATCGAGAAACCGGAGACTTATGTATTGGACCGGAATACTAACGTAGGTTATGTATGTCTGAAAAATGATTCCGGTGTAGTAAAGGGAATTGCCAATGTATTTCCGGTATTTTTCTTTCTGGTGGCAGCATTAATCTGTATGACTACCATGAACCGGATGGTAGAAGAACAGCGTACACAGATTGGTGTGTTAAAGGCACTGGGCTTTAGCGAAGGAAAGATTATGGGAAAATATCTTTTCTATTCCGGTTCGGCAGCTATCAGCGGAACGTTAATCGGTTATGCCCTGGGAATCCATTTCTTCCCATTGGTTATCATAACGGCTTATGGAATTATTTATAAAATGGGTGCGATTTATTATGTATTTGACCTGCCGCTGGCACTGATTTCGCTTACCGTTGCGGTGCTTTGCTCCGTTGGAACCACCTGGCTGTCCTGCCATAAGGAGTTAAGAGAAGTAGCAGCAGATTTGATGCGTCCGAAGGCACCGAAAGCCGGAAAACGTGTATTCTTAGAGCATGTACCATTTATCTGGAAGAGACTCAAGTTCTTACAGAAGGTATCCGTAAGAAATATTGTACGTTATAAGAAGCGTTTCTTTATGATGGTAATCGGAATCAGCGGCTGTACTGCGTTATTGGTAATGGGCTTTGGTGTAAGAGATTCTGTAGTGGCAGTGGCAGACCAGCAGTATGAAGAAATCCAGCTTTATGATATCGGAGTTACATTAAAGGATGGAAAGACGCCGGGAGAGGCTGATCTTAAATCCTTGGATTCTGTACTGGAAAAGGAAAATGCAGCAGGCATGTATGCCATGGAAAAGACCATTGATCTGGTGACAGATGAAGGCACCAAATCTATTAATATGGTGGCAGTAGAAAATCCGGATGAAGTAGAAGGTTTTATTTCACTGCATACCAAGAAGCAGGAGCCGATTGCTTATCCAAAAGAAGGAGAAGCAGTACTTTCGAAGAAAGTGGCAGAAACTTATGGTGTCAAAACAGGCGATATGATTCTGTTACGCGACAGTGACAACAATGAGATGCACTTAAAAGTCACCGGAATCTGTGAGAATCACATTTACAATTATGTATACATTGCAGCGGAGTCCTATGAGAAGCAGATTGGGGACGTGGTATTTAAAAATGTATATGTGAGCCTGCCGGATGAGGCAGATATTCATGAAGTGAGCGCAGCACTGATGAAAGCAGATGGCGTGACGGCAGTAACGGTCAATTCCGATATGTTAAACCGGATTTCACAGATGATGTCCTGCATGAATTATATTGTCATTATCATCATTATCTGCGCCGGAGCACTGGCATTTATCGTATTATATAATCTTAATAATATCAACATTACGGAGCGGGTGCGTGAGATTGCGACCATTAAAGTATTAGGCTTCTATCCGAAAGAAACCGCATCTTATGTATTCCGGGAAAATATGGTCTTAACTGCCATCGGCTGTGGACTGGGACTGATTTTGGGAAAATGGTTCCACCGTTTTGTAATGGGTGAGATACAGATTGATATGGTATCTTTTAATGTGCAGATTAATGCAGTAAGTTATCTCTTTAGTGTTTTGCTGACGTTAGGCTTTGCATGGATAGTAAACCGTATGATGACAGGAAAATTAGAGCGTATCAACATGGCGGAATCCTTAAAATCCGTAGACTAAAGCAGCATGTTTCCATTCTATTTCTTCCTGGCAAACTGAAAAAGAGCAAGGAAAGATAAGAAGGTAGTCAGCAGTTCTCCGGCAAGCATACCATAAAGATAACAGCGGATGCCGTATCTTGGAATTAAAGCATAGATAAAGAAAATGCGTAGGGCGCAGCCACTCATATTGATATAGAATGCACTCCCCGGTTTTCCCAGACCATGAAGAACGGAAGTGAGGGTGGTGGATAGGTAGAGGAATGGACAGATCCAGCTTAATATGAGGATGAAGCTGCCGGCTAATGTATTTTGGAAAACAAATTGTCCAATCCAGTTTCCGGTCAGAAGAAAACCGAAGGTGCAGGAGAAACCAAGGAGCAGACAATAAAACACCGTTTTCTTAATGGCACGGCGGATTAAGTGGAAATCTTTTCTTGCATAGGCTTCCGAAATAGTAGGCATCAGCAGCACTGAGACAGAATTTACAAGGACATTGGGAAAGAGAATCATCGGCATTGCCATTCCGGTAAAGATGCCGAAGACACTCAAAGCGTCCTGATTGCTGTAGCCAAATTCTTTTAGACAGATGGGAATCAGAATGGCTTCAACGCTGGAAAATAAGTGATATGCCACATGATTGGCAGTAAGAGGCAGGGCAAAAAGAGAAAGCTCTTTGAAAATTGTTTTCATATGCCTGCTGCACTTTTTAAAATGAAGGCAGCTTATGGAAAAGAGCGAAGAAGCCAGTTCGCCGCAGACAATACCCCAGACAGCAATGGACGGGGTGATGGGATAACTTTTTTCCAGGCAGATAAGATAAAGCACATAGACGCTTAAGACGCGGACAACCTGTTCCATAAGCTGGCTTAAGGATGGCACCAGAGTTTTCTTCTTTCCATAATAATAGCCGTTGATGCAGGCATGGACACTGGCGGGAATCAGGCAGTAGGAAAGAATAACAAGGAGTGGGGCACAGCGGGCTTCGTCTAAAATATGAATGGCAATAAAATCAGAATAAGAAATCAGAATAACAGTAAGTGAGAGTGCAATTCCCACAGAAAGAACCAGACCGGCATAGAGGTAACTCATGCCGGTATTTTTATGGTCAGCTGCGGCAACAAAACGGGAGACAGCCGTCTGGATGCCGGAAGCACTGAAGGCAATACAGAGGGCAAAAATAGGGAAAATAAGCTGATAAATCCCTAAGCCTTCTGCACCAATTATACGGGAGAGGAATATTCTATAGAAGAAACCGATTACTCTACTGGAAAGCCCGGTCACAGTAAGCAGGAGTGTACCTGCAATCAGTGGATTGGAAATGGATTTCAGTGGTTTCAATTGGAGCCTCCATGAAAAAGCAGATTTGTCAAAAGTATATGATAAATCAGAGGCAGAAAGAACTATTCTCAGAGGGAAAGAAGCATGAAGAAAATGATTTATCTTGATAATGCAGCAACAACACCGACAGCACCGGAAGTAATCGAAGCAATGCTGCCCTTTTATGAGCGTCGTTATGGAAATCCATCTGCCCTTTATGATCTGGGACAAAAAAGCCATGATGCCATAGAAGAAAGCCGGCAGATCATTGCACAGAGCATCGGGGCGCAGCCGGAGGAAATATATTTTACAGCGGGAGGAAGTGAGTCTGATAACTGGGCATTAAAATGTACCTCAGAAAGCATGGGTATGCGGGGGCGGCATATTATTACCACCAAAATAGAACACCATGCCATTTTAAGAACCTGCGAATACTTAGAGCAGAACGGTTATGAGATTACTTATCTTCCGGTAGATGACAAGGGAACAGTCTCATTGGAACAGGTACGGCGGGCAATCCGGCCGGATACCATATTAATTTCCGTTATGATGGCGAATAATGAGATTGGCACCATAGAGCCTATAGCAAAAATCGGTATGATTGCCAGAAGATACGGAATCTGTTTTCATACGGATGCTGTTCAGGCATATGGACATATTCCTATTGATGTAAACAGAATGAATATTGATATGATGAGTGCCAGTGCACATAAATTCAACGGACCAAAGGGAACCGGATTTTTATATGTGCGAAAGAAAAAGAGGATTCCGCCTTTTATTCACGGCGGTGGTCAGGAAAGCGGTGTCCGGGCTGGAACCGAGAATGTGCCGGGAATTGTCGGTATGGGAAAAGCGGCAGCCATGGCAATGGAAAGTTTAAAAGAACGAATGGAAATCGAGACAAGGATGCGGGATTATCTTATTTATTCGGTATTAAAACAGGTGCCAAAGGTGAGACTGAATGGGGAATGGAACAACCGTCTTCCGAATAATGTGGACTTTTGCTTTGAAGAGTTAGAAGGTGGCAATTTACTGGTTATGCTGGATATGGATGGAATCTGTGCGTCGGCAGGTTCAGCTTGTTCTTCCGGGGAACATGAGCCATCCCATGTGCTGACAGCCATCGGTGTACCGCCGGAAACTGCAAGGGGAGCATTGCGGCTTACCTTAAATGAAAATATAACGGCAGAGCAGATAGACTATGTGGTATCCTGCATCAAAAAGAATGTCGCAATCCTCCGGGGACAGAAGGAAACCATAAAATTCACTTGACGGATGCTGACAGTGTGGGTAAACTGTGAGTGCAGCTAAAAAATTTGCCTGTAGAGATAGGATTAAATATATGAAGGAAAAAGTAGTAGTTGGAATGTCCGGCGGAGTGGATTCTTCCGTTGCGGCATATCTTTTAAAGGAACAGGGATATGATGTTATCGGTGTAACCATGCAGATCTGGCAGGATGAGGAAGAGACACAGCAGCAGGAAAATGGAGGCTGCTGTGGCCTCAGTGCCGTGGATGATGCCAGAAGAGTGGCGGACCGGTTGGAAATACCATATTATGTAATGAACTTTAAGCAGGAATTTAAAAAGTATGTAATGGATTATTTTGTGGCAGAATATTTAGCAGGAAGAACGCCGAATCCATGTATCGCCTGCAACCGTTATGTAAAATGGGAGTCACTTCTGACCAGAAGCTTAAGCATCGGAGCAGATTATATTGCAACTGGACATTATGCCAGAATTGCAAAATGTGACAACGGGCGTTTCGCGGTAGCAAAATCCGTAACAGCAGCCAAGGATCAGACCTATGCATTATATAATCTGACACAGGAGCAGTTATCCCACACGCTGATGCCGGTAGGAGCTTATCATAAAGATGAAATCCGTAAAATCGCAGAAGAAGTGGGACTTCCGGTGGCTCATAAGAGAGACAGCCAGGAAATCTGCTTTATCCCGGATAATGACTATGCAGGTTTTATTGACCGTGAAGTTGGAGATGCAGTTCCGGGAGAGGGAAACTTTGTGACAAAAGACGGTGAGATAATCGGACGGCACAAAGGAATCACCCACTATACCGTAGGACAGCGCCGTGGATTGAATATACCATACGGCAAGCGAATCTTCGTCACGGAGATCAGACCGGAGACCAATGAAGTGGTGGTAGGTTCGCCGGAGGATGTATTTACGGATACACTGATTGCAGACCATGTCAATTATATGGGACTTACCGATTTTGATGGCAGACGTCTCTTAGGCAAAATCCGCTATGGACATGCCGGAGCCATGTGTACCGTGGAAAATATCGGAGCGGGCAGAATCCGCTGTCATTTTGAAGAACCGGTTCGTGCCGTGACACCGGGACAGGCTGTCGTTCTTTACGATGGAGACTTTGTTGCCGGTGGTGGAATTATTACAGGAAAATAGTGCACTTTATACAAAAACGAAACAATAAAATTATATATTATATACGAAGTTAACATTACGGTCTTGACGTTTCTGCTAAAATATAGTACATTTGTAATGTAATAAGCAGGGACGCAAACCGGATTGTTACTAGAGATAGGCAAGACTGGATTGCACTTTAAGATAATTGTTCGTTCGAATTATTTAGAGTGTGATGCAGCTTTTTTTATATCATAAACAGGTGAAACGTAATGCAGATTATCAAAGTAATTAACAATAATGTAATCAGTTCCGAGGACGATAAAGGCAAAGAAATTGTCGTTATGGGAAAGGGCATAGGCTTCGGAAAGAAAGCCGGAGAAGAAATTGATGAGACAAAGATAGAAAAAATATTCTCCCTTCCGGACGAAAGCACCAGCCAGTTCATGCAGGTGGTAAAGGACATGCCGTATGAATATATACGGACAGCCGAGCTGGTTATCGCATATGCCAGAGAAACATTAGGTTATCATTTAAATAAAAACATTTATGTGACATTAACAGACCACTTGGGATACGCCATAGAGAGAAAACGGCAGGGTATCGTAATTGCCAATGAACTCTCCTGGGAGATGAAGAAATTCTATAATGCAGAATTCCAGGTAGGATTAAAAGCCTTAGATATTGTAAAGCAGGAATTAGACGTGGAGCTGCCGGAAGATGAAGCTGGATTTATTGCGATGCATCTGGTAAATGCACAGATGGGCGGTCAGATGAACCAGTCCAGAAACATGCCGGCAATGATAAAGGATATACTCAATATAGTCAGATATACCTTTCAGGTGGAATTGGATGAAAAGAGCCTGTCCTATGAGCGTTTTGTAACGCATTTAAGATTCTTTGTACAGCGGGTAATCAGTCGGGAAGACAGTGAACGCAATGATGAAGAATTTGACCAGTTGATTGCGGATCGTTTCCCACGTTCCTACGAATGTGCACAGAAGATAAAGAATTACATGAAGAAAAAGCTTGATTATGAAGTCTCGGATGTAGAGATTTCCTATCTGGCAGTACACATTCATCGTGTGATTCACAGTATGAATAAGTAAATACCCTTTCGGCAAGGGATTGTTACGTTAAGACGGCAAAACCCAGACGAATAAGACTCATAGGAAGAGTTTTATTTGTTTGGGCTTTTTTATTTTTTTACAAAATGAATAAAACACCGGGGTGTTTTAGATAAAAACGAACATGCTATAAAAATATAAAAATGGAGGGATTGTTATGGCAAGTAAGTATGATGGACTGGCAAGAATTATCATCCAGAACGTAGGCGGCAGGGAGAATATCATAAGCCTTGCACACTGTGTTACCAGACTTCGTTTTAAATTAAAAGACGAGTCCAAGGCAAACACAGAAGTATTAAAAGCAACAGACGGAATTGTAACCGTTATGAAATCCGGCGGACAGTATCAGATCGTAATCGGAAATCAGGTACCGGATGTCTATGATGTGGTTTGTGAACATGCACATCTTGCCGGAAACGGAGCTGTTTCCGAGGATGCAGAAGATGGCGGCGAGAAGATGGGGCTTGGCGCAAGACTCATTGATTTGATTTCCGGTGTATTCCAGCCGTTCCTTGGCGTGCTTTGTGCAGCAGGTATTATCAAAGGACTTTTGGCACTGTGGGCATTTATTGCAAGCCGGTCAGGAATAGATGTTACAACAAGCGGAGCATATCAGCTCTGGTATTCCATCGGAGACGGATTCTTCTATTTCCTGCCGATTATCTTAGGATATACTGCAGCAAAGAAATTTAAGATGAATGAATTCATCGGAATGGCACTTGGTATTTCACTTACCTATCCGGCACTGGTTAATCTGACTTCAGGAGAACTGATTGGTTCCCTGTTTGCAGGAACTTCATTTGAAATGAATTATTATACAACTTTCTTTGGAATTCCTGTTATTATGCCATCCAGTGGTTATACTTCTTCTGTAGTACCAATTGTTATTGCAGTAGCCTGTGCAGCATGGCTGGAAAAGAAGTTAAAGAAAGTAATCCCGGATGTCATCAAAACATTTATCGTTCCGGTTGTAACTTTAGCAGTAATGGTTCCACTTACCTATCTGGTAATCGGGCCGGTATCTACTTTCCTTTGCAACATTATCGGTATTATCTTCGGAGCAATCTATAACCTTCCGGTTGTAGGTGGTCTTGTAGCAGGTATCTTAGTCGGAGCATTCTGGCAGGTACTGGTAATCTTCGGATTACATTGGGGACTTGTTCCACTGGCAATGATTAATTATGGAACCTTAGGATATGACTTCATCCTTTCTCCATATTTCGTAGCATCCTTTGCACAGTCCATGGTTGTACTGGCAATCGTATTAAAGACAAAAGACAAGAAACTTAGAAATATTGCATTACCGGCATTTATCTCCGGACTCTTTGGTGTAACAGAGCCATGTATTTACGGTATTACACTTCCAAAGAAAAAACCATTCGTAATTTCCTGTATCGCATCCGCTATCGGTGGTGGAATCGTAGGATTTGCAGGAGTTAAGACTTATATGATGGGTGGACTTGGATTCTTCGGACTTCCGGCATTCATCGATGGCGAGTCAAAGAGCATTTACAGTTTAATCTGGGTATTAATCGGTATGGCAGTAGCTATGGTAATTGCTTTCGTAGCAACTTACATTACCTATCATGATGACGCACCACAGAATGGTGAAGCAAAAATTGAAAAGAAAGACACAAAAACCGCAGCAAACCAGGTAATTGCATCTCCTCTTACCGGAGAAGTAAAAGCCTTGGAAGAAGTAGAAGATGAAGCATTTTCAAGCGGAGCATTAGGACAGGGTGTTGCCATTCTTCCGACAGAAGGTAAATTATATGCACCATGTGATGGCGAAGTAGTAACCTTCTTCCCAACCGGTCATGCCATTGGAATGGTATCTGATGGCGGAGCAGAAATCCTGATTCATGTAGGAATGGATACCGTAAAATTAGACGGAGAAGGATTTACACCAAAGGTAGCACAGGGAACCAAAGTAAAGAAAGGTGACCTTTTATTGGAATTTGATATTGCAAAGATTACAGGAGCAGGATATTCCGTGCTGACTCCGGTTATCATCAGTAACACAGCAGATTACGCAGATGTAGTTCCGACAGATGCAAAGAAAGTTGCAGCTTTGGATACATTGATTACCGTTTTATAAATTAGTTTTCCATAGTTTTTTATACCTAAGGGTGCGGGCTCTGATAAGGGGCTCGTGCTCTATCCAACAAAATCAGAAGCCTTATTACAGGGCAGAATGAAAAAAGAAAAAATTTAAAAAACAGAAATTAAAAATTTTCACAAATAAAAATATTAAGAATCAGGAGGAAGAAGCAATGAAGACATTTCGTAAAGATTTTCTCTGGGGAGGAGCAACCGCAGCCAATCAGTTTGAGGGAGCATGGGATGTAGATGGAAAAGGAGCATCCGTTTCCGATATGTGTACTAACGGTTCCCATACCGAGCCGAAAAAGGTAACAAGAACCATTCATCCGGAATACCTCTATCCAAGCCATGAGGCAATTGATTTCTATCATCATTACAAAGAAGATATTGCATTATTTGCAGAAATGGGATTCAAAGTATTCCGTTTATCCATTGCATGGACGAGAATTTTCCCGACCGGAATGGAAGATGAGCCAAACGAAGCAGGACTGGCATTCTACGATAAAGTATTTGATGAGTGTTTAAAATATGGCATTGAGCCGCTGGTAACCATTTCCCATTACGAAATGCCATATGCACTGATTGAAAAATATAATGGCTGGGAAGCCAGAGAGTGCATCGATTATTTCTTAAATTACTGCAAGGCAATTTTTGAAAGATATCAGGGCAAAGTAAAATACTGGCTGACCTTCAATGAAATCAATGGCGGCACCACACCACTTGGCAACCTGCTTTCTCTTGGAACGGTAAAAGGCTATGAAGGAAAAATTACAGAGATTCCGGATAATCCGAAGGTTCGTTTCCAGGCACTGCATCATCAGTTCGTTGCCAGTGCAAAAGCAGTAAAACTGGCACATGAAAAATATCCGGAATATCTCATCGGTGATATGAATGTCTTTATGACCAAGTATCCGTTTACCTGTAATCCGGAAGATGTGCTGGAAACACAGAAGGAAATGCGGATTATGAACTGGTTCTGTTCCGATGTGCAGGTAAGAGGCGAATATCCTGCGTATATGGAGCGTTATTTTGAAGAAAATAATATTCATGTTAAAATGGAACCGGGTGATGAAGAAATTTTAAGAGAGGGCTGCGTAGATTTCTACACCCTCAGCTATTATATGAGCAGTTGTGTATCAAAAGATCCGGATGGAGAGCAGACGGATGGCAACCTGATTGCCGGTCTTAAGAATCCATATCTTAAGGCAAGTGACTGGGGCTGGCAGATTGATCCACAGGGATTACATTATTCCTTAAATGAAATTTATGACCGTTATCAGATTCCGGTTATGGTAGTAGAAAATGGTCTTGGCGCTTATGATAAATTAGAAGAAGATGGAAGCATCAATGATGATTACCGTATCGACTATCTGCGGGATCATATCAAAGAGATGAAGGAAGCTGTAAAAGATGGTGTTGACCTGATGGGATATACCCCATGGGGCTGCATTGATTTAGTAAGTGCATCCACCGGAGAAATGGCAAAGAGATATGGCTTCATCTATGTGGAAAAATATGATGATGGAACCGGAACTCTTGCAAGAAGAAAGAAAAAATCCTTCGACTGGTATAAAGAAGTAATTGCTTCAAATGGAGAAAATTTATAAAAGAAAGAAGGTATGAACTATGGAAAAATTTGATGGGAAAAAGGTATTTAGTGGTATTGCAATCGGAAAGGTAAAATTCCTTTCCAAAGCAGAGAATCAGGTAGTAAGAAAGAGAATAGAAGACCCGGCAGCGGAAATTGCCCGCTATGAAGCAGCAAAGCAGACCGCAATCGAACAGCTTCATAAACTTTATGAGAAAGCTTTAAAAGAAGTGGGCGAAGTAAATGCACAGATTTTTGATGTGCATGCCATGATGTTAGAGGACGGAGATTACAATGACTCCGTTCACAATCTCATCGAGACCCAGAGCGTAAATGCAGAGTATGCGGTAGGTGTTACCGGAGATAATTTTGCAGAAGTTTTTGCCAATATGGATGACGAGTATTTCAAAGCCCGTTCCATTGACATGAAGGATATTTCCGAGCGTGTCATCAATGTATTATGCGGAAATGATATGGGCGGCGACCTTGGCGAAGAGCCGGTTATTATCGTGGCAAAGGATTTAGCTCCGAGTGAAACGGTACAGATGGATAAGAGCAAGCTGCTGGCATTTGTAACCCAGCTTGGCTCTACCAATTCCCATACTGCAATTTTAGCAAGAACCATGGGAATTCCTGCACTGATTGGAGTGGAAATCAAGGAAGAGTGGAACGGAAAGCAGGCAATCGTAGATGGTTATACCGGAACACTTCTCATTGAGCCGGATGAAGCAACTTTGGCAGAATATAAGAAAAAAGCAGAAGAGGATGCAAAGCAGAAAGAATTACTGCTGACTTTAAAGGGCAAAGAAAATGTGACAAAGAGTGGTCAGAAAATCAACCTTTATGCCAACATCGGAAATGTCTCTGACTTAGCAGCTGTGCTTAAGAATGATGCCGGTGGAATCGGACTTTTCCGTAGTGAATTCCTTTATCTTGAAAAAGATACTTTCCCAACGGAAGAGGAACAGTTCGCAGCTTATAAGCAGGTAGCAGAAACCATGGCAGGAAAGAAGGTAATTATCCGTACCCTGGATATCGGAGCAGATAAGCAGGTTGACTATTTTAATCTTGATAAAGAAGACAATCCTGCAATGGGATATCGTGCAATCCGAATCTGCCTGACCCAGCCGGAAATTTTTAAGACCCAGCTTCGTGCTTTATTCCGTGCAAGCAATTACGGAAACATTGCAATTATGTATCCGATGATTATTTCTGTAGATGAGGTACGCAAGATTAAAGCAATCGCAGAAGAAGTAAAAGAAGAACTGAAAAAGGATGGCATTCCATTTGGTGAAGTGGAGCAGGGTATCATGATTGAAACTCCTGCAGCAGCGGTAATGAGTGATGAACTGGCAAAAGAGGTTGACTTCTTCAGTATCGGAACCAACGACCTGACCCAGTACACACTGGCAATTGACCGCCAGAATGCAAAGCTTGACAGCTTCTATAATCCACATCATGAAGCAGTGCTCCGCCTGATTCAGATGACTGTGGAAAATGCGCATAAGGCAGGTATCTGGGCAGGAATCTGTGGAGAACTTGGAGCAGATACCACTCTGACCCAGCGTTTCTTAGAGATGGGAGTAGATGAATTATCCGTTTCTCCAGGCTGCGTTCTTCCGGTTCGTAAAGCGATTCGGGACGCAGAATAATGAGCCGTAAACTGATTTTCTTAGATGTAGACGGAACCCTGGTAGATTTTACCATGCACATGCCGGAATCTGCCAGGGAAGCATTAAGCACTGCCAGGAAACAGGGGCATCTGATTTCGTTATGTACCGGAAGAACTGTAACGAATGTGTATCCATGGCTTTTAGATTTTGGATTTGATGCCATTGTGGCTTCGGCAGGCGCTTATGTATCCGTGAAGGATAATGTGATTTATCATAGCATTCTGGCGCAGGATAAGGTGCAGGATATGGTGGAAGTGCTGAAAGAGCATGGCGCATGCTTTATGCTGCAGGGAATCGACGGCCGCTATGTGGATGAAGAGAATGCAAAGAAAATGAGAGAACGCTGTATGCGGCTCGGCCTTGATATTGACAGTGCCTTAAACGGACTTACGATTGTAGAACACCCGGAACAGATGCTGTCTCTTGAGAGCGGAATGTATTTTGATGCGGATATTCCGGTGGATGTGATGCAGAAGGAAGTCGGTACTTATATCAAAATAACCGGAGCAAGCTTTGGCAAGGACCGCCAGATGTCCGGTGAAATGACGAAGATGGGAGTCAATAAGGCAACCGGAATGCAGCGGCTTATGGATGAGTTAAAGATAGGAAGGGAAGATACCATTGCTTTTGGTGATGGACCGAATGATGTAGAAATGCTGCAATTTGCAGGAACCGGAGTGGCAATGGGAAATGCGATTCCGGCAGTAAAACAGTATGCAGATATGGTTACGGATAAGATTGATGAGGACGGACTGTATCATGCATTTGAACGGCTGCATCTGCTGGGGTAGGATTTTATTTGGAAATAGTTTTTCTGTGATACAAAGTAACGGCGCGGTTCGTCAACCGCAGAGACAACATAAATACAGTAAAGGGCACTAAGAATTTCGATGAATGTAGAATAAGTTCCGGCAACCGGTGCAAATTCACATCCATGTTCATATGCACCTCGCTGGCACATCCCTGTGCCAGCGTTGCCAGATATTCTCCGAAATTCCAAGTGCCCTAACTGTATTTATCATGTCTCTTAAGTTGACGAACCGCGCCGTTACTTTTGCATACACAGGAAAAATCACATGCCTGCATACAGATTTAGCGAGCGCCGTAATAAGTTGAGAAACTCGTAAAGCGTGATTTCCATAGTTTACAACGGAAGAAAGGTCGGTTTTCTCTTCTCAAATACGGTAAAATATTTAAAACCCGCTGCCTTTAAAATGTCCGGTACTTTTGCAAAATCAAATGCAACATGCTCCGGTTTGTGGGCATCGGCACCGATGGTAATGATTTCACCGCCCAATTCGTGATAGCGGTTGATAATATCTTCTGTTGGATTTGGATGTCCCAGACCATATTTGAAACCACCGGTATTGATTTCAATTCCTTTTCCCATATCAATGAGCTTTTCTAAAACTGCGTCAATGACATCGGCATATTTCTGATAAGAATATTCAAGGTTCCGGTTTGGACCGTAGCGTACCACATAATCGATATGTCCATACACATCAAAATTATCAAATACCACAAGATTTTCCAGAATAGATTCAAAATATTCCTGATAAGCCTGCTGTTCGGTTTTTCCTTCAAAAAAGCGGGAGTAGTAAGGGTCTTTGCCATGGATTACATGGGAAGAGCCGATGACAAAATCAAAGTCATACTGACTAATCAGTTCCTGGTGTTTTGCCACAAGGTGAGGCTGCAATCCAAGCTCAATGCCGGTCAGTACTTTTATTTTATCTTTATATTGCTGTCCCAGCTTCTGGATGGTCGGAAAGTAGACCGGTGTGTCTAGGATAAATTCCGGTTCGTCTTCCGGATGTTCTTTTGGATAATCATAGTCCATATGGTCGGTAATGCAGATTCCGCCAAGCCCCAGTTTAATAGAAGCTTCAATCATGGATTCCGGTGAGGCTTCACTGTCGGTAGAAAAAGCGGTGTGCATATGTGTGTCCCAAAGCATAGTGTGCTCCTTTCTGTGGATGGTGTATGGTGGGTAAGGTTGTGCAGGTGGGTGAACTGGATGAGAAAGCTTCTTCCCAAAAGCACCGGGACGTTTGTATGCAAGAATCCGGCACTTCAACCTGCAGTATTTTTCTTTCTTTTATAATAAGCAGTCTTTCCAATGTTTGACAGTATACTGCATTTGGTCTGCCAGCATGCGGATACCGTGAGCGGTGTCTGTTAGGGACTCTTAGAATTCCTTTTTCACCCCGGCAACGCTGGTACATGGATGTACCAGCGAGGCACAATCTGAATATGGATATGAATTTGTGCCGGTTGCCGCAAATTAAATATCCTTGTAGGAATTCTTAGAGTCCCTTCGGACAAAGTGTGGTATCCGCTGCTGGCAGACAAAAGCAGTATCCGGTCAAAGCAACCGGAAAGACAGCCTAATTTCAAGAAAAATACTGCCCGTGAAGTGCTGCGGATTCTCACATCATAAACGTTCCAGTGTTTTCGGGAAGAAGCTTTCCTATTCCTTTCCCCTACATATTGCACAAACCTTACCCAGTGTTTACACATTTCTACTAAGAAAAATGTTACATTTTCACAAGTATAGTAAAATCTTTGTATATAATACACAGAATACTATAATAGAAATTTGACAATCTGTCAAAAGACAGTGTGAAAAATGGAAAAGCTATTGTAACATTTGTTTGAAAATGAGAAAGAAGAAATAAAAATAGTGAAAAAATTAACAAAGTGATGGGAACTACTTGAACTTTCGACAAAAATTGGTTAGAATAATACCAGATTGGGTACAATCCCAAATAAAGATATTTTATATTAAATTTCTAGGAGGAATTAATAATGGCAGTAAGAGTAGCAATTAATGGATTCGGCCGTATTGGTCGTCTGGCATTCAGACAGATGTTTGGTGCTGAAGGATACGAAGTAGTAGCAATCAACGATTTAACAAGCCCTAAAATGTTAGCACACTTGTTAAAATATGATTCTTCTCAGGGTAAATATGAGCATGCTGATGAAGTATCCAGCACAGATGATTCTATCATCGTATGTGGAAAAGAAATCAAAATCTACGCATTCCCAGATGCAAACAACTGCCCATGGGGTGAATTAAAAGTTGACGTTGTATTAGAGTGTTCAGGTTTCTATACAAGCAAAGAAAAAGCACAGGCACACATCAATGCAGGCGCTCGTAAAGTTGTTATTTCTGCTCCAGCAGGTAATGACCTTCCTACAATCGTATACAACACAAACCATGAGACATTAAAAGCATCTGATACAATCATTTCAGCAGCTTCTTGTACAACAAACTGCTTAGCGCCTATGGCTGATGCATTAAACAAATATGCTCCAATCCAGTCTGGTATCATGGTAACAATCCATGCTTACACAGGTGATCAGATGACTCTTGACGGACCACAGAGAAAAGGTGACTTAAGAAGATCTCGTGCAGCAGCAGTAAACATCGTTCCAAACAGCACTGGTGCAGCAAAAGCTATCGGACTTGTTATCCCAGAACTGAACGGAAAATTAATCGGATCTGCTCAGCGTGTTCCAACCCCTACAGGATCTACAACAATCTTAACAGCAGTTGTTAAGAAAGCTGGCGTTACAAAAGAAGATATCAATGCAGCTATGAAAGCAGCAGCTAACGAGTCCTTCGGATACAACGAAGACGAAATCGTATCTTCTGATATCGTTGGAATGAGATTTGGTTCTCTGTTCGATGCAACACAGACCATGGTTAACCAGGTATCTGATGATCAGTACGAAGTACAGGTTGTTTCTTGGTATGATAACGAAAACAGCTACACATCCCAGATGGTTCGTACAATCAAATACTTCAGCGAGTTAGCATAATTTACGAGAGAAACCCGCAAAGCGTGTTTCCCGTAGTTTAACGAACAATCACTGCACGGTAGACTACTTTTTTAAGCGACAGGCTGCCAGAGTGCAGATAAGACTCAGGAAAAGGGTCCGGTCTTTTGGGACCGGGCTCTTTCTTACTATTGGAAATAAAATATAAAGGAGACTACTTAATATGTCATTAAATAAAAAATCTATAGATGATATTAATGTAAAAGGACTTCGTGTTCTTTGCAGATGTGATTTCAACGTACCATTAAAAGAAGGAAAGATTACAGACGAGAACCGTCTGGTTGCAGCTCTTCCTACAATCAAGAAATTAATCGCTGATGGTGGAAAGGTTATCCTTTGCTCCCATTTAGGAAAAGTAAAAACAGAAGAAGACAAACAGACCAAAACTCTTGCACCAGTAGCAGCAAGACTTACAGAGTTATTAGGACAGGAAGTTAAATTCGTTGTTGACCCTGAAGTTGTTGGTGAGAACGTAAGAGCAGCAGTAGCAGCTATGAACGATGGCGATGTTATCTTACTTGAGAATACACGTTTCAGACCAGAAGAGACAAAGAACGGAGAAGCTTTCTCTAAAGACCTTGCTTCTATCTGTGATGTATTTGTAAATGATGCATTCGGAACAGCTCACAGAGCGCATTGTTCTAACGTAGGTGTTGCACAGTTAGTTGACACTGCAGTAGTTGGATACTTAATGCAGAAAGAAATCGACTTCCTTGGAAATGCAGTAGAGAATCCGGTAAGACCATTCGTTGCAATCCTTGGTGGTGCAAAAGTTGCTGATAAATTAAACGTAATCAATAACTTACTTGAGAAATGTGATACCTTAATCATCGGTGGTGGTATGGCTTACACATTCTTAAAAGCAAAAGGATATGAAATCGGAATCTCTTTAGTAGATGATACTAAGATTGATTATTGTAAAGAAATGATGGCAAAGGCAGAGAAACTTGGAAAGAAACTTCTTCTTCCGGTAGATGCTGTAACTATCAAAGATTTCCCAAATCCTATCGATGCTCCAGTTGAAGTAGAAACATATGATGCAGACAAGATGCCGGCAGACAGAGAAGGCTGTGATATCGGACCTAAGACACAGGCTCTTTTCGCAGATGCTGTTAAGACTGCTAAGACTGTTGTTTGGAACGGACCTATGGGTGTATTCGAGAACCCAACTCTTGCAGCAGGTACTATCGCTGTAGCAAAAGCTTTAGCTGATACAGATGCAACAACCATCATCGGTGGTGGAGATTCTGCAGCAGCAGTTAACCAGCTTGGATTCGGTGACAAGATGAGCCACATCTCAACAGGTGGTGGAGCATCCTTAGAGTTCTTAGAGGGTAAAGAGCTTCCAGGTGTTGCAGCAGCAAACGATAAATAAGTAATCAAAGCATATGCCTGCGTGCAGGCAAACGCTTATATATTTAAGAAAGAAGGACATTTTAAAATGGCAAGAAAGAAAATTATTGCCGGCAACTGGAAAATGAATAAAACTCCTAGCGAGGCAGTTGCACTGGTAAATGAATTAAAACCATTAGTAGCAAACGAAGACGTAGATGTAGTATTCTGCGTACCAGCAATTGATATTATTCCAGCAATGGAAGCAGCAAAAGGTTCTAACATCTGCATCGGTGCAGAGAATATGTATTTTGAAGAGAGCGGAGCATACACAGGAGAAATCTCTCCGGCAATGCTTACAGACGCTGGCGTAAAATACGTTGTATTAGGACATTCTGAGAGAAGAGAGTACTTCGCAGAGACAGATGAGACTGTAAATAAGAAAGTATTAAAAGCTTTCGAACATGGTATTACACCAATCATCTGCTGTGGAGAGACTTTAACACAGAGAAAACAGGGTATCTACCTTGACTGGATTCGTATGCAGATTAAGATTGCATTCCAGAACGTAACCGCAGAGCAGGCTGCAACAGCAGTTATCGCTTACGAGCCAATCTGGGCAATCGGAACTGGTGAAACAGCTACTTCTGATCAGGCAGAAGAAGTTTGTGGCGCAATTCGTGCATGCATCCGTGAAGTATATGATGAAGCAACAGCTGAGTCTATCCGTATCCAGTACGGCGGATCTGTAAATGCAGGAAATGCAGCAGAGCTGTTCGCAAAAGCTGATATCGACGGTGGCCTGGTAGGAGGCGCTTCCTTAAAGGCTGACTTCGGAAAGATTGTAAATTACAATAAATAAGCTTTTGAAAAATAGTATATTTTTATAAGAAATAAGAAACGTCACTAAATGCATTGTGTCATTGGTAATATTTATCAGTGAAATGTGTTGGGTGACGTTTTTTTTATTTGATTTGACTTTTTAGTTTTTTACATTTATAATAAAGGTATCAATTGATACTATAAGCAGGAGGGGTTATGAAAGATTCAAAAGATAATACAAAGTCCAGAATCGAATCAAAGCTTGAAGTGAATACTTATCTGCAAAAGCTTAAATATGCATTAGACCATGATGCACAGATTACATTTCAGGCGAGACGGCTAGTGGATAAACAGAGAGATGAAAAATATACCAACCAGTATACAGTAGATACATTATTTCCGGATGAAAATCCGGTGGATGCATTGAAACGGGAATTAAAAACGCTGACTGTAGAAGAGTATATGAGAACGGTTCAGGATCTTAGATTTCCCAAAAGAAGTGAAATGCGGGAATTTGGAAAAGTTTATAATGGTATGCAGGATGTATATATTAAAATAAGAGTGGAACTATTAGGATTAAATGGAAATACCACAACGTTTGTGATGTCATTTCATTTTGCAGAGAAACCGTTTACTACAGATATGTTTCCGTATAAAGAAAATTAGGAGGTGTTTTCATGGATATGAAGATTATGAAAAGTGAAAAACGGTTGTGTCCGTGTTGTATGGAAGAGCATGAAGTGAAAACAGTTCTTGTAGAGGAGGCGGCTACATTTAAAAACAGTAAGGTTGATTATGAAGCATCTTATCTGTTTTGTGAGAATGCAGAGGAACTGTATATGGAAGAATCGCAGATACAGGAAAATGATATTCGATTAAAGAATGCATACCGAAGAAAACAGGGACTTTTGACATCGGAAGAGATAGTGGCAATCCGCCTGAAATATGGAATCACACAAAGTGATTTATGTGTTTTACTGGGATGGGGAGCTAAGACAATCACCCGCTATGAAAGTCATCAGGTGCAGGATCGGGCACATGATACGATTTTAAGAAAAATCGGACAGGATCCGGAATGGTTTCTGGCATTGTTGGCGGATGCGAAGGAACATTTGTCTGAGACTGCTTATAAGAAATACTTTGAAGCAGCAACACGGTTATATGAGAAGAATAAGGACATTTATTTGAAAAAGGCAATTGAGGCAGATTATGCTGGATATGCTGGAAATAAGATGCTTCATGGAAATACAGAATTATCATTGGATAAAGTGGTGGATGTTATCCGCTATTTTGCAGCATCTTCAAAAATCAGAAACCTTTATAAAGTAAAACTTATGAAACTTTTATGGTATGCAGATGCTCTTTCTTATAAAAGAAGAGGCTTTGCAATGACAGGACTGGTGTATCAGGCACTTCCGATGGGAGCGGTACCGGTGGGACATAATGCAATTATTGATTTGAAAGATGTGCCATGTGAAGAAGTAGACATAGGAGAAGGGAATGGATATTATTTTTCTTTATCAGAGCCAACAACATATAAGACGCTTACAGAAGATGACAGGAAGATTCTTGATACGGTAATAGAAAAGTTAGGAAGTATGTCGAAAACAGAAATTGTTGCATTTATGCATAAAGAAGAAGCATATGAGAAGACTGCATTTAAGGATATAATATCTTTTGAATATGCAAAGCATCTGCAAATAGAATAAAGAGTAATTAGAATAGAATAATTAAAAGCGTGAAAAGATGAAATGAGCACATCCAATAAAATTTGTGGAGTATTCCATAGATTTTATAGGATGTGCTTCTTTTTTTGCGGTAACTCGAGAAAATCGCCAAGTGTGTTTCTTGTAGTAGGTTTGTTCCCCGAAAAGAACAAACGAAAACCGATTCGCCCATTGACATAGTAGGCGAATGGGTATATGATGCGAATGAACCAGAAAAGGAGGAATGCAGAGCATGATTTCAACCAAAGGAAGGTATGCATTAAAGGTCATGGTCGAGCTGGCGGAGCATGATGCGGAAGAATATATTCCGTTAAAAGGAATTGCCGAGAAACTGAACATTTCCCAGAAATATTTAGAGAGTATTTCGACCATTCTTTCCAAGGGACATATGATAGAAGGAGTCAGCGGCAAGAAGGGCGGTTATCGTCTGAACCGGAAACCGGAAGAATACAGGGTTGGTGATATCCTGCGGCTGACAGAGGGAACGCTTGCACCGGTATCCTGCTTAAGAGAAGACCAGGAGCCATGTGAGAGATCAGATTCCTGCTGTACGCTTCCAATCTGGAAGGGGCTGGCAGATTTGATAGATAAATATTTTGATGAAATGACGCTGGCAGATGTTCTGCAGTCGAAGCAGGAAGCGGAGAAGAAAGCAGCAGAAAAGAAAGCAGCAGAAAAGAAGACAACAGAAAAGAAAGCAGCAGAGAAGAACGCCACAGAAAAGGAAAATACAGAAAAGACGGAATAAGAGTCAGGCACAATAGATTGCCGAGAAAAAGAATAGATGCAGGAGGAAGAAAAATGAGCAAAGAATTACTTTTAGAGGTTAAAAATCTGAATGTCAGTGTAGAAGAAAAACATATTTTACATGACGTAAATCTTGAAATAGGAAGACATGAGACACATGTACTGATGGGACCAAATGGAACCGGTAAATCCACATTGGGTTATACATTGGTTGGTAACCCACGTTATCAGGTAGAGAGTGGAGAAATCTTTTTTCAGGGAAAAAATATTACCGGAGAGCCGGTGAATGAGCGTGCAAAGAGCGGCATGTTCTTATCTTTCCAGAATCCGCTGGAAGTACCGGGCGTTACATTAAGTTCCTTTATCCGTAGTGCATTGGAACAGAAGACCGGAAAGAGAGTCCGTTTCTATGATTTTAAGAAAGAACTGGCAGAGAAAATGGAACTTTTACAGATGGATCCGTCTTATGCAGAACGTGATTTGAATGTAGGATTTTCCGGCGGCGAAAAGAAGAAAGCTGAAATCCTGCAGATGCTGATGTTAAAACCGGAACTTGCGATTTTGGATGAAACCGATTCCGGACTGGATGTAGATGCAGTAAGAACCGTATCAAAGGGAATTGAAGAATATCAGAAGAGCAGCAAGGGAAGCCTTTTGATTATTACCCATAGTACCAAGATTTTAGAGGCATTACACGTAGATTACACACACATCATGGTGGAAGGACATATTGTTAAGACAGCAGATGCTTCCCTGATTGATGAAGTAAACGAGAATGGTTTTGCAAAATACGAGTAAGGAGTGTAAGGAATGGAAGAGAAAAGCTATGTAGAAGATATCGACAGAAGCATATATGATATCCGGGACGATGAGAAGGATGCTTATAAGCTGAAAGAAGGTCTTACTCCTGAAATCGTAGAGCAGATATCAAAAGAGAAAAATGACCCTGTCTGGATGCAGAATTTCCGTTTACAGTCTTTACAGATTTACAATGAAATGGAAGTGCCGAACTGGGGACCATCGATTGAAGGACTGGACATGGACCATATTGTAACCTATGTCCGCCCGAATACAAAGATGAAGGGAAAATGGTCTGAGGTGCCAAAGGACATTAAAGATACTTTTGAGCGTCTTGGAATCCCACAGGCAGAGAGAAAGTCATTAGCAGGTGTTGGCGCACAGTATGATTCCGAGCTGGTTTATCACAATGTAAGAGAAGAAGTTGCCGCACAGGGCGTTATTTATACGGATTTGGAAAGTGCAATGCATGGTGAATATGCAGATATGATACAGAAGCATTTCATGAAGCTGGTCAAGCCAAATGACCACAAATTTGCAGCACTGCATGGTGCAGTCTGGTCCGGCGGTTCTTTCGTTTATGTACCAAAGGGAGTGGATGTGGAGATTCCGCTGCAGTCCTATTTCAGACTGAATGCCAAAGGTGCCGGACAGTTTGAACATACACTGATTATCGTAGATGAGGGAGCATCCCTTCATTTCATCGAAGGATGTTCTGCACCAAAATATAACGTAGCCAACCTGCATGCAGGATGCGTGGAATTATATGTTGGAAAAAATGCAAAACTTCGTTATTCCACCATCGAGAACTGGTCAAAGAATATGTATAACTTAAATACCAAGCGGGCGTTGGTGGAAGAGGGCGGAACCATTGAATGGGTATCCGGTTCCTTCGGTTCCCATGTATCCTATCTGTATCCGATGAGTGTCTTAAAAGGAAAGGGCGCACGCATGGAATTTACCGGTGTAACCTTTGCAGGAAAAGGACAGAACCTTGATACCGGAGCCAAAGTGGTACACTGCGCACCGGACACAAGCTCCTATATGAATACCCGTTCTATTTCCAAAGATGGCGGTATCAGCACTTTCCGTAGTTCCGTAGTGGTAACGAAGGAAGCAAAAGGCACGAAGTCAGCAGTATCCTGTCAGTCTCTGATGTTAGATTCTGAGTCCCGTTCCGATACCATTCCGGCAATGGACATCCGAACCAAGGATGCCAATGTAGGACATGAAGCCCAGATTGGAAGCATCAGTGATGAAGCAATTTTCTATCTGATGTCAAGAGGTATGAGCGAAGAGGATGCAAGAGCCTGTATCGTCAGTGGATTTGCGGATAATGTTTCCAAGGAACTGCCTTTAGAGTACGCACTGGAAATGAACAATTTGATTCGCCTTGAGATGAAGGGCAGCATAGGATAGCAGAAGGGATGTGGAAAGAGCATGGAACAAAATGTAAGTATGAAAATCAATGAATTGCCTTCTCCTACCTGGAACTGGCTGAAGGTAAATGAAACTCCGATAAAATGGAGCACCAAGATAGAGCCTTGTGAGATTGTAACAGAGGGAGATGCAGTGTCTTTGGAAACAGAGCAGCTTTCGGACATTGAGACCGGTGCCGGAAGAGAAGCGGATGCAATCTTTGCAACAGAAAATACTGCAAAATATCAGATTCTTGCAGAAAATGCAGAACAGGATAAAACCGTAAGACTGCACATTTCCGGTAAAAAAGATACACATACGGCAGGCAGTGTAGAAATATATGCAAAAGAAAACAGCACACTTACTGTTGTGCTGGACAGCCGCGTGGCTTCGGATGCGGCAAAAGAGGTAGACAGTACCACAGAAGCATCTCTGGCAGTCCGTGTCAGAATGAAAGTCGAAAGCGGTGCATCTGTAAGATTAATTCAGGTTCAGATGCCGCAGGAGCACGAGACTTTATTAAGTGATATAGGCGGCAATTTAATTGGCGAGGGAGCAAAGGTGGAATATATCCAGTTGTTCCTTGGAAAAGGAAATCTCTATTCCGGATGCCGCATGGATTTGAATGGAAAAGAAAGTAATTTTGCCACAGAGACCGGATATCTTGGTCAGGCACAGCAGATTTTAGACTATAATATGGTAGCCAATCATTTCGGTGAGAAAACCATGAGCTATATTAATTCTGACGGAGCTCTTCGGGGACAGGCACATAAGGTTTTCCGTGGAACCATTGATTTCAAACGTGGTTCCTCCGGTGCAGAAGGACAGGAAGAAGAAAGTGTGCTTCTGCTGGGTGATGATGTGGAAAATAAGACCATTCCGCTGATTTTATGTGCACAGGAAGACGTAAAAGGAAATCACGGAGCAACCATTGGAGAATTAGATGAAGATACCATGTTCTATTTTGGAGCAAGAGGTATTGATAAGGAAGCTGCAGAACGTATTGTGACAGGTGCAAAATTGGAGCATATCTGTGATTTGATGAAGGATGAAGCAGCAGAAAAAATTGCGAAGGAAGCGTTGGAAGAGGTGATTTAGGATGTACGATTTTAAGAAGGATTTTCCTCTTTTTAAAGACCGGGATGTCATCTATCTTGACAATGCGGCAACCGCACAGAAGCCGGCATGCGTCATTGAAGCGGAAAAGGAATTTTATGAAAAACATAATGCCAATCCGCTGCGTGGGTTCTATCCTTTGAGCCTGGAAGCAACCGATGCCTATGAGGCAGCGAGAAAAACAGTTCAGCAGTTTATCCATGCTGCATCTGAGACAGAAATTATATTTACCAGAAATACCACAGAGAGCCTGAATTTAGTAGCGTACAGCTATGGCTTAAATAATCTTTGCCCGGAGGACGAAATTGTGGTTTCCATTATGGAACATCACAGCAATATGCTGCCGTGGCAGATGGTAGCAAGACAGACCGGAGCGAAACTTATTTATCTGGAATGCGAAAAAGACGGTAGTTTAAGCGAAGCAAAGTTAGACGAAGCTTTTTCTGATAAAACAAGACTGGTGGCAATCACACAGGTGTCTAATGTGTTGGGACGCCCGACTCCGGTAGAGGAAATTGTGCGAAGAGCAAGAAAGAGCAATGCAGTAGTAGTGCTGGATGCAGCCCAGAGCTCCCCACATATGCCGATTGATGTGCAGAAGCTGGATGTGGATTTTCTGGCATTTTCCGGTCACAAGTTAATGGGACCAATGGGAATTGGTGTTTTATATGGAAAGAAAAAACTTTTAAAGGCAATGCCACCATTCCTTACCGGCGGAGAAATGATAGATTCTGTTACAAGAGATGGTGCAAAATATGCAGAGCTTCCGCATAAGTTTGAAGCAGGAACGGTCAATGCAGCAGGCGCAGTCGGACTGGCAGCAGCCATTGATTATATCAACAAAATCGGTTTTGAAACTATGCAGGAGCGGGAACTTGCACTTACGAAAAGAGCCTTGGAAGGACTGAAAGCAATTCCAAAGGTTCATGTGCTTGGTTCTGAACTGGCAGAAGAACATACCGGAATCCTGACATTTACCATTGAAGATGTGCATCCACACGATGTCAGTGCGGTATTGGAATCCGACGGTGTGGCTGTCCGGGCAGGACATCATTGTGCACAGCCATTGTTAGAGTATCTGGGAGTCCGCTCCGCTACAAGAGCAAGCCTGATGTTCTACAATACAGAAGAAGAAGTCGATGCGCTGGTAAAAAGCGTAGCAGGAGTCAGAAGGAGAATGGGATATGGAGAGTAGAAGCTTTTATAATGAAATCCTTACCGAACACAATATTCACCCGGAGTTCAAGCATGACCTTCCGGATGCCGATCTGGTGTTGGAAGGTGTGAATCCAAACTGTGGGGATGACATCTTTTTAAAATTAAAATTAGACGGTGATGAAATCGTAGACGGTGCATTTGTAGGAGATGGCTGTGCTATTTCCCAGGCATCTGCCGATATTATGCTGGGCATGATTGTCGGAAAGAAGAAAGAGGAAGCGCTGCATTTAGGAGAATTATTCTTAAAAATGATTAAAGGAGAAGCTTCTGAAGAAGAGATTGACGAGCTGGAAGAAGCTTCGGCATTAAAGGATATTTCTCATATGCCAGCGCGGGTAAAATGTGCTGTATTAGGCTGGCATACCTTAGAAGAAATGTTAAATGATGAGGCTTGACAAAATGGTTAGTCTGTACTAACATAACAAGTGTTATGGGTGAGAATGAAAGAAACAGAGAACAGACAAGATTACGTTTAATTGAAGCGGGAAAAGCAGAATTTTTAGAAAAGGGTTATACGCAGGCGTGTCTTAGGGACATCTGCAAGCGGGCAAATGTGACCACCGGAGCCTTTTATTTTTCCTTTGCCAATAAGGAAGCGTTAATTCATGCAATCTTAGGACCGGCAGTGGAGCAGTATCAGAAGCTGATGCAGGAATTATATGTAAGAGAGGCTGCAAATCCTGAGACAGCAATCGAAAATGACAGGATGCTTTTTGAATTTGAATACCGGCATAAAGAGGAACTGATTCTGATTATGGAGAAGTCAGAAGGAAGCTGTTATGCGAACTTCAAGGACACCATAAAGGAGCAGACGAAGAAATCTTTCCGGGATTATTTTCTGGAAAAGACCGGGCGTGAGCCGAATGCGCAGTTAATAGAGATTCTGACAGACATGCGTATGCAGAGTAATCTTGCAGTGCTGAAGGGAAACTATAGTATGGAAGAAACATTGAAACTGGCAGAAGCCATTGGCGTGTATGCTGATAGTGGAACGAACAGCTTAATAGAGAAAATGAAGAAGGATGCCTTCTGGATGTAAATCTGGAGGGTGTCCTTTTTTCTTTACCATAACGGAATATAACTTTTGTTATGTTGCAATTTGTTTTGTTCTGTTATTGCCTTAGATGAATATGCCGGTTGTCCGTCTGTTGCAGATACTACCACAAACCTGTAAGGACGGCTGGGCATTCTGGTAAGATATTTTTATGATTCTGGCAACCGGCGCAAATTCACATCCATGTTCATATGCGCCTCACAGGCACATCCCTGTGCCTGTGTTGCCGGAAACTGTGCAGAATGCAAGCCGTTCTAACAGCTTTGTGAATGTATCTGCATACAGACGGACAGCGTCATATGCAGTAAGACAATAGCGGAAGAAACTTTAGCCCCAAATATCAAATTGATACATAAGAAGGAGAACACACATGAAGAAAATTGAAATGACCGGAGTACAGGAAACCATGATTCAGACACTCTATGCAAGAGCCATGGAGTCCGAAAGAGAGGGACATCTTATCTATGATAAGAAGGCAATGGAAATCGTAAAAGAGATGGACTATGATTTCACAAAGGCAAAGGAAGATGCCATGATGCGAAATGGCGTTGTAGCACGAACCATTGTACTGGATGAAATGGTACAAAACTATGTCACAGAGCATCCGAATGCTGTTGTAATCAATATTGCCTGTGGTCTGGACACCAGATTTTATCGGGTAGATAATGGAAAACTGCGCTGGTTTAATCTGGACTTACCGGTAACCATAGAAGTGCGTAAAAAATTCTTAGAAGAAAACGGGCGGGTATCCGTCCTTCCTTATTCTGCGATGGATGAGGCGTGGGCAGAAGAGGTTCATAAGACACTTGATGCTGAGACCGATTTAGACAATGAAACACGTCCGACACTTGTGATTATTGAAGGGTTGACCATGTATCTTTCCCTGGAGGATGTGCAGAAGATATTTGCAATTATCCGAAAACATTTTACCGCTGCAACTGTACTGGTGGAAACCATGTCTCCATTTGTAGTAAAACACATCAAAGAAAAATCCATAGAAGCCAGCAAAGCAAAATTTACCTGGGGTGTAAAGAACGGCCGCACACTGGCAAAAGAATTGCCGGGCTTTGAACCGGTAAAGGGCGTAAGTCTGGTGGAGGGCATGAAAAAGCTCTATCCAATCTATGGCATAATCGGAAAAATACCGGCAGTCCGCAACATATCGAACCAAATCATAGAATTAAAAGAAGTATGATATTCTTGAAGTCTAATAGTAGAATTTTGAAAAAAGAATTCTTGTATATTACAAAATATCTGTGCGGGTCATTCGCTGGCAAGCCTTGTAAGGGCTGTTAGGGGTACTTGGAATTTCCTACATAAATTTAGCAACGCAGGCACAGGGATGTGCCTGCGAGGTGCATCTGAGCATGGATGCGAATATGCACCGGTTGCGGGAAGAAAAAGTATATAGCAGAAATTCTTAGTACCCCTTACCGCCCTTACGTGGTCTTGATGCGTAATGATTTGCGCAGATAATTTGTTTGGGAACAGAATACCGGAATACGCTATTTGCCTAAAATAAGGATTGTTAGAAAAAGAAAGATAGTGTATAATGTTATCGGCAAGAAAGCAGGACACAAGAGACGAAAGAGGAGTTGAGCGAGGATACCGATTTGAGAAGAAAAGCTTTGCAGATGGCAGGGATAGGAATATTGTTGTTTGGAATGGTTTGCAGCGGATGTGGCAGGAAAGCACAGGCGATGACAGAACCAGAGAGCAGCGAGAAAACAGAATATGCAGTAGCAGAAACAGAAGAAGTCTCCACAGAGACGAAGAAGCTGGTGATAGAAGATTTAGATGATGCATACGAAGCACTGCTGGATTCCTGCAGCAAAGAATTTATCGGGGATTATCGGATTGATGAGAGTTTCTTGAACTGGGTTTATGCCAACTATGGAAAAGATGCAGTTTTAAGTATTGCGAAGGAATCCCAGGAAGATCAGGATGTGAATATCTGGTATGAAGAGACCGGCAATTCCATACATGTGCTGTGGCTTCTTTATTGTCAGGACACCGGCATGAATGAAGATGATCTGCAGCAGGTTTACTGGAAGACATGTAACTCTGAGGATGAGATTGTACTGGACTTTACCGGCGATATTAATTTCGCAGAAGGCTGGGGCACAACCGAGCATATGGATGCACAGCCAAATGGAATTTATGACTGTTTTTCTGCGGATTTGCTGCAGGAAATGAATGATGCCGATATTATGATGGTAAACAATGAGTTCACCTACAGTACAAGAGGCGAACCGTTAGCTGGCAAAGATTATACTTTCCGGGCAGACCCGAAGCGTGTTGCATTATTAGAAACCTTTGGAACAGATATAGTCAGCCTTGCAAATAATCACGTTTATGATTATGGCGAAGAGGCGTTGATAGATACCATAGATACGCTGGAAGAAGCAGGAGTTCCGTATGTGGGAGCAGGAAAAGATTTAAAAGATGCCATGCGCCCGGTATATTTTGTGGCAAATGGAAAGAAAATAGCAATTGTATCTGCAACACAGATTGAACGTTCTTTAAATTATACGAAGGAAGCAACCGAGATTACGCCGGGCGTGTTAAAGACACTGAACCCGGACAAGTTTCTGAAAGTGATAGAAGAGGCAAGAGACAACAGCGATTATGTGATTGCGTTTGTCCATTGGGGAACAGAAGGAACCAACTATTTTGGTTCTGATCAGGTGGCCCTTGCCAAACAGTTTGTGGAAGCCGGTGTGGATGTCATTATCGGCGGACATACCCATTGCCTGCAGGGCATGGAATATATGGATGGCGTGCCGATTATTTATAGCCTTGGCAATTTCTGGTTTTCGGCATCGACATTAGATACCGGTTTATCCCAGGTGATTATCCGGGATGATGGAACGATTGATTTTCGTTTCCTGCCGTGTATACAGAAGAATTACAAGACCTCACTGGTGACAGATGAGAGCGAGAAAAGACGTATTTTTGATTTTATGGAGTCCCTTTCCGTGGGAATTACCATAGATGATGATGGCTATGTGACAGCAACGGAGTAATCCGTTTCAATAGAAGATTTTAAAGAAAAGAGGAAAAAACATGAGTAAAAAACCAACCGTATTGATGATTTTAGATGGTTTTGGTCTGAATGACAAAACTGAGGGAAATGCAGTAGCCCAGGCAAACAAGCCAAACATTGATGCACTGATGAAAGATTATCCATGGGTAAAAGGAAATGCAAGCGGACTTGCCGTAGGACTTCCGGACGGACAGATGGGTAACTCCGAAGTAGGACATATGAACATGGGTGCAGGAAGAATTGTATACCAGGAATTAACCAGAATTACCAAAGAAATCGAAGATGGAGATTTCTTCAAAAATGAAGCATTACTTGCCGGTATGAAAAATGTAAAAGACAACGGTTCTGCCCTTCATTTATATGGATTATTATCCGAGGGTGGAGTTCACAGCCACATTACACATTTATTTGGACTTCTGGAAATGGCAAAAAAAGAAGGCGTGGACAAAGTATATGTACACTGCTTCTTAGACGGCCGTGATACAGCACCTACTTCCGGAAAAGGCTTCATCGAAGAACTGGAAGCCAAAATGAAAGAAATAGGTGTTGGTGAAATCGCAACCATTAACGGACGTTACTATGCAATGGACCGTGATAACCGTTGGGATCGTGTGGAAAAAGCATATAAAGCAATTACAGAAGGTGTTGGCGAGACAGCAGACAGCGCTGTTGCAGCAATTGATGCATCTTATGCAAAAGATGTAACAGATGAGTTCGTAGTTCCGACTGTAATCATGAAAAATGGTGCTCCAACAGCAACTGTACAGGATAACGATACCATTATCTTCTTTAACTTCCGTCCTGACCGTGCAAGAGAGATTACCAGAGCATTCTGTGCAGATGAGTTCGATGGATTTGACAGAGGCGCAAGAAAGAACGTAACTTATGTATGCTTCACAGAATACGATGGAACCATTCCAAACAAAACCGTTGCATTCCACAAGGTAGAGCTTACCAATACATTTGGACAGTTCCTTGCAGACAATGGCAAGACTCAGGCAAGAATCGCTGAGACTGAGAAATATGCACATGTAACATTCTTCTTCAATGGTGGAGTAGAAGAGCCAAACAAAGGCGAAGAAAGAATTCTGGTAAAATCACCAAAGGTAGCAACCTATGATTTGAAACCGGAAATGAGCGCATACGAAGTATGTGATAAATTAGTAGATGCCATCAAATCTGAGAAATATGATGTAATCGTAATCAACTTTGCTAACCCGGATATGGTTGGACATACCGGAGTTCAGGCTGCAGCAATCAAGGCAGTAGAAGCAGTTGATGAGTGCGTAGGCAAAGCTGTTGCAGCATTAAAAGAGGTTGACGGACAGATGTTCATCTGTGCAGACCACGGAAATGCAGAGCAGTTAATCGATTATGAAACAGGCGAACCATTTACAGCACATACCACCAATCCGGTACCATTCATTCTGGTAAATGCAGACCCTGCATACGGCTTAAGAGAGGGCGGATGTCTCGCAGATATCGCTCCTACATTAATCGAGCTGATGGGAATGGAACAGCCAAAAGAAATGACTGGAAAATCTTTATTAATCAAAAAATAAAATAAGACCGTAAAGGTAAAATGCCAACTACAAGAAACACGCTTTGCGAGTTTCTCGAGTTATCGCGGTGCTCGCCAAATCTGCATGCAAGCATGCAATTTTCTTGCTACTCGCGTAAATAGAAAGATTCTGTATCTTAAGTACAAGGTACAGAATCTTTTGCTATAGATAAGTATTTTCCAATGCATATATTAATAATACTTATAAATAGAAAATATTAGACAAAAAAACTAATAAATTTCGCTCATTTTTCTATATGGGGCAAAAGGGACACTTCGCCCAAATTCATTGACTTTCTAAAAGACACTGTATTATAATTTTCCAGTAGTGTTTTTTATCACAACAAAAATTTGCGAAAGCATAAAATGGAGGACAAAAGCAGTATGCAGGAATTTAAACCATTTAAAGAAGGAAAAGTAAGAGAAGTATATGATAATGGAGAAAGCCTTATCATTGTTGCAACAGACAGAATTTCAGCGTTTGACCATATTTTAAAGAATAAGGTTACCAATAAGGGCGCAATTCTGACACAGATGTCCAGATTCTGGTTCGATTTTACAAAGGATATCGTGCCAAACCATATGCTTTCCGTTGATGTAAAAGATATGCCGGAATTTTTCCAGAATGAGAAATATGATGGCAACAGCATGATGTGCAAGAAACTGGAAATGATTCCAATCGAATGTATCGTTCGTGGATATATTACCGGAAGTGGCTGGGCAAGCTACAAAGAGAACGGAACCGTCTGCGGAATCAAATTACCGGAAGGACTTGTAGAATCCGATAAATTACCTGAGCCGATTTACACACCAAGTACCAAAGCTGAGATTGGTGACCATGACGAGAATATTTCTTTTGAACAGAGTATTGACGTATTAGAGAAAGCATTCCCGGGCAAAGGCGCAGAGTATGCAGAAAAGATTAAAGAATATACCATCGCACTTTACAAGAAATGTGCAGAATACGCATTAAGCAAAGGAATCATCATTGCAGATACCAAGTTTGAATTTGGTCTCGATGAGAATGGAAATGTAGTTTTAGGTGATGAGATGCTGACACCGGACAGCTCCCGTTTCTGGCCATTAGAAGGATACAAACCGGGACAGGGACAGCCTTCTTATGACAAACAGTTTGTAAGAGACTGGTTAAAAGCCAATCCAGACAGTGATTATCTCCTTCCGGATGAAGTAATCGAGAAGACAATTGAGAAATACGAAGAAGCATTTGAATTACTGACCGGTAAGAAATTTGCTTAAAAATATAGTCAGGAGAACCCTATGAATAACAATGAATTAAAGGAAAGCCCATGGGACGGACTGCATGAAGAATGTGGCGTCTTTGGCATGTATGATTTTGACGGAAATGATGTGGCTTCCAGTATTTATTATGGTCTGTTTGCATTACAGCACAGAGGACAGGAGAGCTGTGGTATTGCAGTAAGTGAGACGAACGGACCGAAGGGAAAAGTTACTTCCTATAAAGATATGGGACTGGTAAATGAAGTATTTACCGGAAAACAGTTAGAAGCAATGAAGGGTGATATCGGAGTCGGTCATGTCCGCTATTCCACCGCAGGTTCTTCTACCCGTGAGAATGCACAGCCGCTGGTATTGAATTATGTAAAAGGTACGCTGGCATTGGCACACAACGGAAACCTCATCAATGCGAAGGAGCTTCGCAAAGATTTGGAATACACCGGAGCAATTTTCCAGACCACCATTGACTCTGAGGTAATTGCTTATCACATTGCAAGAGAGCGTCTGAATTCCAAGACAGCCGAGGAAGCAGTACGCAGAGCCTGCCAGAAGTTAAAAGGAGCGTATGCTCTGGTTGTAGCCAGCCCTCGTAAGCTGATTGGCGCAAGAGACCCATATGGTTTCAAACCCCTTGTAATCGGAAAACGTGACAATGCTTATATCATTACTTCTGAGACCTGCGCATTGGAGACCATTGATGCAGAGTATGTCAGAGACGTATTGCCGGGAGAAGTGGTAACAATTTCACCGGAAGGCGGTATTCAGTCTGATATGACCATGTGTCTTCCAAAAGAACAGGAAGCACGTTGTATTTTTGAATACATATATTTTGCAAGACCGGACAGCCATATTGACGGAGTCAGCGTTTATGCATCCCGTATCCAGGCAGGACGTTTCCTTGCAATGGATTCACCGGTAGATGCAGACCTGGTAGTAGGTGTACCGGAGTCCGGAAATGCAGCAGCCCAGGGTTATGCCCTGCAGTCCGGTATTCCATATGGAACTGCTTTTGTAAAAAATGGTTATGTGGGACGAACCTTCATCAAGCCAAAGCAGAGCAGCAGAGAATCCAGCGTAAGAGTAAAATTAAATGTACTGGCAGAATCAGTCCGTGGCAAGCGTGTCATTATGATTGACGATTCCATCGTGCGTGGAACCACATCTGACCGTATCGTAAATATGTTAAAAGAAGCCGGTGCCACAGAAGTGCATGTAAGAATCAGTTCCCCGCCATTCTTATGGCCATGTTACTTTGGAACCGATATTCCGGAGCGGGAACAGTTGATTGCCTATAACAGAACCATCGAAGATATCCGGAAGATAATCGGTGCCGATTCTTTGGGATACTTAAAGATAGAGCGTTTAGAGCAGCTGGTAGGAGGACTTCCAATCTGTAAAGGATGCTTTACCGGAAAATATCCGATGGAGCCGCCAAAAGAGGATATCCGTGGCGACTATGAGCGATAAAGCAGACTGACACAGCGGTCATCCGGTTGCCGGGCGGGGTGTTCATGATTGCATGAAACAGACTTCACCGGCAACCGGATGGTTCGGTGCACGAAGGTGCAACGGACAGCGAGGAAGCCAAGCTTCCGAGCGGAGCGCTGTGCAATTTATTTATATTATTATTTTTTGAAAAAGGAGCACACATATGAGTACCGATAGATATAACAGCCCATTATCAGAGCGTTATGCCAGCAAAGAAATGCAGTACATCTTTTCCCCGGATATGAAATTCCGTACCTGGAGAAGACTCTGGATTGCATTGGCAGAGACCGAAAAAGAACTGGGACTTGATATTACACAGGAACAGATTGACGAATTAAAGGCACACAAGGATGACATCAACTATGATGTGGCAAAAGCAAGAGAAAAAGAAGTACGTCATGATGTTATGTCCCATGTATATGCTTACGGCGTACAGTGCCCGAAAGCAAAAGGAATCATCCATTTAGGAGCAACTTCCTGCTACGTTGGTGATAATACCGATATCATTATTATGTCAGAGGCATTAAAACTGGTTCGTAAGAAATTAGTAAATGTTATTGCAGAACTGGCAAAATTTGCAGATAAATACAAGAATCAGCCGACACTGGCATTTACCCATTTCCAGCCGGCACAGCCAACCACTGTTGGAAAACGTGCAACACTGTGGTGCCAGGAATTCATTATGGATTTGGAAGACTTAGATTATGTATTAGGCAGTCTGAAGCTTTTAGGCTCTAAAGGAACAACAGGAACACAGGCAAGCTTCCAGGAACTTTTTGATGGAGATCAGGAAACCATCGATAAGATTGATCCGATGATTGCACAGAAAATGGGCTTCAAGGAGTGCTATGCAGTATCCGGACAGACCTATTCCAGAAAAGTAGATACCAGAGTTGCTAACATTTTAGCAGGTATCGCAGCAAGTGCGCATAAGATGTCCAATGACATCCGTCTTCTGCAGCACCTGAAAGAAGTGGAAGAACCGTTTGAGAAGAGCCAGATTGGTTCCTCTGCAATGGCATATAAGAGAAATCCAATGCGTAGTGAGCGTATTGCATCCCTTTCCCGTTATGTCATGATTGATGCATTAAACCCGGCAATTACATCCGCAACCCAGTGGTTTGAAAGAACTCTTGATGACTCTGCAAATAAGCGTCTTTCCATTCCGGAAGGCTTCCTTGCAATCGATGGAATCTTAGACCTCTGCTTAAATGTAGTAGACGGACTTGTTGTATATGAAAAAGTTATTTACAAACACATGATGAGCGAGCTTCCATTTATGGCAACCGAAAATATCATGATGGATGCTGTAAAAGCTGGTGGTGACCGTCAGGAATTACATGAGAAGATTCGTGTACTTTCCATGGAAGCGGGCAAAAATGTAAAACAGGAGGGTAAAGAGAACAACCTTCTTGAGCTGATTGCTGCAGAACCTGCATTCCACACAACCTTAGAAGAGCTGAAGCAGAATATGGATCCTGCAAAATATGTGGGAAGAGCACCGATTCAGGTAGATGCCTTCTTAAAGAATGTGGTACAGCCGATTTTGGATGACAACAAAGAGATTCTTGGTATGACAGCTGAGATTAACGTATAATCGAAATTATTTCGAAAGAATAAAAAATCTTCTTTTGGAGATACTGAACTATTAATTCAGACTATTTTCAAAAGGAGATTTTTTTATGGCTGTAAAAATGACGATAACACGAATTCATGCAAGAGAAATATTAGATTCCAGAGGAAATCCTACGATAGAAACAGAAGTGACTGTGGAGACAGAGACAACCGGGAAGAAGTCCACTGCCCGGGCGGCAGCACCTTCCGGAGCCAGTACCGGAGAATTTGAAGCCATTGAATTAAGAGATGGCGGCGAGCGATATGGTGGAAATGGTGTGCAGCAGGCAGTGGAAAATGTAAATACAAGAATTGCAAAAGCACTGGTAGGAAGAAATGTATTGCGGCAGGAGAGTCTGGACGCACGGATGCTGGAATTGGACGGAACAGAGAACAAAGGAAGCCTTGGAGCCAATGCAATCTTAAGTGTATCCTTAGCCTGTGCCAAAGCAGCGGCAAAAGCATTGCAGATGCCGCTTTACCGTTATGTGGGCGGTGTAAATGCGGTGACGATTCCGGTGCCGATGATGAATATTTTAAATGGTGGCGCACATTCCGATAACAATCTGGATGTTCAGGAATTTATGATACTTCCAATTGGTGCAGACAGTATTACCGAAGGAATCCGCTGGTGTGCAGAAGTCTATCATCATTTGAAAAAATTATTAAAGAACCGTGGACTGTCTGTGGCAGTAGGAGACGAAGGCGGTTTTGCTCCAAATATTGCAAATGAGGAGGAAGCCATCCAGCTTATTATGGAAGCCATTACCAAAGCAGGATACAGCTGTGGCAGAGGCAAGCAGTTTATGATTTCTCTGGATGCAGCCGCCAGTGAATGGAAAGGCAATGCTCCGGGAGAATATTATCTGCCGAAATCCGGCAAGCGTTATACCACAGACGAACTGATTGTTCACTGGGAAAAGATGATTCGCCGTTTTCCGATTTATTCTATTGAAGACCCACTGGACGAAGAGGACTGGGATGGCTGGAAACGTCTGACAGAAAAAGTAGGAGATAAAGTGATTCTGGTAGGTGATGATTTATTTGTCACGAATCCGGTGCGCCTGAATAAAGGAATTTCCATGGGATGCGGCAATGCGATTCTGATTAAGCCAAACCAGATTGGAACTCTCTCAGAAACGATGGAAGCCATCCGCATGGCAAAAGAACATGGTTATGAGACCATCATGTCCCACCGGAGCGGCGAGACCGAGGATACGACCATAGCGGATTTGTCAGTAGGACTTGGCAGTGACTTGATTAAGACCGGAGCACCGTGCCGTGGCGAGCGGACGGCAAAATATAATCGACTGATTCGGATAGAGGAATCGTAACAGATTTTTAAGGATTCACGAAATAAGTGGTTGTAATTTGTCCTTGTGTATGATATACTGTCAAAGTTACGAGTATTATAAATCCACAGGAGGTGTCATTCGTGGCAGTTTTAAAAACGGTTTTAACAGTTGTATTTATTATTATATGTATCGCATTGACAGTAATTATTCTTCTTCAGGAAGGTAAGTCCGCAGGACTTGGAGCAATCAGCGGAGCTGCTGATACTTATTGGGGCAAGAATAAAGGTCGTTCTATGGAAGGAATGTTGGTAAAGGTAACCAGAGTACTGGTAATCTTATTCCTGTTAATTTCCATCGTACTGAATATTGGAAGTTTCTAAGAACCAAAGAGCTGTCGTGTAAACGACAGCTTTTTTTACGCGAGCAGTGAGAAAAATTCGAAAGAAAAGAAGGAGCCAAGCTGGCTTGAGCGAACTTATTTTCTTTTGAATTTGGCGAGCGCCGCGATACTTCGAGAAACTTGTAAAGAAAGTTTCTCGAAGCTACGCGAGCAGCGAGAAAAAATAGGAAAGAAAAGAATGGATAGAGAAGCACTGGAAAAAAGAAAGAAAATTGTATACGAGTTTATCTGTGATGACTTATATGTCCCAATGAAAGCCAAAGAGATTGCAATGCTTCTGCAGGTGTCCAAAGAGCAGAGGGAAGAACTGCATGCAGTTTTGGATGCTTTACTGGAAGAAGGCAAGGTAGAGCTGACACAGAAGGGCAAATATGTAAAGGCTTCCGGAAGATTCTTAACTGGTGTTTATACCGGAAACAGCAGAGGTTTTGGCTTCGTGACGGTAGAGGGTGAAGAGGAAGACATCTATATCCCGGAGGAAAATACTAACGGAGCCATGCATATGGACACCGTATCTGTTGCAGTAAATCCGCAGAAGACTGGAAAACGCCGGGAAGGCAGAATTATAAAAATTATATCCAGAGGTCTGCATCAGATTGTCGGAACTTATCAGAGCAGCAAGAATTTCGGATTTGTAGTGCCGGATAACCAGAAGCTGGCGCAGGATATTTTTATTCCAATCGAACGCTCCAAAGGAGCCGTGGATGGACACAAAGTTGTCGTTGAGATTACCGATTATGGCAAAAACGGCAAGAAACCGGAAGGAAAAATTGTTGAAATACTTGGTCACATCAATGACCCGGGAACAGATATTTTATCCATTGTAAGAGGCTTTGACCTGCCGACAGAATTTGCACCGAAGATTATGAAACAGGTGGAAAATGTAGCCAAAGAAGTCAGTGAGGCTGATATGGCAGGCAGGGAGGATTTACGGGACTGGCAGATGGTGACAATCGATGGAGAAGACTCCAAAGATTTGGATGATGCGGTATCCCTTACCATGGATGGGGAAAATTATATTCTGGGTGTGCATATTGCGGACGTGTCCAATTATGTGCAGGAGCACAGTGCACTGGATGTAGAGGCACTGAACCGCGGAACCAGTGTATATCTGGTTGACCGCGTAATTCCGATGCTGCCGCATGCATTGTCCAATGGAATCTGTTCTCTGAATGAAGGAGAGAACCGGCTGGCATTGAGCTGCATCATGACTATTAACCCAAAGGGCAAAGTCATTGACCATAAAATTGTAGAGTCTGTGGTAAAAATTGACCGCAGAATGACTTATACAGCAGTAAAAGAAATTTTAGAAGACCATAACGAAGCAACGATTGCAACGTATCAGGAACTGGTTCCGATGTTTGAAAAAATGGGAGAGCTGGCAGCATTGCTTCGAGGGAATCGTATGAAACGCGGTTCTATTGATTTTGATTTCCCGGAAACGAAAATTCTTTTGGATAGAAATGGAAGACCATTGGAAATCAAGCCATATGACAGAAATACAGCTACGAAATTAATTGAAGATTTCATGCTGATTGCTAATGAGACGGTGGCACAGGAATTTTTCTGGCAGGAGATACCATTTCTCTATCGTACCCATGAGACACCGGATGAAGAAAAAATCAGAAAGCTTGCAACGCTAATCGGTAATTTCGGATATACACTGCATATCAGTCAGGAAGAAATTCATCCGAAGGAATTGCAGAAGTTGTTGGGAAAAATCGAAGGAACACCGGAGGAGGCATTAATCAGCCGGTTGACCCTTCGCTCCATGAAACAGGCAAAATATACCACAGAGAATACCGGGCATTTCGGACTGGCAGCGAGCTGCTATTGTCATTTTACATCGCCGATTCGCCGTTATCCTGATTTGCAGATACACCGTATTATCAAGGAAACATTGCGGGGGAGGATGAATCATAAGAGGATGGCACATTACGAAACGATTCTGCCGGAAGTAGCAAAGCATTCCAGTGAGACCGAGCGGCGGGCAGATGAGGCAGAGCGTGAGACTGAGAAGCTGAAAAAAGCACAGTATATGGCAGAGCATATCGGAGAAGTCTATGAGGGTGTTATTTCCGGGGTGGCATCCTATGGAATGTATGTCGAGCTGCCAAATACGGTAGAGGGTCTTGTGCATGTAACCAGTCTTACCGATGACTACTATCAGTATTTTGAAGACACTTTTGAACTGGTGGGCGAAGTAACGAACCGCCATTATAAGCTGGGACAGAAGGTATATATCCGGGTAATCGGTGTAGATGAAATTGTAAGAACCATCGATTTTGAGCTGGCAGCAAAGCCGGAAGAAACAGAGGAACCAATCATTTGATAGGCAGAGGGCAACAGGAACAGGAGAAATGAAGAATGGGAAAAGAATCGATTAAGATGATTGCCAATAATAAGAAGGCAAGACATGATTATTTCTTGGAAGAACTTTATGAAGCAGGAATCAGCCTGCATGGAACAGAAGTAAAATCACTCCGTATGGGAAAATGCAGTATCAAGGAATCCTTCATACACATTGAACATGGGGAAGTCATCATATATGGTATGCACATCAGCCCATATGAAAAGGGAAACATTTTTAACCGTGACCCGCTTCGCCCAAAGAAGCTTCTGATGCACAAAAACGAGATTCGCAAATTAGAGCAGAAGATTAAAGAAAAAGGTTATACCATTGTTCCGGTGGAAGTATATTTTAAAGGAAGTCTGGTAAAAGTTCAGATTGCCCTTGCCAAAGGTAAGAAGCTTTATGATAAGCGAAATGATATTGCAAAGAAGGATATGCGCCGTGAAGCAGAGAGGGATTTCAAAGTAAGAAATCTTGGTTAGCAGGCGGAAAAATTGTCAGTTAATGGCAATACAAACAGTGGTTCTATCTTTGCCTCTTGCAGGAATAGCAGAGGCAGGTTATAATAGAATAAATATATAAGGGCTAGTAAAGGTTTCGACAGGGATTATGAAGCTGGAGAAGCGAGCCGCAGGGTGATGCGTTAAATTCCAAACTTAAAATTAAACGCTAACGATAATAAATTAGCTTACGCTGCCTAATGGCAGCAGTCTGACCTAGAGCACTCACACTTTAGGACCCAGGCTTCGACTATGTGAGAAACGACACGGGCAAAGCTTTGAACCCGTGGGCGTATGATGAAGCTACTGAAACAGTTACGGTGTTCATACCGGAATTGCAGAGGGAATGTCAAATTATGAACTACGCTCGTAGAAGGACAGGGGATTGGTTTTTGGACACGGGTTCGACTCCCGTCTAGTCCACTCCGCGTGAACGTAGGCGAACCCTGCATATGGTATTTATCGTATACAGGAATATGGTTGGTTTGGTGCATTAGAGAAAACAAAAGTAACGGCATTGTATGGTTGCGAAAGTGATATACAGTGTCGTTATTTTTATGATATAATTCGGATATGAATTTGACAAATTGGAATTTGTCGTTAGAGCAAATTGAAATGTTCCTAAAACAAGGAGCTTTCTATAAAGCGGCTGGGACCCTACCGCACAACAGGCCAATAGAATATTTATATGGAGGAACTAATTAATGTCTGCTTAGGATATAAAAAAGTGCTTCAAAGCATTGAAAATGCTGAATTTATAACCATTATGTGGTACAATAAAAGTGCAAAGAAATATGCTGT
>ONAD01000022.1 GCA_900315735.1 uncultured Lachnospiraceae bacterium | reverse complement strand
CTTTACAATGATATATCCTAACAAACCCTTATATTTACTGAGTTTATTAGGATATATTTATTATTTAACTTACTATACATTAACTACTAAAGATAACATTCTTTACTCCCTTTTATATCACTACAACTGAAGCTGATGTGTCAGTTCGATTAAGTTCTCGGTCTCAGCCATCAGATGCTCTACACTCTTCTGGTTCTTCTCGCAGGTAGTCAGCGTATTATTGGTATGGGCTGCAACCTCTTCTGAAATTGCAGAAATTGTCTGGATACTGTCCATAATGCCTGCATTGGCACTTTCTAATTCTTTCACAATGCCGGACAATGCATCTGACTGTCTCTGCACGCGACCGGAATTATCCTCTATCGTACGGAAGCTGTCGGCAGTTTCATTGACTGTTACATTCTGATGCTCAACCTGTGAAATCATGCTTTCAATAATTGTTACTACTTTTTCCAGTTCTTCTGATACATTTCGTATCAGTTCTTCAATGCTGACGGTTGCTTCCTGTGTCTGGGTTGCCAGACCGGAAATCTCAGATGCAACTACCGCAAAGCCTCTTCCTGCCTCACCTGCACGGGCTGCCTCGATGGATGCATTCAGGGAAAGAAGGCTGGTTTCTGAAGTAATATTATTAATAATCTCGATGATGGAATACATCTTATCCATATATTCTCTTAAAGAAGTAAGTTCTGCTGCCACCTGACTGTTGGTCTGCTCCGTTGCACTCACCTGTGATACCAGCTGCTCGATATTTTTCTTTCCGGTGCTCAATGCTTCTGCCGTAACTGTCATGCTCTCAGCAATGCTGTCAGATGCCTGGGTTACCTGGATTACTTTTTCCTGAATTGCTTCTGTCTGGCTCAACTGATTCTGTACTGCTTCTGCTGTATCCGTTGTTCCTCCGGTCAGCTCTTCCATGGCATTTCTGGTATCACTGACACCACCGCCAAGTAAATCTACTTCCTCAGACATGCCATTAATCTTCTGCGTCATGGCATCGGACACCTCTAAAATTCTCTGAAGCATCGTATCTGACTGTCCCTTTGCCTGATTCATTTCCTCTAGTCGAAGTCTAAATATTTTCTGTAGCACAGCAAAACTATAATAAGAAAATGCAGTTGTCAACATCAACATAATAATCTCAGTTCCATAATAAGTGACTCCCTCGCCCTGTCCATTCATGGTGTGTACTACAACTGAAATAATATTTACAATAACTGCTCCAACACCCAATTCCAATGCATATTTCGGATCCGAAAATACCGAAATCAAAATAAACATCGGAATTACATAGACAAAAGTCAACTGATTGCTGGCCGTAATCAATGCTACTGTATAAAATATAGCAAATCCGATTCCCACAAGATGTTTAATTGCTTTCGTATCATGATTCTTCTTATAGAAAATCCACTCCGCAATCACCGGTCCCAATGCCAGTACCACCAGCACGGCAACTAAAATTACATTTCTTGCACTTCGAAAAATTTCTGCAATATTCACAAATGTCAGTAAAACTCCCATGATAGTGTGTCCTATCATTGCAGCCTTATTTGCTCTTCCTTGTTCTGTCATTTTTTTATCCTCCCGTATATAAAATATAATTTCCGAACATTTACTCACAGTTTTAATTATACCTTTATCTATAGTAATTGAAAAGACTTTTATCTAAAATACTCTTTCAATTCATGTGCTCCCTCCAGCAGCTTGCGGCATACATAAAGCATTCCATCCTGTTTCGTACAAACTGCCCATTTCACAAGGCTTACCTTCCCTCCACTGATTTCCAGTGCTGTGATGCAACGGGGATGCACCATACTGCCATCATTAAAAAGCCGTCCCTCGCCCGGAAGCGGACACCGTGGTCTGTGGGTATGTCCGCTGACCATCAGCATATCTTTCTTCCGGCAAAAATTTTCCATACTTCTTGTAATCTTATCGCACTTCTTATCATTTCCTGCTGCACGGGTAGGGTCACGGACACCAAACTCTTCTAAGGGAGTCCAGAGATAGCGTACCAGCCAGCCGGTAAGTCCATGCAGATAATCATTAAAAAGGTCTCCCTGATGCCCATGCATCAGAAAAATTTCTCCTGCCTCCATTTCAAGCCGGATTGCCTCATATACCTTAATCTCCGGAAATAGCGGCTCCATCCGGCGGCTGCATTCATTATAATATTCCGAGAAATTTTTCCGTAAAAATTCCTCTCTCGACTTCTTTCTGTCATGGTTGCCATAAAGCATATAGAGCCTGTTTTCCCGATAAAATTTAGACAGCATCCAGAAAATGTGGCTGTACTGCCCGATTATTTTCTTCTGGCTCCGGTTCTCCCAGAGTTCATCCCCGTCTCCCAGTTCAAAATAACTGTAGCCTCTTTCATAATAATATTGCAGTGCCGTAAAGCATAACTGCTGGTTATCCATAAAATTATCATTCCAGTTTCCATAACCTCTGTGGGCATCACTCATAAATACCATTCTGGCACAGGCATCACAGGAAATCTTTTCTGCCCCATCATATGCTCTCTCAAAGGCTGCCCTTCGTCCCAGTCCATACATATTACAATGCATCCTTCCTGGAATACTTCCGGCAGTCATCATGCTGCCAGCGTCTGCTCATCCGTGCAAAAAAACGAAGTGCCCGCGGTGATAACTGGAAAAATGCCAGCACTTTATCCACTGTTTTCTCATAATGCCTCGTGTAATGCCGGTAAAACCGGACTCCCATATGAAGCCCCGCCAGACGGATTCTGTCAAGTAAAAAACGTCTGTCAAAAGGCTGGCTGGTCTTTGGTTTTTCAAATAAAAGATGTACCGTCTCATAATTTACCCGATAAGAATCCCTTGTATATCCAGCCTCCTTTAGTCCATCCACAAATGCCCGGCACATCAGACGGTTGGGAAAACTTAAAACAATGTGCAAAGACAGCTCCCACGGCTTCGAAAAAGTTCCCAGTGAAAATCCAGTCATCCACCAGTGATAACCACCTCTTGTAAATATTTTTCTATCCTTCCCGCCTTTTTCTTTTTTGCAGAGTGTCATTCCGATTCCAAGATAGTCCTCCTCCGGTACGCCAAGATAAAAGCCCGGTCTGCTGGGATGCCTTTTGTATACACCAACGTCTGCTCCGGTACAAAGTCCATACTGCCCCTTCCAGAATTCTATCATCCACTCCTGTTCATCATAGGTAAAGAAAACCGGCTCACAGTCTATAACCATTCCCATGGAGCCTGCCAGCTCATCATAAGTTCTGCTGTAGCCATATTTTTTCTGCCAGGCATTTTCCAGTGCATAAAAAATGTCCTCCCGCTCGTCATAAGCAAATCCATAACGGCTGATGATGCGGTTCAGCAGTTCCTTTTTCTCCCAGTCCGGTGTATTCCGGATAAATTCCCGTACCTTCTGCTGTCTTTTGCGATATCTATAAATAAAAAGAAGCAACGCAAAGAAAAGCAGCGCTGCCAGAGCAATTCCGATATAAATCATTTCCGGTTTCATAATATAATCCCCTTACAGCCTTTTTATTATCATATGCGTAAGAGGACTATCCTGTGTTATCTTTTAAACTGGCATGGTCATTTTTATCAAAATTGGATGTTTTTATAATGCCATTTCTGTTTTATGATAAACCGCAACAAAGAGAAAGAAAAGAGGACTTTATTATGAAAAACGAAAGAATCTACAAACTTGTACTGACTGCTCTTATGGCAGCACTTTCCTATGTGGTATTCACATTCTTACAGATTAAAATTGCACTTCCTGGCGGAGATGCTACATCTATCCACCTCGGAAATGCTGTATGTGTATTAGGTGCATTACTGTTAGGCGGTGTCTATGGCGGAATCGGCGGTGCCATCGGTATGACAATCGGTGACCTTTTAGACCCGATTTACATTGTATACGCACCAAAGACTTTTATCTTAAAATTCTGCATCGGCCTGATTACCGGTCTGGTTGCACACAAAATTGGTAAAATTTCTACTTCCAAAGATACCAAACACGTTTTCAAATGGGTTGTTATCGCAAGTATCTGCGGACTGTTATTCAACGTTGTATTTGACCCGCTGTTCGGCTACTTCTACAAACTGGTTATCTTAGGAAAACCTGCAGCAGAAGTTACACTTTCTATTAACATTGCAGCAACCAGCATCAATGCAGTTTTATCCGTTATCGTAGCAACTGCTGTATACATGGCACTGCGTCCTGTACTGGCAAAATCCAATATGCTGCCACGTCTTGGAAAGGAAAGCGCACGCGCATGAAATTAAATACTTTACCACCAAAACTTCTGATTATCAATGATATATCCGGTGTGGGACGCTGCTCCATGAGCGTGTCTCTCCCGGTGGTAAGTGCATGTAAGGTACAGGGAATCCCTGTACCTACTTCTGTTTTCAGCAACCATACCGGTTTTCCTACCCATTTAAAAATTGATTTGACCGGACAGCTTAAGGATTATTTTGCTGCACTGAATGCCCTTTCCATGAACTGGGACGGTATTTACTGCGGTTACCTTGGTGCCAAAGAACAGGTTCATGCCATTTCCCATTACTATGATTCTCTCACCAAAAAACCTCTTTTTATCATAGACCCGGTGATGGGTGACCACGGAAAAGCTTATCAGCATATAACACCGGAATTCTGCAATTACATGAAAGACTTTGTATCCCGGGGTGATATTATCACACCAAACCTGACGGAAGCCTGCCTCTTAACGGATACACCGTATCCGGAGCATGACTGCACCGATTCGGAGCTTTCTTCCATTTCCGAAAAGCTTCATGCTCTGGGTGTGAAAAAATGCATTATCACAGGCTGTCCAAAGAGCGATACTTTCCTTAATTATATTTCCGATGACAACGGCAATGTGGACACTGTTTCTACGAAAAAAGCCGGCCCGGGTTATCCCGGGACCGGCGATATCTTCGTCAGTATCGTATCTGCACTTACCTTACGTGGCTTCTCCTTAAAGGAATGCACCACGCAGGCAGCTCATTTTATTGCTTCCTGTATTTCCTATTCACAGTCACTTTCGGATGATACTTTACAGGGCGTTATCTTCGAACCGCTTCTTTCTGACTTAGTGACACTTTAGCCTTAAGAAAGAGAGTCTAAGTAACTGCCTATCAAATTTGCCATCTGGGCATATTCTGCGGATGTACCACCTGCTGTATAGTTGGCACAACTGTCCACATACTGGTCAGCCGCAGCATTTGCTCCGATGTAAATGCTCTTATCTGCAACTTTTCCTGCAATGGAATTTTCTCCCTGGAACAGGTCTTTTAATTCCTTCTTATCTGCATTTTTCAGAGTTTCCTCATCTATTACAAGCTTTCCATTACTGTCTACGGTAATGCCGACCTTCTGTAACGCTTCACTCTGACCGGAAATGATGCTTTTTAATTCCTTGCTGTAATTTGCAGATTTGTCTGTATCAAGATCTGACAGGCTTTCTAAGAGACTGTTATAATCTCCGGTAAAACGCTCAATCAGTGAAATCACATCGGAATAATCTCCACTTTCTTCTGCTTTGGCAAAAATGGAATCCGCTCCTGTTTCGCTTAATACTGTTGCACTTGCTTTGAGTGAGGATGCAGACTTCTTGACACTGTTATATTCTTCACTCTTTTTCCCGGTTGTCTTGCTGCTCTTCTCTGTCTCGCCACTCTTTTTTAACAGGTCCACCACTTTTGTATCATTATCTGTGTCCGTATTCAAGGTACTCATCAAAAGGCTGTTATTTCCTGTTACACGAATCATGTTTCTCCTCCTAATTTTAAGACAAAATCGCCTCCATGCCGTCTTATACTTGATATATCGTTCTTTTCTCCCAAAAACTTAACCTTTAAGCTAACCCTTTCTTGCTGCCTTTAGCATAGCAATCTCTCTGGCATAGCCCTCTAAATCATTCGGTGTCTCAAGATAAAATGGCAAATCCTTCAATGCCGGATGGTTAATAATCCGTATGATGGCATCCATGGTCAGATTTCCTGCGCCCAGACATTCATGGCGGTCTTTATGGCTGCCCAATACATTTTTCGAATCATTTAAATGAATGGCACACAGTTTATCCAGTCCGATAATGCGGTCAAATTCTTCCAACACTTCATCCAAATGTCCGCTGATATCATATCCCCCATCAAAAACATGGCAGGTATCTAAGCAGACGCCCATTTTCTCCGGATACTTTACCCGGTCTAAAATCTCCCTAAGTTCTTCAAAGCTTCGTCCGATTTCCGTTCCTTTTCCAGCCATGGTCTCAAGCAGCACGGTTGTCTTCTGCTCCTGCCACATGATTTCATTTAAGACTCCTGCAATCTTTTCAATTCCGACTTCCACTCCCTGCTGCACATGGCTGCCCGGATGAAAATTATATTTGCAGTCCGGTATCTCCTCTAACCGCCGCAAATCATCTGCCATGGTCTCTCTGGCAAACTCCTGCACCCGCTCATCTTTGCCGCAGGCATTTATGGTATAGGGTGCATGGGCAAGAATCTGCCCGATGCCATGCTCCGCAGCATACTGCTGATATGCCGCTATATCTTTGGCATCTAAATCCTTCGCTTTTCCGCCTCTTGGATTTCTGGTAAAAAACTGAAATGTGTTGGCTCCGATTTCCTCTGCCTGCTTCGCCATGGCGAGGAAGCCTTTTGATGATGATAAATGACAACCGATTCGAAACATATTTTTCTCCTTTTTCCTTTTTCTGCGTTCACTTAACGTTACGTCATAATAACTATTCTATCTTTTTCTCCGTGCCAGCTTGTCCATTGAAGTCAGATGCGGTACAACGTCTGCAAGTGACACTAAGAATTTTGTTCTGCTTATTGGCTTTTCCGGCAACCGGTGCATATTCGCATCCATGCTCAAATGCGCCTCGCTGGCACGTCCCTGTGCCAGCGTTGCCTATTACCAGACGAAATTCCAAGTGCCCCTAGCAAGCATCATAAGATATCCGCGTTCCGGCGAACAATACAGTGTTTTTTGTCAAACATTGGAAAGACTGTTCTTATCGTCAAAAGAAAAACTTGTGTCTTAGAACTACGGTATTTTAAAGTAAATCAAATTCTCTTTCTATTCCAATGATTTATCGATGTCTTTTCCCCTCTCCCAATCACCGGACACTTGTTATTTCATTATAACCGTTATAAAATGAAAAAGTAACCCCAAACCAGTAATCCGCCCTAACAACAAAGGTTTCAAACAGGAAAAGGGAATTTTATGAAAATTGGAATTTTATCAGACACACACGGTGTATTAAAAGATACATTTTTAGAAGAGCTGCGAAGCTGTGATTATATTCTGCACGCAGGAGATATCGGAAGTCTTAAATGTTATGAGGCTTTAAAAGAACTGCATGTTCCGCTTTATATCATCAAGGGAAACTGCGACAAAGGTGAATGGACGAGATATCTGCCGGAGACTCTGGCAGCACCCATTGGCGGAAAGATTTTCTATCTTATTCATAAAAAAAGTGATTTGTCTTATCCTCTGCCGGAAGCAGATTTTATTATTACCGGGCATACCCACCATTATGAAGTGAGTAAAAGAGGAACCACTACTTTCATCAATCCGGGCAGTGCCGGTCGAAGCCGCAGTGGTTCCTCCTGTACTATCGCTATTCTGACTTTGGACGGGGACGAATTTTCGGTTTTGCCCATTTATGCAGAATAATATGTGACTCTTCCGGTTATTTTCCTGCACCGGTTGAAAATATTTCTGATACAGCAGCCTGGTATTCTATCAGGCTGTTTGCTTTCTTTATCTTCTTTAATGTTTTTTCAATTCCTGTAAACTGTGTGCCAAGATAAAACCACAATTCTTTCATTTTAAAGAGGACATTTTTCTCCCCGGACATTTCTTCCTGATAACCGGCAACCAGCTTATTGTGAAATGCATAAAGCCGCTTTAATTCAGTATCTCTATCCGGTGTGCTGCCGGAGCGAATCTTTTCTATGAGTGCCGGGTCTCTTATAACACCCCTCCCTAACATAATCGCATCTATCGTTGGAAAGCGTTCCACGAACCGCTCATAATCTTCCACCGTAAAGATATCTCCATTGTAAACCAACGGATTACTGCTGTGCTCCAGCGCATACTCTACCATCGCCCAATCCGGTTTATTTTTATAATAATCTTCTCTGACACGGGGATGTAAAATCAGCTCCTTTATCGGAAAACGATTGTATATTTTTAAAATGCCTTCAAATTCATCCGGATATTCCATACCAAGCCTTGTCTTAATGGAAATATCTGCATCTGTCTTTTCAAACATTTCATCTAAGAAGCGAAACAGGGCTCTTTCATCCTCTAAAAGTCCTGCACCTCTTCCCTTCGATACCACTGTTCCGGAGGGACATCCGGCATTGATATTAATTTCCTGATAGCCAAATGCTTTCAGTTCTTCTGCAATCGCTGCCACGTCTTCTCCACTTTTTGACAATACCTGCGGCACGGTATACATGCCGGCATTATGCTCCGGGATTAAATCATTTCTTTCTCTGGCATTGAAGCTCCGCTTCGTATGTGGTGCTAAAAATGGTGTAAAGTATTTGTCGGCATCTTCATAGCATGCATGGTAAGCCTGCCGGTATACATATCCTGTAATTCCCTCTAAAGGAGCTAAATATAATTTCATGGGTACATCCTGTTGTTTATTTTTGTTTTCAGTTCCGTTGATAAATTCTGCTTATAAGGTCTGCTTGTAAATCTTGCCTGTAAGGTCTGTTTTCAAGTTCTTCTTTTTATCTTACTCTTCGATTTCAAGCATGCTTGTACAATGTGGACAGCGGGTTGCTTCCAGTGGAATCTTGCTCTTGCAGAATGGACAGGTCTTCTCTGTAGGTGCAGCAGGCTCTTCTTTGCCATGGAACAGGCGGTTCATCACTTTTACAATCAGAAATACCACAAATGCCATAATGATAAAGTTCAGTACTCCGGATAAGAACATTCCAAAGTTCACGGTTGCGGTTCCGGATGCCTGTGCCTGCGCCAGAGTATCATAATGCTTTCCGTCCAGTGCAATAAACCAGTTGCTGAAATCCAGTCTTCCAACTACAAGACTTAAAATCGGCATAATCACATTGTCTACCAGTGAGCTTACCAGTGAATTAAATGCACCACCGATAATTACACCTACTGCAAGGTCTAACATATTTCCTCTTAAAGCAAATTTTTTAAACTCTTTCCACATATCAATTCTCCTTTGTTTTAAGCTTTTTATTTAGCGACTCTGCCTTCTGCTTTTCCGCTGGTTATATAATGGATGTAGTAGCTCTTTAAATCATTTCCAAAGGCACTTCGTAAATCAGAATAGTTTTTCTTATAAACATTTACATTAAATTCTTCGGAAGCCTTTCTTCCTTCTGCCATTCCATAATTTACAAAATGCGCTAACAAAGCTACATCATCTTCCCCCAAAGCAGCTTTCAGGTCACCATTATTACTTATATAATAATTATAATCATATACGGCACTGTAGTCTACTCCATTATATACCGTAACTGCTCCCTGCAGGGTCTTGCATCCGGTTCCTGCCCTGCCTTCTTTCTTAGCACTTGTCATATAATGCATATAGTAGGATTTCAGGTCATTTCCAAAGGCGGCACGTAAATCGGCATACTGGTTACGATAGGAAGTTACGCTAAAGCTGTCTTTGCCCTGACGGCCTTCACTCATTCCATTGTTTACAAAATGTGCAAGCACAGCCGCATCATCATTTCCAAAGACTTTTCTAATATCGGAATACTTCTTGATATAGTAATTATAGTCATAAACTGCACTGTAATCTACTCCATTATATACAGTTACTGCTCCCTGCAAAGAAGTACAACCGGTTCCTTTTCTGCCCTCTTTCTTGCCACTTGTCATATAATGCATATAATAAGATTTCAAATCTTTTCCAAAGGCGGCACGTAAATCGGCATACTGATTACGGTAGGAATTTACGTCAAAGGTCTTTTTACCCTGACGGCCTTCTGCCATTCCATAATTTACAAAGTGTGCCAAAACGGCTGCTTCATCATTTCCAAACGCATTTTTAACATCAGAATACTTCTTCGTATAATAGTCATAATCATAAACCGCGCTGTAATCTACTCCATTGTATACAGTAGTTGCGCCCTGTAAGGAGGTACAGCCAGTTCCCTTTCTGCCCTCTGCCCGTCCACTGTTGATATAGTGCATATAGTAGGATTTCAAATCATCTCCGAAAGCGGCACGCAAATCCGCATACTGATTCCGGTAGGAATTCACATCAAAAGTCTCTTTTCCCTGACGGCCTTCTGCCATTCCATAATTCCGGAAATGATAAAATGCCATCCATAAATCTGTTCCAACGGCTGCTTTTACATCCGGATATTTATTTACATAGTAGCTGCCATCAAATACCGCAGTATAATCTACACCACCTATCTCCCAGATGCCATTTTCTGTATTTTCCTCATCCTTTGTTTTGTCTTTGACCATATAGAATCCATTCATCAGCAGATTTCCACTTGTATCATATACACTATAAGATATACTGTCTGATTCTGAAATCTCTCCAAGTGACTGTACAGTGACCTGGTTTACATCACCGGATACAGAAATCTTCGGGTTTCCATTGGAACCCTGTACTGACCAGTTTACGCTTGCAACATCACTGCTTTTTTCTGTTACCTTTAATGTTGTGCTCTTATTTTTGGTCATTAACAACTTTGGGCTGTTCAGAGTAAATTTCGGCAGACTCTGTATCACTACATTTCCGGATGCATCCACTGCCATCTTCGGCTGCACGCCCTGACTGGAATACTGATACCCCTTTGCATGGACATATTCTCTTCTTGCCTCTATATACAAGCTTGAAACATCTGCATCCGGTGCATAAATCACCTTATCCCCTTCTTTTACACCCAGATTTTTGGTGGCTTCCACATTAATTCCGGAAAGATAAATATCATCCATGATAGATACCTGCCAGCTCTTATCCGCCAGTCCCTTTTCAATCCGGACATCACAGTATGGCATTACCTTATTTTCGGTAGAATAAGTAATTCCATCTGCCTCAAGATTTTTTATTGTAAGGTTACCGGTTCCCGGATTTCCATTACTATCATATGCAAAACTCTTCGTGGTAAGTGAAAAACGATAAGTCCATGAATCTATTATATCATTGGCATATGCATGGTCAATTGTAATTCTTCCATCTCCATTGGTACGGAAATTAATATCCGGAGTCTGGCTCATTACAGTTTTGTTCTGTGTCCATTTTACAATATGTGAATCAGCCTCTCCCGGTGTCCATAATGTCATTTCATCTTCCTGTGTTACATTTGGCATATGGAAAGTTCCAAGCATCTGGCAGTCACTCTTAATATCTACAGTACCTGTTCCATTACTGATAAAATCAAGATAATAAGCATAATAATAGTCATAGTTATAAATAAAGCCCAGTGCTGTTTTATAGCCATGTGTTCCATCTACCGTAAATTTATAATTCTGCACATCAATGGTTGCGCAAATCATTCTTTTTTCCTTCGGTTCCGGTAAAATAGTCAGCCAGTCCTTGACGGTTACATTACTGTTTAATGTTGTGGTTCCCTCCGGAAGTATTAACTGCGCGTTATTTCGTCCACCATCAATCGTAATGGATTTTACTTTCGGCCAGCTTGTTCTTGCTACCACATGCTGCCCTTTTAAATCCACTGAATAGTTGGCGGATGAATCTGTCATTGCATTAAATGCTTCATCCATTGTGGCATAGGACTGTACTTTGGTTCCATTTTTATAAAGTATTGCACTTGCATCAGCCGCAAATACCGATTTTACATTTCCAAACATCAGGAATGTAAAACACACTGCAAGAAACATACAAAGCCGTAATGTTGTTTTTCTGATTGTATCCTTCATCTTCATTCTCCTCTCGCTTTTCTTTAATAATATTCTGCTGTTTTATCCTTCACATCATCTCTGTTTTCCAGCGCCTTCTCTACCGTCCGGTAATAAACAATATTTTTACGGCCGGTATTATTTCTGTCTGTTCCCAAATAAACATCTTCTGCTACAAGACTCGCTCTTGAGGCATCAAAAGAATAGGATTCCAATGCAGTATCTCCGCTTCCCATGATATCTCCCAACAGAAGCTGCCGTTCCGGAATATAAGATAAATAATATCCGAACTCCATATAACCGTCTATCAATGCTCCATTGCTGCTATTTTCAGCAATGGCTTTTTCTACCGGCTGAACGGTATCTGTCGTTCTGTCATAGTAATAAATCTTTACTTCATACATATATTCATTGGTACAGCTTGCTCCATCTGTAGAATATGTTATGCTATTGCCTGCTGCTGTAAATACATCCGGCTGCTCAATAAGAAGCGGAATATCATAGTTGGCAACATCTATCACCGCATAGCCATTGTCAATAGAATCCTGATTCTCTGCAAATGCAAGATAAGCATCCTGCCAGATTTTATCCTCATCAACTTCTGTCTCGGTTTCCGTCTCTGTCTCGGTCTCAGTTTCTGTCTCTGTCTCTATCTCTATCTCCGGTTTCACTTCTACTGCCTGTTCTTCTATAATATCTGCAGCCACCGGTTTCTCCGGCTGTCTGTTGGCAAGACTTACCACTGCGGTTGTCACTCCGGCTGTAATCACAATTCCTGCAATCACTCCTGCAATAATTTTTCCGGCTGCAACAGATGAAGTCTTAGCTGCTGTTGATGCTGCAACCCCTGCACCGCTTCCAGCTCCGGCGCCACTTCCAGCTCCAGCACTGCTTCCAACTCCGGCACTGTGAAAGATGGATATGCCTGCTGCCTGCAAAATATTCTGCAGTGGAATCTGAAATACACCAGCTGAATAGGTATCCCGAAGCAGGAAGTATAAGAAGAATGGGAATGGTGTAATGCCATAAAGTTTGGTTCCTTTTCTTTCTAATTCCAATACCTTTTCTTCGATATTCTTACGTCCGTATTTCAACCGGCTCTTTACGGTATTTTCCGAAACACCGGTTACTTCTGCAATGTTCTTTACCGACATCTGCTCAATATAGAACATCATTACGCACATTCTCTGCTCATCTGACAAACCGGCTATCATTTCCTGCACCAGACGGCTGGTTTCTTCTCTGTCCATTGCCAGCTCCGGTCTGTTTTCCACCCGTTCGTCCACCAGAAGCTCTTCCATGCTGACTTCTTCGGAATCCTCTGTCTGCATCTGTGAAAACAGCACTACCTGCTTTTTCCGAAGTTCATCCAACGCCTTACTTGCTACAATTTTTGAAAACCATCCCGGAAATTTATCCGGTTCCTGAAGCTGGTTCAAATTCTGAAATGCCTTGATATATGCTTCCTGCAATACATCCGCAGCTTCTTCTTCCTGTTTCATATATTTTAAAGCCACATAATAGCTCTTCTGATAAGTCTGCTGATACAGAAAATTATATCCTTCTTCCCGGCCTTCCATTGCAAGACCTACCGCATCTTTCCATGTCATATAAATTACTCCTCTTTCGTTCATTTTCGTCTTAATCCTTTCATTATATTGTAGAACAGCCTTCTTACCTTTTTCAATGTAAACTTCTGATTTTTGATATCCTCTTTTGCTATTGTTATAAAAGTTTCCATCTCATGCATTGTTCTTCCTCCTTTCACTTACTAGACGAAAGAAAAATGGATGAGGTTTTATAATTTCCAAAAAAATTTTATTTTTTTTTAATTTGTTGACCAAATGGCTGAAAATGGGATTTTTTCATTGAAATGGAGGAGTAAGAGTGCTAAACTTTTGAATTGCGTGTTTAGTGGGGGAAGGTGAAGTTTCTATTATGTCAGAATATCTGTGCAGTCTACCAGATACAGATGCAACATAAAAGGCAGCAAGGAACACTAAGAATTTCCATATAAATGATAGATTCTTTTGGCAAACGACGCATATTCGCATCCATGCTCAAATGCGTCTCACTGGCACATCCATGTGCCAGTGTTGCCAGTTGCTTAAGGAAATTCCAAGTGTTCCTAGCAGCTTTCATCATGCATCTTTATCCGCCAGACTGCGCAGAATTTCTCTGACACGACAGAAATTTCATCTTCCATCACAAGCAAGAGTTGTCACCGACTGTTCCTTACGGATGCCTGGCAACGAAAACGAAACAAATGAGGAGATTTTATTATGAACGAACTACGACCAAAGCTCTTTGATGTCATGAAGAGCTACACGAAGGAGCAACTGATGAAGGATATCATTTCCGGTATCATTGTTGCCATCATTGCTCTGCCACTATCGATTGCCCTTGCGATTGCATCCGGTGTTGGTCCGGAACAGGGGCTTTATACTGCAATTATCGCAGGATTTTTTATTTCATTCTTCGGCGGAAGCCGTGTACAGATTGGCGGTCCGACTGCCGCTTTTGTTGTTATCATCTATGGCATTGTTGCCGAGTATGGAACCGAAGGTCTGATTGTCGCTACCATTCTTGCCGGTATTATCTTAGTCATTATGGGAATCTGCCGGTTTGGCTCCCTGATTAAATATATTCCCTATACCATTACCACCGGGTTTACCTGTGGAATCGCAGTTACTTTATTCGTGGGACAGTTAAAGGATTTCTTCGGTATGGATATTGCCTCAGTTCCATCTGAATTCTTAGATAAAGTAATTGTATATGCCAAAAATATCCGCTCCATCAACCTGACTGCAACCCTGATTGGTGTTGCAGCTGTTGCAATTATGCTGCTCTGGCCGAAGGTTACCGATAAGATTCCTGGCTCTCTGATTGCGATTATCGTAACCACCGCAGTGGTTTATTTTGCGAAGCTTCCGGTCAATACCATCGGAAGTGTTTACGGTGAATTAAATTCTGCATTTCCAAGTTTCCACGTTCCAGCCCTTTCCATGACGCTGGTACAGGAAATGTTGTCCCCGGCATTTACCATTGCAATCTTAGCAGGAATTGAGTCCTTACTGTCTGCAGTTGTTTCCGATGGTATGATTGGAGATACCCATAAATCCAATGCGGAGTTAGTGGGACAGGGCCTTGGAAATATTTTCTCCGGTCTCTTCGGCGGAATTCCTGCCACCGGAGCCATTGCCAGAACTGCTGCCAATGTCCGAAACGGTGGACGTACTCCGATTGCCGGCATTACCCACTGCATCACTTTAACTATTATTCTTCTGGTGCTGATGCCGCTGGCTGCACTGATTCCAATGACAACACTGGCTGCTGTACTTTTAGTAGTTGCCGCTAACATGGCAGACTGGTCCTCTTTCTTCCGCCTTTGCAAGATGGCTCCTAAGAGTGACATCATCGTCCTGGTTGCCACCTTTTTCTTAACAGTATTTTTCGACCTTGTGGTTGCTATCGAAATCGGCGTCGTATTAGCAGCTCTGCTTTTCATGAAACGTATGGCAGAAACGGCTGATATCAAAGCATGGAAATACACAGATTCTCCGGATATTACGCCGGGTGAAGCGGAAAAACTGCGTGACATTCCGCATTCCATCAGTGTTTTTGAAATCTGCGGTCCGATGTTTTTTGCTGCGGCAGACCAGATTCTTAATATCAACAGCAACCATCATACGAAGGTTGTTGTCATCCGTATGCGTAGTGTTCCTGCCATCGATGCCAGCGCAATGCGTTCACTCCATGAGCTTGCCAACCGTGCGAAACGCAAAAATATCACACTGGTATTCTCCCATGTCAACGAGCAGCCAATGCGCGTAATGGAAAAAGATGGTTTTATTGAATTAGTTGGAAAAGAAAATTTCCATGATAATATTGTGGATGCTCTGGATTATGCGGAAGCACTGGTAAAATAAAAACCGAAAATGAAGATATTTTACAAGACGGACTGCTCTTTCTATTGTACAATAACATGCGAAAGGAAACCGTCTCTATGAAAAATGAAATACGAACCGTAGTCTATGATGATATTTTAAAAATAGAAGCCTATCATTTTGCAGGCATCGTCCAGCCATTTCCCAATCATTTTCATGAGCATTATGTCATTGGATTTGTGGAAAAAGGCGAACGCACCCTCTCCTGTAAGAATATAGAATACCGGATTGGTGCCGGTGCTATCCTGCTTTTTCATCCGGAAGATAATTATGCATGCGTCCAAAGTGATGGCAAATACTTACAGATGCCCCGGCAGAAGGAAATTGAAAAAGCCTGTGATTTTATTCGCAGGCATTACCCAGAACCCATTCGTTTAGAACAGATTTGTCATTATGCCGGGCTCAGTAAATCCACTCTGCTGCGGGCATTTATCCGCTTAAAGGGAATTACGCCCTACCGTTATTTAGAAACGATTCGCATCAATGAAGCAAAGGCTTTGCTTATGGCATGTCCTAAGAAACTGAAAACCGCAGATTACCGACAGGAACTGACTTTTGTTCTTGCCGGACTCTGCGGAATCTGTCTTTATTATCTTTTGGAAAACATCGCCCTGACTTTTACACTGGCTTCCAATGTAGGTGTGATTATTTCCATTGCTCCGTTTTTTACTGCCATACTGGCGCACTTTTTTATCCACTCAGAAGAGAAACTGCGGCTGCGGTTCTTTCTCGGATTTCTGGTTGCCATGACCGGGATTTTTCTCATCAGCTTCAACGGTGCCAAGTTACAGCTTAATCCTATGGGCGATTTGCTGGCAGTTGCAGCCGCTCTTGTGTGGGCATTCTATTCCATTCTGACCAGAAAAATCAGCAGTTTTGGCTATCCGGTTATTCTTGCTACCCGCAGGACCTTTTTCTATGGAATCCTCTTTATGATACCGGCTTTGGGCTTCTTTCATTTCAAGCCTGATTTTTCCCGGTTTGCAAATGCCACCAGCTTATTTAATATCCTATACTTAGGTCTGGGAGCTTCTGCGCTCTGCTTTGTTATCTGGAATTATGCTGTTAAAGAATTAGGTGCCATAAAAACGAGCGTCTACATCTACATGGTTCCGGTGATAACCGTTCTTACTTCCGTTGTCATTCTAAAGGAACCGCTGACTCTGTTAGCCGGAATCGGAACCGTTCTCACGCTGATTGGATTATTCCTTTCCGAGCATAAAAATAACTCCGAGAAGTTCCCTACTTAGCCTTTTTTCGAAATTCCTTTAACATCGAAAGAAAGGATTTCTCTTTTATAATGGCAATCCCTTGTTCTTCATCCCCCAGCACGATAAGCTTATCTCCCGTCTCTATCTGGAATAACTTCCGTGCTTTGGCGGGAATCACTATCTGCCCCTTATCGCCGACCTTGACCATCCCAAATACATGTTTTCCTTTCGGAGGCACCCCAAGTCCCATGCCATCCTCATTTTTATAATTTACCAGATCATCTAATGTCACTCCGAAAATATCTGCCAGAGCTTTGCATTTTTCAATGTCCGGCAGGGACTCTCCCGTCTCATATTTCGATACGGTCTGGCGGCTGACCATCAGGCGGTCTGCCAGTTCCTCCTGAGACATATTGTTGATTTTGCGAAGTGAAATCAGATTATCTTTAAACATTCTTTTTCTCCTTTTTGACTCCCAGCACGCACCAGCGTACAATCGGAATTCTTACTATAATTTCATAGCAAAGCAATCCGCCTGCATATGCTGCCACCAGTCCAATGAGATAGAAACTCCATCCAGGAAGTGTGGTATGCTGTGTCAGTTCATAAGCCGTTGCTGACAATGCCAGATAGTGAAATACATAAAGTCCGAAACTCTTTTTATTGCAGAATGCAGTAAATGCATTACTCTTATCACCCCAGCGTTTCATGCATCCAATGATTGCAAGGCACATCAGCCATGCATAAGCAATTGCCAGTGGACAGTTTACCACCGGTGCCTCTGCATAATTCTCTCCATAATATATATAAGTATAAGCAATTCCCAATGCAACTGCAATGGCAGAAAGCGGAATACAATATTTCTTTAACCGGTCGGTCACTGCCTCTTCTGAAAATACATAATAGCCCAGCAGAAATGCACAGCCATAAATGCCAAAACGATAAACGCAGATAACCGGTGTATTTAAAATCTGTGCGGCTCCCCATACTACAATGCCCAGCAATAAAAGTACTACCATATTCGCCTTTGCTCCGACTTTAAGCAGTCTGCCTTTTTCGATTTTGCGAAGAAGTACTAACACCAGTGATACGACCCAGAGTACCTGCAATGTCCAAAGCACGCCGACTCCGGAAACTACCATAATCGGATACAGGACAAATCCCGGCACGGAATCCGGAATATTAGAAAATGCTCCACTGATTGCCATATTAAAATAGCCCTGCAGCCAGCCGATTACAAATAAACCGATTGTGGATGGTACGAAAAGTTTTCTGGTTCTTGCCCGGATAAATTCCTTATCCGAATGATGCTCCAAATAGTATTTTGCCGACATTCCACTTATGATAAATAATATTACCATAAACCACGGATATAGCAGATATTGTATTACATCCTGTCCATGCACCGAAGTAACCGGGCCAATTACGCCTGCGGTTATAATATGATTAAACATATAAATCACATGGTACAATACCACCAGTAAAACCGTTCCAATACGAATGTTGTCTATGTAGTGTTTTCTCATGAAATCTACCACCTTTGCTATTATTTTTAACATAATTATAGCAAAAGAAAAGTGTGCACTCTACCAACTGCATTTAACAGATTTTCACTTTTTCTGTTAAAATTCATGGCAAAATGCACACTTTTATTTCTAATCATGCAAGTGCAATAGCATATGCTTCCTGCAATTACACTCTTTTTCCGCTTTTATAATAATCCCTGAATCAAAATAAACAGAATCAGTATCGGAAGGATAAACTGGAAATATGGTTTTAATCTTCTTGCAATCTTTATGCCTTTTCCGGTATTTGCTTCCTCTAAGTAATTATCAAATCCCCAGCCCCACTTCGTTACACAGAACAGAAGGTAGATAAGAGAACCGATTGGCAGCAGCAGGTTACTTACGATAAAGTCCTCACTGTCAAGTACATCCCTTCCGCCAATCAGGTGGAGATTACTCCATACATTGTATCCTAAGACACATGGCAGACTGGCAACAAGAATGATGATTCCATTTACCAGTGCCGCTTTGTTACGTTTCCATCCAAACATATCCATGCAGAAGGACATAATATTTTCAAATACAGCAATTACTGTGGAAAAACTTGCAAATGTCATAAACAGGAAGAACAGTGCTCCCCAGATTCTGCCACCTGCCATATTTACAAAAACATTTGGCAGTGTTACAAAAATAAGACTTGGTCCTACACCTACTTCCACACCATAACTGAAGCATGCCGGGAAAATAATCAGTCCTGCCATAATTGCCACAAAGGTATCCAGTGCACAGATGCGTGCTCCTTCCCCTGCTAATGTATGGTCTTTGCCCATGTAGCTTCCGAAAATTTCCATTGCTGCCACGCCAAGACTCAAAGTAAAGAACGCCTGATTCATGGCAGAGGTTATTACATTTTTCAATCCAACTTCCCGGACACTGTCCATGTTTGGCACCAGATAGAATTTCAATCCCTCGCCGGCTCCTGAAAGTGTCAGGCTGTGTACTGCCAGAACAATAATCAGTATCAGCAATGCGCTCATCATAAACTTACTGATTTTTTCCAGTCCGTTCTGCAATCCACGGCTGCATACAAAGAATCCCACCACAACCGTCAGTATCATCCAGAATGCCATCTGTTTCGGGTCTGCTAAAAGATTGCTGAGCACAGCTCCGGTCTGCTCGGCATCCATTCCTTTCGTAAATTCACCTGTTACGAATTTGTAAAAATAAGTTACCATCCAGCCGGAAACGGTAGTGTAATACATCATCAGCATATAACAGCCGAAAATTGCCACCCAGCCATGAATATGCCATTTACTCTTCGGCTTCTCCAATGCCTTATATCCTAAAACTGCACTCTTTCTGCTGGCTCTTCCGACCGCTAATTCCATTGTCAATACCGGAAGTCCCATGGCAATCAGGAATATAAGATAGAACAGTACAAAAAGTCCTCCGCCATTCTGTCCTGCCACAAAGGGGAATCTCCACACATTTCCAATTCCGATTGCGCATCCCGCACTTACCAGTATAAATCCCAGCCGGGACTTAAATGATTCACGACTCATAACTATAATTTTCTCCTTTTGTAGTTTCTTCTCCCCAGTATAACATGGAATCACCGGTTTTGATAACTACTTCTTTTTTATTATTTCTTTTCATCCAAAAGAATAACGCCCTGTGCCGGATTTTTATCAATAGCACCCACAATCGGATGCGGTACATACATCTCTTCCAGATAAGCAATATCTTCCTCTGTTAATTTCACATTCAGGGCATCTGCAGCATCGGATAAATACTGCGGCTTCGTTGCTCCGATAATCGGGGAAGCCACTCCTTTTGCCCACTGCCATGCAATGGCAATCTGTGACATCTTACACTGACGCTTCGCTGCAAGCTCTGAAACACGTTTCACAATTTCCATATCCTGTTCTTCCATGCGGTCATATTTTCCTCTTGCCACACGGTCTGTTTTTCCCCGCAGAGAATCAGATTCCCAGGTCGGTCTTGCCAGATGACCTGCTGCCAGCGGACTATATGGCATCAGTGACACATTCATCTGTCTGCAAATCGGAATCAGCTCACGTTCATCTTCGCGATACAGTAAATTATAATGATTTTCCATAACATAAAATGGTGTATAATGATGCTCCTTTGCAATTAACTGCATATTATAAAACTGATAGCCATACATGGCAGACGCTCCGATGGCACGCACTTTTCCGCTCTTTACCAGTTCATGCAGTGCTTCCATGGTTTCTTCCATCGGTGTTTCATAATCAAAACGGTGAATAATATAAACATCCAGATAATCTGTTCCCAGACGCTTTAATGTTCCATCGATTTCCCGCATGATAGCTGCTTTTGAAAGTCTTCCCTCATTAAAATATACTTTGGATGCAAGAACGACTTTCTCTCTTGCAATGTTTTTCTTAATTGCTCTTCCTAAATACTCTTCACTGGTTCCGGCTGAATATCCATTGGCCGTATCAAAATAATTAATGCCAAGGTCTAATGCATGGCGTATAACTTTCTCACTTTCATCTTCATCCAGCGTCCAGTCATGCATCGTTCCAGCCTTTCCAAAACTCATACAGCCCACACATAATTTTGATACTTCAATATCTGTATTTCCTAATTTTGTATATTCCATTCTATCACCCTCCTTCACTTTATTTTTATTATAAAAGCTTCCCGGAGGTATGTCGAATACCTATACTGTATGTTAAGAAATAGCTAAAACGTATTCTATACTACTTATTTTTTCTGCCCTTTCTTCCGGGCTTTTTTCTCTTTCTCATACCCCGACAATGCCTTCAATGCCTGTCCACCCATAAGATACAGAATTCCGATGTTAAATATGGTCATCAGTCCGATTCCTACATCACCTAAATCCCATACAAAAGTGTAGGTTGCAATTCCGCCGATAAAAAGCATAACCAGCGCAACTATTTTATAAAGGGTCTGCCAGATCCATTTATCTCCAAATAAATATGCCACATTACTTCTGGCATAAAACAAAATTCCAAGAAATGTGGAAAAGCTGAACAGGAATAATGTCAATGCAATAAAGATAACGCCAAATCTGCCCAGATGATACTGCATAGCAGACTGCAACAAATCCATACCGGATTTTCCTGCCACTACTTTTTCCGGTGCAATAAGCATAATCATAGCGGTACAACTGCAAATGATAATCGTATCGATAAATACGCCCAATGCCTGTGTCAGCCCCGCACGTACCGGATTATCACACTCCGCTGCCGCCGCCGCACAAGGTGCAGAACCGGAACCTGCTTCGTTAGAAAACAGTCCTCTCTTAACTCCATTCATAATGACTGCCCCGAATCCTCCGGCCACTACCTGCCGGATTCCAAATGCCTCTTCAAAAATCCGGTCAAACACGCCCGGAATGCTGCGGAAATTTACTACAATAATAAATAATGTAATAAAGAAATAGCACACTGCCATAATCGGTACTATCATATCCAGTACTTTTACGGTTGCATTTTTCCGCAATACAATCACAGCCGCAACTGCAACCAACACAATTGTTGTATATAATGGCGGAATATGAAATGCATTTTCAAAGGAAGATGCCACCGAATTACTGATTACCTGGCTGATTCCACACCAGCAAATCAGACCGGATATGGCAAACAATACTGCAATCAGCACATGGTTTTTCTTCTTTCCTGACTTTTCTTCAAAAAAGTGATGGATATAGTAAGCCGGACCGCCCCGGTAACCGCCATACAGCGGGTCTTTTTCCTTATGCAGCTGTGCCAGCGTTGCTTCAATAAATGCTGTAGCTGAACCAATCAGCGCTGTAATCCACATCCAAAATACCGCTCCGGCTCCACCCCCAGATACTGCCGCAACTACACCTACCAGATTTCCCATTCCTACGCGGGTTGCCGTGGACACAATCAGCGTCTGAAAAGTAGACAGACTATCCTTATGCTCCTTCTTTGCCACCAGTGCCCGCACCATATCCGGGAACAACCTTATCTGCAAAAACTTTGTCCGAATCGTAAAATAAATACCAGTTGGAATCAAAAGAATAATCAGCAGTGAAATGCCAATACTGCCTCCCCCCGGAAGCGGAATTGTAATCCAATCTCCCCATAAAAATGAATACACTTTTTCAATAATTGAAACTACCATTATAAAATACCTTTCTCTCTTCGTAATAACCCTATTGTGGTATTTTAACATTTAATTTCACATTTGGCTATCGTAATGTGACAACTCTTTTTCTATCCATGTCATAATCACATCCACCAGATATTCCTGCTGCACCTGGCTCAGTTCTTTCCCCGGCTGTATCTTATGCCACTTTCGAATGCACTCCCGGCAGCAGGTTGCCGTTGCATGCTGGGCAACAAAAACAGGATGTCCCCGCATGGGCGTCTGCTTTCCATCGTTTGGAATTACTGCCGGTGCCTCCCTTTTGGCAATAAAATCCCTGGCATGCTCCCGGATTACATCCAGTCCTTTTTCTTTTATATATGCAATATCTTTTTGTTTTAAATGAAAGCTGCTTCTGAATTTTGAGGCAGATAAATGTTCAAAAAGCTGCCGGTACCATTCTTCTTTGGTCATATGGTGGGTCCTCTTTTATTGGGTGCTGGAGGTTTCTTCGATTTCCTTGCTAATACTTTGAGCCTCGCTTAGTATACGTATCTGGTACTCTGCAATCTCCTTTAGTACAGTAAACCTTTCCTCTTTTGTTTTTCCTTCTCTTATCATTTGTGCATTATGGGTTTCAAGATTAGATAATACAGTTAATTCATTAATCGAAGAATAATCTCTTATATTGCTGTTCTTAGCTAACTCGGGATTAGCATCCCTCCAAGCCTTTGCCGTAAATCCAAATAATGCAACATTTAGCAAATCCGCTTCTTCAGCATATGGAAGCCATTGAAGATTTTCTCTAAAATTATACTTAGGTATTAAATAATTCTTTACTGCATCTGTCTGTATCAAATAATTGTTTTTCGTAAGAAATCTTTTTGCATCCCATTCTATTTTCTTAAGGTCATTCTCTTTCTCCTTCAGTCGTTGAAATTCCTTAATCAAATACAATTTGAATACAGGACTGATTGCCGATGCAAATTCAAATGCTATATCTTTATGAGCAAATGTTCCGCCATAGCGTCCTTTCTTTACATAAAGACCTATTGCTCCAGTTTTCTCTACCCATTCAGTAACACTTGGCGTAAATGTTAATAAGCCTGCCTGCTTTTTAAAGTGTTCAGATTCGAACACTTTAAATTCCGGATTATATATTTCCTCCCATGTTGCCAGAAATTCTAGTGTTGTTCTGTTTCTAAGCCAGTTTCTAACTACATCTGCGGCTCGTGAATGCTCCGATTTTGCAGCAGCCATATCGGTAATACATATATAATCATCCATATCAGCTTCAACTATGGTAATAGGTATATTTTGTACTTTGATAATTCTATTCTTCGGCATTTTTAACTTCCTTTTCCTGCATCAACTTCTCATATTTCAACTGATAATCGATTAATCTTGGAATATATTCCGGTGGAGTCCGTCTTGCAGCTTCCCAATCCTCAAGAGTACGAATAGGAATGCCCGTATGCTCCGAAAATTCTTTGCGGGTCATTCCTGCACTCTTCCTCAATTCTTTTATTTTCTGGGCTGTATCCATCTTCATTACCTCGCATTGCGTGTTTCAAATTATAACATAATCCAAAAAACAACGCAATGCGTGTTTTTACAACCAGACTGTTTTCGTTGCAATCTTCTCCCGAAACCTCACATCATGGTCTACCACCAGCATGGTTGGCTGGTATCTAAGAATCAGATTTTCCAGCTGCATTCTTGAAAAAACATCAATATAATTCAGTGGTTCATCCCAGATATACAAATGCGCCGGTTTCAAAAGGCTGGCTGCAATCACCACCTTTTTCTTCTGTCCTTCGGAATATTCTTCCAGATTTCTGGCAAACTGTTCCCGTCCAATATCAAGCTGCCGCAAAATACTGCAAAACAGACTTTCCTCTAACTGGTACTCCATACAAAAAGAGTGCACGGTTCCTCTAAGATGCGAAGTGTCCTGATTGATATAAGAAATCTCTATTCCGGAAGCAATTCTTAAATCTCCCTGCTCCAAAAGATTTTCCGTTTCTCCTAAAATTGCTTTTATCAGACTGGTCTTTCCGCTTCCATTTTTCCCACTGATAAATAAACGGTCTCCGTTTCTGATTTCAAAGGTCTGGTTTTCAAACAGCATTTTATCGGCATCTTTATACCGCAAACCATATTGATATGCCGACACCAGCACTTCTTTATGATGCGTCAGCGGATTCAGTTTCAAATCAATGGGTTGCTCTAAGTCCACCAGCAGTCCCTCTTTTTCTGCAATCTCTGTCTGTATCCGCTGATCCATCTGCTTTACTCTTGCCTGCATTTTCTTGGTTTTCGAACCGATATATGCCCGGGTGCTGATACTCCGGTCATTTTCCTTTATGGGGTCAAAACCAATTTTGCTGTTCTCACTCTTTTCCGACCAATTGCGCACTCTCTTTGCTGCTTCGTTGAGCTTACTTATTTCCTTTTTATGCTTTTCATTTTCTGCTACTGCAAAATTGTCCTTCTTCTCTTTATTTTCCCACCAGGAGGAAAAGTTGCCCGCCTGCACCTCAATGGTACTGCGATTCAGCACCAGCACATGGTCTACGCAGGCATCCAGCAAATCCCTGTCATGAGAAACCAGGATAAAGCCCTTTTTCGATGCAAGATACCGTTTTACAATTTCCCGGCTCTCATCATCCAGATGATTGGTAGGTTCATCTATCAAAAGGAAATCATTTTCTCCCGAAAACAGAACCGCCAACATAACTTTGGTCTGCTCTCCAAAGCTCAGTGTTTTCCATGGCCGATACATGATTTCTGCATCTGCCTGCAGCTTCGAAAGTTCTGCATAAACTCTCCACAATTCAAGATTTGCCTTGAATTCTTCTACAAATTCTGCCGCCGGAAATTCCCATTTTTCCTCTGAAATATCATATGGGAAATAATCAAAAACGGCATTTGAAGTAATAGAACCGGTATATTCATATTTTCCCATCAGCAAGTTTAAAAACGTGGATTTTCCTTTCCCATTTCTTCCGATAAATCCAAGTTTCCAGTCCGTATCAATAGAGAAGGAAACATTTTCGAAAATGTTATCAAAGCTTCCCTCATATGCAAATGTTAAATGATTTACTCTAATCTGTGACATATAGCCTCCTATCTGTTACCAAATAGTGGTTACGTTCTTGTCACCAGCAGTTTCTTATCCGTTATGCTAATTAATTGCAACAAAAAAAGAGTGGTCATGAGAACATAATCCACTTTTGGCAACACGAAATAGCGGTATAATTACCGCAGTTAAAATCTTCATGCTCTCAAAAGTCAATTATTTTCTCATTGGACACTCTCCCTTCAAAATCAAATCTAGAGTTAGTATACGGCAGGGTGGGGTGGTTGTCAATGGAGCATTTTTTAGCCATGCCATAAATTTCTCAACTGCTACTCTTCGACAGTTTCCGCTAAATAGATTCCCCACCCTTTTAACAATTCCGGTAAATCGTATACTGTTTTTCCATTTTTCTCTATTCTCTCCGATGAACCCGGATGTTCCAGCGAAAATGTATCCCAGGCTGTAACGAAATTTTCTGCTTCTCTAATATTATGTGGTTCATAAAAATCATTATATTTTTGTATATCCTGACTATATATAGAAACAACATTGTACTTCTCAACCATTATTTCATCATTTGATTCATGGCATCCAAAGCCAAATTGGCACATTCCATCTGCTAACAGCAAATCTTTTGTTCTTTCAAATAAAATAAGTGCCGCATCAACACTACATCCATCAATATAATAAATGTCTTTATGAAGTGCTGTCACAATTCCCGAAGCTTTTGGTGATTCCTTTTCACCAGAAGCCGGCAATTCAAGAATAAAAAATATTGGCTCATCCTTAATTGCAATAAAATGCTGTATTACCTCTTCTAATTTGTCAACTCCCACATTTGCAACGATACTATTTTCTTCCATTTCATATCCTTCCGAAAGTTTCTCCGGAAATGGGACATGGTATCCTTCTTTTAACTTTAACATAACTTTATCACCTGCATTTCTATATTTTCTTTGGCTCCCTCTCTCTCTTTACCGTTCCATCAATTGTCTGCTAATTTCTCTTACTGATCCAAGTTGTCTTTCAAACATGATATCCCATAAGTTTAAACACTTATCAGCGATCTGTTTATCTGTCATTCTACTAGAATTAGCGGTCTTATCATATAAAGAAATAATCAGCTTTGAAAGCTCATTTTCTATGCCCCATTGTTTTCTCAACTCTTTAATCTCCATCTTTAAAACATTCTCGCAAAGCTGTATTATAATATCTGCATAATCAACGACAAAAACTGCACTTTCCTCTAAATAACGAACAAATGCCCTTACCAACCTTCTACTTACTTTAGTTTTCATAAATTCCTGCAAAAACACTTTATCACGCTCGGCATCAACATACTTATCATAAAACATTTTGGCTAATGGAAATTCTACATCTGCATCAACGTTCTTATAAGTAAGTATTATATTTTTGGCTTTATTTCGATAATCATTGACGTTCAAATAAATTACAGCCATATCTAATATAACCTTGATTTGCTCTTCACTTTTAGATTGAACAGCCATTATAGTTGCTTCAAATTCATTATGTCGTATATAAAATTCGCAGACAGCATATCCTCCTAACTCTACAAGTTGCTTATCTTCAGATTCAAAACATTTCTCGATAATGCGAATAATTCTTTCTTTATATTGGGGATATAAGAGAAAGAACATATTTTTCGAATCACAAAAACTTGCCATTCGAATGTCTGACTCATACAAATGCAATATCTTTTCCGCAGCCCATTCTCTATCAATATTATAAGATGGCCATAAAGCATACAATGAAGCAAAACGCACTGCAGGATTTTCATCTTTCATCAATCCTTCAATAACATCTTTAAATCGTAAAAACGCTTCCTGATCTTCCCAGAGCAAATGTCCTATCACCATTGCTGCACTGCCTCTCACACAGTTTAATGCATTGCTATGCAACATATTGCAACTCTTCATTTCTTTATCTTCTGAATTTGTTACCATTGGGTTATCTAATTCTGGATTGCAATGTCTCAAAGCAATATTCATTAATTGTTCCATTACCTCCGGTGACCAATTAACATTACTTATTTTTTCAACTATCTTACAAAAATACAAAGCCCTATAACTTTTCATGTCACACGGAAATTCAACCAATAACCTCTCTATAACTACAGAATCAACCTCATCCAACTTTTCCGATACTTCCACTCCTAAAAACAGCGAATCTACAAAAGCAGGCAACACTCGTTCCTTATTCTTTAAAACAAGTTCTATCATCTCCTGTGGATGTTGTTCTACCACCAATTGAAAATCACTTGCATAGGCTTCATAAGAACTTTCAATAAATCCGCCTTCTACTTCAATCCATCTACGACCATCTCGATTCTTCAACTTGTTGTTTGTAATAATTTGAAGCCACTGACCCTTACTAATATTTTTACCTGAAACAGGAGACTTTCTCCATCCTGCATGTCCATTCTTATTATAATAGCACAACGGTTCTTTATGAAAACGCCTATCTAGTATACGCAATAATTCTTTTGCTTTTTTGCTAATTCTCTCTTCTGGTAAATATCGTAATAATTCATACTGCAAATCTCCCCAAAAACTCCAATACACAGGTTGACATTCTTTTCGTTCATTCTGCTCAATTCTTCTTTTATACCATTCAGACGCCTTTGGAGAAATATATCGGCAAATTGCATTTTCTATCATTAATAATTCTTCTTTATCACAACTATTCCCATGAATTTTTAGAACCTCTTTTACAAGCCCTAATTCATCTTCTGCTCCACTCGTGTAATCAAAAATATTTTTGTCCATATCACTGCAGAGATAACGCATTATCCGATTACTATATTCAGGAGACAAAACTGTCAATCCTGTTAGAATAATTTCATTAAACACATAATACCCCTGCCCCATATATGGTTCATAGCATTTCCAAAAATACTCTGGAGATTTGTAGCACAAAGCTATGGTCGCCTTTTTAACTAACTCCACACAAGTCCTTTCAATACTACTTTTATACATATGTACTCCTGACCAATCGCCATACTTTACTTCATACCCACACTCCTTTGGTATATATTGAAGCAATTCTTTAAGTATATATTCCCCGTTATCCACTAAAAAAGAATTATCTGAATCCACTAATTCTTCCTCGTAACGATATACATATCTCCCTTGACTTTTAATTTTATTTTTCAGCAAAAATGAAATAAGCCGTATCGTTCTCCCTTCAAATTGATTCATCATTGTTTTGACATCTATATAAATTTCTTTTGCGTACTTCGGATAATGTTCATAAAACATCATCCGAAGTTCAAACATTTCATCACTTTCCTGTGTTATATCATGAAGAAAACATCGCATAAACTGCTCATCATCACTTTTATCACTAAAAGCATGTCTTTCAATAAAAGAAATATCCTCAACATCTAAATTTGGTGCAATACTCGTCAACAAATTAAAAACAATACTTTTTTTCTCCTCCATCGAATACCATCGTTCTAAAACACCTTGATTTCTTAATATAGTTATATATTGCTTTCTCGTAAAAATAACATTATTCAGCAAATAATTTCCATAAATCTCATTTTCACAATTATCTATAATGAATTGAATAATATTATCATCTGGTTCTTGAATTTGTCCCAAAATCTCATAAAAAACATATTTGACATAATATCTTATGTTATCTGAAATTAACATTTCCTTACCAAATAAGATGAAGTCTTCACTATTATATTCCAAAAGATTCTGCAAAAACATCTGTACCTGATATCGTCTTCCGGGCGTTTGTCTGCATTTTTCGCCTATAATATTTTCCAGCTTTTGCACCTGAAAATATTTTTCCATCATTCTTTGTGACATAAAATAATCTAAAATCGATTGATGCACAAAGCCCACCCTATCATTTTGAATCACAACAATTTCTGATGATATCAGATAATCTAATCCAGCTTCTTCAACATTCAGTATTTGTTTAGGAACATACAAACGTCCTGTTTTCTCCAAAACATCAACAATTCTTATTTTCGTTTCAGTAATAGTTCTTTGCTGTAATCCCATGGTTATACTTTTTCTACATATTTGCTCAAACCATTTATCTATCAAATGACTGGTAATTAAACCATCCCCATAAATTTCTTTTTTTCCAAATGTTGCCAGATATAAAGATTACTTGGTATTCTTAATAGTCTTTTTAATTTAAATGACAATTGTTCATAGTTTTTACCAATAATATCTTTTACAACATCTTCTTTAAAATCACCTACTTTAACTATTTTCCAAACATTCTCTGAAGATTCCTTCTTTTTAAATAGAGATTTTATATTATTATCATTTTCAAGATCATATGTTCTGCAGACAAATATTATAATTATTTTTTTCTTTCTTTCATAATTTAAGTATTCTACCTGTCTAATTAACTCTAAACAAACTGCAAGTGCTTCGCTAGAATTTGCCTGTGTCCATCTTAAAGCATCTAATTGATCTAAAATAATTACTGCATTTTCATTTCTTGAAGTGCAGTGCAAAGAATGAGCAATTGAACTGGGAAGTCCTAACCCTTTTCCCCAAATCTCACAATTTTTATAAGGTATTCTCTGATCAAGTTTTATCGCAATATGTGGAATTTTCCTTTCTTCGCAATAATTTAGAATTGCTTCTGTACACCCACTTTTTCCAGAACCAGCACCTCCAGAAATAATAGTTGATTTTTCATTTTCAATAGATTTTATGCAATCATCAAATTCATCTCTATGTATCAAAGTACCTTGCAATGCCCTGAAATTTTCCCTATACTCTTGATTAATCTCCTCAATTCTCGGTGCGATTCTTTTATCTCCCTCTTTTAGTCGAAGAATAATTTCCTGTTTTATAAAATAGTCGCTTAATATGGATTGTGTAATTTCTTTTCCTAATATATTCTCTGCTGTAGCAAATGAAAGTAATGCATTGTAAACTAATTTTTGTTCACTGTTAAACAAATATTGTATATTCTGACTTATACGTTCCTCTAACTCGTATTCTGATATCTGCTTATAAAAAATTCTCTTCAAATAATCAATACTTTTTAAGACATCAACTTCTTTTTCACTATTCAAATCCATTTCCTTGCAAAAACTTTTGTAGAATTTTCGAAATTCTTTACTACTTTTCATGATTTGTATATCATAAAAATCTTCTGCATTACCACTAGTATTGCATGCTCGATTATGTAAATCAAACAAAAAGGAACACGTCATAGGACTAACTAATGACACTCTTCTATTGTTATCCCTATTTAACTGAGTCTTCCACGAAAAAATATACCTTTCCCTTTTAAATCCGAAATATCCCAATACTCTTTACTTGCATTCCGTGCTTTACATTGTTGATGCTCTTTCTCTCCATCAAAAGTCGTTACTAATATATCAGTACCAACTTCATCTATACCAAGTGCTTCAACAATAACACTATAATTTGTTTCATTCAAAATTTTGAGAAGTTCATAAATTATACAGTTTATCTCATATCTATTCCCTTGTTTGTCTGCTCTTCCACCTTTTTCAAATGGCATAATTCCATCCCTCCCACAAAATTTTAAAGTTTCCTCTCACTAAAATTTATTTTAATAATTACGTTAAATCTGCTCTTCATATATTGCTTTTTTCTCTGCACAAATCATGTTCATATCATCTAGTTAACTTCTGTCGATATATGATGTCCTGATTTAAGTTTTGAAAGCACACACACAACTTCCACATGATACGTCCACGGGAACATATCCACCGGCTGGCACCGCTCCACCCGGTAGCCGTGGCTTGTAAAATACTTCAGGTCCCGTGCCTGGGTGACTGGATTGCAGGAAATATAGACCACACGCTTTGGGGAAAGTTGAAGCAGTGAGGAAAGGAATGCCTCGTCACTTCCGGCACGAGGCGGATCCATGAATACCACATCGGCAGTCTCGCCCTGTGCTGCCATCTTGACCATGAACTCTCCGGCATCCTCATTGTAAAATGTGATATTTTTCATGTTATTGCGCTTTGCATTGGTGACGGCATCACGCACCGCATCCCGGTTCACTTCTACACCAATGACAGAGCCGGCTTTTCCTGCTGCTGCCATGCCAATGGTACCAATGCCGCAATAAGCATCAATTACCTTTTCTTTTCCGGTCAGTCCGGCAAACTCAATGGCTTTACCATAAAGGATTTCTGTCTGCATCGGATTCACCTGATAGAATGAAGATGGAGAAATGCGAAAACGAAGTCCACACAGCTCGTCCTCGATAAAGCCTTTTCCATAAATGGTAATATTCCGCTCACCTAAGACAACGCTGGTTCGCCGGTCATTCACATTTACCACCACCGTTGTAACCTCCGGATGCTTTTCACGAAGTGCTTTTACAAAATTATTTTTTGACGGCAGAATTGGGGAAGCCAGCACCAGAACAACCATAACTTCGCCGGTACGGAAGCCTCTTCTTACCAGAACGTGACGCAGTAATCCATATCCGCTGTCCTCGTCATATACTTTTATTTTAAAGGAACGAAGCATTCCACGAATATCATAAATGATGCTGTCCGCAATCTTATCCTCAATCTGACATTCATCAATCTTTACCACCGAATGTGTTCCCTGCTGATATGCCCCGGAAATCACCGTTCCGTTTTTCAGCCGCTGAAACGTGGCATTGACCTTGTTCCGATAATGAAATGGCTCCTGCATTCCGATAACCGGCTCCACTTTTCCAAAGCTGCCTAAAAGTTCTTTTACTTCCCGATGCTTCTTATTGAGCTGCTTTTCATAATCCATTCCTTGATACTGGCAGCCGCCACATTTTTTTGCAAGATCACATTCTCCCGGTGGGCAGATGTGTTTTTCCGGACGTTCCGATTTCGAACCATGCTGCTTTTTGAATGGCTCTTTCCCGGACGTTTTTTTATTGCTGCGCTCTTTTTGAGAAAAATCTTTTTTTACAGCTTCCTTTTTAGTAGTTTCCTTTTTAACATTTTCCTTTTTAACATTTTCCTTTTTAACATTTTCCTTTTTTCTAAATTTATTGTTCTCTTCTGGCTTTCTCATTTCCTGTACCGTTCCTTATTTTTTCAATACTATACTATTTTTTAGTTTAACGCATTTAGCTGCCTTTTTCTATGGTTATTGCAGAAATATTTTCACAAATGGTTTAAAATAAAAATGTTAATTAGTGACACTTACTGAGCCTTCCACTGGTAACTTCTTACGAATGCTTGACAACACAAAAACGCCGATACAAACTGTACCGACGTTCCATCAACATTTCACACTATTTAATTTTTTGCAATAAAACTGCAATCATCTTTTTTTGTAAAGAAGTAACTCCGGATTTTCACCATTTTCCTCATAAGTGCATATCAGGATAAAATCCATATTTGCAAGGATACCAAAACATCTTTCACCGCCAAATTCCGATTCCAGCTGGTTTCCAAGATATGTTTTCTGGTCATCCAGAAATTTTACTTTTTTCCCATTCGGAAGTGTATACTCTAAATTCACATATTTTCCTACCAGTGCATTTAATTTTTCGACCTTAGGAAGTCCGTCTATGTGAAGTTCATTTATTTCCTTTATTAGCTGGTGTTTAAACTCCTCAAACTCTCCATTGTCGCTGAGTTCATCATATCTTTTCCAATAATCTAACTTTGGTAGCATTTCTTTCATATATGCGCGCGCCTGCTCTTCTGTAAAGTCTTCGCTTACCATATTTTTAACACATATGTCGATTAATTCATCCATATTGTTATAGGTATACGTTCCATCGGCATAGCACCACTTGCAATATTCCTCATTCAATGTGCCATCTTTTTCGCGACCTAATATGGTATCGTCAATCGGCATTCCACAGCACTGGCAAATCAGTTTTCTCGGTTCTCCCAAAAGCGTATTAATCGAAACATCAAATTCCTTCGACAAAAGTTTCAGTGTTTCTGTATTCGGCACCGTTTCACCATTTTCCCAGCGGGAAACCGCCTGCCGCGTTACCATGATTTTTTCTGCCAGTTCATCCTGAGACATCCCTTTTTGCGTGCGAAGTTCCAGAATAATATTTTTTGTCTCCATCGTTGCTACCTCCTTTATCCATATCATACCGGTAAATTCAGTTTTGGAAAAGCAACTTACTGTTGCTGTACGATAAGGCACATAACATTTTAGATGCAAAATACACTATATAGCGGAACTGATTTTATTTCTTTTGCCATTCCAAAATTTCTTGTTGAAATCCGGATTGCATACGAAGGATTGTATTTTTCCATATAAACCATCATGCTTTTGGCTTTCACATGGTTTCCAGCCTTACACTCAACCGGGATAACGTGACTGTCTTTTTGTATCAGGAAATCCACTTCCGCCGTATTATCAGACTCCCAGTAATGAAGATCATAACCATTTGTTTTTAAAGCAATTGCGACATAGTTTTCTGTCAGTATACCACGAAAATGTTCTGTTTCCATGCTTTGTAATACTTCCAATGTCATTCCGATTCTTGCGGACATAATTCCCATATCACTGTAATATAATTTGAACGCGCTTACATCCTGATATGCCGCAACCGGATAAAATCCCTGACTGCACTTCATGCATTTATTTACAATTCCAGCCCGAATCAGCCAATCAATTGCATCTCCATATTGAGATGCCCGTGCTCCTGATTTTATCAGCTTGTACTGAAATTTTTTTGCTTCTTTTTCCAACTGTGCCGGCAGGGAATCATACGCTTCAAAAATACGCACGGTGTCCGTCTGATTGGCATATTTTGTCATATCTGCAATATAAGAATTTAACAGCATCTGACGGATTTCCGTCTGCTCCAATGGACTGTCTTTTGCAAGGTCTGCTTTTACTGCTGCCGGCATTCCTCCAACAATGCAATAATGATAAAACTCCTGCAGGGCTTCCTCGTGCAATATCTCATCTATCGGCTGATTATTTTCATAATGTTCCCGGATGGTATCAGAAAGCAGTTGCTTTCCCTTAGCCCACAATACCTCTTCTAAGTCCATCGGATACATGGTAAGCATCTGAACTTTTCCCACAGGAAATGGATATTTTTCACGATTCACTGCCACACCCAGCAGACTTCCCGCAGCTATTACATGGTATTCCGGTGCCTCTTCTGAAAAATATTTTAAAGAAGTTAATGCTCTTTCACACATCTGTACCTCATCAAAAATAATGAGCGTATTTTCCGGTACAATCTTCACCTGATAATATTTTTCTAATATGGCAATAATATAATCTGCATGAATATCTGTGTCAAAATACTTTCCGATTTTTTCGTCCGTTTCAAAATTTACATAGACTGTATTTTTATAATATAATGCTCCAAATTCCCGCATTTCAAATGTTTTTCCAACCTGTCTTGCACCATAAATAAGCAAAGGCATTCTGCCTTTTTTCATATTTTTCCACTCATACAATTTAGATGTTATTTTACGCTTCATGTGTATCCACTCTCCCTTCTTTAAATTTTATCATATCTTTTAATGTATTATATTACATTTTTTCGTATGAATCAATGTGTTTTTACGCGTAAAAAAGTGCCTTTGGCACTTCAACTCCCCTTCCCCTCAATCTTGAGGGGATTAGGGGTTTTCTTTTGCCTTAAAATCCTTCATAATAATCTTATGA
>ONAD01000023.1 GCA_900315735.1 uncultured Lachnospiraceae bacterium | reverse complement strand
ATAATAGAATTTTACAATAAAGAAAGACAAAGGGAAACCCCTTCCCCTCATGAATGAGGGGTCAGGGGAGCTGAGAGTGTCGAAGACACTTTTTTATAATTGCGAATAGCTATTGATTTTTACTATTTGCCATTTGCTGCGTGTTATTTAGTATTTGCTATTTAACTAGTTGGTATTTGCTAGTTAGATAAATGTCTGTGTAGTCTGCCAAAGCAGGGATGCTTATCAGGGCTGTTAGTAGTATCTGGAATTTGTTTACACCCTGATACCGCATCCCATTTTGGCAGACCACACAGATGTTAGTCAAAAAGATAAATGATAAAATATGAAATACTATCGAAAGAAAAGAAAGAGGACAAAACGTGGAACAAAAGAAAACCCTTGGACAATTATTCGTGCCAATCTGTCTGGAAACCTTATGTTATATGCTTTCCGGTATGGTAGATACCCTGATGCTCTCCTCCGTAGGAGATGCAGCAGTTGGTGCAGTTGGAACAGCCAATACTTATATCGGAATTTTCATCATTATGTTTTCTGTTATTTCAGCCGGAATGATTGCAGTTATGACGCAGTATATCGGTGCCGGAAAAGAAGAAATTGCATATCAGGCAAGACAGCTTGGCATGTTATTTAATGCCATTGTGGGAGCAATTCTTGCGGTATTTTTGTTCTTTCAATCCGGAGCAATTTTATCTGCGGTTGGAGTAGCAGATTCACTGATGGAATATGCAAAGACTTACCTTAGAATTGTGGGAGGTGGATGCATTTTAAATGCACTGATTCCAATTTTCTCGAGTTATTTAAGAGCTTTTGGATATACCAGACAGCCTCTTGTGGCAACGGTATCTGCTAATATTTTAAACATTATCTTAAATGCGGTATTCCTCTTTGGCTTTCATTACGGAGTAGCGGGAGTTGCTGCGGCAACAGTGATTTCAAGGGTATTAAATCTTGGACTGGTCATCTGTTTCGGACATCATTATATCCATGCAAAGGAGAAGAAGGAGCGGCTTAAGAACCGTGTGGTATTCGGACAGATTGTCAAAGTTGGACTGCCGTCTGCCATGGAAACGGCATTATATAATGTAGCAATGACATTGATTATCCGTTTCTTGAATCAGATGGATGCCAATGGAATGAATGTAACAGCCCGTTCCTATGCCATGCAGATTACCAATTTTTCTTATTGTGTGGGTGCAGCGTTAGCCCAGGCAAATGCGATTATGGTCGGCTGGCGGATTGGAGCACAGGATTATGAAGCCTGCGATAAAGGAACCAGAAAAGCAGCCCTGGTGGGAGTCATTGTTGCAACCATATTAGAAAGCATATTTGCTTTATCGTCCCACTGGCTGATTCGGATGTTTACCGATGACCCGCAGATGGTGTCTCTGGTTGGAAAACTGCTGGCAATTGATATTGTCCTTGAAATCGGGCGGGTGACCAATCTGGTATATGGAAATGCCTTAAAGACCAGTGGAGATGCGGCGTTTACCACGGCAATAGCAGCGGTGTTCATGTATCTTTGCGCGGTGGGCGGAACCTATTTCTTCGGAATTCATCTTGGGCTGCTGGTTTGCGGCGCATATATCGGCATGGCAATGGATGAATGCGTCCGGGCAGTGGGAATGATTTTACGCTGGCGGAGTGGAAAATGGAAGCAGAAAGTATTGATAAAAGAAAACGCCTAGTATAAAATAAGAGAAAACTTAGAATTAAGGAGCAAAAACATGGCAGATACAGAGATTAGTCTGGCACAGTTAAAAGAATATAAGGCTGGGGAATACCAGTTAATAGATATCAGAAATGAGGATGCATTCCGTTATGGAAGCATCAAGGGAGCAGTCAATCTGCCGGAGCAGGAGATTCTTTCAAGAAAAGAGGAATTATCAGCGCACAAGCGTCTGGTACTTTTTTGCACCAAGGGAATCAACAGTATCGGAGTGGCAGAAAGATTAAGAGAAGATGGTTTTGATGCAGTCAGCTTAGAGGGCGGTTACGGCGCATATCTGATGGACAGCTTCCAGAAGAAAACATCGGAGAAAGAGGAACGCTGTCAGGAGATAGAGAAGAGCATCCGCAAGAAATTTCATAAAGCAATCTTCAGTAAATTTGCAAAAGCAATCAATGAATATGAACTGTTACAGCCGGGAGACAAAGTAGCGGTATGTATTTCCGGTGGCAAGGATTCTATGCTGATGGCAAAACTTTTTCAGGAATTGCAGCGGCATAATAAATTCCAGTTTGAACTGGTATTCTTAGTGATGGATCCGGGATACAGTGAGACCAACCGTAAGGTCATTGAACAGAATGCAGAGCTGATGCAGATTCCGATTACGGTATTTGAAACACAGATTTTTGATGCGGTATATGAGATTGAGAATTCTCCATGCTATCTGTGTGCGAGAATGCGCCGTGGTTATTTATATAGTAAGGCAAAGGAATTAGGCTGTAATAAGATTGCGCTGGGACATCATTACGATGATGTTATTGAGACCATTTTAATGGGAATGCTCTATGGGGCACAGGTGCAGACCATGATGCCGAAGCTTCACAGCACGAATTTTGAAGGAATGGAACTGATTCGTCCGATGTATTTAATCAGGGAGAATGACATCAAGCACTGGAGAGATTATAATGATTTGCATTTTATCCAGTGTGCCTGTCATTTTACCGATACCTGTACTACCTGTGACCCGGACGGTCGTACCGTATCAAAACGAATGGAAATCAAACAGCTGATTGCTAAATTAAAAGAAGTAAATCCATATGTGGAAAATAATATCTTCCGCAGTGTGGAAAATGTAAATTTAAGTACCATTATCGCTTATAAGAAAGATGGGGTAAAACATTCTTTCTTAGAAACTTATGTGAATGGAGCGGATGAATAGTATGCAAAAAAGCAAAAGATGGATTGGGGTATTATTAGCGGGCATGCTGTTGTTATCCGGATGTGGAAATACAAAGGAACAGCCGGAGACAAAAGAGCCTGTGGTAAATGAAACAGAAGAGAATATGCAAAAAGTTTCCGATACGGAAGCAATGGAGGAAACGGAAGCGGATACTTCAGAAGAATCAAAAGGTGAGGTGAATGCAATGGATAAGACAATGGTTGGAGATGGCGTTGCAGCCCATGGAGCACTTCGGGTAGAAGGCACACAGCTTGTGGACAAAAATGGCGATGCCGTGCAGTTAAAGGGAGTCAGTACCCTTGGAATTGTATGGTTTCCTCAGTTTGTGAATAAGGATGCCTTTGCTGATATTAAGAGCTGGGGTGGAAATACCATAAGACTTGCCATGTATACGGAAGAATATGATGGTTATCTTTCCGGTGGCAATCAGGAAGAACAGCTGAACCGTCTGGATGAGGGAATCAAAGCGGCAACAGACCTTGATATGTATGTGATTGTGGACTGGCATATTTTAAGTGATGGAAATCCAAATCAGCATAAAGAGGAAGCAAAGACATTTTTTGACGAAATGTCAGCAAAATATAAAGATTATGACAATGTAATCTATGAAATCTGTAACGAGCCAAACGGCGAGACTACATGGGAAGACATCCGCTCATATGCAGAAGAAGTGATTCCGGTCATCCGGAATCATGCAAAGGATGCGGTCATTATTGTAGGAACACCGACCTGGTCGCAGGATGTAGATGCGGTAGCAGCACATCCGCTGGAAGAAGAGAATCTTATGTATGCCTGCCATTATTATGCAGCAACCCATAAGCAGGAGCTTCGGGACAAAGTAAAGAAAGCATTGGATGCAGGAACTCCTGTATTTATCAGTGAGTATAGCATCTGTGACGCATCAGGAAATGGTGGTATTGACTATGATGAAGCGGAGAAATGGGCAGAATTTACGGATGAGAATCAGCTCAGTTATATCCAGTGGAATCTTGCCAATAAAGAAGAGACCTCTTCTTTGATAAAGTCTGGCTGCGATAAGACTTCCGGTTGGACGGATGAAGATTTGACAGAGACAGGTCTCTGGTTAAAGCAGAGACTTTCCCAATAAAGAAAAGCCTGAATGGAAGAAGTAAGGTGTAACCCAAAAGGAGCATAAGAGCATGGGAAAAGAAGTAAAGACCAATGCCATGCGGATTTTAGACCGGCATAAGGTGGCATATGAAATCTTAAATTATGAATGTGATGAATTTATTGACGGACTGCATACGGCAGAGCTTACCGGAGCACCGGTGGAACAGACTTATAAGACACTGGTCATGCAGGGAAAAAGCAAGGCATATTATGTCTTTGTGGTACAGATTGCAGAAGAAGTGGATTTAAAGGCAGCAGCAAGAGCAGCCGGCGAGAAATCTGTAGAAATGATTCACGTAAAAGATATTACAAAGATTACCGGTTATGTAAGAGGTGGCTGCAGTCCCCTTGGAATGAAAAAACAGTTTCCAACCATTTTAGATAAAAGCATGGAACAGTTTGATAAAATCTATATCAGTGGTGGGAGAATCGGCACATCCATGGCGTTATCTCCGGCAGATTTAGTGGCAGTGACCGGAGCAACCTATGCAGATATTACTGCAAAGTAGACGAAAAAAATTCTTTAAATAAGAAAAATAAGTGGAAGGAGAGTATTTATTATGAAGGAAACATTAAAGAGAATCAAAGCAGATGTTATATTATCCGCAATTCTTTGTGTGGCACTGGGAATTATCCTGATAATATGGCCAACACAGGTAACAAAGGTACTTTGCTATATTTTAGCAGCTATTTTATGTGTGATGGGAATCGGACATATTATTTCTTATATGAGAAATAAGCTGGAAAGCAAGTTTGGGCTGGCAACCGGAATTGCACTGGTTATTTTAGGCGTTTGGATTCTGGCACAGCCATTGAACTTTGCAAAGATATTCCCGGTAGTAATCGGAGTCGTTTTGCTGATGCATGGTCTGGAAGATTTACGGATGACCATTGAAGCAAAACAGAATGGGGATACCGCCTGGGGCATCTTACTTTTGATTACCATTCTTAACTTTGCATTCGGTGTACTGTTAATCTGGAAAGCCATTGAACTGGTAGAGATTGCTATGGTAATCGTAGGAATCGCGTTGATTTATGACGGACTGAGTGATCTGTTTGTAGTATATCGTGTGGCAGGAGCAGTCAAAGCTGCAAAACAGGCAGCAGAAGCCATCGATGTAGAGGCAGTAGAAGAAGATTCAGAAGAGAATGAATAATTTAGAAGCATAATCAGGAGGCGGATTTTAAATGCGGCAGATGGAGTTTAAGATGGAGAGAACCGGGTTACTGGAAGTAGGAGACGTGTTGCCGGTGACAGAGAGTAAGCTGCCGAATTCCTATTACTATACACTTGGGAATGCGTTTGCAATGTCAGCAAATTATACTTTCCGGGAACGCTTAAAGTCTACAGAAGGAACGGTAGTGGATGTAAAGGAGACACCAAAGGGCTTTTTTGTAACGGTAGAATTTGATGAGTAAAAAAGTTGTAATCGCAGATGAAATGTTATAGAATAGGCGTGTGGGGTAACAAAAGACAAAGAGGAGCAATATAGATGCGTTATCTACCAATGAAAAAAGTGGAAGCCGGAATGGCTTTGGCTCAGGACATATTAGATGGTCAGGGAGTCATGCTTTTAGGCAGACATCAGATTTTAAATCAGGAGCAGATAGAGAATCTGGATAGAATGGGTTATCCGGGACTTTATATTGATGATAAGTTTTCCGAAGAAATAGAGATTGTCGAAGTAATTAAGCCGTCTATTCATGCGAAGAGTCTGGAACTGGTACATCATCTGTTTATTGACCGCATGGAAGAGGAAGATGTCAGTGAACAGGAGTGGCAGATCCGGGAAGCTGTTATGCAGGTGGTGGACAGTCTTCTGGAAAATGAAGAAGTAATGTATAATATGATGAGTCTTAAGAACTATGATGATTATACTTATTTTCATTCTGTAAATGTGGGAATTTTATCCGCAGTAATCGGAGCACATTATGGAATGGATGAGTATGAGCTTCGTATTCTTACTACAGCAGCATTACTTCATGATATCGGAAAGAAATTCTTAGAGATAGATATATTAAATGCACGTCGTGCATTAACTGAGGAAGAACGAAGAATCGTATTACAGCATCCAAAGTTGGGATATGAGTTCCTGCGGGATAATTTTGATTTTGCACCGGAAGTATATCTTGGTGTATTAGAGCATCACGAATGTTACAATGGTGAGGGCTATCCGATGCGCAAATCCGGTGATGAAATCAGTATTTACGGAAGAATCATCAAGCTGGCAGATGTGTATGATGCCATGGTTTCAAAGCGTCCGTACCGTGACCCGATGCCACCGGCAGATGCTATAGAATATATGATGGCAATGAATGGTTCAGAGTTTGACCCGAAGTTAGTGGAAGTATTTTTACGCTGGGTAGCTGTTTATCCGGTGGGCTGTGAAGTAGAGCTTTCCGATGGCAGAATGGCAGTAGTAAAGCATAATTATCAGGGCTTTGTGCTTCGCCCGATTGTAAAAGTCTGTGATACAGGAGAAATCATAGATCTTAAGAATGATAAGGAAGCAAGAAGTATTACTATAGTGCGACTGGTCGTTTAGACGGCTGTTTGATAGGAAGATGAGAGGAAGTTATGACAAATCAGGGAAGGAACGCAATCGACACACTGCTTGCGGAGAGCCTAAAAGAGCTGACAATCAAGCAACCTATAGAGAAAATAACAATCAAAGAGATAACCGATAAAGCGGGAGTTATCCGCCCGACCTTTTATAATCATTTTCAGGATAAGTACGAATTGCTAGAGTGGATTATCCGGACAGAATTATTAGAGCCGGTCAAACCATTGATACAGAATGGAATGATTGATCAGGCTTTGATTATCATATTTGCCGGAATAGAAAAAGAAAAAGATTTCTATACAAAGGCAAGCCGCTTAGAGGGACAGAATTCTTTTGAAGATATTGTCAAAGAATGTATTACGGGAACTCTGATGGAAGTACTGGATGAAAAGAAGCTGGATAAGAAGATTCCGTCTCCGTGGCTTACGAAGGAGCGGATTGCACAGTATCATGCCCAGTCCTTATGTTTCCTGGTAATTTCCTGGATAAGAAGTGGAATGACTATGTCTGCAAAAGAGATGTCGGATATCTATAATTATATGATTCGCAATTCCATCGCAGATATTACAGGCGATAATTAGTATACAAATGTGTAGATATGTATATCAACTGTTACAAATCCTGTGATTTGTATATTTGATTGATACAGCAAAAAAAGATTGCATATGTTCGAATGCAGTCTTTTTTTTTATACTCTTACCTAGAAAAACATGAAAAAGAAAGAGATGGTAAAGAGATGATTAAATTTGGAAAGGGCGTCGTAAAGCACAGAGTCCTGATACTTATTATCGGATTTGCTTTACTGATTCCAGCAGCATTTGGTTACTTTAACACAAGGGTAAACTATGATATCCTTTCCTATCTGCCAAGTGACTTAGAGTCCATGAAAGGACAGGACATTCTGGTAGATGAGTTCGGTACAGGAGCATTTTCCCTATGTGTCATTGAAGGAATGGAAGATAAAGATATTTCCACCCTTCGGGAAGAGATTGCAGATGTAGACCATGTCAAATCTGTTATCTGGTATGATTCACTGGCAGACTTATCCGTACCAATGGATGTATTGCCGGATGAAATTTATGACATATTTAACAATGATGATTCAGACAGCACGCTGATGGCGATTTTGTTTGATACTTCCATGTCAGCAGATGAGACAATGGATGCCATTGAAGAGATTCGTGGAATCACAACAAAGCAGTGCTATTTAAGCGGTATGTCTGCGGTAGTAACAGACATTAAGGATCTGACCAATAAAGAGGTTCCTTTTTATGTATTGATTGCAGTACTGTTATCCGTTCTGGTACTTTCACTGACAATGGATTCCGCAATCATTCCGTTGTTCTTCTTATTAAGTATCGGAATGGCAATCGTATATAACCTGGGAAGTAATGTGATAAAAGGAGAAATCTCCTATGTAACACAGGCGCTGGCGGCAGTCTTACAGCTTGGTGTTACCATGGACTACTCCATTTTCTTATGGCACAGTTATCAGGAGAATCAGGAGCGATTCCCGGGAGATAAGAATCGTGCCATGGCACATGCAATTTCAAATACCATTACTTCTGTAGTCGGAAGTTCCATTACTACAGTAGCCGGATTTATTGCATTATGCTTCATGAGCTTTACTTTAGGACTTGACCTTGGTGTGGTAATGGCAAAGGGTGTTATCTTCGGTGTAATCGCCTGTGTAACCATTCTTCCATCCCTGATTCTGGTATTTGACAAGGCAATTGAGAAAACAAAACATCGTGTTATCTTACCGGACCTTGGAAATATTGCAAACTGGATCACCAGCCACTATTACATATTTATTATTTTATTCCTGGTAATTTTAGGACCGGCAATCTGGGGTTATAACAACACCAACGTATATTATGACCTGGCAGGAACGCTGCCGGATTCACTGGAAAGTATTGCAGCAAATAACAAGCTGGAAGAAAACTTTGATATGGGTGCAACCCACATCGTTTTAGTAGACAGCAGCTTAGAGCCAAAGACCATATCAAAGATGATTGATGAAATCGATGATGTGGATGGCGTAAAGGCAACACTTGGTCTGGATGCAATCGTTGGACCGGCAATCCCAAGAGATGTCATTCCGGATTCTATCCGAGGTGAACTGGAAAATGAAAATTATGAACTGTTACTGATTTCATCACAGTATAAAGTAGCATCAGATGAAGTAAATGCACAGTGTGATGCCATCAGCGATATCATTAAGAACTATGACGAAAACAGCATGTTAATTGGTGAAGCACCATGTACACAGGATTTGATTACGACAACAGACCATGACTTCAAGGTTGTAAGTGCGGTATCTATCGGAGCAATTTTCGTAATCATTGCAGTTGTATTTAAATCCATTTCACTGCCGATTATTCTGGTAGCTGCGATTTACTTTGCAATCTTCATCAATATGGGTATTCCGGCATACACCGGTACACAGCTTCCGTTTATTGCATCCATTGTAATCGGAACTATTCAGCTGGGCGCAACCGTTGACTATGCAATCCTGATGACCAATAAGTATAAGAAAGCAAGATATCAGGGAGCCGAGAAGAAGGAAGCGATTACAAGTGCCCTGCAGAGCTCCATTCAGTCCATTATCGTATCCGCATTGAGTTTCTTCGCAGCAACCTTTGGTGTAGGACTTTATTCCGATATCGATATGATCAGTTCCTTATGTACATTGATGGCAAGAGGTGCGTTGATTAGTATGTTAGTCGTAATCTTTGTACTGCCTTCACTGTTTATGATATTTGATAAAGTAATCTGCGTAACCAGTGCTGGTTTCCGCAATAAGAACAAAACGGTATAGATTAAGAAGGAGGACGTAACAATGAAATTTTCAGAATTAAAGAATAAATTCAAAAGTAAATATGCGATTCGTGTAATTGCAGGTGTGTTAATGGTAGCAATGCTTGGAACCAGTTATGGTGTATGGCAGGTAAATGCAGCAAAGCCATCCACAGAAAGCGTATCAGAAGAGACAACAGAAAAAGAAGCTTCTACGGAAGAAACAGATACAGAGGATGCTGATGCAGAAGAAACCAAGTCCGAATTAAAAGACCAGTTGGGAAATCTTTTGAATTTCGATAAGGAAACAGAAGAGACAGGAAAAGATGAAACGGTATATATGATTGCAGATGCAGACGGTACCGTAAATAAAACCATCGTCAGCGACTGGTTAAAAAATAAGGACAATGCGGATACTTTAGAAGATGCATCTGATTTAAAGGATATTAAAAATGTAAAAGGTGACGAGACCTTCAAACAGGACGGAGATAAAGTAACCTGGGATGCACAGGGAAATGACATTTTCTATCAGGGTACTACCGATAAGGAAGCTCCAATCACTCAGAAAATTACTTATTATCTGGACGGAAAAGAGATTGCTCCAGAGGATTTAGCCGGAAAGAGCGGAAAAGTCACCATGCGCTTCGAATTTATCAATAATGAGAAGACCACAAAGACCATCGATGGAAAATCTACAGATATTTATGTTCCATTCTCTGTTGTAACCGGAATGGTATTAAATGATAACTTTACCAATGTAGAAGTTACCAATGGAAAAGTAATTTCTGACGGAAAGAACAATATTGTAGTAGGAATCACAATGCCTGGCTTAAAAGAAAGCCTTGGTATTGATGATGCTGATCTTGGTGATGATGTTCAGTTCCCGGATTATGTAGAAGTAACTGCAGATGTAGAAGACTTCTCACTGGATATGACAGTATCCATGGCATCCAGCAATCTTCTTTCTGAAATGAATGTAAATGGAGATATTGACTTATCTGTATTATCCGATACAATAGATGAGATGACCGATGCATCTGACCAGTTAGTAGATGGCAGCAGTGAGTTATCCGATGGACTGAAAACATTACAGAGCAGCCTTGGAGAATTTAAAGACGGTGTTGGAACAGCACAGTCTGGTGTGAAGGATTATACTTCCGGAGCATCTGCAGTAGCAGATGGTGCCAATACATTGAACTCCGGCATTGCAAAGCTGGCAGAAAGTGCTCCGGCACTGACCAGCGGCGTATCTGCATTAAAGACCGGTGTGCAGCAGGCAGGAGCCGGTGCAACACAGATTAATGGTGGAGTTGCCCAGTTAGTAGATGGAATCGGAACTTTAAAATCTAGTGTAAGCGGCAGCCTTGCAGGTCTGGATGCTTATGCATCTTCAGAGGAAGCACAGGCAGCATTTGTTTCCGCTTTGAATGATTATACCAGTGCAGCAGTTCAATATTTTGGTGCATTACAGCAGTTCCTTGGTGATACAGGTAGTTTACATGCATATGCATCAGCTTTGCAGCTAGTTGATGAACAGAGCAAAATATATATGTTGGACGACGCAACTAATACTGCAATAGCAACAAATGCTGGCATTAATTTCAATACCTTAAGCACAGCCTATGCAGCCCAGTTACAGAATATTTCAGCAGTTGCAACCAAACTTGGAACCACCGGTGGTGCACAGGCACTGGCTCAGGTACAGGCAGGACTTGCACAGTTTGATGATACACAGCTTGCAACATTAAAGGCAGGAGCAGCAACCTTAGATGCAGGTCTGAATGGTGACAATGGAATCGTAGCAGGTGTTAATACATTAGACAGCTCTGTAAATGGTGCACTTTCACAGGGTATTACAGATTTGACCAATGGTGCAAAACAGCTGGCAGACGGAGCAAATACTTTAGTTGCAAATAATGACAAACTGAATGCAGGAATGACTTCTTTAAAGAGTGCAACAGACCTTCTGGTAAATGGTGTAGATCAGTTAGAGGATGGCTCTGAGACACTGGCAGATGGAATGGCACAGTTTGATGAGCAGGCAATCGAGAAACTTGCAGATGCTTACAACGGAGATTTGAAAGAACTCTTAGATAAAGTAGATGCAGTACTGGATGCCGGAAATGAATACAACACGTTTACCAAGACAGCAGATGGTGTCAAAGGAAATGTAAAATTTATTTGGGAAACTGCTTCCATTAAGGCAGAGGATTAAGTATAATAATTTTAAGAGAAAGGAGGACGGAAGATGAACTGGATAGAGACATTAATGATTGTATGCGGACTTTCCATGGATGTATTTGCGTCAGTAGAATGTCAGGGAGCGATGGTTGCTAAGATTCGTACCAAACAGCTTGTACTGGTGGCATTACTGGTATCCGTATGGCAGGTAATTGCTTTATACCTTGGAAATCTTGGAGCCGGCCTCCTGTGTAAATATGATATTAAAGAATCACAGGTTATATTAGGTGAAGTGATTTCAGTGGCAGTATTCCTGTGTCTGGGAATCCGGCTTCTAATTAAAGCCTGGAAGAATGACCGGATTGACGAACGCCGGGAAGATAACCTCGGCGTACGTAAATTCGTGCGAATCTGTGCTGTAACATCATTTTATACATTTCTGACCGGTGCGGCATTTGGTTTCCTGGGAACAAGCCTTCTGTCATTGATGCTGGTTGGAATCATACTTACCGTTGTCTGTGTAGTCGGTGGTGTCTATGTTGGATATCATTTTGGCTATGAACAGAAGACAAAGGTATATCTGATTGGAGGAATTCTTCTTCTGATTGGCGGAGTAGATGTAATAATAAGGTTTATATTATAAATATAAGGGCGTGAAAATACCGCCGGCAATTGCGTTTGGGAGCGCAACTGCCGGCGGTATTTGTAGTTTAAAGACGTTTTTGGCGGATTGGTTTTAGATAATTCTTTTTGAAATCCCTGACATTACCGAAAAAATTCTTTTCGGAATTGGAAAAGGAATGGTTTTCGGCTTTTTCTGCCAGTAATTCTAATGTGCAGATAAGGTCGGCTATCTGAAATAACTTATAATCAATGGGCTTTACTTTACGGAAGTCAACGTGTGTATATAATAAGTGAAATACAGAAGTGAGAATTTTAGTAAGTTCTATTTGACCGTTATCATAGTAGATAGTAACTTGGTGAAACTGATTCCATAGTTTTTCATTTTGCTGTATGACATTGGATAATTTGCGAGTAAGCTTAGATGTCATTGTAATGGCATCGCGACATTCGTTTTTTCTGATTTTTATGCAGATATAATGGAAATTTAAATTACGGGCAAAATGGAAAAGCGCAAGGAAAAGACGTTTTCGTTCCGAAGTTAAATCATGAGAATAGATGGATTCCTGGCGAATAAGGGGACCGGTGTGAATAGCGTGATCGGGATAGCCAAGATTAGTTAAATGTCTGTCAAAATTTGCAATATTTTCGGAAAGGGAAATGGATTGGTCATGTAATACCATAGAAACAAGATAATAGGGAGCATGTGAATCATAGGGACCGAAGTCTCCGGATTCATCAATAAAAACGCTTAGAATTTTATTTGTCATAGATTTGTCCTTTGAATATTAGATATGTTGAAATAGTAATGGCGGGGAATTTTCCCCGCCGCTCGGTGGACCAGGGTCGTTTGACCAGCCCAATTACTTTTTATTATATGTTATCATCAGTCTATAAGATAATACAGTGTCTGTCAATTCTTTTTAAAAATATTTATATAAATTTAATAGATAGGTGCGTTAAGGAAGAATAGAAAAGATTTTCCCCTTGTTAAGTAGTAATACCGGGGGGTATAATAGCCACAGTAGTGCAAATAAACAGACTTTCCGGTATTTGACATCGTAGCTGCATTGTTCATCGACTTTAGATGCATGATAAGTGCCCCTTGCAGGCATTATGTTGCATCTAAAAGCCGGTGGACAATGCAGCGAGGCTATCAAAACAATGGAAAGACGTTTTCGAGGAATGCTGGACAAGACAGCTTATAAGCAACCACAAGGAAAGGAGGCAGTGACCACAATGCTGAAACTTCGAATCGGACAATTACATCAGGACATTACCATGCAGCCGGGAGAAAGCGTTGCACAGGCACTGCTTCGGAAGAACTATAAGGTTCCTATGGCATGTGGTGGAAACGGCACCTGTGGAAAATGCAAAGTAGAGATAGACGGCACATGGGTGAATTCCTGTAAGATTTACCCGGAACCGGAAGAGGATATTGTAATATCAGCCTTTGGCTGGGAAGAAAGTAGAGAAGAATTAACCCAGATTGCCGGAGTAGAGAAAATAAATATCACACGGCAGACATCAAGGAAAGAACAGATTAATAGAACAGAAAGCACAGCACAGGAAACAGAACAGGAAGTAAAAAGACAAACGAGGAAAGCCTTTCTTGCAGTAGATATCGGAACTACCACCATAGCGGCGGCTCTGGTAGATAAGGAGACAGGAATGGTGCTTTCCACAGCTGGCTGCGGCAACAGCCAGCGTATATTTGGACAGGATGTATTAAGCCGGATTAAGGCATCCGTAGCGGGAGCGGGTGAAAGATTAAAGGCGTTAATCCGGCAGGATATTTTAAGCCTGTTAGAAGAGATACAGAAGAAACGAGAAGACGTTGTAGTGGAACATATTTACATTGCGGGAAATACCACCATGGAACATCTTTTTATGGGAGATTCCTGCGAGGGACTTGGTAAGGCACCCTTTACTCCGGTCAGCCTTATGGAACGAAAGGACAGCCTTTCTAACATACCGGTGACACTGCTGCCTGGAATTTCAGCATTTGTAGGAGCAGATATTGCGGCTGGTATGCTGGCATGCAGGATGGATGAAGAGGAAAAACCATCCCTGCTTTTAGATTTGGGAACCAATGGAGAAATGGTGCTGGCATTAGAGGATAAGATGATTGCCACTTCTGCACCGGCAGGACCGGCGTTAGAGGGCGGAAATATTTCCTGTGGTGTTGCCAGTGTGGCAGGAGCTGTCAGCAAGGTGCGTGTCATTGGAGAGCGGGCGATTACCGGAACCATTGGAAATGCACCGGCAACGGGAATCTGCGGAACCGGCGTGCTGGAACTGGTGGCAGGACTCTATGAAAATCATATCATAGATGCATCCGGCCAGATGAAGGAAAAATACAGGGAAACAGGCTTCCCACTGGCGCGGACCAAGGATGGCAAACAGATTACTTTTACCCAGCAGGACATCAGGGAGGTACAGCTTGCCAAAGCAGCAATTCACAGTGGAATCGAATTGCTGTTAGAATATGCGGGCATTTCCATGGGAGAAATAAAAAAGGTATATTTAGCCGGAGGCTTTGGTGTATATCTTGATGTGCATAAAGCAGCAGGCATTGGATTGCTGCCGGCAGAGCTGGAAAAATGTACGAAAGCAGTCGGAAATACATCATTGCAGGGCTGCATCGCCTATGGAAGTTCAGAAGAGAATAAAAGCCGCGCAGAAGAGATGATAAAGAAATGTAAATCCATCAATCTTGCGGAACAGGCGGACTTTGAAGAAAGATATGTCGCCAATATGAATTTCCCAGAATAGAAATAAAAGAGGAAGAAATCATGAAGAAAATATTACTCACGGCAGTAAATGCAAAGTATATTCATTCGAATCTTGCAGTTTACAGCCTGCGGGCATATGCCGGAGCATTAAAAGAAAATATAGAACTGGCAGAATATACCATTAATAACCGGACAGAATATATTTTAAGGGAAATCTATTTGAAAAAGCCGGATGTGCTCTGCTTTTCCTGCTATATCTGGAATATTTCCATTATTTTAGAAGTGGCAGAGGAATTTCATAAGCTGTGTCCGGAGGTGCCAATCTGGGTAGGTGGACCGGAGGTTTCTTATGAAGTGGAAACATTCTTAAAAGAGCATCCATTTATTACTGGGGTCATAATCGGAGAAGGGGAAAAAACTTTCTCGGAGCTTTGCAGGTACTATGTGAAAGGTGAGGGAGATTTAGAAACCATGAAGGGCATAGCCCTTTTGGATGAAGCAGGAAATGTGAAGATTCATGAGCCACAGGAAATCCTTGACATGAATACGATTCCCTTCTGCTATGACTTATCGGAGGATTTTTCCCACCGGATTATTTATTATGAATCCAGCAGAGGCTGTCCCTTCCGTTGCAGCTACTGCCTGTCTTCAGTGGAGAAGATGCTTCGCTTCCGGAATGTGGAAATCGTAAAAAGAGAGTTACAGTTTTTCCTAGACCAGAAAGTAAAGCAGGTAAAATTTGTAGACCGTACCTTTAACTGTGATAAAAAGCATGCCATGGCAATCTGGCAGTATATTTTAGAACATGATAACGGAATCACGAATTTTCATTTTGAAATTGCTGCAGATTTGCTGACCGATGAAGAGGCAGACTTAATCGCAAAGATGCGTCCGGGATTGATACAGTTAGAAATCGGCGTACAGTCCACCCATGATGCAACCATCCGGGAAATCCACCGCCATATGGATTTAAAGGATGTGCACCGGATGATGAAAAAAGTCCAGAAGGTGGGAAACATTCATCAGCACCTCGATTTGATTGCAGGACTGCCATATGAGGATTATGAGACTTTTACCCATTCCTTTGATGATATTTATGAATGGAAGCCGGAACAGCTGCAGCTTGGATTTTTAAAAGTTTTAAAAGGCTCTTATATGTATGAACATGCGAAAGAGTATGAGGCAGTATACCGTGCAAAGCCGCCTTATGAAGTACTTCGGACGAAGTGGCTTTCCTATGAAGATATCTGTAACATAAAGCTGGCGGAAGAAATGCTTGAGGTATATTATAACAGCACGCAGTTTCCGGTGAGTATCCGGCTGTTAGAAACGATACATGAAAGTGCTTATCATATGTTTGAAAACTTAGGACATTTCTATGAGGAACACGGTTACCTTGCCATGAGTCATACCAGAATGCGGCGAAGCGAGATTCTCTTAGAATATGTAGAAAGTCTTGGCGTAGCAGATATGGAAGTGTTCTATCAGGCGGCAACTTACGATATTTACAGCAGGGAAAATGCAAAAAGCCGTCCGAAATGGGCAAAGGATTATACGCAGTGGAAAGATGTGACAAGAGCCCATTGCCCGAAAGGAAGCCTTGCGCATATCGAATGCTTTGACTATAGCTTTGCAGCAGATAATTTTGGCAGAAAATGTGAGCCATATTATCTGAAATTTGATTATGAAAAAAGAAATCCCCTGACGAATCAGGCAGAGGTTACAAAAATTCAGTGGGAGGGAGAGATAAAGTGACAAAAAGGACAGCAGAAATCTTAAAAAGATTAGATGAAACCTATGGAACAGAATATATCTGTTATCTCAATCACGAGACACCATGGCAGCTTCTGATTGCAGTAATCTTAAGTGCGCAGTGTACCGATGCCAGAGTAAACATCGTGACGGAGACATTGTTTAAAAAGTATGATACCTTAGAGAAATTTGCCAATGCAGACCTGGCAGAATTAGAAGAGGACATCCGTTCCACCGGATTCTATCACAATAAAGCAAAGAACATCATATCCTGCGCAAGAACGCTGGTGCAGGAATATCATGGAGAAGTACCGTCCACATTAGAGGAGCTTACCTCTCTTGCGGGAGTGGGACGAAAGACCGCAAATGTCATCCGGGGAAATATTTACCATGACCCAAGTATCGTAGTAGACACCCATGTAAAGCGCATTTCCAAACGTCTTGGATTTACGAAAGAAGATGACCCGGTAAAAGTAGAATACGATCTGATGAAAGTATTGCCGAAGGATCATTGGATTTTATATAATATTCAGATTATAACGTTCGGAAGAAATATCTGTTTTGCAAGGGGACCAAAGTGCAGCGAATGTTTCTTGCAGGATTTATGCAAAGCAGAGGATAAGCGGAAATGATACTACAGGATTATACAGTAATCGATCTTGAAATGACGGGACTTCATCCGAAAAATGATGCCATGCTTGAGGTGGGGGCAGCAAAAATAAGAAATGGCGAAGTGACAGATACCATGGACATTTTTGTGAATCCCGGCAGGAAAATTGCACCGGAGATAACAGAACTGACCGGAATCACCGATGAGATGGTAAAGGAGGGCTTAAGTCCGGCAGAAGCCTTTCATAAGACGGCAGAGTTTATCGGAGACGATATTCTGGTGGGACACAATATCATATTTGACTACAGCTTCTTAAAACAGCAGGCAGTCAATGAAAAAGTGCCTTTTGAGAAAAAAGCGGTAGATACTTTGAAAGCGGCACGCAAATGTATGCTGCGCCCGGAGAAAAAATCTTTGGAATGTCTCTGCGATTACCTTGATATTGAGCGGGAGCAGGAGCACCGGGCAATCTATGATGCACTGGCAACCCATGAACTGTATCAGTATTTACAAAAGACATATGGAGAAACGAATCCGGAAATATTTGAACCGAAAGATTTGATTTATAAACCAAAACGCCAGACTCCTGCAACGAAAATTCAAAAAATTCACTTGAAGGAACTGGCGGATTATCATAAAATAGAACTTGACATTGCCTGGGAACAACTGACCAGAAGCGAAGCATCGCGTCTTATGGATAAGCTGATTTCACAGTATGGAAGATGTCCGAAGGATTAAGAAAGCTTTTCTTTGATACGTTTTCTGGAATCTTCCGGCAGGGTGGCAAGCTTCTGATATACTTCGGTCAGTGCACCGCTGTCATTCGATTCTTTTAAAAGAGGAACTAACAGCATATAATTGTCCGTAATATCACTGCCACAGCGGATGCCAAAGAGCAGAATGTCGATGGCGGCTTTCGTTTCGGACTGTTCGCAGAGCAGTTTACCAAGCTTTGCAATGGTGCAGATTAAAGTATTATAATTTTCATCATATTCAGTCAGTGCAGCAAGATTGGCGGCACCGTAAGCTAATTTTAAATCGGTGTTGGTTTTGCCGTTCAGGTTTACGATTTTTTTATCGGACAGCTGACGGAGCGTTTCATAAAAGGCGAGGACATCTTCGGATGCCTGTGCCGGTGGAATCAGCAGTTCTTCCGGAATGGTAATATAGGGAAGGGCATCAAGACTGCGGCGGCGGGTGGCGTTGGCTTTATTTTCACGAGCCCAGAACTGCTCGGTAATCTCCTGTTCCTGTTTGGTAATCTGACGCTTTCTGGAATTCAGAAAAATAACAAAAATGATAACACATATGAGTATGATAGGAAACATAGTTTGCTCCTTTCGAAAGTATAGTAGTATAAAATAATATGAGGTGAATGAAATGATTAATTTTAACAATTCCAAAGGGAAAAAATATTTCGCGGGATTTATCGCAATTATTCTTGTAGCTGCAATGGTATTATCTCTTTGCATCAACATTTTTTCATAGGATTATTTATGCATTCATCATGTCATAATATACAGAAATCGCGTATTTCTGTCAAATATATTAGTAGTTATGACGCTTGAAAATGCAACGTTATATGATAAAATGAGTGTTAGCAAAACTTTCACAGTGTAATCTGGTGAATAAAAAGCTTTAATATGTCTTGAGGGTTTAAGAGATTGAGAGGAAGAATATGAAAAAAATAAAATTGGTGCTTCCAATTCTGGGACTGGTACTTGCAGTAGCAGCGGGCGTATCAGCAACCGCAATTGTGAAAGCAGATGAAAATGCAGATGTGATTCCACAGAACGTATATATTGGGGATGTGTCTGTAGGCGGAATGAATGAAGCAGATGCAGAGGCAGCCGTAGAAGCAGCAGTATCCGCTTATGAGGATGCAACCTTTGAACTGTCCGCAGCAGAAAACAGCGTAAAGGCAAGCCCATCTGATCTGGGGCTGAGCTGGAGCAACAAAGACATTGTAAAAGAAGCAATGAATTATACCCGTACGGGAAATCTTTTGGAGCGATACAAAGCAAAGAAGGATCTGGAAAAGGAAAATAAAGTATTTGATATTATATATACGGTAGATACCGATACTACCAAAAGTTTTCTGGAAAACCATGCCAAGGAGCTGAACCAGGAAGCTGTCAACAACGGTCTTACCCGCGAAGATGGTGAGTTTAAAATCATCGACGGTCAGGAAGGTATCGAAGTAGACGAGGATGCTTCTGTAGAGAGTTTACAGAAATATTTTACCGAAGAGTGGAAGGGCGGAGACGCCACCATTGGTCTTGTAGCAAATGTGGTAGAACCGGAAGGAACAGCAGAAGAACTTTCTAAGGTAAAAGATTTACTGGGTGCATTTTCCACAGACTTCAGTGATTCTTCTGCCGGACGTGTGGCAAATGTAAAGAATGCAGTAAGCAAAATCAATGGAACCGTACTTTATCCGGGAGAGGAATTTTCCGTATATGATGCAATCGCACCACTGGATGCTTCCGGCGGATACGAACTGGCAGGTGCATATGAGAATGGTACAACCGTAGAATCTTACGGTGGTGGTGTATGCCAGGTTTCCACAACACTTTATAATGCAGTTATCCGTGCAGAACTGGATATTACCGAGCGTTATGCACATTCCATGCTGGTAACTTATGTACAGCCATCTATGGATGCTGCGATTGCCAGCAATTTAAAGGATTTGAAATTTAAGAATAATCAGGATGCTCCGATTTATATCGAAGGATACTGCAGTGGCGGTATTGTATATTTCAATATTTTCGGACAGGAGACAAGACCTGCAAATCGTCAGGTAAGCTTTGTCAGCGAAACAGTCAGCGAAGAAGAGCCGACCATTCAGGTACAGACGACTGCAGACCCGATTGGAACAGTAACCGTTCAGAAAGCACATATCGGTAAATCCGCAAAACTCTGGAAGATTGTTACGGTAGATGGCGTAGAAGAAAGCAGAGAGGTATTTAATACCAGTAAATATAAAGCAACACCTAGAATTATTTCCGTAGGTATGAGCTCTGATAATAAAGAAGCAATTGGAGCAATGAATGCAGCAATTGCAACACAGGATGAAGCAGTCATCCGTTCTGCAGCAGCAACCTGGTGCTCAGATGCAGTAGCAGCAAGAGCGGCAGAAGCAGCAGCACAGCAGCAACAGCAGGCTGCCTCCGGCGGAGTAGAGCCACCGGCTGATGATGCAGGTACAACAACTCCGGAGACACCGGCAACACCGGATGCAGGAACCGGAGATGGAACTGCAGCCGCCCAGTAAAAGGGTGAAAGATGGCTCGTAAGAGAACCATTTAGAAAAACGAATAAGAAGCAAGAAAGGCTGCCTCGGCTATGAGACAGCCTTATGCTGTAAAAATGGGAAGAAGAATCTATGAAGATAGGAAAAGTGCCGGAAAGCGTGTTAAAACGCTCCGTAATCAAACAATTGCATACGAAGAGAGAGGAAGTTGTATTAGGTGCAGGCGTGGGAGAAGACTGCGCTGCCCTTACCCTTGCCCCGGATGAGATGTTTGTAATGTCTACGGATCCGATTACAGGAACAGTCCATGAAATCGGAAAGCTGGCAATTCTCATTACTACCAATGACCTGGCAAGTGCCGGTGCAGAGCCGATTGGCGTTATGTTAACCATATTGCTGCCGGAGCATACGGAAGAAAGCCTTTTGAAACAACTGATGCAGGAGCTGGAAGAGGCTGCCGCGGCGGTGTCCGTTCAGATTATGGGCGGACATACCGAGATTACCAGGGTGGTAAATCAGCCACTGGTTACTGTATGCGGTGTAGGGAAGGTAAAGAAGAACGGACTCATTTCTACCGGAGGAGCAAAACCGGGCATGGACATCATTGCCACTAAGTGGATTGGCTTAGAGGGAACAGCTATTATTGCCCATGAAAAGGAAGAAGAACTCTGTACTCATTTTTCCAGGCATTTTGTAGAACAGGCACAGGCACTTGACCGGTATTTATCTGTAATGCCGGAGGCCGCCACCGCCGTGAAGTCTGGCGTGGGAGCAATGCATGATGTAACAGAGGGCGGTATATTCGGAGCACTCTGGGAGATGGCAGAAGCATCCGGCGTCGGACTGGAAATCGACTTAAAGAAGATTCCGCTTCGGCAGGAGACAGTAGAAGTCTGTGAGTTTTTCCACATCAATCCTTATGAACTGATATCCAGCGGCTGCATGCTGATGGCAGCAGCAGATGGAAATGAACTAATCAGAAGATTGAAGGAAAATGGCATTGAAGCAACGGTAATCGGAAAAGCAACCGCTGGAAATGACCGTGTGCTTATCAATGAAGACGAGCGCAGATTTTTAGAACCACCGAAGACGGACGAATTATATAAAGTAATTCAGTAGTAAATCAGAAATCAATTGGAGGAAATTGAAGCATGAGAGAGAAGATTTTAACCTTTATAGAGAAGAACAGCAGAATTGATTTAAAAGAGCTGGCTGTTGTATTAGGCGTAGAAGAAGCAGCCGTTATGAATGAATTAGAAGCAATGGAGAAAGAAAATATCATCTGTGGCTATCATACCTTAATTAACTGGGATAAAGCCGGTGTGGAAAAAGTATCCGCATTAATCGAAGTACGTGTTACTCCGCAGCGTGGTATGGGATTTGATAAAGTAGCAGAGCGTATTTATAATTATCCGGAAGTAAATTCCGTATATCTGATTTCCGGAAGCTTTGACCTTTTAGTAACCATCGAGGGAAAGAGCTTGCGTGAAGTATCCCAGTTCGTATCTGAGAAGCTTTCTGCACTGGATTCCGTATTAAGCACACAGACCAACTTTATCTTAAAGAAATACAAAGACCACGGAACCATTATGGCAGCAAAATCAAAAGATGAAAGGATACAGATGATACCATGAGAAATCCATTATCAAAAACAATTGTAACGATACAGCCATCTGGAATCCGGAAATTTTTTGATATTGTAAATGAGATGGAAGATGCTATTTCCTTAGGAGTAGGTGAGCCGGATTTCGATACTCCATGGCATATCCGGGATGAGGGAATTTATTCCTTAGAGAAAGGACGGACTTTCTATACTTCCAATGCCGGATTAAAAGAATTAAAAATAGAAATTGCAAAATATTTATTCCGTAATTATGACTTGCAGTATGATTATCAGCATGAAATCGTAGTAACCGTAGGTGGAAGCGAGGCAATCGATATTGCCATGCGTGCCATGCTTGATCCGGGCGATGAAGTATTAATCCCGATGCCAAGTTATGTATCTTATCTGCCGTGTGCCGTACTTGCCAATGGTGTGCCGGTACCGATTAATCTTAAGGCAGAAAATGATTTCCGTCTGACTGCAGAAGAATTAGAAGCGGCAATTACACCAAAGACCAAGCTTCTTGTTATGCCTTTCCCAAATAATCCGACCGGAGCAATCATGGAGAAAAAGGATTTGGAAGCAGTAGCAGAGGTAGTAAAGAAACATGACCTCTTTGTTATCAGTGACGAGATTTATTCTGCACTGACTTATACCGAGAAACATATTTCTATCGCTTCCCTTCCGGGCATGAAAGAGCGTACCATTGTTATTAATGGATTTTCCAAATCCCATGCGATGACCGGATGGCGTTTAGGCTATGCCTGCGGACCGAGAATCATCTTAGATCAGATGTTAAAGATTCATCAGTATGCAATTATGTGTGCACCGACTACATCACAGTATGCAGCAGTGGATGCACTCCGGGCAGGGGATGAAGATGTCCAGAGAATGCGGGAAGAATATAATGGCAGAAGAAGATATCTGATGCACCGTTTTGAAGAAATGGGCTTGGAGTGTTTCGAACCGTATGGCGCATTTTACTGTTTCCCATGCATCAAAGAATTCGGCATGACTTCAGAAGAATTTGCCACCAACCTCTTAAAGACAGAGAAGGTAGCTGTTGTTCCGGGAACTGCATTTGGTGACTGCGGAGAAGGATTTATCCGTATTTCCTATGCTTATTCTCTGGATAATCTGAAAGAAGCATTAGACCGTATGGAACGTTACATAACAGGATTGCGAGGCAAGAACAATGGCGAAGCTTAATATCGTACTTTATGAGCCGGAGATTCCTTATAATACCGGAAATATCGGAAGAACCTGTGTGGCAACCGGAACCAGACTGCATCTGATTGAGCCGCTGGGCTTTCATCTGACGGAGAAAGCAATCAAGCGGGCAGGAATGGATTACTGGGATCAGCTTGATGTAACACGTTATATCAATTATGAGGACTTCTTAGAGAAAAATCCGGGCGCAAAGATTTATATGGCAACCACCAAAGGACGCCATGTTTATACAGAAGTAAATTATGAGCCGGACTGTTATATTATGTTCGGAAAGGAAAGTGCGGGTATTCCGGAAGAAATTCTGATACAGCATCCGGATGAGTGTATCCGGATTCCGATGATTGGAGATACCCGTTCCTTAAACTTATCCAATTCAGCAGCAATTGTATTATACGAAGCACTGCGCCAGAACAATTTTGACCATATGCGGCTGGCGGGTGAACTGCACAGATTACATTGGTAGAAAGGTAAATTATGGGCATCATCAAAGCAAAAGATTTGGTACATGAATATATAAGACGTGATGAAGAAGGCAATGTGGAGTCCATCCAGACCGCCCTTGATAAAGTAAGCCTTGATGTAAAAAAAGGTGATTTTATCGCAGTATTGGGACACAACGGTTCCGGAAAATCCACCCTTGCCAAGCATATCAATGCAATTTTAGAGCCGACAGAGGGAAGCCTCTGGGTAGATGGATTTGATACCACAGATGAGAAAAATATCTGGGATATCAGACAGCGCGCCGGAATGGTATTCCAGAATCCGGACAATCAGATTATCGCAAGCGTGGTAGAGGAGGATGTAGGATTTGGCCCGGAAAATATGGGCGTGCCGACAGATGAAATCTGGCAGCGTGTGGAAGAAAGCTTAAAAGCAGTTGGCATGTTAAAATACAGAGAGCATTCGCCGAATAAATTATCCGGCGGACAGAAGCAGCGTGTGGCAATTGCCGGAGTAATGGCAATGCAGCCGGAATGTATTGTCTTAGACGAGCCGACAGCCATGCTTGACCCAGTAGGAAGAAAAGAAGTATTGGAAGCTGTTCATGCATTGAACCGGGAAAAAGGTGTTACCATCATTCTGATTACACATTATATGGAAGAAGTCGTAGAGGCAGACCATGTCTATGTTATGGATGCCGGAAAAGTGGTTATGCAGGGAACTCCACGCAGCATTTTTTCGCAGGTGGAACGATTGAAGGAATATCGTCTGGATGTGCCGCAGATTACACTATTAGCATATGAACTTAAGAAGGCAGGACTGGATATACCGGATGGAATCCTGACCAGAGAAGAACTGACGGAGGCGTTGGAAAAGCTATGTCAATCCTAATAAATGAATTAAATTATGTTTACAGCTCAGGCACTGCCTATGAGATACATGCCTTAAAGGATGTTAATCTGAAAATAGAAGATGGTGAATTTATCGGTATCATCGGACATACCGGTTCCGGAAAATCCACTCTGATTCAGCATTTGAACGGATTGGTAAAAGCTACCAGCGGCGGTATTTATTATAATGGACAGGATATTTACGAAGAGGATTTTGATATGAAATCCCTGCGTAGTAAAGTGGGACTTGTTTTTCAGTATCCGGAGCATCAGCTTTTTGAAACTACCATTTTTGATGATGTATCCTTTGGACCGAAGAATCAGGGACTGACCAAGGAAGAAGCGGGGCTTCGGGCGTTTGAAGCACTGCGGAGCGTCGGACTTCCGGAAGAATTATATTATCAGTCACCCTTTGACTTATCCGGTGGACAAAAAAGGCGTGTTGCAATCGCAGGTGTGCTTGCCATGCGGCCGGAGGTGCTGATTTTGGATGAGCCGACAGCGGGACTTGATCCGAAAGGCCGTGATGAAATCTTAGATTTGCTTGCAGCAATGCATAAAGAGCGTGGAATTACCATCATCCTTGTTTCACACAGCATGGAAGATGTGGCAAAATATGTGGGCAGAATTATTGTAATGAATCAGGGACAGGTGATGTTTGATGATGTTCCAAAGGAAGTATTCCGTCATTATAAAGAACTGGAAGCAATCGGGCTTGCAGCACCACAGGTAACTTATCTGATGCATGAATTAAAGGAAGAAGGCTTCCCGGTAAGCACAGATGCAACTACAGTAGACGAGGCACGGGATGAAATCCTGCGTGTGATAACAAAGAGACAGGATGGAACAGTATGTTAAGAGATATTACATTAGGACAATATTATCCGGCAGATTCAGTCATTCATAAGCTGGATCCGAGGGTAAAATTATTTGGAACACTGATTTATATTATTTCCCTGTTTGTATTTAAGGGACTTCCGGCATTTATACTGGCGGCAATCTTTCTGGCAGTATTAATCAAGCTGTCGAAGGTGCCATTTTCCTATATGGTCAAGGGCTTGAAAACCATTGTGCTGATTATGTTATTTGCGGCGGTATTCAACCTGTTTTTGACACCGGGAACAAAGCTCATTTCCTTCTGGATTTTTACAATTACTTATGAGGGATTGAAAAATGCCATTGTTATGATGGTTCGTCTGATTTTTTTAATTATCGGAACCTCACTGATGACGCTTACCACAACGCCAAACGAGCTGACAGATGGTCTGGAAAAAGCATTGTCTCCATTAAAATATGTAAAAGTACCGGTGCATGAAATTGCAATGATGATGTCAATTGCACTTCGTTTTATTCCGATTCTGATTGAAGAGACAGATAAAATCATGAAGGCGCAGATGGCAAGAGGAGCAGATTTTGAACGCGGAAATCTGATTCAGAAAGCCAAAAATATGGTTCCGCTTCTGGTGCCGTTATTTGTATCTGCATTCCGCCGTGCCAATGATCTGGCAATGGCAATGGAAGCCCGTTGCTATCGTGGTGGGGAAGGCAGAACCAAGATGAAACCGCTTCATTACCAGAAACGTGACCGCATGGCATATCTGACTTTACTGGTATATCTTGCAGCAGTCATCGGACTTCGTATCCTCTGGACTAACGTATTGTCCGGTATGGTAGCCGGCGTACTTCCGGGAGCATTCCCATTATGAGTACAGAGATAAATCCGGCTGTGAACATAGAGGAAACAGAAGAACAGAAAGCACCATCTGCCCCAAACCGATTAAAGCGGGTGAAATTAATTGTAGCCTATGATGGCACGAATTATCACGGCTGGCAGGTGCAGCCCAACGGAGAGACGATAGAGGGCGTGCTAAACCGCAGCTTAAGCAGTCTCTTAGGGGAAAAGATTGTTGTGACCGGAGCATCCCGGACGGATGCAGGCGTGCATTCCATGGGAAATGTAGCAGTATTTGATACAAAGAGCCGCATTCCGGCAGAAAAGATTTCTTATGCCCTAAACCAGCGGCTTCCGGAGGACATTGTAGTACAGAAATCAGAGGAAGTACCATCTGATTTTCATCCGAGACACTGTGACAGCCGGAAAACCTATGAATATCGGATTTTAAACCGGGAGTTCCCGCTTCCGATGTATCGGAACAACACATATTTCTGTTACCGCAAGCTGGATTTAGAGAAGATGCAGCAGGCGGCAGAATATTTAAAGGGAGAACATGATTTTAAAAGCTTCTGTGCCATGGCAGCGGTGGTTGAGACAACGGTTCGTACCATTTATGAGCTGACGGTCAGCAGGCAGGAGGATATCATTACAATCCGTGTTACCGGAAATGGATTTCTTTATAATATGGTTCGTATTATTGCCGGAACCCTGCTTCAGGCAGGCATGGGAATGATAGAACCGGAAGAGATAAAAACAATCCTTGCGGCAAAGGACAGAAGTGCGGCAGGACCAACGGCACCGGCACAGGGATTAACGATGATTGGAATCGAATATTTATGATAAATATATAGATGATTATTTGGTGAATATTTGTAGAGAATTCACTTGACACACGAGGGGTCGTGTACTATAATATCTAAGTCTGACATAGTACAAGAATGTCAATCCAAAGCCCCGGAGCGACATTTCAACTATAGAAACAATATTGTGGAACGCAAAGCAGACTGCGTCCGGACATTACGCAGAATGTATCTGTTCGTTATAATTTCAAGGAGGTAAACCAATGAAAACTTTTATGGCTAGTCCAGCAACCATTGAGAGAAAATGGTATGTAGTAGACGCTGATGGAAAGACATTAGGACGTTTAGCATCAGAAGTTGCTAAAGTATTAAGAGGAAAGAATAAACCAACATTTACACCACATATCGATACAGGTGATTATGTAATCGTTGTAAATGCAGAGAAGATTAAAGTAACAGGTAAGAAATTAGACCAGAAGATTTATTACCATCATTCCGATTATGTAGGCGGTATGAAAGAGACTACATTAAAGGAAATGTTAGCAAAGCATCCAGAAAGAGTTATTGAGTTCGCTGTTAAGGGAATGCTTCCAAAGGGACCTTTAGGAAGAGAAATGTATACTAAATTATTCGTATACGCAGGACCAGATCACAAGCATGAAGCTCAGAAACCAGAAGCTTTAACATTTTAATAGGAGGTAAAAAACATTGGCTAATACAAAGTATTACGGAACAGGAAGAAGAAAATCCTCTGTTGCCAGAGTATATTTAGTACCAGGAACAGGTAAGATTACAGTAAATAAAAGAGATATCGATGAATATTTCGGATTAGAGACTTTAAAAGTTATCGTTCGTCAGCCATTAACAGTTACTGAGACAGCCGACAAGTTCGACGTATTAGTAAACGTAAAAGGTGGCGGATACACAGGACAGGCTGGAGCAATCCGTCATGGTATTGCAAGAGCATTACTTACCGTTGATGCAGATTACAGACCAGTTCTGAAATCTAACGGATTCTTAACAAGAGACCCACGTATGAAAGAAAGAAAGAAATACGGTCTCAAAGCTGCACGTCGTGCTCCACAGTTCAGCAAACGTTAACAAAGAGATAATTTTATCGATTCGAGAATATCAAGAAAAGCCCATTTTACAAGGGTTACAGAAGTTGTGGAATGTTGTCAGATGCGTTGGATTTTATATCGAATGCAACACATATGCAGCAGGTATGCAACAAAGATATTGATATGTATAGGACATTTTTCAGTAGAGATACTGGGGAATGTCCTTTCTTAATTTAAATCGTATTAATCGCATCTACAAGCTCCTTTATATCAAAGTGGGTATACACTTTCTCGGTGAGTGTCATAGCACCAGAGTGTCCCACAATCTTTTTGATTATTGTCTGATTCACACCAGCTTCCGCTAACATTGAAATACAGGTATGCCTACAACAATGGGGCGTACGATTAATATTCAACTGTTCCATTAAAGGTTTAAAATAGCTATCGTAGTAGTTTCGGTATAGGAAATGATTTCCGTCCTCTGTGTGAAGTAGATATTCACATTCCGGACAGGATTCATACCAAGCTTTGTAGTATGGCAGAAGTTTATCCGCTATGGGAACCTTTCTAATACCATTTTCTGTTTTACTACAGATAACATCAAAATATTGTTCTTCCAGATGAACATTTTCTTTTTTCAAATCCAACAATTCTGAAACTCGAACTCCACTGTATAGAAGCATCAATACAATCTGATAATATTTATCTTCCTTTTGCTCCCATATCATATCAATCTCGTTCTTTTCAAACTTGTTTCTGTCGTATTTGTTAGGATTGCGATCCTTATATTGTGCGACATCCACATAGCTGGAATAGTCTTTGTTGCAAATATCATTCTTCAAGGCATAGTCATATAGCTGATTGAATAACACTTTGATTTTCTTTAGTGTGGGAAAATTCTTGCCACAAGTATCAATGACAGTCTGTAAATCAACTAGCTTAATATCCTTGAATACTATGCTGTAAAGGGATTCACATGCCTTATAAGATGCAGAGTATCCTTTTACATTAGATTCAGAAATAGTAGGAAACTTACGCTTTGACCATTCATCATATACATCTGAAAAGGTCATCTTAGCAGCCTTGGTGTCAAATGGATTATTATTGTATTCCGCAAGCATCTGTAAGGCTTCTGCTTTTGTAGCTGCATATCCAATCGTAATCATATCCTGAACCTGTTTGTCTTTTTCCTTATCATAGTGCCAACCTGTAGTTTTTCGCACTTGATAAGGTCTTCTTCTCTTGCCGGAAAGTTTTACAACGCTTCCGTATCCGTTGGGTAACTTCATAAGCACCATCCTTTCGCTATTTACTAGAAAGCTGATAGCAAAGGTCTAAAATGATTATTATTCGTGGGTTACCTTTGTTACACTTGGACGAATTGTTTTCCAAATCTCATAATTGTCTTGAGTCTGGCTGCCAGAAGAAAGTAATTCTTTCATTGCCTGCCAGTCTTTTAGAAACTGTATGAGACTTTTGTTGGAAAAGAACATTCCGGGTTTTCCATCAATGTCTCTAATAGATACATCAAACACTTCATCAATCGCAAAAAGTAATGGTAGTACATCTCCATCAGCTTCAATATCAAATTCTACCAATGAATTTACATTGACATTTAGTGCTTCTGCTATCTTTCTTAGTTGTTCTGGTTTAGGAATGTTTTTTCCAAGTTCATACTTACGGATTGCAACCTCATGTATTCCGCAAGCTTCGCCAAGTTCTTTTTGAGTTAATCCACGAAAAGTTCGTATTAACTTAATCTTTTTACCTGTGTTCATATTATCAACCTCCTGTATTTGTAAATGTAACATACTAATAGTTTATAGTCAACATTAAAATATAAACTATTGACAGAGCAAGAAAAGGTCTGTATAATACAAAAACAAACAGAGCAAATAATGCTCTGTTGAAACAAGGAGGTGGTAGATATGCCGGAAGTTATTTACAAGGTTGATTTACCAGCCTTTACAGGAAGAAATGTACCGATAAAGGAAATTGCAAGTGCAATAGGGAAGGATGCACAGTATGTAAGGCTGGGATTACAACAAGGAATACTCAAATTCGGAGCAGCAATAAAAGTGGGAAATTCAAATGAATATAGCTATTATTGCCCTGATAAGAGAGTATGGGAAGAAACAGGTTATTTTAATGAAGAAGCAGTTTGACAAGGAGGAAGTTTATGAATGAACAGCAGAATGTAGAATTGAAGCTTATCCATATGGAGGATGTGGTTTCAAAAGAAGTGGAATGGTTATGGTATCCATATATACCTTATGGAAAGATAACCATAATTGAAGGAGATCCGGGAGAAGGAAAGACAACACTTGTATTGATGTTGGCGGCAGCCCTTAGCAGGGGCTTGCCACTTCCCTATGATGACGATAAAGCATATGAGCCAATTCATATTATTTATCAGACAGCAGAAGATGGTATTGATGATACTGTAAAGCCTAGATTAGAAAAGGCAGGGGCAGACTGCTCCATGATACGTGTCATTGATGAAACGGAAAAAGAGCTATGTATGACGGATGATAGACTTGAGAAAGCAATCGTTGAAACAGGAGCAAGATTGATTATTCTGGATCCAATACAGGCTTATATTGGAGCTAAGGTTGACATGCACAGAGCAAATGAAATCAGACCGGTGCTAAAACATCTGGGAATGATTGCAGAAAAATATAATTGTGCAGTTATCCTTATTGGTCATATGAATAAGGCTGCTGGAAGCAAATCAACTTACCGAGGATTAGGCTCCATTGATATTCAGGCAACAGCAAGAAGCGTGTTATTAGTAGCAAGGCTTCGGGATAAACCCAATATTCGAATCATGGCGCACGATAAATCGTCATTAGCTCCAACAGGAGATGCCATCGGATTTGAAATGACAGAAGATAGAGGGATGACTTGTATCGGTCCATACGACATTACCATTGATGAACTGTTAATGGGAAATGAAGGACGAGGTAAAAAGAAACTGGATATTGCAGAAAACTTTATCAAAGAGTTCTTTGGGTTATCGAAGGAGATTGCATCTAATGATATTTTGCAGGAAGCAGCGAAAAGGGGAATAAAAAGAAATACTCTTTTATCAGCTAAAAAGAAACTGGGAATTACTTCAGGAAAAAGTAAGTTAGATGATGGAACAAGTTTTTGGACATGGATTATGCCAGATGAAAGAGTTTAACAATCCGAGTGTTTGGAAAAGCAGATTCTAAATTCTTATAAGAGTTTAGAGTCTGTATTTCTTAAAAGAACAGATTATTAAACTCTTGGTAGTTGTAACAGTTAATTTTGAAACCCTCGGAGAGCCACCGCAGATTTGGCTTGCCAAAACTGCTAGGGGGTTATCATCTGTGGCAGAGCCAAGATGATAAGCATATGCTCCGAGAAAAATTTTTACAGATAAGAGAGGAGATTTGCTTATGGGGAATACGTCGTATACAGCACACATTAGCAACAAGAAAAGTGCTATCACAAGTAAGAGTAAATTGTTTGGAGTGGCAAAACACAATTTAAGAAAGTACAAATCAGATGATTATAGCAAAGATAATATTATAGTTTTGCGAGGAACAGATGATCTGCTTCAGGATGTGAAGAATGTTTATCATCAGGAATTTGATGAAGTGATAAAAGAATACAATGAAAAACAAAAGAGAGCAGACCGAAAGATTGATGATTATTTCGAACATGTTGCAGGGCTTGAACAGGATATGGCTGTTGAAATCATTTTCCAATGTGGAGATAAAGAGTTTTGGAAGGCACATGATGATGTTAAGGACAAAATGTATTATGTATATAGTTTTTTGATTGGAAAGCTGGAGGAACTGTTGCCAGAATTTAAAATTGCAAATGCAGTAATTCATTTTGATGAAGCAAGTCCACATGTTCATGTGGTAGGAGTTCCGGTATGGGAAGGTGCTAAGAGAGGGCTTAGGAAGAAGGTTTCGAAGAGAAATGTATTTACGCCGGAAACGCTTTCAGTAATTTTACAGGATAAATTACGAGAAGAAGCTGGGATGTGCTTCAGATATCATACACATGAAGATTTATCAGAAAAAAGTCTTGGAAGAAATCATGATTTATCCGTAACAGAATATAAAGTAGCAAAAGAAACAAAGCATCTGGAGCAGATACAGGAACAGGTGCATGATGCGGATATTGAGTTGCTCGCATCACAGATTGCTTATAAGGAATTGGAGCGTAGACGAACTAAGGAACTAAATGAGAAAACAGATGCCATTGTTAAGAAAAATGAGGCTATGGAACAAGAATATACGGATAAGAAGGAAAAGCTGGAATGCGAGATTTCATATCTTGAAAGAAAGAGGAATATTGAGAAGTCATTGTCGGATATGGATAAGAGAGAATCGCAGCGTATATCAAATGAGCTGGAAGGAAAACGGTTAGAACTTCAATCTGTAAATAAGGAGATTGAATATACCACAGATAAGGCAAAAGAAGCAGTGGTGTTGCTTGATAGAATCAAAGCATTTGTATCATCATTCAGAGTATTTGCCCCCACCATTGAAGAATACGCCAATCAGGTAGAAGCAGATAAAACAATTGATGCCGGAAATTCATTTCGTGGAATATTGTATGAAATCGGAAAACTGCTAGAGGCATTCAAAGAACTGATAAAAGAGGGATTGTGTTGGTTCCCAAGGCTTATGAGGTGGAATACTTCAGAAGGAGAGGTAGCACCGGTATTTATAGAGAAAAGTGATGGATATTCATATTCGGTGTATGGATATATGAATGTGGAGACTAAAGAATATTACTCTAAAGAGACAATACAATGGGAGATTACAGCAAGTAATCGTACTGGGACAGTGGAGCAGATGGACGCTAATATGGAGGCTATGGCTAGAGATTTACAGGAGATATTGAGGATAAGTGCGGAGCAGAAGAGATTATGGAAAGCATATGAGGTGAGGTAAAAAATATTGGCAGTTAGAATATTTATTTCTAGCTGCCAATACAGTATTGTATAGAATGGACTGTCTCAGATAGTGTGATTTATATTATAGATTCCTTTCCAAAGCGACGGTGTGAAATTTTTTCTGTAAATTCAGATCTTCTATGATAATTGATGCGGCTTGACAGCAGTTTACTGCGGTTAAGCCGTTGTCTATTTAATAGC
>ONAD01000002.1:13059-173290 GCA_900315735.1 uncultured Lachnospiraceae bacterium | reverse complement strand
CAACTTTTTTTATTTTTTTAATTCTTATTTTCCGCCGCATCAGGTGTTCCCTGCGCGGTGGAGTTTTATAATAGCACGTCATTTTCGGGATGTCAACACCCTTTTTTCGGTTTTTTTACACACTTTTTTCAGATGGTTTGTGGTTCCTAACAAAAAGTAATAGATATTGTGGATTTCATTTTTTCATCCTACAATATCTATTTGTTGATATTTTTATGTCATTTTAAATTTTTTATACATTTTATGCATTTTAGAAAATTCCGGTAAATATCTGTACCAGAAGATTATGCTGATAAAGGAATGTAAGGAACTCATTTTCTCCGATATATGCCACCAGCCGCATGCCCAAATCTGTTGCTGCCATAATATGTATCAGATAAAATGCCACCCAGACAATGAGAAATCCTTTTATACCGCCTGCCAGCATCCCAAGGAACCGGTTGATTCCTTTCAGTACCGGCAGCTTCACCACCAGATCCAGCACATTTAAAATAATATGAAGAACCAGATATACCACCAGGTATGTCACTATGCAGGCAATCAGGCTGATGATAAAATGCGCAATTTTTTCTGCCATTGCCTGATAGACTCCGCTATCCACCAGTGCCTGATGGACCGCATCACTGCCTGCCTCTGCCGCTCTGTCCATAATTGCATCCAGTTCGCTGCCACTGACACCATTTTCTTCCAGCTGCTGTCTGGTCTCTTCGGACTTCTCCTGTGCTTCCCGGTTCAGCCGGTCCTGCGCATTTTTTTCCACATGTTCCAGACATTTCTCGGTGATTCTTTCATCCAGTGCCGTGTTTTCTTCTATATAAGTTGTAATCTTCGGTGACGCAACTGCCACCACTGCAAGGGTAATAATCATTGCAAACAGGGAGAATATAATTTTCACAAATCCCCGGAAATATCCCTCCAATGCACATATCACCAGGACCGCAATCACACATATCAATAACCAATTCACTTCAGCCTTACCTTCTCTGTTGTTCCTTCCATTATAAATACATAGCCATTCTGGCTGCCGTCCGAAATCACATCATAGAGCGGTGTATCAAATGTATAGGAAAATTTTTTCACACCGTATGTATTGTAAATCAGACACTCCGTGGCATTCCGGATACAGATTTCTCCATTTCCAAGGAAGTCCACATTTTCATAATCCATGGTAAAATCCTTGCTCAAAACATGCTTGCCACTAGTATTATAAATTTCCATATGACGGTTTTCTTCCGTACTTTCGGAATCAGATTCTGCCTGCACGTCATTATTGTAAATGATTCCAATATAATTTTCGCTGGTAAATACGCTTTTTATCTCCTGATTCAGTGCAATCTCATCATCCGGCTCCGGCTTCTGGGTGCCGCTGAATAAAATAATTTTGGAATCTCCAAATGCCACAAGACGGTTGTTATCGGTAAATTCTATCTGCGGGATAATCACATCCGGATAGTCAAAGCTTCCTACCATATAATCAATCTCATTTTGTCCTACTGAACCAAAATTATAGAATTTGATTGTGCTGCATACTTCTCCATTATTGACCGTAAGCATGGACACCGCCAGTTTCTTTCCGTCATTGCAAAGGGAAATGTCCAGCGGATAGCCGCTTTTTTCTGTATAAAATGCTCCGGACACCAGATTTTTGCCATTTTTGTCATACATACGGATGTAATTCTCTCCGTCGCTTTCCATCCATACCGCCACAACGCCCTGGTTGGCTACGCTTATTTTGGAAATGTTCATAGGTGTCTCGATTTTTCCCTGCATTCCTGCCTGATTCATGATATAGATTTCGGTTCCGCCCTTATCCGCCAATGCCACATAATCCTCACAGACATCTGCCATTGGTTCTTTCATCTCATAGGTCTGGTTCCAGTACAGCTCATCATTGGCATCGGTATAAATTGCTCCGTCATTGCTGTACTTGATAAATCCTTTTCCATATGCAAGGAACTGGCTTCCGGCGGAATCCTGACGCTCCACGCTTTTTTCTACCGTGTAACTGTTGTATTTCCGCAATTTCTGGAAAAAGAAAATTCCCACTGCCACAACGGCAATCAGTGCCAGCACCAGCAATATGATTTTCATTATTTTCAAACGATGTTTCCGTATTTTGGTATTCAGTTCTTCTTCGTCTGTTTCGATGGTACGAAACTGTGTTTTATCTGCCATTTCTGTTTCTTAACTCCTGCTGTTCTCTTCACTCTTCTATTGATTATAGCCTATATTCCGTGTTTCGGCATTATTTTTTTCTTATGGAAGTATTAATTTTTCGCCAACCTTTATATTATCGACATTTTCAATCCCATTTGCCGCACACAAATCTGCCACATGGGAAGCATCCTGATATATCTTTTTACTGATGGAAATCATGCTGTCTCCCGGCTGCACGATATAATAACCCTGCTGCAATATAATTTCCGCCTCGGACTGGGGCTGCGTACTTGCGGATGCTGCCTGGTCAGATGTATTATCCGGTGCTGCCGTGTTATCCGGTGCTGCCGTGTTATCCGGTGCTGCCGTGTTATCCTGTGCTGCCGTGTTGTCCGCAACCTGTAAGTTTTCTGCATTCTCTTTTTCCGTTGGTTCTACCTGTCCCGCAAGGTCCTCGATGACCAGCTTTGTCTGGGTCTCCGTATCCGGTGCAGGGTCTGTTCCTGATGAATCATTTTTCTGTTCCATGACACTGACCGCAGTTTCTAATTTCTTCATTTTCTCATAATTATTGAACATGCTGATGCCTACAACTATGATTGCAATGACCACCAGAAGACCACTTCCATAAACCAGTGAATGAAATGCCGGCAGTTGAAAATTCTTTTTTGGTCTGTTTAAAACCAGCTCCCGGTAGTTTTTTAATGCCTCATCCCGGACTTCCTCCGGTTTCACTTCCTGCGATGTGTCTTTCCGCGATACTATCATATACTCCTGCATCGCCTGGTTGCGTTCATAGTAGATATAATAGCCTTCTTTTTTATGAACGGCTCCATCTTCATATATGTATAACGTTTCTTCTTTTTCCAGGGAATCTGACAGCAGCAGAAGTCTATTGTTTCCGCCAAAGAAATTTTTCAGTATCCGTTCCAGTTCCGGTGTCAGGCAGGGTGCTGTCCCCTTCTCATCATAAAACCAGCCCAGCAGTGTGCTTCCGTCAAAATAGCGTTTAATTAAGGTGCATATTTCTGTCCGGATTTTCTCCCGAAAGACCGGAGTTGTCCCACAATATATAATTTCCGGCAATTCAAATGCCCCGTTTACATAGATGTTCGTATTTTTGCCATGGGTTTCGGTTCTGCCCACCAGAATGCATACCCGCCGTTCATTCATTCCGAGAAATGCCGGATGCAAATAGGTGTATACATAATCTTCGATGAAAATGTGTTTTTCGCCCTCTGGCGTCCCAATCTGGCGGAAATTTCGTGGAAATGTTGCAGTATCCTCCGCCTTCTCGTTCGTCCTTCTATTTTCTGTCACTATATTTCCTGCCGGTGCATTTCCTGTTGCTGCATTTTGAGTTACTGTATTTCCTTCTCCTGCGATGCTTTCGGTTATTTCCTTCCGTTGTATAATCTCTATCACGTCTGCCGCCCCTTTCCTCTTGTCTTGGGACAACCATAACACAGAGGCGGCGGATTTTTTGCCATATCATGGATGGCGAAAAATGAAGTTTCTGACAGGTTTTTACGAAAAAAGCTGCCACTTTTTCAGTGACAGCTTTCCTTTTTGTCTTTTTTAGTTTTCTTTTACAAAGGCTTTTACCTTTTTGTAGATACTTTCTGCATCCAGTCCGTATTTTGCAATCAGTTCCGGAGCCGGGCCTGACTCGCCAAAGGTATCATTTACGCCAATGCGGAGCACTTTGGCCGGTGCTTTCTCGCAAAGGACTTCACATACAGCACTTCCAAGTCCACCGATGATGGAATGCTCTTCTACGGTTACGACTTTGCCTGTCTTAGCGGCTGATGCAGCAACTAATTCTGCATCAATTGGCTTAATGGTATGGATGTTGATAATCTCTGCATCAATGCCATCTGCTGCCAACATTTTCTCTGCAGCTAATGTCTCGCTTACTTCCAGTCCGGTTGCAAAAATGGTAACATCTTTTCCTTCTTTTAAGACGATTCCTTTTCCGATTTCGAATTTGTAATCTTCGTTATCGTTAAATACAGGAATTGCAAGTCTGCCAAAGCGGAGGTAAACCGGTCCTACATGTTCATATGCCGCTTTTACTGCAGCTTTTGCTTCAATATCATCACTTGGATTGATAACTACCATTCCAGGAATTTCACGCATCAAAGCAAGGTCTTCTAAGCACTGGTGGGTTGCACCATCTTCTCCTACTGAGATTCCGGCATGGGTTGCGCCGATTTTTACATTCAGGTGTGGGTATCCAATGGAATTACGAACCTGCTCATAAGCACGTCCTGCTGCAAACATTGCAAAGGAGCTCATGAACGGAACTTTACCGCAGGTAGAAAGTCCTGCTGCGATTCCTGCCATATTTGCTTCTGCGATTCCGCAGTCCAAGAAACGTTCCGGAAATGCTTTCTTGAAGATTTCCGTCTTGGTTGCACCTGCCAAATCAGCATCTAATACTACAAGGTCTGTATGTTCCTTGCCCAGTTCTACTAAAGCATTACCGTAGCTTTCTCTTGTTGCAATCTTCTTTACTTCTGACATAATGCTTCACCTGCTTTCTTCAATTCTTCCATTGCCTGTTCATACTGCTCGTCATTTGGAGCTTTTCCATGCCAGCCTACCTGATTTTCCATAAAGGAAACGCCTTTTCCTTTGGTGGTCTTTGCAATAATTGCAACCGGCATATCTTTTACTGTCTTTGCTTCTGCAAAGGCATTACGGATTTCTTCCATATCATTTCCATTGATATTGATTACATGGAAATTGAATGCTTCAAATTTCTTGTCAATCGGATATGGAGAACATACTTCTTCTACTGTTCCATCTATCTGAAGGTTGTTGTTATCTACGATTACGGTCAGGTTGTCTAAATGATGTGCTCCTGCCCACATAGCAGCTTCCCAAATCTGTCCTTCCTGAATCTCGCCGTCTCCGCATACTGCATATACATGGTAATCCTTATTGTCCATCTTGCCAGCCTGTGCCATTCCTACTGCACAGGATAAGCCCTGTCCTAAGGAACCGGAAGACATATCAACGCCCGGAATGTGTTTCATATCCGGATGTCCCTGTAAATAAGAACCTGTATGACGCAGTGTCACAAGATCTTCTACCGGAAAATATCCTTTGTGTGCCAGTACAGAATATAATGCCGGAGCCACATGTCCTTTTGACAGCACCAATCTGTCGCGATCTGCCATCTTCGGATTCTTCGGATCTACATTCATTTCTTCAAAATACAGATATGTCATAATATCTGCTGCGGAAAGTGATCCGCCTGGATGTCCGGATTTTGCGCTGTGCAATGCCGTAACAATACTTTGTCTTACTTCATTTGCCTTTTTTTCCAACTCTGCATTCGTCATTTTACTTAACCTTTCTCATGAATAAGCTTGTTTGTATACATTACAACTCCACACGTCCCTCTAACGCGCGAAGTAATGTTACCTCGTCAATGTATTCCAAATCCCCTCCCACAGGGACGCCGCTGGCAATTCTTGTGACCTTGATTCCGGTCGGTTTCACCAGCTTGCTAATATACATTGCTGTTGTCTCTCCCTCTAAACTTGAATTGGTGGCGATGATGACTTCTCTTACGTCACCCTCCAACCGATGTATCAGCTCTTTGAGCTTAATGTCATTCGGTCCGATTCCAAGCATCGGAGATATTGCCCCATGAAGTACATGATATACTCCTTCATATTTTCCAGTATTCTCATAAGCTGCCAGATCCCTGGTGTCCTCCACTACCATGATTACGCTGTGATCCCGCTGGGGATTCCTGCATATCGGGCAGAGTTCATCATCGGTCAGGGTCAGGCACTCTTTGCAGTAGTGTATATTCTGTCTTGCATCTAATATGGAACGACTTAATTTTTCCACATTTTCTTCCGGCATATTCAAAATATGAAATGCCAGTCTCTGTGCTGACTTTGGTCCAATTCCCGGCAAACCGGAAAGTTGTTCTATCAGACGGCTTATCTGGCTACTGTAATAGTCCATTCTGTTTCCTCTTCTTTCTAAACATCATCGAAATGTCTGCTCAGCTGCGACTTCCGATTTTCGCTTTTCTCTAAGCTGATTAGAATGGGAATCCGCCGCCAAGTCCACCCATGCCGCCGGTAATCTTGGACATAGACTGCTGGGAATATTCTTCAATCTGGCGCAGCGCCTCATTGGTTGCTGCCATAATCATGTCTTCTAACATTTCTACGTCATCCGGATCAACTGCTTCCGGGTCAATCTTTACTTTGGTTACTTCTTTCTTACCGGAGACTGTAACTTCAACTGCACCGCCACCTGCTGCGGCTGTTACTTCTTTCTCCTCTAACTCCTTAGATGCCTCTTCCATCTGGCGCTGCATCTTCTGTGCCTGTTTCATAAGGTTTCCCATATTTCCCGGCATTCCGCCCGGAAATCCTCCGCCTCTTTTTGCCATGTTTCCATTTCCTCCTGTATTTTATTCATCTTCAATGGTTATATCCATATTGATTATCTGTGACAAATCCACATAGGATTCTTCAAATGGGCGATTCGACTGATTTTGCTGAATCTGAATCTCCACTTCTTTTTCTATATAATCAGAAATCACCTGTCGGATTTCATTTCTGTGGTCTTCTTCTTCCACGTAGCCTGCTGCAACCGGGTCATCCAATACAATCATCAGACGGTCATCTCCGCCAAGGCTTAAATGTGCTGACTTAAGATAGGTACGCACCACGCCGCTCATCTTCGGCAGAATGGAATTCCAGTTCTTTACAATCTGTTCCACATCTTCCGGGATTGCTTTGGGCATTGGTGGCCGGCTGACCGGTGCTGCTGCCTCGGCCGGCTGTGCTGCGGTATTCACCGGCGCTGCCATAGGAATACCCTGTTCCATCTTCTTTTCCAGTTTTGCTAACCGGTCTGTAATGGAATCCATGTTGGTCTCCATTGCAGGTTTACATAATTTTATGATTGCAATTTCTATTAAAATTCGTTTCTGAGAAGAATATTTTACCTGATTGGACAGTTCGGAGAAAATCCGGATATAGCGCATCAGCACATCCGCTTCTACCAACTGGGCTTCTTCTTTCAACAGTGCCATGTTCTCAGAAGACATATCCAAGACTTCTTCCATATCGTCAGAACCTTTTAACAAAAGCAGGTTTCTTAAATACCAGGTGAAGTCATTGACAAACTGTCCCAAATCTCTTCCCTCAATGACCAGCTCTTCTAACTGCGAAATGGCTCCGGCCACATCTTCCGCCAGTACTTTCCGCAGCAATTTGGAAAATACTTCCGTATCTACCGCACCAAGCACTTCCAGCACATGGTCATAGGTCAGCTTCTGTCCCAAATAAAAGGCAATGCACTGGTCTAAAAGACTTAAGGCATCTCGCATGGAGCCGTCTGCCGCTTTGGCGATATAGCGGATTGCCCGCTCTTCCACTTCCACATTTTCTTTTTCCATCAGCTCCATCAGGCGGTCCGATATGGTCTCGATGGAAATTCTGCGGAAATCATACCGCTGACATCTTGAAAGAATCGTAATCGGTATCTTGTGGGCTTCCGTGGTTGCCAGTATAAAAATGACATAGGAAGGCGGCTCTTCCAGAGTCTTTAACAATGCGTTAAAGGCTCCGATGGAGAGCATATGCACCTCGTCTATGATATAAACTTTGTATTTTCCTTCTGTCGGGCGGTATGCTACCTCTTCCCGAATCTCACGGATATTATCCACACCGTTGTTGGATGCCGCGTCAATTTCGATGACATTCATGGAGGTTCCCGCCGTAATTGCTTTACAGCTTGCACATTCTCCACAAGGGCTTCCATCTACGGGATGTTCACAGTTGACTGCCTTGGCAAATATTTTTGCGATGGTTGTCTTACCGGTTCCTCTCGTTCCACAGAACAGATATGCGTGACCAATACGGTCTGCCTTTATCTGGTTCTTTAAGGTTGTTACTATATGCTCCTGTCCTTTGACATCCGCGAATTCCTGTGGGCGGAACTTACGGTAAAGTGCCATGTATGACATCTATTCCATCCTCGCTTCTCTTAATCTCCAAAGCTGATTCCAATGGTCTTTGCTTCTTTAATCATCTGACAGTTCGGGTCAACTGTCTTTAACTTGCCAGCCACATCTTTCAGTGGAACACGCTTTGTCTTATCATTAATCATAGCAATCATGTATCCGTAATCTTCATCCATAATTGCCTGGGCTGCTGCTGCGCCAAGCCGTGTACAGAGTGCACGGTCATATGGGCATGGGCTGCCACCACGCTGGGTATGTCCCGGTACGGTTACACGTACTTCGGTTCCACTGCGTTTCTCAATCTGGTCTGCAATCTCATAGGATACAGACGGATATTTATAATTCTTTAATTTCTCTTTGTATTCTTTCTTGGAAAGTGCTGCATCTTCCTTGGAAATAGCACCCTCTGCTACCGCAAGAATGGTAAAGCCTTTTCCATCCCTGGTTCTCTTATCTATTGCTTCGATGACTTTATCAATATCATATGGGATTTCCGGCAGTAATATGATATCTGCTCCACTGGCAACACCTGCGTACAGGGTCAGCCAGCCCACTTTATGTCCCATGACTTCTACGATAAAGACACGATTATGGGATGCTGCTGTTGTGTGTATACAATCAATGGCTGCACACGCCACGTTGATTGCACTGTAAAAACCAAAGGTAATATCTGTTCCATAGATATCATTGTCGATGGTCTTCGGCAGATGGATGACATTTAATCCCTCTTCCCGAAGGAGATTGGCAGTCTTCTGTGTTCCGTTTCCGCCAAGGATTACCAGACAATCCAGTTTCAGTTTATGATAGGTCTGTTTCATTGCTTCCACCTTATTCAGCCCGTTCTCATCCGGCACACGCATCAGTTTAAATGGCTGTCTGGAAGAACCTAAGATAGTTCCGCCCTTGGTAAGGATTCCTGAAAAATCCTTTGATGTAAGCAGGCGGTAATCGCCATAAATCAATCCCTTGTAACCATTATAAAAACCGTAGATTTCCAACTCATCCACATTATGACTTAATCCTTTTACCACGCTGCGCATTGCTGCATTTAATGCCTGACAGTCTCCGCCGCTGGTCAACATACCTATTCTTTTCATTTGCTGCATCCCTTTCTTTGCTTATTGTTGTGCATACGCCCACACATCCAAAATATATTATAATATATTTTTTTTTAGGGTACAAGCTATAATGCCTGCTTAAGCAATTTATTTACAGGCAATTACTTTCAAGATATAATCCCATACTCTCTTTGTGGAAGAAATGCTTAATTTCTCCTCTGTGGTATGAATGGCAATCATATCCGGTCCGATGGAGACAGCATCCAGTCCGTCAATCTTACCTGCTAAAATGCCACACTCAAGTCCGGCATGAATTGCTTCTACGGTCGGCTCTTTTCCATACATTTCCTTGAAAATGCGGACCATATCATCCCGGAGTACAGAATCCCTGCGGTATTCCCACGCAGGATAATTACCGGTATTGGTGACTCTTCCGCCAAACTCTTCCACCAGCGCAGCAATACGTTTCAAAAGATATTCTTTTGCGGTTCCCACTGCACTTCTTACGGCATACTGCAGAGTCAGCTTGTCTTTTTCCAGAGTCAGAACGCCGAGGTTTAAAGAAGTCTCTACCAGTCCCTTGATGTCATCACTCATGCGAAGAATTCCATTTGGAAGCAGGTTGATTAAAAGCACTGTTTTTCTTGCCGCAGCTTCTGTTAATACTTCCTTCTCACAGTTTTCTTCTACTGCTACGGATATCTGGATATCCGGGTCACTGGTGGAAAATTCATGGGTGATTTTCTCTGCAATTTCTTCTATTTTATGGACAAGCTGTGTGGCATCTTCCTGTACCATAAGCTCTGCTGCACTTTCTCTTGGAATGGCATTCTGCTTATTTCCGCCGGATAATGCTGCTATCTGATAGTGGTATTCATCTTTTAATTCTAAAAGAATTCTTCCCAATAAAATGTTGGAGTTGGCTCTTCCTTTGTCAATTTCCACGCCGGAATGTCCGCCCTTTAAGCCTGCCACATGAATAGAAACAAGATTTCCTGCGCTCTTTTCCCATTCCGCCGGAAGTTCACATACGGTGCTGCATCCACCGGCACAGCTTACCAGCATGATTCCTTCATTTTCAGAATCCAGATTCAGAAGCTTCTTTGCTTTCAAGTGGGAAACATCCAGTGCTACGGCACCTTCCATACCAACTTCTTCCGACACGGTACAGATAAATTCGATACGCGGATGTGCAATACTGTCAGAGTCTAAGATTGCCAGTGCGTATGCAACTGCAATTCCGTCGTCGCCGCCAAGGGTTGTTCCCTTTGCACTGATATAATCTCCGTTTACTTCCAGTGTCAGTCCGTCATTTTCAAAATCGATGGTGCAGCCCGGTTCTTTCTCGCACACCATATCCATATGTCCCTGAATCATCAGTGGTGCAACGTCTTCATAGCCCGGTGCTGCCTCTTTGATGATAATGACATTTTTTACTTCATCCTGATAATATTCTAAGTTCCGTTCCTTTGCGAAGTTTACCAGATAATTGCTGATTTTCTCCTCTTTATAGGATGGACGGGGAATATTGCTGATTTCTTCAAAATAATGAAATACCTCTTTTGGTTCTAAGCCTGCTAATGCGCTCATTATGATTCCTTCTTTCTTAATTTATTCTCATATACGATAAAATGGTTGTTATGCAGAATCTTGATGTACTGGGAAAGTCTCTCGTAAAGAGGTTCTGCCTTGTCACCGAATTTTTCTTTTACCAGTGTGCCAATTTCATAGATGGTTTTCTTTCCATCCATCTGTTCCCACACGAAGCTGCCGAATTCATCCAGCTCTATGTAGCTGTATTTCGGTTTCTTAAATAACATCTGTGCGATTTTGTTAAATACGCCTTTATTATGCATTTTTATTTCTATTTTTCCATCTTTGTTCTTATTACATTCAAATAATGTATTCGGACGTGGGATATAATCTAAATAATTGTCTTTTTTCTTTGCCATATTGCCTCCTGTTATCTTCGCTAGCAGTATAAAACATCTGCCGCCTTTTCGCAAGACGGCAGATGTAAGAACTCATTTACTCTATTTCGAATTTTCTTTTTTCTTCTTTCCACGGATGAAAAGGATTAAGGTTACGGCAAGTAATGCAAAGAATACCAGTCCGCCGATGTTTCCTAAGCTGAAACCGAATTTTGCAGATAAATCAAATGCATCTGCAAAGGTCTCTCCCTTGAATGGAATGACTGCACAGACTGCAAGGAGAATTCCTACCAGTCCCTCTCCGGCAATCAGACCGGATGAGTAAAGCACTCCGTTTTCCACTTTGCGTTTCTTCTCTTCTTCGGATTCACCCTTCTTCTTATCGAAGTATAAGCGGATTAATCCACCAACGATCATCGGTGTGCTTAAGTAAATCGGAAGGTAAAGACCTACTGCAAATGGCAATACCGGGATTCCAAGTATTTCTACTACTACTGCAATACCAACACCTGCAAATACCAGTACCCAAGGAAGGTTTCCACCCATAACTCCTTCTACTACCATCTTCATCAAGGTCGCCTGTGGTGCAGGAATTGCTGATGAACCATAGCTCCATGCTGCATTTAACAGGTATAATACTCCACCGATTGCAATTGCAGATACTACTACACCGATGATTTCACCAACCTGCTGTTTCCAAGGTGTTGCTCCTACCAGATATCCGGTCTTTAAATCCTGTGATGTATCTCCGGCGATTGCTGCGATGATACAGATGACAGAACCGATTGCAATAGAAGCTACCATTCCAGTCATTCCGATGGTTCCGGTTGCTTTTAAAATCATCGTTGTGATAAGCAGTGTTGCAATTGCCATTCCGGATACCGGGTTATTGGAACTTCCTACAATACCAACCATTCTGGATGATACGGTTGCAAAGAAGAATCCGAAGATTATGATAATAATTGCTCCAAGAAGGCTTACCGGAACTGCCGGAACCAGCCACATAATAATAGCCATGATTCCAATCGTAAGAATTACGATATTCATTGGAATATCCTTATTAAGGCGGCTGTTGTCACCATTTCCTTTGCTTCCGTAGCTCTTTAATGCCTGACGGAAGGTCTTTGCGATAAGTGGCAGATTCTTTACCAGGCTGATGATTCCGCCTGCTGCAACTGCTCCTGCTCCAATATAACGGATATAGTTTGACCAGATTCCTGCTGCGCCAAGTTCAGATACCGGAACGCTTGCCGGGAAAATGGTAAGGTCTGCACCAAAGAGTGCGATTAACGGCATCAGTACGAACCAGCCGATTACTCCACCCGCGAAAATGTAGGAAGATACTCTGGCTCCACAGATATAACCAACTCCAAGAAGTGCCGGAAGCACATCCATTCCGATTCCGGAACCCTTGTAAGATTTGATTTCATAAGTCACTTCACTCGGGAATACTTTCAAACCATCTGTAATGAATTTGTATGCTGCTGCAATTCCCAGACCGGCAAATACGGTACTTGCTTTTGCTCCGCCTTCTTCTCCGGCTACCAGTACTTCTGCACAGGCTTTTCCCTCCGGATAAGGAAGTTTTCCATGCTCCTGTACGATTAATGCACTACGAAGCGGAATCATGAACATAACTCCGATGACACCACCGATTAATGCAATCAATGCGATTTCCACTAAAGATGGCATGCTTGTACCACCTTCCTCTGCCCACATGAACAGAGCCGGGAGCGTAAAGATTGCTCCTGCTGCAAGAGACTCTCCGGCAGAACCGATGGTCTGTACCATGTTATTCTCCAGAATGGAGTCCCTTCTTAAAATTACGCGGATAATTCCCATGGAAATTACCGCTGCCGGTATGGATGCCGACACTGTCATTCCTACTCTAAGTCCTAAGTATGCATTTGCTCCACCGAAAATTACGGCAAGCAGAATACCCAGAATGATAGAGACTGGCGTAAGTTCCGGTAAGACTTTGTCTGCCGGAATATACGGCTTGAACTCTTTTTCATTATTCATTTGTCTAATCCTCCTAGTTATGGTCGTTATAACCAATATGCATACCATTATACGGGCATTTTCCGGCTCTGTCAATGAAATCCGCTTGCATCCGGCAGGAAAATATTGTATGATATATGTGCTATTGTGCAAAACACTTTATCACACGAATGTAACAAAGTGTATGCACTCTTTTTTATCTGGAGATGTATCGAAGTGGTCATAACGGGGCGCACTCGAAATGCGTTAGCCCTCCGGGGCACGCGGGTTCGAATCCCGCCATCTCCGTTTCATATAATCATAAGAAAACTGCCACTGGCAGATTCTTACGATTTCTGGTAACTTAAAAAGTGCCGGTGGAATATTCCATCGGCACTTTTTATACGCTCCGGCACCTGTGTCCGGTATTATTTTTTATTCCGGTAAATCCGGTATCAGTTCTACATAAATCTGGTCAAAGTATTTCTTTAATTCTTCCCGGATTCCATTTCTGATTCTGGTAAGGGACTGTATTGTAATAATATCGTTGGGGCTGTCTATGTATATTTCCACCCAGGTCTTACGTCCGGTCTGGATGACATCCAAAAATTCTATGGTATAGGAACAGGTCTGCATATACTGTTCTGCAATGGAACGAATCTGATCCATAACTTCCTGCTCCGGCGCAAAGAGCACCAGCTCCCTGAGTCCATGCAATATCATTTTCACCGGTTCTACAATCAGAATCAGTGCCATCACAATTGCCACTACCGGGTCTATGTATGGAGCCAGCCATTCATACGGTGTCTTCTGCAGCAGGAACTGTCCGAAGAATGCAGCAGATACGCCAAAGCTGCTGACTACATCCAGTTTCCAGTTATACATTTCCGCTTTTACTACTACAGATGCATAACGTTTGCTGAAATAATGCAGCAGGAAATAAATGACAAGACAGCCGACAAATACGCCAAACTCAAAGCCTGCAAGCTGGCTGGCATTTACCATATGTCCGCCATGCAGGATGCTCTGCACACTGTCGATTAAAAGCTGGATGGTAACTGCCAAAAGTACGCTGTACTTGATTACCAAAAATAAGGATTCCACCTGGGAAAATCCATAGGGTCTGCGCTCTGTTACCGGGCGGTACAACAGCGGCACCAGCACCAAAAACGGTCCTATCATTATCAAATCTGTCACGTCAAAAACGCAGTCCATCAGTATTGCATGGGAGTGGCTGATATATGCCATAATTCCCTCTGCCAGTACAAAGAGTACGCTTCCGATAAAGGACAGGTTTATCATTCTTTTTTCCAGTTTCATTTTACTGGCTGCATTCATTTCCATAATTTTCCTCTTTCTGTATTTTCCTAATTATTCCAAAAACATATCAGCAAAATCATTGCCTTCATATTTCTCTACTACATCCCATAAGCCCGACTTGATTTCATCCCGGCTGAAATTATGCTGCTCTAAAAATGCATCGGACTTGTTATTGAGGTTTGCATAAAACAGCACTGCTATCTTGAGATTGTTTTTGTCATCATTTTCGGTTATCTCATATATCTTGTTTTCGGCTTCATCGATTCTGCCATCATCTACCATGGTAAGAAGGTCATTTAACAATTGCTTGTCTTCTCTTTCTTCTAACAGCTCTGCCGAAGGAGAATCCGTATCTACGTTAAAAAGAAGTTTTAAAAGTGTCCGCACCATCTCTTTTATCAGACGCATGATATAATCCTGTTCGTACAAGTTTTTTCCTCCTTATCTGCTGCGTTTTCGCCCCAGGTATCTATGTACCATCTTCCGATATTCCACATATTCCTGTCCAAAAGAAATAAGCAGAAAATCTTCCTCTACATTTACAATCTGCAAGTGGAACATGATGATTGCAAATAGTGATACTGCCAACAATATCCAGTTGAAAAACATCATTAATATTCCTACATAAACCAAATCAAATCCTAAAAATGCCGGATTACGGCTTATTTTATAAATTCCATTGGTAACCAGTTCTGTTTTATCTGTTTCGGAAACACCGGCACGCCAACTGTCCTTCATCGTCCATACGGACAGGATAAAGACTACATCTCCTACTACCGCAACACCTGCTCCGATTCCTCTTATCCCAAGTGGAAGTGCAGTTATATTTCCGATTATGCTAATTACTTCTACAGCCGGAACCAGAAGGGTTGCAGCTTTCATGGTAAGCTCAACTCTTTTTACCATACCGGTTTTTCCTTTTCCAATCTGGTCGGTCTTTATTCCCTTTTTCCGCTGCATCAGCATTTTGCCAAAATAGCATCCATAAAATGCCAGCAAAATAATTACTGCCGTTATCTGAAAGCCCATTCTATTCTTTCTCCTTTTTTGTATATTGTGCTACCTACCGAATCCGTCACTGACCGCTTAAAACAAATCCAGCGTATTATCCAGATAAATTTCTTCCCTGACCCGAAGCTGGTATTCCGGTTTTGTCATATAATACAATAAAAACTCTAATATCAATGCGCTGCCAAGTCCGCGCCCTTCGATTTTAAAATTGTAAAATCCCATTGGCAGATATTTTTCCCGGATATCTTCTATTCCGATGAAGCCCGGATTTGTCATGGCTTTTGAGAAGCGGTAGCCCTCTCCTGCATCCGGTGCGTTGCAATGATGTTCTACATTTTCGCCCAGATTCTTACGGCTGACTGCTTCATAACAGTCTTTTCTGTCCCTGCAGCCAAACCTGCAGCATTCATTGCAGAGAAATTCTGTTTTCGCTTTTTCCTCTTCTGACAGTGTCTCTAATTTATCAAAGGCTTTGTTCAAGCGAAAATCCGGTACAACATAGCGGAACTCTGCCCGCTTTACTTCTTCCCGGAACTGCTCGAAATCCGTCAGGACTTTCGTGGTAGACGAAACGAAATACATTCCCGGATATTTTTCTTTTAAATATGATAAAAGCAAATCCGAATATATGATAACACCATTCTGAACGCCTTCGCCTGCTGCAAACAATGCGCAGAGTTCATTGCATTTTTTATCTGAGAGATGCTCCTCTTTCAGAAGAGAATTGCTGAAGGTCAGCCGGGCTGATATGTTATATTTTTCCATCAGTGACAGTACTTCTTTCGCATCATAGTCTCCAAATCCGGCACGACCGCCACCCCAGAGACAGTCAGCAGGTGCTCCGTATATGGAACCTATCTCGCACCAATCATAAAAATACTCTCTATGCTCGTAAAATAATGGCAGAAAAACCCGATAAAATTCGTAAAATTCAAATAAACCCGGAAGATGGTAGTATGCTGTTGCCTGTTTTAATCTTTCCATATCTCTGTAGTATCCTTGTTTCCTTTATTTATTGAAATCTTTTGACATATCCAGTTCTTTCTCCGGAACATCCTCCTTCTTGACGATAAATCCATCCACATCATCAAAACGAATCACATACTCGTATGTACTTATATGCTCCTGTCTGGCATCTTCTTCATTGGCGTAATAGGTGAGCTGAATATGATAGATATTTTTCTTTTCCCGCCAGGACGTATCATCAAGCAGCCAGTCATTTTCCAGATTTTTCTCTATTTTTAATAAGCTTTCTGCATACTGCTGGGCGCCGTTCCAGACTCCGATATTTCTCCGCTGTCCCAGTATGGTATTCTGATACTGCCAGAGCATAACAAACATTATCGCTGCCATTACTACTGTAAACAGAACGGTTTTATACTTCTTTTCCTTCTTCTGCCGCTGGCGGCGTATCACCTGAAAGGTTCCAAGCATCGCCATTGCTATCATAAATAAATACCACAGCGTCAGGAAAATCTGCTCTTCTCTTTCCACTCCGCCCGGCAGTATTTCTGCGATACGGTCACCCCAGACATAATATACCAGTGCCAGTAAAAATCCACCCGACAAAATAGCGGCTGCTCCGTAAACCTTCCGGCTTTCTTCATCATCTATATTCCGAAAAAAATACCACAGTGAAACAAATACGACTGCCACAAGTCCGCCAAGCAACAACCCTCCACCAAGATTGGTCAGCTTCGCTGCCCATGCGCCCGCAGCCACACCAAGCACCAGAAATCCTGCTATGACATTGGCATTTCTATCCTGTTTCTTCTGCTGCTTTGATATATCGTCTGCATTCTGTAACATTTCAGCCACCTCTTCCTGCGTATACTGGATTTCCGTCTGTTTCTCATTTTCTGTCGGCTCCTGCCTTTCGGAACGCATCAGTTCCAGTACGGAGATTCCCAGTGCCTGCGCTAACGGTTCCAATGTCTGTATATCTGGAAATCCTCCGCCACGCTCCCATCGGCTGATGGCTTTATCCGTTACATGAATCTGCTTGGCAAGTTCTGCCTGCGTCATCTTTTTTTCTTTTCGAATTGTGGCAATAAATTGCCCAAATTGTTTTGCTTCCACCTTCTGCTGTTTCCTCCTGCTTCTGCTGTTGCTGCCTGTGGGTTTCTCTGTTTTCAGCATAGTGGAATTGTACTCATTTTGTCAATCTACGAATCCTTTACCCGGGGATTTACCGCATCACAAGTGCTGCAATACCTGCTAATATTGCGGAAATCACAGCCATTCCAACGGTTCCAATGATCCATTTCTTGCATTTGTCCTGACGGGTGATATATGGTCTTAATTCTTCCGTTCCCGGAATTATCCACGCTTTCGTATGACCTACCCACCAGCCATCAACCAGCAGGCGGTCCATTACATTCATCACGGACAGGATGACAAACATCTGCCAGAAGCCGGTCAGAAAATCGCGCGCTCCATTTATCCCATAGACACAGATTAGAATATAGATTACATATCCCGGAACGCAGACCGCTTTAAAAGTCTTGCTGTTTTTGCTGATTTTTTCATGGGTTGTCAAGCCCAGTTCCACGCAGCGGTCTTTTACATTCTGGTGATAAAGATGCACCATTCCCACTGCGCCGTTTCGAATTCCGAATGCGCAAATTCCAATCAATAAAATACCAAGTATCAATCCTTCCACAAGTACCTGCACTATCATAGAACTTTTCCTCCTTTGACCGGATACTTCTTATTTTTTCATCCGGTTAGTCTCAACTTACTCATATTCTATCATAGCATCCTTCCCTGCAGCAAGCCGGAAATTATTATTCCATCGTCCGTATGACAATATCTGCCCGTTCCATTTTTTGCAGTTACATTATCGTTTTGCAATTACATTGTCGTTTTGCAGTTTTATTAGCATTTTGCAGCTTTATTAGCGCATCACCCAGCTTACGACCTGCACCATTACACCGATTACCAGTGCGATTGGCAGTCCGATTACCATGCCTTTTAAGCTGGCAATAAAGTGAAACTTATAATCCTTGTAGGAATCCGTCAAATCTTCCGTTCCCGAAATAATCAGCTTCTTGCTGTGGCATACCCAGATCCAGTCAATGACAAAGCAGTCATACCAGTCAACAATCGTCCAGATGAGATAGGAAATCAGAAATCCCTGCAGGAAATTTTCCGCATGATTGACAAAGAAAAGTGCCAGTGCCATCACCAGCGTAATTAAAATAGCGGCAGCAAGTTTCTTTCTTCTTGTCTGCGGACTGTCCGCCTTTTTCGTCTCATCAATTAAGCCAAGCTCCAGACAGCGGTTCACAATCGGTTCCGGCATATCATAGACGGTATCCACGGGATTTTTGCTGAGGGCAACTACCCCAATTGTAAATAAAACCGCCAGCACCGCTGTTTCTATTAAAATTACAGATATACTCATTTTTCTTCCTCGTAAATCTATTTTTCACTCAGTATTTTTACTACCCGACTGCTGATTTCTTCGGGGGTGCTTCTGTTTTCTTCCCGCATCCACCGCTTGGTCAGCTCCCAGTAGCCTGCTATTTTAAAGTAAAAATCATATATTCTTTCCTTCGGCATCCCTGCAAGAAGCTCTTCTGGCTTCCTGTCCATGTCCTTGAATTTGGTTTTGAATGCCACCTGCATGATGTACTCGGAAAGATGGTCTTCGATATAATACAAAAGATGACTCCGGTCGAGGCAGCGGAACACCCTCACATTTTTCTCCCAGAATGCAAAATAAACATTGGTTATTTCCTCTAAGCTTTTTGCATCCTGTAATAGCAGCGCATCCGCAAATTCATCCATAACAGAGTCTGCCATAAACCGGACAATATCGTCCTTTGTCCCGAAATACCGATACAAGGTTCTCCGCCCAACGTTGGCACTTTGCGCAATTTCCTTCATGGAAATTTCTGTATATTCCTTTTGCTCTAACAGCTTTTGCAGTGTATTGCGAATCAATTCTTTTGTAGATATGGATTCCATTATGAAAACACTCCTTTTCGTTTATCCGGCATGCTATTTTTTTGCCGCTGGGCGATACAAATCATACAAATAAACTCCCTCGCCCAAATCTCTGGTCTTTACCAGTTTCAGTCCCAGATGTTCATATTTCTCAACCTTGCTTTCGGCATCGGTATCCAGCACAACCGCAAGGTTCTTTTCATCCGCAATTTCATACAGCATTTCCAGCAGTTGTCTCATGTACCCCTGTCCCTGATATTCTTTCCGGACAACCAGCATAATCAGATTGACATAAGGAATCTTTTTCTTCTTTAACTCCTCTTCATAGGTTGCTCCGCCCTTTGCAATCCTTTTCACATATTGAAGTCCTTTCCGGATTCCGCCCAGGTTTTTGATCACTGCCCCAATCATCCGGATGGTACTCCGAAATGACAGTTCCTGCCCTTTATAGGTAATGAAAATATAGCCCTCTCCCCTGTCGCTGGTAGAATAAATGCATCCACTTTCATAGCCCGCCAGAAAGCATGCTTTCATGTGCTGATACATGGATTCCCTGCTGCCCAGTATTTTCCTGAAACCATATTCTATCGTTCTATCTTTTTTCCTGCCGTAGTCATAATCATAAAAGGAATCTCCGATTTCCCTGCAAATTTCTTCCAGTTCATTTTCTGATAAGTTTGTTACTTTAACTCCGTTCATTTCATCCCTCCTTACAACTTCCGATTGAGATTTCACCTGTTTTATATCGTCCCATCAGTGTTTACGAACTCTGATAAGGACAAATGCAAAGGCACAGAGCAGACTGTGCATTAAATACACTCACCATTGATGAACCGCTTGAATATACCTAACTTTTGCTATTACCTAGTGGGTGTCACACTAAATAGCATGACACCCACCATCTTAATTTTATTTCTTAGAATAGTGTTTCTTCTGCCTTGCTTTTATATATTTTTCCAATACCGAAAAACATACGTCTATCTCATCATCTGTACAGAATTCTTCAAGCATCCGCAAAGTTTCACCAAATACTTTTGTGTCATACTTTTCATGGTATACGCACAATTCCTGTCCTTTTTCAGCAAGAAAAAAACACTGTTTTCTAAAATTATCTACCGGATTTTCTTTATATATAAGCTCTTTTTGCTCCATCTTTTTTAGCATTTGTGAAATAGCAGCCTTGGATTTATCCCATTCCACAGAAAGCTGTGTGACATTTTTTCCCGGATGATCCTTAATGTATTTCAACATATGAACCTCAACTGGAGTGTACATTTCCCCTGTTCCGTAATCAATTGGAATATTTGATGCCATATATAAGGATGAGGCTCTGTGCATGATATCCGCTTTTTCAGAAATGGTATGTTTCTTTATCTTTAATGACATTGTCTGTTCCTCCGAATATATATCTATCTTAACAAAGAATCTTCGAAAATACTACTATTGACAATGTCATATTATTTTTCTAAAATAATGTTAAGTATATTAACATTATTTATCGATACGAAAAGACGAGGCTATAAAAATGGATAACAATATAATGAAAAAATCTTCCGAATCCTGTGTAGAACAGGTCTACCAGATTCGTCCCGAACATTTAAACGGAGCCGGACGCCTCTTTGGTGGCAGACTCATGGAATGGATTGACGAAGTTGCCGGACTTGTCGGTATACGCCATTCTCAATGTAATGTCATCACCGCATCTGTGGACAACTTAAAGTTCATTCGTGGTGTATTCCAAAACGATCTTGTTGTGTTAATTGGGAATGTAACCTATGTTGGAAATACATCTATGGAAATACGTGTAGATACTTATGTAGAAAAACTTGATGGTACCCGCTATCCTGTAAATCGTGCATACCTTACTCTTGTTGCTGTGGATGAAAATGGACAACCAACGAAAGTACCGGGGGTGCTTATTGAATCAATCGGTCAGCAGGCAGAATGGGAAGCCGGTCAAAAACGTAAGCAGCTTCGCATACAACGAAAAGTAAAAGGATTTTAACGGAGGATTTTATCATGATCATAAAAAACATTTATGCTGTATATTTCAGTCCTACAGGTGGTACACAAAAGATTGCTGAATCTCTTTCAAATGACCTGTCACAGCTTTTACATATCCCATTCCAAAAGATTGATTTTACAATTTTAACAAACAGGCAAACAAGATACGACTTCGATTCTGATTCACTTGTCATATTGGCGATTCCGGTATATGCCGGCCGCATACCAAACAAGTTACTACCGGATTTAGAAAGATGTTTAAATGGAAGTGGAAAAACAGCAATCATTCCCATTAGTGTTTATGGCAATCGAAACTATGATGAGGCTTTACGAGAAATGCTTATACTTACAGAAAAAAACGGATTTATTCCCATAGGTGCAGCAACCATGATAAGCCAGCATGCTTTTTCCTCTCTTATTGCCAAAGATCGCCCTGATTTTTCTGATTTTCAGGCACTGACTGATTTTTCCAACAAAATAGCTGGAAAAATCTTAAATAATCAGGAATTAACCGGCATCACATACGACCGTGATACCCCGATTGGCCCTTACTATACTCCACTTAAGTCAGATCATACTCCAGCCCGATTTCTAAAAGCAAAGCCGGTTACTGATATGGATAAATGTAATAATTGTGGTATTTGTGTCAGAAAATGTCCCATGGGAAGTATATCTGCCGATAATGTGGCAGATGTTTCTGGTATCTGCATAAAATGTCAGGCATGTGTCAAATTTTGTCCGACACATGCCAAATATTTTACAGATGTGGATTTTCTCTCTCATATAGAGATGTTGGAAAATACATATACAGACCGCAAAGAAGCAAAATTTTTATTTTAGGAACAATATGGAAGACCAATTATTGTATTAAATTATAGTTTCCTTTAATAAAATTTTTTTGCCAGCTTCGCCATCCACAAAGAGGGAAAAATCTTGCTGACCACCCGATAGGATTTGTAAAATGTCCCCGGTGTATAAATACTTTTTCCTTTTTCTGCTTTTTCCAAGGCTTCCGCTGTGATTTCTGACATATTCAGAAACGGAAGCTTATTGATTTTCTTGCTTTGCCGTCCCTGTCCTTTCGGATTCATTTCTGTATCCATATTTCCAGGGCAAAGAAGAAGTACATTGATATCTTTATCCAGCAACTCCTCACGAAGTGCTTTACCGAAATAATAAACATATTTTTTCGTTGCACTATATACTGTCTGATTTGGAACTGGTGCAAACGAAGATACAGAACATGTAATAATTGTATAACTGCCTTTTTGCATATAAGGAAGAAGGATTCTCTGAATCAGTGTCATTCCCTTAATATTAACAGAAATCATATTTAAAATATCTTCCTGCCTCATATCAGTAAATTTGCCCGATTTTTCATATCCTGCATTATTGATTAGCACTTTTACCTTTGGTTTTTCATTTTCCAGTCTTTTAATCAATCCATCATAAGAAGACTCCTTGCTTAAATCTATCTCTATTGCAACCACTTTTTTATTCTCATATTTCTCCACAAGTTTATCTAATCGTTCTTTTCTTCTTGCTAAAATCCAGTATTCATCCATCTGCGGATACTTGTTTACAACTGCCTCTAAAAACTTTACTCCAAGACCTGATGATGCTCCTGTAATTACTGCTATATCTGCCATATTTCCTCCTAAATTCTGGTATACGGATTTTTATACTGACCATGTCTGGCAGTTTTTCCATTGCCATAGCTGATTGCAAATTTGGGACATCTGTGAAGACATCCAAGACACATTTCACATTCTTCCGATTTCCAGACTGGACATCCATCTTCTATTTGTATCACTCCGGCAGGACATTTTTTCGCACAGAAACCACAGCCAACACATACATTTTTGTTTACCGACAGATTTTTTGTTTTTCTCTCTGTCGCACACATATAAGCTGCGGGAATTGCAGCTATCCACTTTGGTAATTTTCTGTCTATAAAATTGCCTTTTCTTTTTGACATTATATTGTCAATAACAAGCTCAAGCTGCTTTTTGCCATCGCTCAGCCACTTATCAACTCTATTCTTGTCCGTAAGGTCAAATACCGGCGTCCATGTATCAGGCATGATCACGCTATAATAGGCATCGAAGCTCTGTCCATTATGAGTCATAATGTTCTTCGCCATGCTGCCAGCCTTACCAGTCGTTGTTCCATAGCTGGCAAGAAAAAATGTATATCCACAATTCTCAATTTTAAGCTTACCCAGATATTCTGTGACAATCCTTGGAAGACGCCAGAAATAAGTCGGCACCACAATTCCGAGTATTTTTTCATTAGAGAAACAATATTTATCCTCACGGATGCAGTCCACGATAGACATACATTTTTCATCTATTTTCTCCGCAATCTGTTCTGAAATATATTTTCCGTTTCCTGTTGCACTGAAATACAAAATCATTTTCTGTGAGCCTCCTTTTCGACACTCCCGAGCAAAAAGTGAACCGCCCGTAATGCTTCTTCCTTGCTTAATTGCTCCTTCGCAAAAAAGCACTTTTCCAACAGCATTTCAATCGTAGCAGCATAATAGTCAACCATAATATCTTCCCTCACTGGAAAATCCTTTGTTCCGGGACACATGCTTATTATCTGACCTATCTGCTTTTTCATAAAAGTACGCAAAGAAGCCATGCATCTTCCTTCCAGATTGTTTTTTAATAAAATTTTATGAATCTTTAACCTGTACTGGTCAAGATATTCATATAGAAGCGAAAATATCTGTTCTGTGTTTTGTTCTCCCTGAACATTCAGATATTTTTCTATATCCATATCTTTCATAATTGTAATCCAGCAATAATCCATCAAATCATAAATGTCATCAAAATAATTATAAAATGTAGACCTTGGATAATTGCATATATCGCATATTTTCTGGACAGAAATTTCCTCTAACGGCATATCTGTCAGCATTACAATCATTCTTTCTGAAAAGTCTGCTAATGTCCGTTTCGCAAATCTGCTTGTTTTATCAGATAATTTAAATTTCATTTCAATCACTCCAGCTGAATATTTATGTACAGATGTCCATCTGCTTATAATTTATCAACCATGCGGTTAAAAAGCAATTATCAATTATTTATTTGCGTCTATCTATGGACATTATTTTAAAATTGTCCATCACATCAAAAAACACCAGTGCTGTTTATCACACACTGGTGTCTAATCAAATATTATTCTTGTTCTATTTCTTCCGGACAAAATGTTTCTCCATTACATATTACGTGATATACTCCCTAAGCATTTCATTGACACAATCTCTTATATCAAATGCTATTTCCTTAGCTGTTGTTGTATTTAATCCGATTTTTTTGGCAACTGCAAGAAGATCCTCTAATTGTGGATTAACACCATTTCCATTTACGGTAGTGGCATGTTCTCCTCCGAGAGAATTGCTATAGGTAAGGTCATATGCCGGTGACAATTTCCAGCTATTTTCATTTTCGTCATACAAATAAGTAAAATTCTTCGAATGGTCATCCCTGTTATGTGCATACACATTAAAGCACATCAGCCGATATAACTTTTTACATTCTTCCATTGATTTGGTAAGTTCAAGTGTAAGCCGCATCAGGATATCATAATCAAGATTTGGTATTCTGTGTGACGTTTCTAAAAGTCCTGATGCAGACACCATATGAATCCTGTTATTTTTTGCATCCTCAGTGCGGTCAAATCTCTTTGTTCCAAAATATCCTTTCGTGCGATTGGAAGGAAACAATCTGACCTTCTCGATTTCTATGCCACATTCTCCGGCACACATTGCATAATCATATTCCTGCTTTCCTATCTCCTTGCTGTCATAAGTTGATGGAAATTTGATTATCCAATCTTCGCCCTCTACTTTTGTAAGTATCTTAGGCCTGGCTCCACCGGAAGAACCACCTTTTGAAAACAGAAAATCCAGATTGTCGCAAGTCTCTGTGTTTAATATTTTTTCACATTCCAATGCAATTTCATCTAACGTCTTCTCATCCTGATTCTTTTCCATTGTTATAACCGGACGGTAAGTCAATGCACCCATTCCAGAATTTCCCACTATTGCAAGCCGGTCAAGGCAGCCTATTTCATATGGATCAATTCCATTTCTTTTCATAAGTCTGTCAACCAGCAGTCTTCCCCATCCATCCGGCAGGCTGTCTGCGAAGACGCCAAAAAGACCCTCAAACGGGTCTATCTTTGGCATAAAAACTTTCTTTTCCAAAGGAAGCGAAAACGGACTTATGGAAAATCCATCTGCAAGCCAGTCTCTGTCATACTCAAAGGCTGCCAGACGATTTTGATACAGAGCCATTGTTCCAACACGTTTTTCGTGATAAAAGACCTCCAGCTTATCTTGTCTGTTCATTCATTACCTCCTCGATAGATGCAAATGGCACATTTTCAAACAAATTCTCAAGCTCTCCCTCCACATCAAGAGCTATTGCAATTTTTGTCAGGGATTGCAGGGATATTTCTCCACTCTGTTCAAATCTCTTCAGGGAGCCAAGGCTTACTCCTGACCTTGCAGCTAATTCTTTTTGGGTGATTTTTTTTCTTTTCCGTAAACGTATTATTTTTTTTGCAATTTCATTATTTATTTCTGACCATGTTTTCTGATATAAATTAATCATGCTAATATATTATCCCTTTTTGCCATTTTTATCAAGATTGGGATAATATATTAGCACTAAAATTTAACACTATTGCAATTTTATCTAAGCCAGTCTCCTGACACACCACCAAAACTATTTTTTAATTCTTGTCACATGAAAATCGCAGCACTCATCTCCCTGTGCAGTGTTTTCGTCCGATGCAATTCTCCGCCTTCGTTCCTATAATTTCTTTCATCCATATTACATAGACACGGAACGAATGCAAAGCAGTTTTCTCTTTTGCCCAGCTTGCAAATGCCGCATTCCGTATAAGTATTGTAGAATTCATCGACACCCTTTTTATACTCGAACTTCCAGTCCAGTTCGTAACCTGAAGTCTGACTGGCGATACTTTCTTTCACTTTCTTATCCTGCACCTTATCTGTGAACAGGGTACATTTTTTATTTTTGTGGGCTTTTATCATAAATGGAGACTCAAAGACTGCCGTCACCATTTCATTTACTACCTCCGGATTGATTTTCTCCGGCTCTGCTTTATGTAAAGAAAAGACAAATGCCGCAATATAGAGATTCATTTCCAGAGAGCTGCCTCCGATATCCGGAGTTCTTTGCAGCATTGCCTTATATTCGCATTTTACTTTTTTCTTATAGGCTTTCATATCCATTTCCGGATATATCCCGGAAAGCCGCTCCAACGCAGACTTAAAACACAATAGTTCAACTGCCTTTGCATAAATGCCATACTTTAACATTTATCGTCATCCCTTTCCACTTCGGATTAACCTTTTGTGCGTTTTCAGTATAGCACACTCTTCTAATTTTTTATACCTATCAGAAGCAGCCATCTATGGTCAAACATTATCTGTCCGTCCCTCATATAAGGTGAAAATCCGGTTTTGCTGCCTCCGGACAAATCTGCTTTCATCAAGTTAATAATTTCCTTCTGCACCTCTTCTGGGGTAGCAGTCAGCTCCATCCAGTTTACAAGGTTCACCGGAACTAGCGTTGTTTCCTCACACTGCAGGGTAAAATCATTTGCAAACATTTCTTCAAATTCTTCTCTGCTTAAAATTCTTGTGTGGGATGGGTCACGCATTGTTTCGATTTTATCATCGATTGCCCTCAAAGGTTCTTCGGCTGCTTCCATGTCCCAGACAATCAGCTTTCCGCCCTTTTTTAAAACCCGCTGCATTTCGTGAAAAGGCTTCTGTGGATTCATAAAGTGATGAAAGGAAAGTCTCGTGATTACAAGGTCAAAGTTTTCTGCTTCGTATGGCAGCTCCATGGCATTGCCCGTATTAAAAGAAATATTTTTTATCCGGCTTTCTTCTGCAAGCGTCTTTCCCTGTGCCAACATTTCTTCCGTCAAATCAAGACAGGTAATATCTTTTACAAAAGGTGCCAGTGCTCTACCGCATATGCAGGTTCCTGCCGCCACTTCCAGTGCATGCTCATTTCCTTTCGCTCCGATTTTCTGAATCAGATAATCCGTATATTCGGCTTTCGACATATGGTATGCAGCAAATTTCTCCGCCTGTTTTCGAAATGACTGCTTCACTGTATCATCGTGATTCATGGGTAAACGCCTCCCTATTCCATGCTGTGTTCCAGATACATGTTTTTTAACAGATGTGTTCCTGTGGCAGTCCGAAAAACATTTTTGCAGGTATTTTCAATCATTTCCTTCGAATATCCGCTTTCTCCGGCATTAACCAGGAAATCCGCTTCCAGCAAAATCTGGTAATCCATGCCATCTACATTTGTATAAGTATGATGATGCTCCACCAGCCATTTGATCCGGGAAACATCCAGTGTTCCTACCGGCAGCTTTGATAGAAATTCTTCCACCAACGGTCCGCTTTCCGCTTCCTGATGTGCTCCGTTTGTATTGCCATATTTTACCCGGCATAACGGGCATGCGATATCATGAATAACGGCTGCTACTTCCAGAATTTCCTGTGTTTTCGCATCCAGCTTTTCCGCCTCACCAATGGTCTTTGCCAATGCCCAGACCTTCAGGAAATGGTCAATATCATGGATATTTCCTTCATAAAATTCAATCATGTTTTCAATTGCAGTTGTAACCAGCATATGTTTTTCCTCCTATAATGCCGTTCCTTTCTTCGGAACAAAAAAATGACTCATATCTGTATGTTCCAGTTGTAATAATGAGATTTTCCTATCAATTCCTCCTGCATATCCTGTCAGGCTACCATTTGTACCAACTACGCGATGGCAGGGTATGATAATGGAAATCTCGTTATGCCCCACTGCGCCACCTACTGCCTGTGCAGACATCCGGGAAGTCTGCCGCATTTTTTCCAATTGTCTTGCAATCTCTCCATATGTCATTGTCTGACCATAAGGAATTTCTAATAAAATCTGCCACACAGCCTGTCTGAATTCTGAGCCGGCAGGATGAAGCAGTGGAGTAAATTTAGGCTCCTCCCCGGAAAAATACACATCCAGCCATTTTTTTGTTTCAGAAAGAATCGGTGTTTCTTTTGCAATCTGCTCACTTGGAAGCGTATTTGCAAAATACTTTTGTCCTTCAAACCACAGACCCGTAAGTCCGATTTCATCCGCCGCTAAAAGAATATCACCCATCGGTGATTTATATGTACAAGTATATACCATAATTACACCTCAAAAAATGTATTAGAATCCTGTGGAGCTTCTGTACGGTCTTTATCCGTATAGGAACGGATTTCGGAACAAACCGTAATTTTATAACATTCAAACAGTTTTTCCTGCCCTTCCTTCTGGCTCATCCGATGCTGCATCACATTACGCCAGCGTTCCACCGCAGTTTCATCAGTCCAGACATTCATGGAAAGTAATTTTCCCTCTTCATTCAGACTGGAAAAGCGTTCTGCTCGAATAAAGCCCTCAAAACCTGCAAGCATTGGTTTCAGCATCGCTGCGAGATCCAGATATTTCTTCATTCCTTCCTTTGTTGGTGTTACTTCAAACAATACTACAATATTTGCCATTTCATTGTCTCTCCTTTTTCTTTGTTTTTGGTTCGTAATCTTTCATTTCCGGAATAGCACCGCCTGCCACTATAACAGTTTCATTTTTCCTGATTATTTCCTGCGATTTTATGTTGGAAGTCCTGCCGAGCAAATCGTCAGCCAGATCATTGGAAGGGAGGATTTTCCTATTTTTCCCATTATGAATACTCGTGAAAATCTGCCCATATTAGATACTTTGAGGAAATTATCTTCCCTAGAACAGGAGAAAACTTCCCTCTATCCTTACGAAGTGCTGTCAACACTTTCTAAACTCTGGCTGGAATTTTGCCGTGCTATCCACATTCCAGAGAATGAAGTTCACAAAAAAAATAGCCCGCTTTCAAATCGAATGGCTATTTTTCTCCAATATATTGAATTGCATTATTCCGAAGATGTTTCCCTTGAAATGCTTGCCCAAAGCGCAAATGTGAGCAAATCGGAATGTCTGCGCTGCTTTAAAGCTACGCTTCAGATAACACCTTATAAGTATTTAATAGAATATCGTTTATCCAAAGCGGCTGATTTACTGAAAAATACAGATTTGATGATTGAAACCATTTCCGCCCAGGTAGGTTTTACGCATGTCAGCCATTTTGGAAAATGTTTTCGCGAAAAAACCGGATTTTCACCAAGTGAATACCGGGCGAATTTCAGGTGATGCTAACACTATGCGAGATTTCCGGTTTTCTCCCATTTCCCATCATCTGATTAAAAATCCCATGGCAGATATGCTGCCAGAATTGCCAGCAGCACCGCCGGAAGCATATTTGCGACCTTTAGCTTTTTGCCCCAGACAAGATTTATTCCGATACAGAAAATAAGCACTGAGCCAATAAGGGATAAATAGGCAACCGCTGTCGCTGTCATAACCGGAGAAACCAGTTTTGCCAGCAGCGTAATAATTCCTTCAAACAGAAAAACCGGAATCGCTTAGAAAATAGAACCTTTTCCCATAGAAGATGTCATAACCGCAACGATAATAAAGTCCAGAACGGATTTTACTGCAAGGGTGGAATAATCTCCCAGCAGGCCATCCTGTATCGCCCCAACGATTGCCATGGCTCCGATGGAAACCGTAAGGGAAGTTGTTACGAAAGCATTTACAAAGCCTATATCTCCGCTGTTTCCGGTTTTGCGTTTCAGCCATTCTCCAAAATGCTCAAAGCCTTTTTCTATGCCAATCAGCTCACCGACAATCGTTCCCAGCGCAAGACACAGCACCACCAGCATGGATTTTCCGCTGCTGATTTCCGAGCCGTTTATTTTCAGCATGCCCTCCATGGCTCCGGCAATTGCTATAAAAAGGACGCTGATTCCGCAGGCTTTATTCAGTGACTCCTGCTGCTCCGGTTTGAACAGCTTTCCGGTAAAGAGTCCTATGATTCCGCCTGCCACTATGCTGACGCTGTTAATAATTGTTCCAAGTCCTATCATTGTCCTGTTCCTTCCGTATAACCCCTCTGTTTCTATCACTCTTCTCTGGGGGCTTTCATTTCTCATTTATCTGCAATTCACCTGTAATTTTAAAATACTTCTATAAAACACTTCTTTAAAATGCATCCTTATAATGCCGCTTTGTAGAATTCCAGTCCACAATCAGCACATAAAATACCTTTCCGTAGCGACCATTTTCCACGATTCTGCCGTGGTCAAGCACCTTAAGTGAAGTTCCATCCGCTTTCTGCAGTTGGAAATGCACATAGTCATTGGAATGTCCTTCTTCAATCTGCTGCCAGATACTTTCTTCTACCTGTGCCCGCTCTTCTTCCCCAATCAGGTTGCGGAAGCTTCCTTTGGTATATTCCTGCAGCTCTGCCATGCTCTTGCAGCCGGTCAGACGAATCATTTCGCGGTTTGCAAAGAGAATCTCGTCATTTTCTTTATCTGCCTTATAAATAATGAATGCGCCCGGCAGATTTTCGGAAATATCTTTTAATGCAAAGCCAAGCTGTTTTCTGATTTCAAGACCAATTCCATCCCGGTACTGAAGGCAGCCATTCTTTCCACCAAGCTTCACCTCATAAAGTGCGGCATCTGCGCAGCGCATCAACCGCGGGTAGCTCTTTCCATGCAATGGATACTCCGCATATCCCAGTGAAATCGTATAGGTCACCTCTTCGCCATCATACCAGAAAGAACGCTCCTGTTTCGTAAACTGCTCTAACTTTTCCTTTACTTCTTCGCAGGTACAATTTTCTAAGAAAATGCAGAATTCATCCCCGCCTTTTCGTCCTAATACTGCATGTTCCGGGAAGGATTTCCGCATACTTTCCGCCAGCAGCTGCAATGCCCTGTCACCGGAAGCATGTCCATACATATCATTGATAAATTTAAAATCATCAATGTCAAACTGCACTGCCACGCAGGAATTCTTCGGATGCTGCTTTAAGTACTGTATCACCTGTCCGTCAAATCCATTCCGGTTATTAATTCTGGTCAATACGTCTGTTACCGCCAGCTTTTTAAATTTGTTCCGATGATCATCTAAAATCAAAAGCACACAGACCAGTCCGGTCAGCAGTAAAACGATTATCAGACCGCCCGCCAATATACCATAGAAGCTTTCACCGGAGATCCAGCCCTCCCTCGGCATTACCTCCAGTTTCCACTGGCTTCCTGCCATTTCAAATTCATAAGAAACCGGATCCGTCAGGATTGCGCCGGAACTATACACTTCTTCATAATTAGTATCCCATGGTGTTGCCGTCTTTGACAGCGTATAATCATATCCAAAGTCGGACAATGCTTTTACGGAATCCGAGAAAATTTCCGGCACACGGATAATTACAATGGTAAATCCCCAGAATTCTTCCTCTCCGTCTTCATTTTTCAGGTATACCGGATTTCGAACTGCCATTCCATATCCGCCCTGTTTCAGTGGAAACGGTCCCTGCATAATATCCACATGATGGTCTCTGGCATAACGGGATATTTCTCCTCTGTCCGCATCATTGATTAAGTCTATTTTCCCGGCTTCGTTGCCTTCTTCCGGGTAAATCTCAGTTACTATACCGTCCGGTGCAATCTGGATACTCTGGATGGAATCCGTCATCATATCCTCTGCCACTTCCGGGAATTTTTCAATGGTTCCGTTTTCGCTGATTAAAATCTGTTTTAACGTATCTGTAACTCCGACGCCCTGCATAATATCGGTTTTCATGCGCTCGGAGTAGGTCATGGCATTTAAGTTTGCCATTTCTTTACTCTGTTTTCGCTGAATGCTTCTTATATTATATAATGAACCGCCTAAAGCCGTCATTCCAAGCAGGAATACAATGATTGGCAGTATAATTCTCTTCTTTTGTACTCGCATTTTTCTACCCTTTCAAATGTGTCCTTTGTCCATAATTTGCAATTAGCGAAGTTTCTTCCGGGTTATCAGGTATGCACTGAGTATAAACCCAAAACTCGGAACGCACAATATCAAAACAGCCGGAAGTGTTGCATCCTCTTTATGCCAGAAAGCTTCCACAAACCAGTAAAAACACCTGGTCAGCGGATATGCAAATAAAAGATCGATGCTTCCCAATAGCAACAGACACCTTCCATATAACTTCTGTGCCCTGTTCCAGTGCTCTTCTGATTGCTTTGCTTTCTTCCCCCTGTAGGCAGGATATCTTTCTCTCTGCCGTTCTTCCCACCTCAAGGGCATATAAAATACAATACTTCCAGCTATTAATATAATAATGCTTAATGTAATTGGTAAGATTAATATTGCATATTTTCCCACCGTACTTCTCCTTATATCTGCGTCTTACTGAAATGCCACCACTTCGTAGCCTGCCGCCTGTGCCGCATCAATAAATCTTCCAAGAATAGCTGTATTGGTGGTAGACTCCGCATGTAAAAGGTAAATTGCTCCCGGATGCATCCGGTCTTTTAATTTCTGCAATGCTTCTGACTCGCTTGGCTGGTTATTGACATCATAGTCCTTGTATGCAAAGCTCCAGAATACGCTCTTGTAGTTGCAGTTATTGACCACTGCCAAGGACTGGTCACTGAATTTACCTGCCGGGAACCGGAACAGGTGCATATCATAACCGAAATTATCCTTAATATACTGGTGGTTCTCCATGACTTCATTTTTCTGCTGCTCCAGACTCTGGGACGGAAGTCCCTCAGACGGATGGGTCACGCTGTGATTGCCAATCTCATGGCCTTCGTCAATCATCCGCTGCACCAGCTCCGGCTGTGCCTTGGCATATGGCTCTGTCACAAAAAAGGTTGCCTTTACACCTTTTTCCTTTAACGTATCTAAGATTTGCGGCGTACATCCATATTCATAGCCTTCATCGAAAGTCAGATAAATTTTCTTTTCATCCGGGCCAATAAAGTTCGCCTGATAGTCTCCGTATTTCTCCTGATAGGTAACTGCTCCAATCGGACGGTTCTCTTCATCAAAGTTCACGCCCTGCCCCCAGTTCTGGCAGGTTCCATCCAAAGCTTCCACATTTGCAATCTGCTGGTTGGTGATAACTTCGCCCACATTTTTCGTATCCTCCGCAGCAGTGCTGTCTTCTGTGCTGCCGGAAGTGCCATCTTCTTTGGTATCACCGGTGGTTGTATCTCCGGTGGTTGTATCTCCTGAAGATGTATCCGTGCCTGTTCCGTCTCCATGATAGGTCGCATAGGTTGCAAGAATGGCGTCTCCAATAGCTGCTGCATATGCTTCCTTATTATCATCAAACAGCTGATTGTCCTTGGCATTATTCATAAATCCCATTTCAATGATGCAGGATGGCATATGGGAATGGCTGTTTACATAATAATCCTTTGAGCCACTCTTCTGGGTTCCCTTCTTCACATCACGGTCACGCTGCACACCCACACCAGCCAATCCCTGCTGGATATTTCCGGCAAGTCCCATGGTCTCTTCGTTGGCTTCGCTGTATACCCAGGTCTCTACACCATATCCCTCTCCGGTATTCCGGTGCAGTGATATGTAATAATCTGCATTGGCTTCATTTGCTATATCACATCTTTCTGACAGCTTTAAGAAAGTATCATCACTTCGTGTCATGATAACATTTACGTCTTTTCCCTGTAAATAACTCTGCACCGCAAGGGCAAGGGCAAGATTATCATCCTTTTCGAAGCGGTTCTTATAATCAGAACCGTTATCCTTTCCGCCGTGTCCTGCATCAATGCACACCATCAGCCCCTTCTTGTCTGCCGTTTCTTCCTTATCACCATTTAACTTCTCTAAAATGCCAATCGTATAGTCTCCGTTCCCATCTATAATAGGAAGATGTTTTTCCAAAACACCGGTCAAAAGATTTACAATTCCCAGCACCAGCAATAAAACCAGTCCGCAAAAGGTTATGGAAATGGCATTTCTTATTCTTTTCAGTTTCTTTCTTCGTTCTCTTTCTCTTCTTGTAGACAATATTATTCTCCGTCTCTTCTCATGTTTTCTTTGATTTCTTACAATCTCTGCTTTCATTGTAAAGCAGCCCCTGCGGTGGGTCAATTTAAGATTTCTTAAATTTTTCTCATAATTTGATTTAATCCTGTTTTAATCTATATTAAATTATGTTTTAATCCAAACAGACGTATTTCAGGTTTTTACGCTGTTTTATCTCATTTTAGTTTCTTTTTCCCGATTAAATGATGATTTAGTGTTGTTTTGCAAATTAACGTGTTAAATTCATGCATTTTCTATATGTGCCTGTATTTGCCACTTATATATATTTGCAGGCGGTATAATTATTCCATTCTTTGTAAAATATTGGGACTCTTTTTGCTTTTTTTGTGATTTTTTGGACAGTTCTTTTCCTTTGCCCCTAATCTATAGCATTTTCATTTTCCCGATTATATAATCAGACTAAACAATATTGAAAATAGCCTTTTAAGGAGGGGTACTATGCGTATTTACAAAGCAAAGGATTATAACGAAATGAGCCGTAAGGCTGCAAATATTATTTCTGCACAGATTATTATGAAACCGGACGCTGTATTGGGACTTGCTACCGGTTCTTCTCCAATCGGAACTTACAAACAGTTAATCGACTGGTATAATAAGGGAGACCTTGATTTCAGCGAAATCCGCAGCGTCAATCTGGACGAGTACAAGGGACTGGATGCTTCCAATCCACAGAGCTACGCTTACTTTATGCGTCACAACCTGTTTGACTCTGTTAATATTAAATTAGAAAATACCAATATTCCAAACGGTCTTGAGACAGATATTGAAAAGGAATGTACCCGTTACAACAATATCATCAAGAGCTTAGGCGGCATTGATTTACAGCTTCTTGGTATCGGAAACAACGGACATATCGGTTTCAACGAGCCGGGCGAAGCTTTCGAAAAAGAAACTCACTGCGTAAAACTGACTGAGAATACCATTCAGGCAAATGCACGTTTCTTCTCTTCTATTGATGAAGTGCCTACCCACGCTTACTCTACCGGTATCAAAAATATCATGCAGGCAAGAAGCATCCTTCTGATTGCTTCCGGCGAAGCAAAGGCAGAAGCTATGTATCAGGCTCTGTTTGGACCAATCACTCCGACTGTTCCTGCTTCTATCCTGCAGTTACATAACAACGTATCCATCGTTGCTGACGAAGCAGCACTTTCACTGATTATTAAGAAGAATCTGATCTAAGGGGGTATTCGAATGATTATCCGAAATGGTCTTGTATGGGGCGATGACTTCGCTTTCCATGAAAAAGACTTATATATCGATGATGCTACACATACAATCGTAGACAAACCGGTTTCCGAAAATGAGGAAGTCCTGGATGCCAAAGGCAATTATGTGATTCCGGGACTGGTTGATGTACATATTCACGGTGCAAAGGGTCATGATTTCTGTGATGCAAATGCAGACGGACTTTCCGAGATTGCAGCTTACCTGCATTCCTGCGGTGTTACATCCTTCTGTGCAACATCCATGACTTTACCGGAAAACCAGCTGAAAGAAATCTTCGAAACAGTCTCCGGTGTTCCGGATGACGGAAACCATGCTTATGTAGCCGGTATCCATATGGAAGGACCTTTCCTTTCCCCGGCAAAGAAGGGTGCTCAGAAAGAAAGTTACCTCTGCAACCCTAGTATAGACGTATTTTGCCGCTTGTCGGAAGCATCCGGTGGCAAAATAAAGTTAATTACCATTGCTCCGGAACTTCCGGGAGCAGACAAATTTATCGAAAAATTCCATGATGACGTTGCTATTTCTCTTGGACATTCTACTGCTTCTTATGAAATTGCCTCAAAGGCTTTCGCAGCAGGTGCCAACCATGCAACCCATCTGTTCAACGCCATGCCGGCATTCCATCACCGCGACCCGAGTATTGTGGGTGCAGCCGCTGATGCACCACATGCAATGGCTGAAATTATCTGTGATGGCATTCACATCCATCCAGCTGTTATCCGCAGCGTATTCCGCATGTTTGGAGATGACCGCGTCATCTTAATCAGTGACGCTATGCGTGCAACCGGAATGGCTGATGGCACTTATGAACTTGGCGGACAAACTGTATACAAAAAAGGTCGTTTTGCAACTCTGGCAGACGGAACACTGGCTGGTTCTGCCACTAACTTATTCGACTGTATGCAGAATGCCTTAAGCTTCGGTCTTCCTCTGGAGTCCGTTGTCCGGGCAGTGACCTACAACCCTGCCAAGAGCATTGGAATGGAGAAAATCATCGGCAGCCTGACCCCAGGTGCAAGAGCTGATGTACTGTTATTAAATAAGAAATACGAGTTAGAACGTGTTTTATAATTATTTAATTAACATTTAATTATTTAGTCTCCCCTTTCTTTTTACTGGACTTTGTGTCTTTTTTCAAAGTCCACGAGAGCCCTTTGGTTCTCGCAATAAACCAAGAAAAGCCTCCGTCTTACGACGGGGGCTTTTCACTTACTTACGCGGGAAACTCGCAAAGCGTGTTTCTCGTAGTTATGCGCTTCTTAGTCTAAAATCATCTGTACACAGCCGTACATTCCGGCATCATTTCCAAGGGATGCCAATGCAAACTTCGTATCCTTGCAGGATGCAAATGCATGCTCTTTGAAATGTTTTACTACTGTATCAATTAAGATATCACCAGCCTTGGATACGCCGCCACCGATTACAAATACCTGTGGGTTTACGACGCAGGCAATATTAGATAATGCCATACCAAGTGTCTCGCCTAAGATTTCTACTGCTTCTAATGCCAGTGTATCTCCTTTTTTTGCTTCATCAAAGATATCCTTTGCTGTCAACGGATCAAAGCCGCGTAAGGAAGACTGGGTATCTTTCTCAGCTAAGAGCTTCTTTGCCATACGAACGATTCCGGTTGCTGATGCATACTGCTCTAAGCATCCATGTCTGCCACATCCGCAGGTATCTGCCTCTTCTGTATTAACGGTAATATGTCCAATTTCGCCGCCTGCTCCGTTTGCGCCCGGAATAATTTTACCATTGTTAATAATTCCGCCGCCAACTCCGGTTCCAAGTGTAACCATAACGACTCCGGTGTAACCTTTTCCACCGCCCTGCCACATCTCGCCAAGGGCTGCTACGTTGGCATCATTTCCAACTTTAACCGGAAGACCTGTCTTGCTGCTTAATTCATCCGCAACCTGAACCTGTCCCCAGCCGAGGTTTACACATACAGAAACAGAACCATCTGCTAATACAGGACCAGGAACGCCAACGCCGATTCCTTCCACATCGTCTTTTGCAATTGCTTCTGATTTCATCTTCTCTTCAATAGATGCTGCCACATCATCTAAAATGTGTCCGCCATTGTCTGCTTTGTTGGTTGGGATTTCCCACTTATCCAGCATTTTTCCGCTGGTCTCAAACAAACCGATCTTACATGTGGTTCCACCAATATCTACGCCAAAACCGTACTTCTTCATGTTTTTCTCCTTTACCTTATTAAATTTTCTTTTCTCCAACTTTCTTATGAAGAACCCTTGCTTCTATTATATAATAAAATTTAATTTTTTGCATTAAAAACCGAGCATCCTGTTTTGAATTCTCGTTGCAAACGTTACCTGAACAGCCAACTCAGCCCAGGCGACCTTACGGCACACAAGAGCTTCCGCTTAGGGCTGCTTCATTCCTGACCTGACCCGGTTCACAGATTCCTGTTGCGTAAGACCCAGACATCAACGCCACTTATTCAGGGCTGCTTTACAATTTCAAACCCGAGACAGGATATCACCCCAGCTATAGCGGATTGCTGGTACAGGGCACCGCTGCCACCCCGGCTGCTCGGAATCTAAATTATAGCCTATTTTATGCCGGATTGTCAAGGTTTTCGGGCTATTTTCTCTGGATTTCCTGTTGCGCTTTTTCTCTCATTTTCTGCTGTTATTTTCTGCTGCTCTTTTGCCTTCATTTTCTGCTGTTTCTTCTTCTCCCGCAACCGCCGGAAAAATTCCGACAGCATGTCCGAACATTCTTCCTCTAACACGCCCCGCTCTATCTCTACCTGATGGTTAAATGCTGCCACCTGTAAGAGGTTCATCACCGACCCGGCGCAGCCTGCCTTGGGATTCATGGTTCCGATTACCACCTTTTTCATCCGGGACTGCACAATGGCTCCTGCGCACATCTGGCATGGCTCCAACGTCACATACATCACGCAGTCTTCAAGCCTCCAGTCCCCGGTCTTCTTTGACGCCTTTTTTATAGCGGTCAGTTCCGCATGGGAAAGGGTATTTTTATCAGTGTTGCGGCGGTTATAGCCCTGGGCAATGATTTTATCATTCTGCACAATCACACAGCCGATGGGAACTTCCTCTAATTTTTCTGCTTTCTTTGCCTCCCGCAGGGCGGCTTTCATATATTTTATCTCCGGTTCCATGTTTACTCCTGACTTTTGCTCTTTTCTCTGCTATAATAATAGCATATTTTATGAGTAACAAAAAGGTATTCTTATACCGTCTGCAGGAGTTGATTGCATGAAATTTACCTATGAAACAGACCGTTTAATTCTAAGACTGCTTGGGGAAGAGGAAGCCCCGGCGGTTCTTCAGTTCTACCGGAAGAACCGGGCGGTTTTTGAACCATACGAAGCCATCCACCCGGAACAGTTCTATACCGAAAGCTACCAGCGGACCCTGCTTAACTGCGAGCTGAGCCTCACCTTAAAGCACAATCTCATCCGCTTCTATGTATTCCGCAGGGAAAATCCGGATGAAATCATCGGCACCGTCTGTTTCCGTAATATTGACCGCTCCACCTACTATTCCTGCGAAACGGGTTACCGCTTTTCTCCGGCATACTGGCACAAAGGATATGCCCGCGAAGCCCTTGCTTTTGGCATTCAGCTTATGTTTGAAGAATTTCATCTGCACCGGATAGAAGCCACCGTCATGCCGGAAAACACCGCTTCCATCCGGCTGTTAGAATCCCTGGCTTTTCAACAGGAGGGCATTGCCAGGGAGTTTGCCCTGATACAGGGAAAATGGGAAGACCATATCCGATTTGCCCTTATTCGTCCATCCGGCGATACCAGTAGCCAAATGTCCCCTCTAACTGCTGACACGGCTTCTCCGTACGAAACTGCGGGAACCCGAAAATAGCAGCCATTACCTTTTCCGGCTTCTGGTAAACTCCCGGCACTGCTAAGAACAGCTCCCTGCCTTCCGGCGTCACCTGTTCCCCAAAGAAAAGATACCGGTAATTAAAGAAGCCATGTAAGAGAAAGCTGTTATTTCCCAGATACCAGTATTTCTGCGGCAGCTCCCGCAAATCCCGCAATTCCATATGAACGCAGGTGATATTCTCTCCTTCAAAAGGATGCAGAATCGTCATTTTGCGTTTCAGATTCTCCCAATGCTCCCAGATGGATGCCTCTTTTTCCCCAGTGCCTTTTTCCTGTGTGTTTCTTTCCCGGATACATTTTTCCATGCTCCGCTGTTCCGGAAAAATACAGCGCATTGGCACTTCCTCGGTCTGAAGCGACTGCTCCTCTGCTGCTTGCATTTCTATCTCTTCCTTATGTATCTCTCCATCGTCCCACTGGCTTCCATAGAAATTTCCATCGCCCGGCTGAATCAGTATTCCGCATACATCCTGCATGTGACAGGTTTCGTCCCCAAGCTCGCCTTCAGAAATCCTTCCGGTATAATCTGAGCTCTGGGACATCAGTCTCATGCTGCCCACCGGAAAAGTCAGAATTTTTCCCTCTCTTCGAATAAAAAGGCTCACCTTTCCTTCCTGCCCTGCATATTCTGTTCCTTTTAAATGTATCTCCAACCGGCAGATGCCTCCGCGCATTTCCACCTTGGCAAATCCGGCAAGATATTCCTTTGTATCATTTTCATAATAATAAAGATATGCGACAAACCGTTTAAACTGCGGCATAACCTCTCCTTCATATATCCTTTTATTCCCTATATCATATTCCATGTCTTAAGATTCCATGCAGATTTTTTACCCTATATTTCTTCTTGACAAAATTGCTTTTAGGAATTATATTAAAATCAGTAACAGTTATCATTATTTATTAAGGAGAATATATGATTAAATTTAGTCGACAACGGGAAAGCATTAAGAATAACCTGATGGGACGTACCGACCATCCGACTGCTGAGACGGTTTATTCTGACATACGGCAGGAATATCCCAATATCAGTCTGGGAACGGTATACCGCAATCTCTCTCTCCTGGCTGATTTAGGCGAGATTCAGAAAATTTCAACGGAAAATGGTCCTGACCGCTTCGACGGCAATCCAAAGCCTCATTACCACTTCTTCTGCACGAATTGTAATGCAGTTCTTGATTTAAAAATGAAAAACATTGACCTGATTAATGTCATTGCCGCGGAAGAATTTGCCGGTACAATTGAGGGACACATTACCCAGTTCTATGGTCTCTGCCCTGACTGTAAAAAGTCACTGGAGCAAGCTGCTTCCCCGGCGGATAAAACTGCAGATTCTGCAGAATATAAGGAAGAAAAACAAAATAAAAAAGTAGTTGACACTTCCAAATAATTATGCTAAATTAATATCAGTAACAATTACTATTATTGATATATAAATACAATTCATAAAAAGAAAAGGAGAAATTAAGATGAAAAAATTTGTTTGTACAGTATGTGGTTATGTTTATGAAGGTGAAAGTGCTCCGGAGTTCTGCCCAGTATGTAAAGCTCCGGCTGAGAAATTCAAAGAACAGACAGGTGATAAGACATGGGCTGCTGAGCATGTAGTTGGTGTAGCACAGGGTGCTCCAGAAGATATTATTGCTGATTTAAGAGCAAACTTCGAAGGAGAATGCTCTGAAGTCGGAATGTACCTTGCAATGGCAAGAGTTGCACATAGAGAAGGATATCCGGAAATCGGACTTTACTGGGAGAAAGCAGCTTTTGAAGAGGCTGAACATGCAGCAAAATTTGCAGAACTGCTTGGTGAAGTTGTAACCGACAGTACAAAGAAAAACCTTGAAATGCGTGTAGATGCAGAAAACGGTGCTACTGCTGGTAAATTTGACCTTGCAAAACGTGCTAAAGCTGCTAACCTTGATGCAATCCATGATACCGTTCATGAGATGGCTAGAGACGAGGCTAGACATGGAAAGGCATTCGAAGGTCTGTTAAAGAGATACTTTGGTTAATCTTAAAACCGCATAGAATAAGCATTCTAAGGATAGATGGTTAATGAACTGTCTATCCTTTTTGCATTCCATAACACGTGAATAAAAATACTTGGCTTGCTTCTCTCCGTTCCCCTATTATTATCTAAAAACTCTCTATTTCTCCGGATATTTTTTCTACATCGACACACAATAGACTTCATTTCCATGCGCCCGGATGATGCGAAGCAAATCCTCTGTCTTCATCCATATGGTAGCCGTATTCTCGTTCGGATGTACTCCAATCAATGCATCATTTTCCAGAAAATAAGCATCCACAAATACCTTCACGCTGCATGCTTCATCGTTGAGTACACCGAGCGGTGTTACCGAACCTGGCTGCAGCCCCATTTTCTCAGTCAAATCTTCTTCCGAGGCAAAACTTAACGGACGCGTTCCATTGGCCTTTCGAAATGCCTTTAAATCTACCCTCTGATCTCCCCTCACTGTAATCAGATAATAATTCTGTTTCTTATTATCACGTACAAAAAGATTCTTTGCATCTGCCTGTGGATAGGGAATTTCCACATCTGATAAATCTTCCATATTGTAAACAGCCTTATGCTCTGTCACTTCATACCAGATATGCTGTTGATTCAGATATTCATAAATTTCCTGCTTATTCATTATATTTCCTCGCATTCTTCCCGCTTGTGCTCATTATATCATGTGCAAAACCAGCCCATGATCAATATTCGCCGCTCGTTATATCATAAACTTTTTATAAAATTTTTTCCACCCCACTTTACAGTTCTTCCTTCCGGTGTTAATATACCGTAAAAAGATTACTTCAAATTTGAACTATTTTATTTTGAAATATTTTTAGGAGGATTTTCATATGCATACCGGAATTGCTTTTGCAAGAAAAATGTCTGCTGCCTATGCTGCTGTATGTAAGCCTTTGTGCCATTCGCTGCATCTGCCGCAGACGGCTTTTGATATTTTAATGTTTTTAGGAAATAATCCGGAATATTCGACTGCCAGAGATATTGTTGAGGTGTGCCAGATTAAGGCAAATCTGGTCTCCGTCAATGTAGACCGGCTGGTAAAAGAAGGATATCTTATCCGAAAAGAGGTTGCCGGTGACCGCCGCAAGACGCAGCTTTTATGTACGAAAAAAGCTGCCCCTGTTATAAAAAAGGGACAAGCTCTGCAGCAGGATTTTGCCGACCGGCTGATTGCCAATCTGGATGATGCCACGAAAAATGCTTTCTTCAAGGGAATGGCACAGATGGAGGCAACGCTGGATTCGATTTTAGAGGAGGTATCATAGAATGGATTTATTTACTACGATTCTGGTTACATTTTTTGCGGGCATGGGTGCCGGACTTGGAACCGGATTTGCCGGTATGAGCGCCGCTGCCGTCATCAGCCCGCTGCTTATTCATTTTCTGGGCATTGACCCATATATGGCAGTCGGCATCGCGCTTTCTTCCGATGTATTAGCAAGTGCCATTTCTGCCTATACTTATGGAAAACACAAGAACCTCGATATTAAAAACGGTCTGATTATGATGGTCAGCGTACTGCTATTTACCGTAGTAGGAAGCTATGTTTCAAGCCTTGTGCCATCTGCCACCATGGGGAACTTTTCCGTTTTCATGACCTTCCTGTTAGGAATTAAATTTATTGTAAAACCGGTTATGACTACGAAAGAATCCATGTCCGCCGTTTCCGCAAAGAAACGTGCCATCCAGTCTGTAATCTGCGGTGTGCTGATTGGTTTTATCTGCGGCTTCGTAGGTGCCGGAGGCGGCATGATGATGCTTTTAATCCTGACCTCTGTATTAGGCTATGAACTGAAAACTGCCGTTGGCACCAGCGTATTTATTATGACCTTTACCGCATTTACCGGTGCCCTTTCCCATTTTGCCATCGGCGGACTGCCGGATGTCACCGTCTGGGTTCTGTGCATTGTATTTACCTTAATCTGGGCAAGAATTGCCGCTGTCTTTGCTAATAAAGCCGCACCAAAGACACTGAACCGGGTTACCGGTATCATCCTGGTGATTCTTGGAATCGTGGTAATGATTTTCTAATCTCCCCAGACCTCTTCTGCGATTTCCTTAACAAGCTTCAGTTTTGCCCACTGTTCTTCTTCCGTAAGCTTGTTACCGATTTCGCAGGAGGCAAATCCGCACTGCGGACTTAAATAAAGATTTTCCAACGGAACATATTTAGACGCTTCTTTTATTCTTGCAATGACTGCCTGCTTGTCTTCAAGCTTCGGTGTCTTGGTGGTAACAAGTCCCAATACCACCTTCTTATTGCCGGTTACCTTTGCCAGCGGTGCGAAACCACCGGAACGCTCATCATCATATTCCAGATAGTAAGCATTGACATTTTCCTCTCCGAATAACAAATCTGCTACTCCGTCATATGCGCCGGAGCTGAAGAAAGTAGAATGATAATTTCCACGGCATACATGGGTGTTGATAGTCAGGTCAGCCGGTGCTTTTTCTACTACTTTATTATTTAATGCAAGGATAACCTTCTTATATTCTTCTAATGCTTCGCCTCTTCTTCCAGTCAGGGCAACAGCAAGCTTCGGATTTACCAGTCCACCCCATACACAATCATCGAACTGAAGATTTCTGCAGCCTGCTGCATAGATTTCCTCAATAAATTCCCCATATGCTTTGATGACATCCTCTGCAAAAGCTTCTTCTGTTCCATAAATTTCAAGAGTTGTATCCAAAAGCTCTGCCCCGGTGAAATAAGCATAGAACTGGGCTGGAGATGGAACGGTCTGCTTTGCTATGGTATTTTCATCTTCCAGTGCCTTTACAAATTTGAAATGCTCGACAAACGGATGATTCTTTACGGAAATCTTTCCCACCATGAAAGTGTCATCTATCATGGCTGCCTCTCCATCGAAGGTTGTATTTCCATCTACGGTCTTCTTATGCTCGATTCCATCGAATCCCCACATAAAATCCAGATGCCAGGTGGCTCTGCGGAACTCTCCATCGGTAATCACATGGTAGCCAAGCTCCTTTATCTTTGCAACCAGTTCTAAAATACAGGCATCCTCTACCTCTTTTAACTGTTCTTTCGTGATTTTCCCTGCTTCAAAGTCAGCACGGGCTTTCTTTAATTTTTCCGGACGTAAAAAACTTCCTACATAATCGTAACGGAACGGTGTTGTTAAATTCTTCATTCTGATTTTCTCCATTTCCTGTGAATTAATTTCCCTCATTATAATTGGAGTGTCTCATTCTGAAAAATACATAAAAATAAGGGTTGTCCATAGTTTGAAACTATGGTCAGCCCTATTTATGATTGGAAAATTACTTTTCTATTCCCCGTACATGCTTTCTTACTTTCTCTTTTATCCCGTAAATATCCTGTCCGTCACTGCCACATTCATTATAGCGTCCTCTTGATTCCAGGGTTCTCCTTGGATACTGCATTTTCTCTTCTCCCTGCAGATTCTTCCAGATAAATCTGCCCCGGTCATAAATCATATAGCCGTGCCAGCTCTCTTCCTTTGGAATAGAGACAGAGCCTGGATTCATATAGATGAAATCTTCATGTTCCGCACATTTTGGGACATGGGTATGTCCGCATAACAGGATGTCTCCCTTATGAAGCGGCGGCAGATTTTCTTCATTATAATGGTGTCCGTGGGTTGCATAAATCAGCCTTTCCTCATCCGCCACCACACAATAATCAGAAAGTATCGGAAATTCCAATACCATCTGGTCTACTTCCGTATCACAGTTTCCACGCACACAGAGAATATCCTGCTTATACTCATTTAATAATGCAATTACCTTCTTCGGCTCATATTCTTTTGGCAGGTCATTTCTTGGCCCATGATATAAAATATCCCCCAGCAACAGCAGGCGGTCTGCCTTTTCTCTCTTATATGCCATCAGTAACTCGTTACAATAATATGCCGAGCCGTGAATATCCGATGCTATCATCCATTTCATACGCTTTGTTCTCCTGTAATATATTTCTTTAATGCCTCAAGGTATGTTTCCCCTAAGCGGCTTATCATTCCTTTACGGTGGGTCACATATCCGATTCTCATGTCACCTTCATCTGCCAGCGGCACTGCAATAATATCTTCGCCATTTAATTTCTGGTCAATGATTCCGCTGCACACCGTGTAACCATTTAAACCAATCAGAAGATTAAATAAGGTTGCCCGGTCACTGACACGGATATTTTTCTTCCGTTCAAAAGAGGAGAAAATTTCTTCCGAGAAATAAAAGGAATTGTGTTCCCCCTGCTCATAGGAAAGATACGGATAATCTGCCAGTTCCTCATTGGTTATGATTTTCTTCTTTGCCAACGGATGATGCCTGCTGATAAAAACATGAGGTTCCGCAACAAATAATAAATGAAATTCCAGATCAGAGGATTTCAATATTTTCATAATTACTTTTTCATTGAAATCATTTAAGAAAAGGATTCCGATTTCACTTCTCATATGTGCCACATCTTCGATTAACTTATAGGTCTGGGTCTCCCGCAGGCTGAAATCATACTCTTCCTGCCCGTATTTTTTCACCAGATCCACAAAGGCATTCACTGCAAAAGAGTAATGCTGGGTTGATACGCAAAATTGCTTTTTCCCACCACCATTTTTCTTATATTTATCTTCTAAGATGGTGGTCTGCTCCAGTACCTGTCTTGCATATCCCAAGAATTCTTCCCCTTCTCTGGAAATAAAGATTCCCTTATTCGTCCGGTTAAAAATGGTAATGCCCATTTCCTTTTCCAGCTCATGGATGGCATTGGTAAGGCTTGGCTGGGAAATGTATAATTTCTTTGCTGCCTCCGTAATGGTTCCGGTATCTGCCACAGTTGTAATATAGCGTAACTGCTGAAGTGTCATATGCTCACCTGCTTTCTAAAATGACTTTTCTTAACTGACGCGCTGCTTCATTTAAGGGATGCTGGCTGTCGTATACCATACAGATATTTCTTTTGGGAATGGTCTCCGAAAGAGAAATCTGTACAATTTCATGTTTTTCGATTGCTTCTCTTGCCATTGGTTCCGGGATGAAAGCCAGACCAAGCTCACTCTTTACCAATGGCAGTATCTGGTCTGTGGTTGCTGTCTCTGTATCCGGCTCCAGTGCCAGCCCGTAAGACAGAAACAGCTTATTATAAAACTGAAATGTCATAGTCTCTTTCCCCAGACAGATTAACGGATAATCCTTTAATTCCTTTAAAGAAAGTTCCTGGCTGCCCAGTGCGGTAAATGTTGTTCCACCCACCAGTACCTCCCGGAATGTCCGTAAATTAATCTTTTTCAATGGCTGCTCTACTTCCGCCGGTGCAGACACTACTGCAAAATCTATCTGCCCGCTCTTTACTGCCTCAATTGCCTGGGGCGTTGAATGATTATAAATTTTCAACCGGATTCCCGGATATTTCATATGGAAATCTTTTAGTTTGTCCAAAAGAAATATGTTAAGGGCGGTCTCGCTGGCTCCAATGGAAATGCTTCCATGGGCAAGTCCGCTGCTGTCTGCCAGTTCCTCTTCAGCCGCCCAAAGATGTGACATGGCTGCCGACACATGAGTATACAGCTTCTCCCCTTCCGGTGTCAGCTGTACTCCGCGGTTTGTCCTGACAAAGAGCGTACAGTGAAGCTGCTGCTCCAGCCCGTTCATTGCCCTTGTGATATTAGGCTGACTGTTTCCAAGGGCGTTGGCAGCTCTGGTAAAATTACTGTATTTTGCCACATAATAAAAAATCTTGTAATATTCAAAATTTATATCCATACGTTTTCACCATATCAATTTATTATTTCTGTCATATCAATTATAGCTTTTACTTATTTCTATTGCAATAGTATAATCAAGCCGAAATTAAGGGAGACAACCCCCTTTACATTTCTCCACCAAACCCTACAAGGAGCTGCCACCGGCAGCTCCTTACGAACGCTATGCAGCAGAAAGGAAGCGCATATTTCTATGAAAAATTCAACATTTTTCCCTCGTGAAGAAAGAGCAGACGTTTTATTTGAAAAAATTTTGCATGACCCTTGGGCCTGTGAAAAGCTTCAGGAAACTTTTTGCAATTACTTGTTCTGTAATGATGAATTTGATTCATCACTCTCTTCACAGGATTTTTCAGAAGCTCTTTTTGATGCTTATCAGAATAAAGATTTATCGGCATTTCTCATGGCTATCTGCCAGAATACACTATTCGATTTACTGAGGAATTCCTATCTGATTCCTTATCGTTTCAACGCAGATGGAAAAGAAAATCCCATTATTATGACCGATGATACCGGCAGACTTCTGCCAAAATATTGTGGAGATATTCACAATAAGGATTACCAGCATTTTCTTGAAAGCTACCGTGATTTAGGGGAACCAAAGAATATGTATTTTGCCCAGGCATACCGGTACAGCCACGCTTATACCGGGGAAGATACCATTGGTCAGCTTGTCTTAGAGAGCAGCCATGGGGTGCTTCTCATCCGGGAGCTGCCGGATACCATAAAGCAGAAAGAGACCGAAGCAGAAGCCTACTCTGCAATCTTTGATCTTGTATTGAAGTTAGAGAAAGAACTTCCAATGGCATTCGTCTTCTATGGACAGGATTCCCTCGTGGAACATAATGAAAAATATGATGAAATCGGCATTTTCCTTCCAAATTCCATCTTCTTAAAGAATCTGGAACGGCACATTGCCAAAGCTGAGGCGATTATATATGAATAAGAGTGCATCTTCCACTACTTCTTATATTGATATTATGGAAAAAAATCATATGGAAATACCATGGCATGATTATGCCAGCGATGACAGCAACGTACTGATTGCCCAGGCCGGACTGATTGAAAAAGCCTCTGTAATCGGACGTGTGGGATTAATCATGTTATCCTGCGGAACCGGAGCCTGGCGTGTCCGTACCTCCATGAATAAGCTGTCAAAAGAGCTGGGGGTTACCTGTACCGTAGACGTGGGACTTATGTCCATTGAGTTTAACTGCTTTGATGGAAATGACTGTGTCTCCCAGTCCTTAAGCATCGCCAATACCGGTGTAAACACCTCCAAGCTTTACCGCATGGAACAATTCGTAGACAGCTTTCCAAAGGAAGAAGCTCATTTAACCGGTGAAGAAATCCATAAACGGCTGGATGAAATTGAGAAAATCCATGCCCTTTATTCTCCTGCAAAACTGGGACTTGCAGCTGCATTAGCCTGCTGCGCATTTACTTTTCTTCTGGGCGGAGGTCCCGTGGAAATGATTCTGGCATTTATCGCAGCCGGCATCGGAAATGTCATCCGAACCAAATTAATCAAACATCATTTTACGTTGTTTTTAAACATTGCAGTCTCTATTTCCGCCGCCTGCTTAATGTATGCCATCTGCTTAAAAGCTGCCGAAATCATTTTCCATGTTCCGGCGGTTCACGAAGCCGGATATATCTGCTCCATGCTGTTTATCATTCCGGGCTTTCCATTTATCACAAGTGGCATTGACTTAGCGAAACTGGACCTTCGTTCCGGACTGGAGCGGCTGACCTATTCCATTATTATTGTTCTTGTGGCTACCATGTTTGCCTGGATTATGGCAATGCTTCTAAGACTTCAGCCTCAGGACTTTACCTCTGTAAATCTCAGTGATGTTTCACGGCTGGTTCTGCGGTTAATTGCAAGCTTCTGCGGCGTATTTGGATTCTCTATTATGTTTAACAGTTCCATTCCCATGGCAGCTACTGCTGCACTGATTGGCTCCGTTGCCAATACCTTACGTCTGGAACTGGTTGACTTTACCGGAATTCCAGCCGTTGCTGCTGCCTTTATCGGTGCACTGACCGCCGGTCTGCTGGCATCCTTTATTAAGAAAAACAATGGATATCCGCGAATCTCTTTAACCGTACCTTCCATTGTAATTATGGTTCCGGGACTATATCTTTACCGCGCCTTCTATAACTTTGGCATTATGTCCTTAACGGAAGCGGTTTCCTGGTTCTCCATTGCCATAATGATTATTATCGCCCTGCCGCTGGGACTTATTTTTGCAAGAATACTTACCGACCGGACTTTCCGGTACTGCACCTGATAAATTTTATACGCTTAAAATTATTTATTTTATACATGATTACAGAAAGGAAGAATCGATATGCTTACAGCCGTAACAGGAATTAACTGGGGAGACGAAGGAAAAGGACGTGTCATTGATCTGCTTGCAGAACATGCAGATGTCGTTGTCCGTTATCAGGGTGGCAACAATGCCGGTCATACCGTTGTAACCAAACAGGAAAAATTTGTCTTAAATCTTCTGCCGTCCGGCATTCTGCATCCCAATGTGGTATGCGTACTGGGGGATGGAATGGTCATTGATTTAGAACATCTCGCCCATGAAATCGAAGATATTGAAAGCCGTGGTATTTCTATTACCCCGGAACATTTAAAGCTTTCCAAACGTGCTACCATTTCCATGCCATGGCACAGAATTCAGGATGAACTGGAAGAAACACGTCTGGAGAAATCCGGTGCTGCCTTCGGCTCCACCCGCCGCGGCATTGCCTATGCATACAGCGATAAATACCGGAAGAAAACACTGCGTCTTGGCGACTTGCTTCATTTAAAAGAAGAAAATGTCCAGGCCCGGATAAAAACCATGTTGGAATCCAAAAATCTGGAACTGGCAGGCAGTTATCATCAGGAGCCGATGTCTTATCCGGCATTGCTGTCCTGGTGTGAAAAACAGGCTTCCCTTTTTGCGCCTTACATCTGCGATACCGGAAGCTTCTTAGAAAATGCTCTTGCCAGCAATAAAAAGGTTGTTTTAGAAGCCCAGCTTGGAGCTATGCGTGATATCGATTATGGTATCTTTCCTTACACTTCAAGTTCCTCTACTATTTCCGCCTATGGTCCGATTGGAGCCGGTATCCCGGGTGAATCCTTAGACCATGTTGTCGGTGTACTAAAAGCATATTCCACCTGTGTCGGAGCCGGACCTTTCGTAGCAGAAAGAGCCATGTCCGAAGACTGGTGCAACATCCTTCGTAAATTTGGAAATGAATACGGTGCTGCCACCGGCCGTCCACGTAGAGTAGGACCTTTTGATGCCGTTGCCAGCCGTTATGGATTGAAATGTCAGCATGCAGATAAAATTGCCTTAACGAAGCTTGATGTTTTAAGCTCCCTGACAGAAATCCCTGTCATTACTGCTTATGAAAGAAATCATGAGACCACAACCGTCTTCGATCCTACCGAAAATATCGATAGCTTCTCTCCGGTTGTAACAATGCTTCCGGGTTGGAAACAGGATATTTCTGCCTGCCGCAAATATGAAGATTTGCCGGAAAATGCCAGATTATATATTGAAACATTAGAACGCCTTTTAGACTGCGATATCCAGTTTATTTCCACTGGTGCAGAACGAAATGAATACATGATCAAGGGGGAATGGCTTTGAGACACTTAATCAATCCACTGGACCTTACTGAAGAAGAAACAACCCGTATACTGGATCTTGCGGACCGGATTGGTACCCATAAGGAAGCCTATGCTCATCTTGCAGAAGGGAAACAGCTTGCTACACTCTTTTATGAGCCAAGCACCAGAACCAGACTGTCCTTTGAATCCGCCATGTTAAGCCTTGGTGGCCAGACCCTTGGATTTGCCGGTGTGGAACAGTCCAGTGCTACCAAGGGAGAAACCGTTGCCGATACCGTCCGGGTAGTAAGCTGCTACGCAGATATTATTGCCATGCGTCATCCAAAAGAAGGGGCGCCGCTCTGTGCCTCTATGTATGCAACCATTCCGGTTATTAATGCCAGTGATGGCGGACACTATCACCCAACCCAGACTCTGATTGACTTATTAACCATCCGCCAGCGCAAGGGACGACTTGACCACTTGACCGTGGGCTTCTGTGGTGATTTAAAATTCGGAAGAACCGTTCATTCTCTGGTAAACAGTCTGGTCCGCTATCCGGGCAACGAATTCTATTTCATTTCTCCGGAAGAACTCCGCATTCCGGACTATATGATTGAAAGAACCTTAAAGCCTTCCCACAGCACCTATCAGGAAGTCTCTAACTTAGAGGAAACACTTCCAAAGCTGGATGTTCTCTATATGACCCGTGTGCAAAAAGAGCGTTTCTTCAACGAGGAAGACTATATCCGGTTAAAGGATACCTACATTTTAAATAAAGAGAAACTTACACTGGCTCCTTCCGATATGCCGGTTTTACATCCTCTTCCACGAGTCGATGAAATCTCAATTGATGTAGATTCCGATCCCCGTGCCGCTTATTTCCAACAGGTACAGAACGGAAAATATGTCCGTATGGCTCTGATTTTAGCCCTGTTAGAAATCACGGACCCGCTAACCGGAGAAAAGGTTCTTTAATGTTCCAGTAATTTAATCCGTTTTCTCTATTTTCATTCCGAAACGTTTTAAATCTACTTTTCCATCCACTACTTCTATGCCATCCGCCATCAGACGGCGTGCCTGCGCATTCTCGCCACCAAAGGCAAAGGCTCCGGAAAGCTCGCCTTTTGCATTTACCACCCGGTAGCAGGGGATGTTTTCCGGGTCTTTGTTCTTGTGCAGGGCATTTCCCACAGCTCTTGACATCCGTTTGTTTCCGGCAAGCTCCGCTACCTGTCCATAGGTTGCCACCTGCCCTCTTGGGATTTTCTTCACTGCTTCATAAATCCGCCTGGTAGGGCTGTCCGTTACCAGATTATAACTTTCCGCTATCATGCGGCAGATGTCTTTATCCGGGATTGTACCGTCCACAATTATGGTATTCCAGTGTTCTTTATTCTGATGATACCCCGGAATCACAGCAGAATAGGCACTTCGCCAGAAATCTCTCCACTGCGGGTCTGCTTTTACATTCAGATTGAGAAATCCATCCCGCATATAGGTCCAGAGAAATGCTTTTTTGCTTGCCCCTACGCGCACCAACTGCCAGTTCTGGTCATGAAATGGTGCCTCCTGATAAGTATCCGGGAAAGACAGTCCATATGCTAATATTTCTTCTCTTGTTTTCATGCTCCGTTCTATGCTTTTGTCCATATGCAATCCCTTGTTATCTCTGACAGACTGTGTACGCCACACATTTTCATGGTATCTTCTAATTCGGTTCCTATCTTGGCAACATAGGACGCTACGCCCTCTCTTCCTCCGCCATAAACGGCTGTCACAAACGGTCTTGCAATAATTACCGCATCCGCGCCTAAGGCAATTGCCTTAAATACATCCGTTCCACAACGGATTCCACCGTCTACGAGAATCTTCATGGAGCCTTTCACTGCATCCGCAATCCCGCCTAAGACTTCTGCCGTTGCCGGGCACTGGTCTAACACCCTGCCGCCGTGATTGGATACCACGATTCCGGCAGCCCCGGCTTCTTTTGCCTTTATGGCTCCCTTTACGGTCATGATTCCTTTTACAATAAACGGAACTCCGGCAAGCTCTGCCACTTCCCGTAATTCTTCCACGGTCTTACTGCCTGCCGGCGGCTCCAAATTCTTAAGAAACGGCAATCCTGCTGCATCTACATCCATGGCTACCGCAAAGGCTTTCGCTTCGTGCACCAGTGCCATTTTCTCTTTGATAATCTCAAGATTCCATGGCTTTACCGTTGGGATTCCAAGCCCCTGCTCTTTGGCAATTGCCTTCGTAGCTGCCACCATGACATTACTGTCTGTACCATCCCCGGTAAAGGCTGCGATGCCGCATTCCGCACAGGATGATACCAGTATATCATTATAGGAAATGTCATTGAGACAATCTCCGTAATGCAGATTCACCGCTCCGACCGGGCCTGCAAAGAACGGATATTTGAATTCTTTTCCAAATAATTTCAGTGAAGTATCCACCGGAGCATTTTCTGCAATGGTGTCCATCTGCACGCGAATCTCTTTCCATTTATCATAATTACGCATGGCAGTATCGCCGATTCCCTTTGCACCGGGTCCCGGCATCTGATTCCGGCAGGCGCGTCCATTGCATTCTACACATGCCTTACAATAATTTCCAATCCTTCCTCTCGCCTGTTCGATACATTCTGCATAATTCATTTTTCTTTCCTTCTTTCCACTCTTTTTCTTCTCTGACGTCTACTTATCCACACTTTATCTGCTGCCAAGCACAATCTGTATCAGGCTCTTATCTAACATCAGGGTACGGTTCCACGGATTTAAAATGACTCCTTCGATTCCGTCTGCCTGCATTGCCCCCTGAAAAAGCTTTTCTATATCCGCTAAAAATGTAGATTTCACACTTCCGCCGCCCTTTAATTCTTCTTCAAAGCTGCTGAAGGCTGCCCACCAGGTCCTGCCCTCTGGCTCAATTGCCTGCAACAGCATCTGGCTTCCACCCTTCGGTGGTTCCACTGCCACAATTACCTGACCGCCTTCCTGCATCCGCCGGCGGATTACCGTCAGTGTATGGGCTAACTGCTCCGGGGTTGCCTCCTGCTGCAACCCGGCAATTGCCTGTTCGATTTTTTCATTTCCTATCAGTCCCTCATCTATTTTTTCATTTGCCATGTATGATTCCTTTCTGCTGGGGGTATTTTTTTATCTCTTCTTTTATTTATCTCATTTTTCGCACTCACCGTATTCTCGCAGTGCCATCTCGAAAATCATAGATTTTCTCGATGTACGTGCTTCGCTTATTATAACACACTTTTGCTGGAAATAGTGGCATCTTAAAGCCATCTGTATTATAATGGCATGGTATTTCATTTTAGGATTAGGAGATTAGACAACATGACACCAGCTAAAACCAGAAGTTCCAACATCGAATTATTGCGCATTCTGGCTATGTTTATGATTATTATTTTTCATATTTCTGACCACTGTGTGAAGGTACAGTTGACGGATACAGCTTCCATGCTGCGCATGAATAACGGACTGTTCTGTGAACCTGTTTTTTATAAGAAGCTCCTGCTTCTTTCCACCTTTGCTCCAATGGGAAAAATCGGAAATGTTATTTTCATTACGATTTCCGGATACTTTATGGTTTCAAAGGGAAACGGAATTAATCTTGCCAAAATTTCCAAGAAATTGCTGTTACAGCTTGGTTTTGCCGCAGTTTCCCTGACACTGGTATCTTCCTTCTGGTACCGCATGACTGACGGTGTCTTTTTAAAACTGGTCAACATCAATAAATTTAACAGTATGTCCTGGTTTGTGGGCTACTATTTCTTCATTATGGTAATCGCTTACCTCTTTTTAAACAAGTTTCTGGCAAAACTGGACAAGCAGAAATATTTTACCTTTCTGATTGTCTTATTTGCATTTATCCAGTTCCGCTGGACCGGAAGTATGGCAAATTCCCTGGCTAACGGACTCCGGACACTGCTGACCGGTATTTTCTTATATGCCTTGGGCGGTTTTATCCACCTTTACAATCCATTTGGGAAAATCAGAACTTATTGCCTCTATCTGATTATTGCAGTTTCCTTCCTGTTTATTTATATCTCTGCTTATAATGTAACACAGACCAATATTCAGACTTACTTTTTAAATGAAAGCAAAGACATTTTTATCCAGAAGATTCCTTCCTTTTCAGACTATAGCATTATTCCGATTCTTGTGGGACTTTCTCTGTTTGAAATCTTCCGGCGCATCCATATTCCATGCAGCCGCATGATTAATTTTGTGGGAGCTTCCACTTTTATGGTTTATCTTTTACATGATAATGCTTTTGCTTACAGTCTCTGGAATACACAGGACTGGATTACCCTGCTCTATGAGCATCCATATATTTACCTGTTTAAGCATCTGCGCTGGGCAGCTGCCACTTTCCTCATCGGCATCCTTTTCTATATTATTTACCTGTGTCTCGGAAAAGCCCTCAGTAAATGCAGATGGCTGGTGATGAAAGAATAATCTTCCTTATATCTGTTGCACAATTCTTCCTCTTATGCCATGATAGAATTGGTTTAAAAAAATACACGGGAGAAAAAAGAAAATGGAAGAATTTAAAAAGGATTTATTGAAAGTCTGTGGGAAAAACACCGCTGCACTGATTATTTTCTTTGTATTAGGTGGCGTTTTCCTTGCCTTCGGTCTTCTGATGTGGATTACTGCTTATGATCCGTTTGACGCACAGACCGATGGTTACGCAACAATGGAAGTTACTTATGTAATGGGGCCATTTGCGGAGCTTACTTCTGATGGAAAAGATCACACAGAATTCTATATTGCAGAGGATTCTGAAGGTTACTGGAGTATCATTGCTACCAAGGGAGAAACTTCCCTTCCGGTCTATGGTGTAGACGTAGATGACACTGTTCTCGACAGCTTACCTGCTCACACGATCCGGGGAAAAAGCACCAGCATGCCACCTCAGGCAGCTCATTATCTGGTGGATTATCTTTCTGATACCGGACTGGACATTACTACTTACAACTATGACGAGTACTTTGGTGACCATTATCTGGACACCACACACACAGCCTCTGAAAACAGCATTCTCTTTTATGTACTTGCTGCCGTATTTGCTATTCTTGGTATTATTATTTTCGGTGCAGGTGGCACTAAGAAAAAAGCCGTTAAGAAAAAGATTGCTCTCTTAGAGCAGAATGGCGGTCTGCAGCGGATTTACTCCGATTTTGCCAATAGCCCACGCATTTTTTCATCAAAACTTGGCGTTGCTGTTTCCAATCATTTCATACTGGATTACAACAATACAAAGGAAGGCTTCTATGTCACTCCTTTAGACGATATTACGAACGTTTTCAAATGTAACATGTTAAACGGCGACCCGACAACAACCAGCTATATTGCACTGGAAACTGCAGATGGTAAACGTACTCTGGTTGCCGCTCACAGTGGAAAAAGCAAAGATTTTGATCAGGTTCTTAATCAGTTAAAAGCAAATATTCATCAGGGAGGTGTTATGACATGGTAATTATCTACGGTACAAGAACAGTTTTTAAACGGGAAGGCCCGGTTGGCACTTCTGTCTGCCCAAACTGCCGGCATAATGTCATGCATACCCTTTGCAGACAGTTAAATCAGGCAACCCTTTTCTATATTCCGATTTTCAGCCACCAGAAACAGCGTGGCATTATGTGCGAAAGCTGCGGTATGATTACACCGGTCAGTGCACAGGAATACCGGGAACGGAAACAGGCTGCAAAGATGTATTATTAAACAATGTCTTATTGATATAACGTCAGCTCTTACGGACATCTGGCAACACAAAACCGCCACATACACAGGCAATACGCACATCTGATGATGGCTTTGTCTTATGTATGTGGCGGTATTTTAATACTTACTTCTTCTTAGAATACTACGACTAAAAGCATTTTAAACTGCTCTTTTCCATATACGGCATGTGGATGTCCCGCCGGCATTACGATGGACTGTCCTTCCGTCAGTTGGAATTTCTCACCATCAATGGTTACTTCTCCAACTCCATCCAGACAGGTTACAAAGGCATCTCCGCCGGAAGCGTGTGTGCTGATTTCCTCGCCCTTTGCAAAGGAAAATAAGGTTACGCTTACTGCATCATTCTGTGCCAGTGTCTTACTTACAATCTGTCCATCCTGATATGCTACTTCTTCTTTTAAATTTAAAACTTCTTTCTTGGAAATATTTTTTAATAAATCTGCCATTTTTGTGCTCCTTATCTTTTCTTTATCTGATTTGTATAAACCTTTTTGGTGGGTTTATCCATATTATAGTAGATAACGGAGTGACTGACTGTTGGATTTCCAACATTTATGCAAAGAATTTATTTCCATAGGAAATCTCTTATTTTTTATAGTACATTCTTGCTTCATACGGACGAAGCACGGAAGAATCCTCTGTCTCTTTATAGTTGGAAATGAGAAGCTCCATATCCTCTGTCTCTTCCGTCAAAGGCATTTTCACAGTATTGCCGTAGAAATTGCAGACAACAAGCAGTGTCTCATCCGCATTTTTACGCTCATATGCAAAAATATTTTCATCCTCGGCTAACAGTAATTTGAAGCTGCCGTCCACCAAAACAGGATACTCTTTTCTAAAGCTTACCAGCTTCCGGTAGCAGTTGAAAATGGAATCCGGGTCATCTACCTGGCTCTTGGCATTGATGGTTTTATAGTTGTCATTTACTTTTATCCAAGGTGTGCCTGTTGTAAATCCGGCATTTTCTGTATCATCCCACTGCATTGGTGTTCTGGCATTATCACGTCCCTTGGCATAAATGGAATTCATAACATCTTCCTTATCATAGCCTGCTGCGATACGCTCCTTGTATACATTCTGGATTTCAACATCCCGGTAATCCTCGATATTATAGCGGACATTTGTCATGCCCAGCTCTTCACCCTCGAAAATATATGGAGTTCCCTGCATTCCATGTAATAAAATTGCCAGCATTTTTGCAGACTCTACCCGGTACTCCTTATCATTGCCCCAGCGGGATACGATACGCGGCAAATCGTGGTTGTTCCAGAAAAGGCTGTTCCAGCCACAGTTATAAAGCTCTGTCTGCCAACGGTTCATAATCTGTTTTAACTTTAAGAATGGCAGCGGTGCCAGATCCCATTTATCCTTGCCTTCCTGCTGGTCCAGCCCGATGTGCTCAAACTGGAATACCATGGAAAATTCACTTCCATCCGGATTACTGTAAAGCTTTGCCCGCTCCGGGTCTGCACCCCAGGCTTCTCCTACGGTAATCAAATCTCCCTTCTGGAAAGTTTCTTTGCTCATTTCACGGAAATACTCATGAAGTCTTGGACCGTTAATGGTAATTTTCTTATCCGGCTCTTTTGCAATCTGGTCGATTACGTCCAGTCGGAAGCCGCCAACTCCTTTTTCCATCCACCATAAAATCATGTCATATATTTCTTTTCGCACCTGCGGATTTTCCCAGTTCAAATCCGGCTGTTCCGGCAAAAACTGATGGAAATAATACTGCTTTATTTCCGGTACCCATTCCCATGCACTTCCACCGAAAACGGCTTTCATATCGTTTGGCTCTACGCCTTCTTCCCCATCTCTCCACACATAGTAATCATGATATGGGTTGTCCTTACTCTTCTTTGCTTCCTCAAACCATCTGTGTTTATTGGAGGTATGATTTAAAACCAGATCCATAATGATGCGGATGTTGTATTTCTTTGCTTCTTTAATTAAAGCTTCCATATCTTCCACACTGCCGAACATCGGGTCAATATCCTGATAATCGGAAATGTCATAGCCATTGTCCGCCTGCGGGGATTTGCAGACCGGTGATAACCAGATTGCATCAATACCAAGCTTTCCAAGGTACTCCAGCCGTTCCATAATTCCTCTTAAATCACCGACTCCGTCTCCATTACTGTCCTGAAAACTTTTTGGGTAAATCTGATATACTACTGCACTTTGCCACCATTTCTTTTCTGTTACGTTATTACTCATTTTGTCCTCCTAAACTTTCTTTACTTATTTTATCTGCTTGCTGCTTCCCTAATGCAGGCAATTAAAAACACCAAGGAGAAAACAACCCTGTGCGATTGCATTTCAGCCATTGTTTATGCATTATAAATATTCTTCTAAAATTTCTGTATCTATTACTTCAAATTTATTTTCTTTCCATTGCATTTTTATCTTAACTGCTGCAGTCTGTCTGTCTAAAAACGCTTCATATAAAAATATATCATCTCCATCCACTGCTATTTTCCATGCTTTTGAAGAACTCAATATCCTTTCTCCAACTTTTAAGTCTTTATAACAACTATCAAATTCTTCTCTTTGATTTTCAGGCAGAACATATTCCTCTTCCAAGCCCAATTCAGGACAGGTAACTAAAATTATATCTTCCTGTTCTGTCTTTTCAATATAAATATCATATCCTGCAGAATATTGTATTCCGGTTTGTTTTCCCGGCAGATTCATTCTTGTGTACTCACTGCCATCTTTTCTCCAGATTGCAATTTCACTTCCACTCTGTATCCATGTATTTCCTGTATGCTCTCCACAAAAGACAATCTCATTTTTCCCGTCTCCGGTAATATCCGCTCCCCATACTTCAAGACCGAGAAATGTATCATCAAATGCTCCCAGTTCAAGGTGGTCACCATTTCCAAAGCAAATCGTATATACTTTCTTATTATCATTTCTGAAATACTGGAAAATACGATCTGTTTTTCCATCTCCATCGTAATCCTGATTTTTATAGTCTTCCTCAAATAATTTTACATTATCAAGATACCCTTCATACTCAGAAAGTGCTTCATCATAGCCGATATTTATTTTTTCATCTTTTGTATTGGCAATTTTTCTGTCAATTAACGAGTCATACTCTGTACTTATTTCATTCTTTTCCGAATCATCCAGTTCATCATCATAAGGAAACTTATCATTTTTACACGCAGTCAACATGATACACATCACTAAAAATATACCAATATTTTTCTTCATAGCAACCCCAATTTTTCAAATGCATCATACAATCCATTCTTATCCACATCCCCGGTGACATAATCTGCCATAGTCTTTATCTCATCTCCGCCGCTTCCCATGGCAACACCATAGCCACAGTATTCTAACATAGGAATATCCACTTTGGCATCCCCAAAAGCTATGGTATCTGCCACATTGGCATGAAGATATTCTAACAGATGTGCAATGGCATTGCCTTTGGTAATATTTTTTACGCCTAAATCTCCAAACAATGCAATTTCACCGGCTCCGCCCCAGGTTCCAGCCTGCAAATCCGAAAATTCGGTCACGGCATCTTTATAATCCTGATACTGATTTAAGATAAAGCTTACTTTATTTACATCATCCCGGTACAGCTCTCCATCAAAAATCATTTCCGGAAATGCATCCCGTACCTTTATTTTATCTGCGCCCTCTTTGCCTTTCCGCCTGGAATATTCCTGAATCACAGGTTCTCCTGCCTCTTCAAATCCGGCACTTGCAAACAGTCCTGCATTACTTTCCAGATAAAATTCCAGTCCGCGCTCCTTTAACCAGTCCACAATATGGCGGCACTGCTCCGGCGTAATCATCTGGTGCATAACCACATGTCCATGGTCTTCCACATAACTTCCGTTTCCGCCTATCATTCCATCCAGTCCGATTTCCCAGATATTCTCATAGACCTCTGCTTTACTTCTTCCGGTGCAGATATACACTCTATGCCCATTTTCTCTTGCTTTTCGCACTGCAAGAACTGCAGATTCCGGCAAATGATTCTCATAATCCACTAAGGTTCCGTCAACATCCAGAAAAATGATTTTTCCCATACTGCCCCGTCCTCCTACTCCTTTTCTTCTATCCTACCTGCATTTTTTGAAGAAATCAACATTTTCCTCTAATGTATTTAAATCGAGTGGTCGATATAGTTATTACATGGATGGCATTTTATTTCAAGGGATTGATTGAGATAAAGTGTCTTTATTTTTTTCTGGTGATTGCAAAAATGTATGGATTGTAAATTTATCAGGATATTCAAAGTGTATCTGGGTTTTGACATAAAATACCGCAGCTCTAAGATACATGTTTTTCTTTTGTTTATTAAGTCGGTCTTTCCAATGTTTGACAAATCACAGGACTGTTCGTCGAAGTGCGGATGCATCTTAAAGGCTGTTAGGGGCACTTGGAATTTCGTCCGGCAACAGGCAACGCCGGCACAGGGAAGTGCCGGCGAGGCGCATATGAACACGGATGTGAATTTGCGCCGATTGCCAGACAAAAGATTATCCTGCCGAAATTCTTAGTGCCCCTTGCAGGCTTTATCCGCATCCGTACCCGACGGACAGTACTGCGATTGTGTCAAAGCAACGGAAAGACAGCCTGACAGCAAGAAAAACATGTACCTAAGAACTGCTGGCATTTTACACCAGATAAACCCAGAATGCACTTTGAATCCCTGAAATCTTTACAAGTTACAAATATGCTTTTGCAATCACCAGACAACAACTTCTGAAAGGAGCTCTTATGGCAATTAACTCAATATGGAACAACAACTCCCCAATGGACTACCTCAGTTTCCTGTCCACTGACTCGGATAACAATACCGAGGATAACGAATGGCTGACTCATTTTCAACAGCTTGTGCAGAAAAAGCTTTCTGAAATGAATGAGGATGAGGATTCTGCAGCTACGGTAAATCCGGCTGAAGAAATTGCAAAATGGAAAGAAAATATTTATAACAAAATGAAAAATGGTGAAACCGAAGAGAGCTTTCAAATCGGTGGTCAGTCTTTCAGCATGAAGGAATGGGACAAGCTGTTAGACTCCTTTGATAAAGCGGAAGAAGCTTTACAGGAAGCTATTGAAGAGGAAGAAGAAGTTAAGGATAAGGAAATGGCAGAGACAGCAAAGAAAAGCATTGTAAATGATACACCAGCCCAGCCTCTTATCGATATGCTTTTATCCGATACCCTTAAGGTTACGTTTCCGACAGATGCCACAAATGAATCTGACGAAGATGCGGAAGATGTATTATATATGGTTGCCATGGATGAAAAAGGTATCCGCTGCATCAAAAACGGGTCTGATACTTACGAATGGGAAATTGAATTTGAAGACGATTCCCAGTATGAGGCTGCCCGTGATTTCTTAGGCTGGGCTTCTCCACGAATGGACAATCTTTTATTTGCAGCCCATGACAATTTCTGGATGGATTATCTGAACGGTGACCTTGATGTAGATGCTTTTAAAGACTTCTTAGAGGGCACTAATAACGGCATTCCAAACTATGGCATTGGTGATGAGGAAAATATGTACATTGACGAGACGAAGATTCAGTGGACAAAATATATGAACCCTCTGGGTGCCCACTTTGGTACTCCGGAAGAACTATTTCCGATTCCGGAATTATAGATTAAATACAGTAAAATTGTTAGCTTAAGGATTTTTAATGCCTGTTTTTGTATATGTTATTGTGTAACGTTTACCGTACATATAAATGACATAATATAGAAACAGGCACTTTTTTGCGTTCAAACGGGCATGTTAAAAAAAGTTGAAATTGGTAAAATAGAAGTTAAGAGATGGCAGTTTCATTTTATAACTATAAAAAATAATACACACAATCCGGCTAATACCCTGTGAATATCTAAAAGGGCAGAACAGCCATCTGAAAGCCTTAATTTTGCCGGTTTGAAGATTACGGGAATTTATGAAAGGGAAAGGAAGAATTATGGAAAAAAGGAAAAAGTTACTAGGTCTGATACTGATAATCTGTATGGTATTTACACTGACACCGACATCTGCCCGGGCGGATGTTACAACAGAGAAATGGACGGATTTCGCTGCAGCTGATTTTGCTGGCGGAAGCGGTACAAAGGCAGATCCATATCAGATTGCTACGGCGGAGCAGCTTGCCAAACTGGCGGCAGAAGTGAATTCAGGAGTACCTGGGCAAACGCATTCCGGTGAGTATTTTAAATTGACGGCTCCGATTGATTTAAGCGGGAAAAGATGGGTTCCTATCGGCTATGGAAATGCGAGTGCTAAATCTTTTTCGGGATACTTCGATGGAAATAACCAGGTCATTACGGGCTTATATGTGGATGAACGGGGAAATAATGTCTGTGCAGGATTGTTTGGTGTCGTAGTGGCTGTATCTGACGAAACGGTACTGAAAAATTTTCGTATTGAAAATGCCACAATCTATGCCGGATATGGCACAGATGCAAGTGCCAGTCCGGATATTTACGGTGCCGGAGTGCTGGTAGGCGAACTAACAACAATGGGTGGTTCCAGTGCTACCTTTATTGGAGTGGAAAACTGTCAGGGAACTGGACAGGTAGATTCCAAGATGTATGCCGGCGGGCTGATTGGTACAGCGAGTCGCGCCCATGTTTCGGATTGTTCCGCAGATGTTACTGTGACAGGAAGGTCCACCAGCGGCGGATTCATTGGAAATATTTTCCAGGGCTCCTACAAAAACTGTACTGCAAAAGGCAATGTGACTGGAGGATGGTCAACCGGCGGTTTTGCCGGATGTATATTTATGGTTGACGAAAGTACGGAAGTAGATCATTGTGCGTCTTACGGCGATGTTGAAGCAAATGACTGGAATACCGGTGGTTTTATCGGATATCTGGAAAAAGGAACAGTCAGTGACAGTGTTTCCTATAGTAATGTAACGAGTACGGTTACGGGCTGGAAACCGAAAACCGGTGGCTTTTGTGGCACAAATATAGGTGGAAATATTCAGAACAGTAATACGGCAGGCACTGTGACAAGTTCACATCCATCGATTGCGCCGGGCGGATTCATCGGATATGATGATGATGGCACCACCGCAGGCTGCGCTTTTGATAATGAAAAGAACCCGGCACTCAATGGTGTGGGTGAGGATAGTGGAACACCTGGTTCAAACCAGATTATGGCAGTGGATACAAAATCTCTACTTTCCAATATCTGCGGCAGTTATCTTGGCGGTCATACGCTGTCTAAAGTTGATAAGAAAGAAGCAACCCATCTGGCAGAGGGAAATATAAAATATTGGATTTGTACAAACTGCGGTGGTTATTTCAGTGATGCGAATGGAACGAATATGATTGCGACTGCGGATGTTGTGATTGCAAAGTTAGCAGACCATACGGTAGACCATTCCGGGTGGCATTCAGATGCAAATAATCATTGGAATACCTGCGAATGGGCAAAAAATTGAATCAGTCCAAACATAGCTTCACCTGGATAATTGATAAGGCGGCTACAGCTACAGAAAAAGGTTCTAAGCATGAACAGTGTACCGTTTGTAATTACGCAAAAACAGCAGTAGAGATTCCAATAGAAGAAACCCAGACTTCCTATAGCATCACAGAAGGCGCAGGAAGCAGCTATGTTCTACAGAGTGGTAATAGCCTTACGATTCGGGGAAATGGCGAGTTTTCTAAATTTACTGGAATCAAAGTAGATGGTGTTCTGATTGGAAAAGAGAATTATGATGTGAAGTCCGGTTCAACGGTTGTTACTTTGAAATCCTCTTACTTGAATACACTTTCTACTGGAACACATAACCTGGAAATATTGTGGACAGATGGCTCGGCAAATACTACGTTTACAATCCAGGCAAGTGTAAACCCGAATCCAGACAATAAGAATCAAGGTACGGATACAAACTCAGATACACAGCCTACGACTCAAAATAATACAACACAGACAACTAATAAAGCTCCGAAGACTGGGGATTATAATAATCTTTGGGTGTGGGCAGCATGGCTGGTTGTATCAGAAATTATTTTTGCTGGTTCAGTATACTATCGTAAAAAGAAACATTTGTAAATAAATGAATAAAACATGCTCTCTATGTAACAAACTGTATTATTTTACAGGAAACGTTATGTAGAGAGCATCTTTTGTTCAGCCGAAAAGGCTCCAATATGGAACCGCTGTATTATTAAGAGATGTTGGTGCTATAATAGCCAAAGGTGCTGTTAGCAAGAAAAAATATGCTATGTGCTCCCTACTTATGATATACTTAAAGATATCCGGAAGAATCAAAACGATAAAAATAGAGATAGAAAGCATTTTCGTTGAAAGGAACGGATACGATGAAATTATCAGACAGAGTCATATTTCCTTTAGTCGGAAGTACATTTGAGCTGGGAAAGGCTATGGAAGCAATTGAAAAGATAGAAGATAAAGAATTGGCACAGATTGCATTAGCAGAATATTACTATTTTTCTGCACAGGCGGAACTGTGTGCAGAGACTGTGAAAGCATATTTGTCACATCAAGATATCATGCTTCGGATATCTGCAGATATGCTCTATACCTTTGCCAATCTGACGATTGGAGATGCCAACGCAGCACAACAGACCAGAGAAGATATACAGCGATGCCTGGCACAGGTGACACAGGAGAATGCACCAATGGAGCAAAAAGCGGCCTGTTTGTTTGCTTATTATGTGATTAGTATTTTTCTTCACATTACGCCTGAAAAGGAGGTACCGCCGCTTCTGCAGTATATCCCATATCTTCCAATTGGACAGCGATTATTTGCAATCAGCCTTCTAGCCCATGAAACTTATTTGAAACAGGAATATACCAAAGCGAAGGGCATTATTCAGGGAGCTTTTTTGATGGCAGATAAAACATATCCGATACCCATGATATATCTAAACTGTGTGCAGGCGATGTGTCAAATTAATCTGAAAGAACAGGAAGAAGCCATTCAGTCCATGAATTTTGCATGGGAAATGGCAAAATCGGATAGATTTTGGGAGCCATTTATTGAGTATCATGGATTGTTACAGGGAGTATTAGAAGTCTGTGTTCGAAAAAAAGAACCAGAAATTTATAAGCAGTTGGTAGGTAAAGTAATCGCATTCAGTCGTGGATGGATGAAAATTCACAATCCAAAGATGCAAAAAGCAGTGACAAATCTCCTATCTCCATTGGAGTTTTCCATTGCAATGCTGGCATGCCGGAACTGGACTAATCAGGAGATTGCAGAGTATTTAGGATTGTCAATGAATACCGTTAAACATTATGTGTCCGGAATCCTGGAAAAGTTAGGCATCGATAAGCGCGATAAAATTAAAAATTTTGTAAATCTATCTTACCTGCAGACTTATCTTACGACTTTATGACTGCTGAGACATCCTTTAAAATTGCGGCAAGCTTCTGCTCCGGTATCTCATGCATGGAGCGAATCGGCTGCGGATTGGCTTCAAATTCCCGGATGGCTTTCTCATACCAGATGACATCATGCCATTTTCCACATTTGTAGCCTGCATGGTGATAAATTCCCACTTTGGTAAAGCCCATGGCTTCATGCAGTCCGACACTTTTCTCATTGGGAAGAGTAATGCAGCCATATACTGTGTGAATATTCTGCAACTGCAGGATTTCTATCAGCGCCTGATAGAGTTTTCCACCGATTCCACTGCGGTGGTGGTCTTTATCCACATATACGGACAGTTCTGCATTCCACTGGTATGCCGCCCGCTCCATATGGCGGTGAGCATAACCGTAGCCTGCTATTTTTCCATTTTCTTCCCATACAAGATAGGGATAATAGCTTCCGATATCCCGGATTCTTCCGGCAAATTCTTCTTTCGATGGAAGCTCATATTCAAAGGTAATGGGTGTGTCCATATACTGACCGTAAATCTCCAGTAACGCTTCTGTATCCTCTGTTTTCGCAAACCGCAACATTTTTATACGCCTCTTTTGTCTTTACTCTGAGAGGGGCACGATTTACGTGTCCCTCTTTTTTTATGCTTTTTTGTTTATTTCTGGTTTGCCGGTTCCATATTGACGGCTTTTCCCTTTATTTTCGCATGTTTCATGGCATTTAAGACTTCTTTGCCATATTCTCTTGGCACTTCCACAAAGGTATATTTATCAAACATATCGATGGCTCCCACCAGTCTGCCCGGCATACCGGACTCTCCGGCGATGGCTCCAAGAATATCTCCCGGTTTAATCTTGTCTTTCTTTCCGATGTTGATAAACAGTCTTACCATTCCTTCTTCTGCACCGGTATTAGCAAAGTCGTATTCTTCTTTTTCGGAAGAACTCTCTCCTGCCCCCATTGCCTGATAAAGAAAGGCTGCCGCAATATCCATGGCAGTATAATCGGCTTCATTTACCTGCTTCTCAATCAGCTCTATCATATCGGAAAGGTTCTCTTCCTCAATAATGGTTCCGATCTGCTCCATGATATTTTCGGCTTTTATCTGCGCCACATCATCGGTGGACGGAATCGGCTGTGCTAAAATCTTGGTCTTGCAGTAACGCTGGATATCCTTTAATTTATAGACTTCCTTGCCCTTTACAAAAGAAAATGCCTTACCACAGCGGCCTGCACGTCCGGTTCTTCCGATTCGATGCACATAATATTCATCATCCTGCGGCAGGTCATAATTAAATACCGCTTCCACATCGTCTACGTCAATTCCTCTTGCTGCCACATCCGTTGCAATGAGAATGTCGGTCTTTCCTTTCCGGAAATTATTCATGACCCGGTCTCTCTGGGACTGCTTCATATCTCCATGAAGTCCCTCTGCACTATAGCCTCTGCCGGATAATTCCGTTGCCAGCTCATCTACCATTTTCTTGGTATTACAGAATACCAAAGAAAGCTTCGGATTATAGTAATCCAAAAGTCTTGTAAGCACATCTACTTTATCCTTACGCTTTACATCATAATAATACTGGTCAATGTTGGCTACGGTGAGTTCTTTTTTTACGACCTTGATATTAACTGCATCATGCTGGTATTTTCTTGTGATGTCAAGAATCGGCTTTGGCATGGTTGCAGAAAAAAGTACAGTCTGATGCTCTCCTGGAATATATTCCAAAACGGTTTCTATGTCCTCACGGAATCCCATATTTAACATTTCATCCGCTTCATCTAAGACGATGGTATGCACGAAATCCGGGCGGATGGTCTTTCTGCGAAGATGGTCCATCAGTCGTCCCGGTGTTCCGATAATAATCTGTACGCCACCCTTTAAGGCTTTAATCTGGCGGGAAATATCCTGTCCGCCATACACCGGCAGCACTTTTACACCGTGCATATATTTTGCCAGCTTACGGATTTCATCTGCCACCTGAATGGCAAGCTCTCTTGTGGGAGATAAAATTAAAACCTGTGTCTTGCGTAAAGACGGGTCTACTTTCTGTAAAATCGGAATTCCAAAAGCTGCTGTCTTACCGGTTCCGGTCTGAGCCTGTCCGATGACATCCAAACCGGATAAAACCACCGGGATTGCCTGGCTCTGAATCGGTGTTGCCTCTTCAAATCCCATGTCCGCAATTCCTCTTAGAATCTGCTGGTTTAAATCTAATTCATCAAATCTGATTGTATTCATTCTTTTCCTTCCTGTTGCGGGAACTTTTCCCATCTGTCAGTAACCTGTTCTAAGGACTTTATAAAAAGTCACTGCGGCTTATCATAACAGACTGCTTTTTGCTTGTCAATTTACTGCAACAGATTTTTCTTCGACAAAATCAGCGCATCTTTCTGCTTTCTGGTCAGCTTTTTATAGGCAGCTTCCTTCTGCATGGCCTCCTGCTTCGTCTCGGATTCCTCTAAATACCGCAGCTCCACCGGTCCCCGGTTTCTGGTATACTTTGCTCCCTTTCCACTGTTATGTGCTTCAATCCGCTTGTCGATATCGGTCGTCCAGCCGGTATAGAGGCTTCCATCCCGGCAAAGCACCATATAAGTGTAATTATGTTTCTCTTTCATGTAATCCTTCCTATGTAGACCGGGCACCGCCCAGTCTTATCTCTATATAAAGCAATCGACCAAAAAAGTATCTTACTCATATTCCATAAACTGGTAAAAAAGTATCGATTGCGAATTTTTGGTCGTTACATTTTATCTTATGCAGTTTTCTTATGTATGTGCCATTTACCGGCAGCTTCCAATACAAATTCCTCCGCGGTTTTCTTCCTTGACCTGATACAGCAAATCATCCGCTTTCTGTAAAAAGGTCTTCATCGTTCTGCCTTCATCCGGTATGTCATAGCAGATGCCCTGAGAAATAGATACATAACGGTGTGCTACTGAAAAAGCGTGTTCCATATCAAGGTCACGAATGCTGCGTTTTAATTTTTCCGTAAGAATGACTACTGCTTCCTTGGAATATCCTTCATAGATTAAAATAAATTCATCCCCGCCATACCGGGCGCAGAAAATGCCATCCTTTTCTGCTAACTTCTGAATTTCTTTTGCCACACGGCAGATGCACAAATCACCCTTCTGGTGTCCATAATTATCATTATATTGTTTAAAATAATCAATATCCAATATTTCCACTGCCACCGGAATTTTCTCTTCAACCGCATGGTCAAATACCTTCTGTGCATGCTGCTCCAACCGGTAGCGGTTCGGAATTCCCGTCAATGCATCAGTCTGGGACTGCTCTAAAAGAATCCGGTTTTCTTTTTCCATCTTCTTTCTGCTGTGGTTCGTCTCCTCTAACGCATAACGCATATCTAAGATGCGGGTCATGATATATTTATTTTCTTTTTCCAGTATCTCTGATAATTCAAAAAACAATCCACATGCCTGCAGGTATTCCCGGTTCTTTTCCTGCCGCTTATAATAACGGATTTTTAACGTCAGAATCCGCTTCTGCATATAGATAATCTTAGCTTCCCTTGCCATTTTCTCCAAAAGCTCTACTAACTGCCAGAATTCCTCTTCCTTTCTGGTATCTAACAGCATCTCACTGTAAGCATAAAGGTCATCAAAAATATCAAGAATGGGCATTCTGGTATCTGCTACCTTCTGCACAATTGCTATATTTCGGTCGCGTTCTTCTTTCTTTCCCATGGCGTTACAGAGTCTTGCTTCAAAGCAGGCAAAGGCAATCTGCTCTAACTCTTCCAGATGTCCACCACACACCTCTTTTGCCCGCAGTGCATATTCCTGTGCCTGTATATACTCTTCCTGATAGAAACAACTGTTTCCCAGTCCTATATAGATATTCAGAAGATAGCTGTAATATTCCGGTATTTCCTTATTCTTCTGTAATAAATCGTATGCCTGTTCTAAATATTTTTCTGCCTGACGGTATTCCCCGAAATTATTATAAAGCATACCAATATTAATATTGATGATAATGCCAATATCATATAATTTATACTTCTCGCAATACATTCTGGCATTCAGATAATAATCCATGGCAAAAGGAGCATTTCCACGATTCATGGATGTAATGGCAAGTATATTATAGGCTCTTGCCAATAATCCATGCTGTCTGGAACGCTCCAGATATGGCAGGGAACAGGAGAGATTGCGAAACAGTTTATCCACATCATTCAGAAGATAATATGTCTCGCCACTGTAGTAATAGGCATAGCCTAACAGCTTCTCATCATCCTGCTCTCTGGCATAGTCCCTTATATTTTTACATAGCATCAATGTCTTCTCGGCATCTACTCCCCGATTCTTCCGGACACCCTCTAACCATTCCAATACTTCGCTGCTGTAAGCATTAAAATCCATCTTTTTGCGCACCCTTTTTCGTATTTTTCAATATCTTTTATTATATAGGTATGCAGCGCTTTTTTCAAGTATGGCTCTTTTACTCAAAGAAGCTTACCGGGTCTACCGGCTCGCCATCTTTTTGCAATGCAAAATAAAGATTGCTTCCTTCCACGGAATAGTATTTTGTTGGCTCTGCAATGTAACCCACCAGTTTTCCTTTTCCTACAATGTCACCCACTTCGTACGGCACTTCCTTAAGCTGCCCGTAAATAGCACTGTAACCGTCTCCTAAATCCATTGTCACGGTACATCCTGTGACGGCACTGTTGGAAATGTCCGTTACCTTTCCTTCTGCAGCTGCGGATACCCTGTCATTTACTTCTCCAGCAATAATCACTGCCGGATTATATTTATACTGGTCTAAAGTTGCAAAATACACGGTCTGATCCATGCTGTAATTTAAGATTACATTGCCCTGTAATGGCCAGTTTAATCCATCTTCTGCCGCAAAATGCAGTGTTTTTGTGGTGGCTGCCGCTGCCTTTGTCTCAGACTCATTTCCTGCCTCAGCCGCTGCATTTGCCGCATTTTCTTCTGCTCCCGTCTGCTCGCTGTCAGACTGTGCCTGTCCATCCGAATCCTTTGAAGCGACTGCGTTATCAGAAGGCTTTATAATACTGTCTGCTTCTGCCAGCTGCTCCGATGCATCCTGCGCCTCCGGAAGCGTTGCCACAAAATTATCCGAAGCTCCATCTTCTTTCTTTTTTCCTTTATCTCCGGCTGCATCCTTATCCGCAACATTTTCCTGCTGCTTTTTCTCTTCCTTCTGGGAATAACTATATACTGCTGTCATTGCTCCTGCTGCCAGTACCATGACAGCCAGGGCAATCATCCATGATCTTCTTCCTTTCATTTTCTCACCATCCATATCTTATTTTTTATAAGTATGAACAGTTTTTTCGTATTTTATTCTTTTTTATATTTTATTCTTCTTTATATTTCATTCTTTTTTTGTAATTTCAATTCCGGAATAATAATAGCTTAAAATTTCCTGATACGTCCTGCCCTCTTTTGCCATCTCATTTGCTCCATATATGCTAAGTCCATAACCGTGCCCTAAGCCCTTGGTCACAATACGCACCCTGCCATCAATTTCCTTAATATAAAAACAGGCGGAATTTAAGGAAAATGCTTTGCGGAATTCTTCCCCGCTGACACTGCTGTTTCCAACCTGTATCGTTTTTACATATCCGCTTTCTTCCCGCTCTGTCACCACCAGCGTATTCACCCAGTCCTCTGCTGTAAGCCCTGCTTCCGAAAATGCCTGATTGCAGATATCCACCAGTTCCCCTGTATCATAGAATTCCACCTTAAGAAAATCCTCTGATGTAATATCCCATATGGATTCCACACTTTTGAGATACGGAAGCTCTGTCCCTCTCGTCTTCTCTGCACTGACCGCAAAATAGGGAGCCTCAATTTCCTGCCCCTGATATGTTAAGACTTCTCCCTCGGTTTCTATCAGGCAATTTTCTAATTTCTGATAATATCGATTATAATTTTCATTTCCAAATAGTTTTGTCTGCTCTGCAACACTCAGCCCCGTCTCCGGTTCTTTTCCCTGGGATAAGGCATATTCATAATTGGTCCGCACAATAACCGCCTGTGCACAAATTGCCTCTTCTTCATAGGTAACCGGAATATCCCGTGCCAGAATAGACACAAGAGCAGCCATCTTCTCTTCTTCATCGGGATGACTGCTCTTATGTTGTATTTCATTGCTCTCTGTATCTGATAATATCTCATCCCCCTGGAACACCAGCGTCATAAGTATCGGTAATCCTGCGATAATCAGGCACAGACACAGTATCATTTTTATCTTTTCTTTCATATCCTGTCCACTCCTGTTCTACATATATATGTCACAGAAATGGATGTATACCAGTAAAATTTTACTGCTTCATACGCCGTCCAATCTCATTGGAAAGCTCCGCAAACTGCTCTAAGGACAGTGCTTCTCCACGAATGTTCTCCGGAACTCCAAGGCTTATAATACTTTCCTGTATTACCTCTTTCGGCAAATGAATCTCCGGGGAATTATTCAGTCCGTTTGCCAGTGTCTTTCTGCGCTGGTTAAAGGATGCCCGGATGATACGGAACATCAGTTTCTCATCTTCCACTTCTACCGGCGGCTTCTCATGGCGGGTCAGACGAATGACTGCACTGCCCACATTCGGTCTTGGCATAAAACAGTTTGGTGGTACATTTGCCACAATTTCCGGCTTCGCATAATACTGTACCGCAAGGGAAAGTGCTCCATATTCCTTGCTTCCCGGTCCCTCCTGCATACGCTCTGCCACTTCCTTCTGCACCATAATCGTAATGCTGTCGATTGGTACATGGCTCTCAAACAGTCCCATAATAATCGGAGTGGTAATATAATAAGGCAGATTCGCCACAACCTTGATTGGTTTTCCCTGGTTCTTCTCTTCTGCCAGCTTGCAGATATCAAGCTTTAAAATGTCTTCATTGATTACTGTTACATTGGAATAATTTTTCAGTGTGTCTGAAAGAATCGGTATCAGATTCTTATCTATCTCCACCGCAACCACTTCTCTTGCCCGCTCGCAAAGATACTGTGTCATGGTTCCGATACCCGGACCAATCTCCAATACAAAATCATCCTCCGTCACTCCGGATGCATCGATAATCTTATCCAGCACATGAGTATCTATCAAAAAATTCTGCCCGAATTTCTTCTGAAAATTAAACCGGTACTTCTGCAGTACCTCTATTGTATTCTGTGGATTTCCTAATTCCGCCATGCCTGCTCCTTTATTTAACCGCTCTTTCTTTTTTTCGAATAAATGTTCGTTTTTTTGTTGCCAACTGCATTTTTCTGTGTTACAATCATTTTAGAACAAACGTTCTGATTTGTCCAGTCCTTTTTATGATAACAGAGGAAAATAGTTCTACGCAACTATTATTGGGGATTTTATAGAAAAGGTGATTGCTTTGAACATAACAGAAAACATGTCTTTATTGGAAAAACTGACCATCCTTTCGGATGCCGCCAAATATGATGTTGCCTGTACCTCCAGCGGTGTAGACCGCAAGGGAAACGGCCATGGCATGGGTAATTCCATTGCTCCCGGAATCTGCCATACCTTCTCTGCCGATGGACGCTGTATTTCCCTGCTTAAGATTCTTTTTACCAATGAATGCATTTTCCGCTGTGCCTACTGCCAGAATAACTGCAACAATGATGTGCCAAGGGCTTCCTTTACACCGGACGAAGTCTGTACCCTTACCATGGAATTTTACTGCAGAAATTATATTGAAGGTCTTTTCTTAAGCTCCGGTATTCTCATCAGCCCGAATTATACTATGGAACTGATTTATCAGACACTTTACCAGCTCCGTGTCCGCCATCATTTTAACGGATATATTCATGTAAAAGCTATTCCCGGTGCCGACCCGGTTCTCATTGAAAAAGTAGGCTTTCTTGCTGACCGTATGAGCATTAATCTGGAGCTTCCGACCGCAGACGGACTGAAGGCTCTTGCACCAAATAAGTCCCGCAAAACCATCTTAAAGCCCATGCGTCTGATTCAAAATGGCATTATGGAAAATCAGAATGAGCTGATGGTTTACCATAAGACCCCGAAATTTGTACCGGCAGGCCAAAGCACCCAGATGATTATCGGTGCCACCCCGGAAAACGATTATCAGATTATGAAGGTAGCAGAAGGCTTATACCAGAATTTCCAGTTGAAACGAGTCTTCTACTCAGCCTTTGTCAATGTAAATCACGATTCCAATCTGCCAACCCTTCTCGGTGGTCCACCCCTTCTGCGGGAACACCGCCTGTATCAGGCAGACTGGCTGCTTCGCTTCTATGGTTTTTCTGCCGGAGAGCTACTAAGCGAAGACCGTCCGGATTTTAATATCTTCTTAGACCCGAAATGCGATTGGGCACTCCGCCACTTAGAAGCCTTTCCGGTAGAGATTAACCGGGCAGATTACAACACCTTACTACGTGTTCCGGGCATTGGTGTGAAATCTGCCAACCGCATTGTAAAAGCCCGCCGGCACAGCCGCCTTGACTTTTCCGATTTAAAGAAAATCGGAGTTGTCTTAAAACGGGCTGCCTACTTTATTACCTGCTCCGGTCGTATGATGTATTCCATTCCACAAAATGAAGATTATATCTGCAGCTGTCTGATGCAGGATAAAACTCAGATTCCGAAGGAAATACGGGATTCCAGTTATAAGCAGATTTCCTTCTTCGATGAAGATGCTTTAAGTGATTTTAAACTGACCACCAACGATTTATGCGTCGGATAAACCGCCATGTCAATAATTTTTAGGAAATAGAAAGGGACTTATTCTCATGTATATATTTCTTTGTGAAGATTCCATTGATGGCATCTTTACCGGCATCTATGATGCCTGGGCAAGCAAATACGGGCACAAAAACATACAGCTTTGTATCAATGATACGATAACTTACGAACTCTTTTCCGAATATATTATGGTATCACCGGATTCCGAAAAGAGCGAAAAAGTTGGTCGTACCATCATTGCCCGCCTGGGGATGGAGGTCTATCAGGATATTCTTCAGGCAATTCTTGCCCATGATGATAAAAAAAAGAAAGAGCAGCCGGACAAAGCCGACTGCATTTACCGTACACTCTTATATGGATTTTCTTTACCGGATGGTCATCGGATTTTACAGGCTCTGGGCAATCCTTATATTGCAAGAGTCTTTGAGCTGAGCCGTTCCACCGGAAATGAAGCCCACCACCTGCTTGGTTTTTTACGTTTTCAGGAACTGGAAAACGGAGTCCTGTTTTCTACCATCCATCCTAAGAATCAGGTGATTTCTGTTCTGGCAGAACATTTTACTGACCGCCTTCCACAGGAACATTTTATGATTTATGATGCAGCACACCAGATTGCCGCCATTCACAAAGCCGGCAGTGGATACTTCCTTACGGATGCATCCAATTTAAATCAGGAAGTTATCACACGACTTTCCCCTGCCGAGAAGGAATACCAGAAGCTCTGGTGCGGCTTCTTTGACAGCATTGCCATTGAAGCAAGAAAGAATCCGAAGCTACAAAGCCAGAATATTCCAAAACGCTTCTGGAAAGATACGGTAGAATTGGCTTCCGGGAAATAAATATTTCAGATATTTTCTGGCAGACTTTATCTCACAGACTTTGTCAGGCAGCTTTTGCGTGACCTTTTTCCGGCAGCTGGGCAAGCACCACTGCTGCCACAACGATAAGACATCCGGTCAGTTCTTTGATGCTCATATATTCTTTTAAAAACAACCATCCTGCCAGAAGGGAAAATACCGATTCAAAGCTTAGAATCAAAGAAGCAACCGTCGGATTTAATCCATCCTGTCCGATAATTTCAATTGTATAGCCGACACCACAGGATAATACCCCGGAATATAGTATTGCTGGAAGGGCATTCCATATCTGGATATACGAACTATGTTCCAAAAGAATTGCCGGTATCAGAGTACATGCAGAGGAAACCATAAACTGGATGATTGACATTTTTACACTGTCTACTTGATCACATATGGTTCCAATAGATACAATATCCAGTGCAAAGAATACCGCGCAGAGAATCAACAGCAGGTCACTGCGCTCTATCTGAAATCCGGTCTTTACACAGAGAAAATAAGTTCCTATCATTGCCAGGACTACACTTAACCAGACCTTTGCACCACATTTTTTACCAATAAATATGCTGAAAATCGGCACTAACACGATATATAATGTTGTCAGGAAACCGGCCTTTCCAACCTCGCTTCCTGCTATGCCATATGCCTGTAACACAGAAGCAAGGCACAAAAATATTCCACTCCGAATTCCAGCCGTTATCGTAGTCCGGTTATTATATTCTTTCGACACCTTACCTTTTTTACGGTCAAACCATTTTAAGAATCGGTGACATGGTATCAGAAACAGAAACGCTATGCCTCCTCTTAATGTATTTAATGTAAGCGGCCCGACACTTCCCAGTGCCAGCTTTTGTGCCACATAGGCAAAGCCCCAGATAGCTGCTGTTGTAAATAAAATTAACGTACATCGGATCTGTCTGTTCATAAGCCCTCCCATCCGGCATTTCACCTTATTTTGTTAAGTAAGTAATACTGCCGCCCAGACCGGAATTGCAATGGCAGATACGACAGTCGATAAAACGGTACATTTTGCAATGGCTGCACTATCCTTTTCTTCTCCATACTCACGGTTAATCATAGAAACATTACTGCCCACCGGCATTGCTGCAACAATCACCATCACTCCAAGAAAAACTGGATTTTTCACAAATGGCCGGAATAACAGAAAAATGACCGTCGGATACAACACTAACTTTAATAATAAGAATAGATACACTACTTTATCCCGCAGGATGTCTATGATGGATTCTCTTGCCAGGTTATATCCCACAATAATCAATGCCAGCGGTACCGTAATCCCGCCTACCATATCCGTAAGATCCATGAGAAATCCCGGAATCGGTATATCCAAAAAGAACAGAAACAGCACTACAACGGCTGTAATGATGCTTGGATTTAACATGTTTTTAAGAGGCAGCCTGCTGCTTTCTTTTCCCAAAAGAAAAACGCCGTAGGAATAAACCAGTATATTAAATGGGATTCCCATAATGGCAATATAAAAAATTGCCCCATCTCCATAAATGCTCTGTATTACCGGCAGTCCGATAAATCCCATATTGGTAAATACAAGCATTGCCTCGATGTGCTTTCGGGGAATGGTTTTCAGAAGTGGGAAATAACTCATTACTTTTCCCACCAGTATCAGCACTGCATAAAATACAAAGGAAATCATCACATAAAACAATGCCTCTTTTTTGGTGATTTCAAGATTTCCCGATAATACAGAATAGAAAATCAATGCCGGATTTCCAATGTAAATTACCAGAGAGCTTAATCCCTTATCTCCATCTTCCGGAATTAATTTCGCTTTTCTTACCAGTACACCAAGCAGGATGATGATAAAAATAACCAGCATCCGCAGGATAACATTTCCCATGCAATCACCTCTTTATTCTGTCTTTTCTGCTATGCTATATTACCTATACACCCTCCCCGATAATTTCAACTTCCGCACCATCTGCTTCAAAAATTGATTTAAGCTTTTTTAAATGTTCTGCTGATGGGGTTTCAAAATCATGATGTTCTCTTCCGACACAGGCAGCTTTTACTTTACCTAATTCATGATAAGCAATCAGATTGACATGGCGGATTCCAAGTTCCTTATAAAGAGCTGACGTCTTCTGGATTGTACTTTCTCCATCATTGACTCCTGCAATCAGCGGCATCCGCATAATTAGCCGCTCCCGCACCGTTTCATCCTGGCTTAATAACCGAAGATTTTTTAAAATAATATCATTGGGTCTTCCGGTGCATGCAATATGTTTCTCCCTCTCTATATGCTTCATGTCATAGAGAATGTGCTGTGCATCCTTTGCCATTTCAAGAAGTCTTGTTCCGTCTCCATATCCACAGGTATCAAGAATCACCTGTATTCCATTTTCCTTTGCCTTAAGCTGCAGGTCCCTGGCAAATTCCGCCTGACTTAAAAGTTCACCACCGCTAATGGTAAGTCCTCCATTGGTTTTTTCATAATATCCTTTATCCTGAAGCACTATCTTCATAACTTCATCCGTTGTCATTTCTTTTCCTGCAACTGTTAAAGCTCCTGCATAACACATTTTGGTGCATGCAAAACAGCCTTTGCATTTTTCACGAATCAGTTCAATTCCGTTTTTTCCAATCTGCAGTGCCTGCGCCTCACATACAGTCAGACAGGCACCGCAGCCGATACAGTGTGTCGGATTATGATAGAGGTTTGCGCCAAAATGAATCAGTTCCGGATTATGACACCACTTGCACTCCAATGGACATCCTTTTAAAAATACGGTTGTACGGATTCCCGGTCCATCCTCTGTTGAAAATTTCTGAATGCCACCAACTATTCCTTTCATGCTCTCACCTCTTGTACATCTTACAGATCTGAATTATTTGACTGTTGCTATTCAAAATCTCTATATTAATGTTTTTATATAAAAATTTCTGTTTCTACTGCCATTAATCTGGCAGCATTTTTTATCAGGCTTTATGCCTCAAAATGGCAGGTTCTGGCAATAATACTATCCTGGATATCTTTGTCCATTTCTGTGAAATATGCCATATATCCCGCTACACGAACCAGTAAATCACGGTAATGCTCCGGGTCTTTCTGGGCTGCCCGCAGAGTCTTGTCATTTACGACATTTATCTGAATATGGCTTCCGTAATTTTCAAAGTAGGTCTTTACCACACCTTCTACAATTTTCTCTCCTTTTTCTCCTTCAACGCCTTTCGGGTCAAAACGGATATTTAAAAGAGAACCATCCCACTGTTTTACCTGGTCAGAATGAGCAACGGAATTGACCGATGCTGTCGGTCCGTTGGTATCACGTCCCATGGATGGAGATGCATTATCACTCAATGGCTCTTTTGACAGTCTGCCATCCGGTGTTGCACCACAGACAGAACCTAATAATACATTAGCAGTCTGTGAAAGATTGCTGAATGCGTAATGTCCGCCGCGGGCATCCTCTTTTGCCTGTACAAATTCTGCCACATGACATACAATTTCACGATAGACCTCATCCACTTCTTCTATATCATTTCCAAATTTTGGAGGTACCTTAAGAAGATACTGGCGCAGACGCTCCTGTCCTTCAAAATTCTGCTCCATGGCATCAATCAGTTCCTGCATACTGCAGATTTTATCTTTAAATACAGCATAATCAATTGCTACAATGGAGTCTGCCATATTTGCCGGACCAACCAGAAAGGCTCCGGTATAATTATGACGTACACCACCCTGCTGCACAGATTTTCCATTATCAATACAATCGTCCATCACATCGGACGCAAACATTGCCGGAAGCATAGTGGAATGAATGGATATTACCCGGTTATGATTGATAATGACTTTTTCGTAGAAGTAATCCAGCTGGTTCTCCACCGCCTGAATAATCTGCTGGCGATTTTCAAATGTGGTAACATCACCGGTTTTTGGTCCCGTCTGCCGTTTCGTCAGATAGTTGTATCCATTATGCATGGTAAGCTCGATAATCTTTCCACCATTCATATAGACTGCCAGAGGTGTTCCATCTGCAGAACCCTGTCCCGGATGCGGCTCTACGCATCCTACGATTGCCCAGTCTCTTGCTTCTTCCAGGGTTCCTCCCTTAGCCTGAACCATTGGAATTGCTACTTTATCATTAAAGAATGCCGGGTTTGACAGTCCACGCTGGTTCATGCTGACTGCCTTCTCCATGAATTTTTCCGGTGTACCCTCATGGATTCTGACTCCAATTGCCGGCTGGCTCATGCGGATATTGTCTGCGGCTTCCAATATCAGGTAAGAAACATCATTGGTGGCATCATTTCCGTAAATGTCCTGTCCGCCGCACATCAGAATCTGCCACATTGGATAACCTGCATAGGCATAGCTGAAAATCTTCGGACGAATTTTAATCATTCCTGTTATTTTCACATAAAGCATCTCTAAATACTCGGTAGCCTGTTCTTCTGTGATGCCACCGGCTTCTTTATCCATCTTATAGTAAGGGTATGTATACTGGTCAAATCTTCCGAATCCATTTCCGGTAGAATTATTTTCAATATGAAATGTTACATGGCAGAACCAGATAAACTGTAATGCCTGCAAAAACGTCTTTGGTTCATGTTCCGGCACCACTTCACAGTTTTCTGCAATCAGTAAAAGTTCAGCCTTACGGTCAGCATCCGTTTCCGTCTCTGCCATTTCCCGTGCCAGTGCCGCATATCTCTTTGCAAATGTAATGACAGCTTCCATTGCAATTACAGAACCATTCCAGAAATCTACTTTGGGCTGAAGCTCTGTCGTGTTGCCGGCTTCTTTTACTGCTGCAATCTTGTCCTTACATCGATTGATATAACCTCTTAAGCCTTCTTTCATCAGGCGTTTATAATTTGGTGCGGTATGACCGGTTGCGGTTTCCCTGCCACCGAAGGTATATACGCCTTCGCCTTCTTCTGTTTTAATATCTTCGTCAATGACGGCATTGGTGATATCCTCTAATGATTTTCCATCCCAATAAGGCAGATACTCTAAAATTTTCTCCTTATCTTCCGGTGTTACCTCCATGACATCTTTGGTTCTGGTATGGAGGTTGCGTATTTCATCTGCAAGCCATCCATTAGAGGACTGATATTCTGGAAATAAAGGAGCGCATCTCTGCCGGTCAGCCTGGTCTCCCACAATCATCTCATCTCTACGGATTTCAACCTTCTTATGTGTCAGTACATACTCCAATACTTTGGCACGAAAAACCGGGATTGGCAGTCCGGCATATTTCTGATATGCCTCTGTCGCCAATACGAGCCTTTCCGCACTTACACATGGTTTTGCATCCAACATTGCTCTCTTTAATCTCTGTGTTCTCTCCGACATAATTGCACATCCTCCTTTATTTTTTCTTATTGCATATACTTCCTAAAATAAATCTATCATTTAATACTGTACTTCGTATCCTTCTTCATGTCCCACTGTTCTGCCACAGCTCCATGCTCCATCTACCGTAAGAATCAGTCCACTGACATAACTGGATGCATCAGATGATAAAAACAGTGCCGGACCTACATAATCCTGTAATTCCGAAAGCCGGTCGAAATAATGCATTTTCCGGACTCTTTCAAAATAGTCTCCTTTATAATGCTCCACTAATGGTGTCTTTACCCAGGTCGGCGCAATGCAGTTTACATAAATATTGTACTTTGCCCAGCACAACGCTAAGGAACGGGTCATCTGATGCAGTGCTGCCTTAGATGCTTCATATGGGAATACATTCTTGGAATGACACATTATTCCTGCAATGGAACCAATATTGATAATCTTTCCACCGCCTGCCGGTATCATTGCCTTTTTTGCCACAATTTTATTTAACAAGGCTGCACTGACATAGTTGATTTCTATCATTTTGCGGATTTCTTCTTCCGGAAAATCTTCCGGTTTGCAGTCATAACTGTAACCGACTGCATTTAAAAGCACATCAATGCGTCCGTATTTTGCAAGGATTTTATCCACCAGTTCTTCTATCTGTGCGGAATCGGTCTGGTCCAGGGGATAACTTTCTATTTTGTCATAACCCTGCTCATTCATATATGCCACCAGCTTCTCTCCCTTTTCCTTTGTCCGGTTGGTTGCAATTACGGTTGCTCCATTTGCCAGATAAGCCTCCGTTAAATATTCTCCGATTCCGCCGCCACCGGTAAGAAGTACGATTTTTCCTTCCACCGAAAATAATTCTTCTGCTTTCAGCTTTTTCTCCATCTTAAGTCTCCTTCCTGCCAGATACTAATTGGTTCTTGCTATCTTCGTTTTACGCTCTAAATATTTCACCAGTCTGGATAACGGCAGGGACAATAATAAATAGAACAAAGCAACCAGTGTATAAGACTCTATGGTATAGAACGACTTGGATGCATACTCTCTTGTCTTTAACAATAATTCCGGTACGGAAATTGCCTGCAGAATGGAGGTATCCTTTACCAGCATCAGAAGATAGTTGCCAAATACCGGTACGGAATTCTTCATTGCCTGTGGAAATACGATTTTAAAAAGTACCTGTGTTTTAGTAAATCCAAGTGCAAGTCCGGCTTCTGTCTGTCCAAAATCAATATTTACAATAGCAGAACGGATTACTTCACCAACATATGCTCCATAACAGATACTTAAGCCGGCAATACCTGCTGCAATCGGTGACATATTCGGATATGCAAATTTTCCGGTAAAAAGAGAACGGATATATGCATACAGAATCGGAATTACATAATAGATATATACAACCTGTACCAGTGCCGGTGTTCCACGGATAATCTCACTGAATACGCCAATGATTTTACGCAATGGTTTTGGTCCTGCCACCTGTCCGATTGCCAGTAAGGATGCAATCAGCATAAACAGGATAAATGATATAATTGTTATTTCTAATACCACACCAAGTCCCTTTACCAGGATAGGAGCCAGGTGTGTAAAACAATCTGCCCAATAAAATTTCATGTTTCTCACTCCTTCCTATGCATTCAGTACTCTTGCCAAGAACGATCTGGTTCGTTCATTTTCCGGTGCAGTAAAGATTTTCTCCGGGCTGCCTTCTTCTACGACATAACCGCCATCCATAAAGACTACGCGGTCCGCTACATCTCTGGCAAATCCCATCTCATGTGTTACTACAATCATGGTCATTCCATCTTTGGCAAGGTCCGTCATAACCTTTAATACATCTCCTACCAGTTCCGGGTCCAATGCGGAAGTCGGCTCGTCAAATAACATAATTTCCGGATTCATTGCCAGTGCTCTTGCAATCGCTACACGCTGCTGCTGTCCACCGGAAAGTGTGGTCGGATATACATCTTTTTTCTCATACAAACCAACTTTTCTTAACAGTTCTTCCGCAAGCTCTGTTGCCTCCGGTTTCTTCATTTTCTTGATTGCCATCGGGGCAAAGGTTACATTTTTCAATACCGTATGCAATGGAAAAAGATTGAATCTCTGAAATACCATTCCAATTTCTTCCCGCATTTTCCGTATATCTGTTTTCTTATCCAGTAAATCCTGGTCTTTATACATAATGGCTCCGCCACTTGGGACCTCTAACTGGTTAATGCAGCGCAGGAGTGTACTTTTGCCGGAGCCGGAGGGGCCAATAATGACCACAACCTCTCCAGCTTCAATATCAAGATTTACATCCTTTAACACTTCCAGATCCCCAAAGTTTTTTGATAAATTTTTTATACTAAGTAACATATTTTTCTCTCCTGGCATACACTTGCCAATTTGGGTTTTCGTCTATCCTGATTGTTATCTTTCCGGCAATTCAACCTGGCCTTCTTCTACGCCAATCATAGAATCGCCCATTCCATATTTATCAAGGATTGCTTTCATCGTTCCATCTTCTTTGATTGCATCCAGTCCCTTGTTAAACTCTTTTACAAATTCTGTATCATCGATGTTGAAAAGATAAGAGCAATAACCATTTGTCATGTTGTCCCAGTTATCAAGTGTTGTTAAATCAGACATATTATCCTGTGAAGTAAGGTAACCACCCATTACAATATCCATCATTGCTGCATCTACTTTACCGGTCTGGACATCCAAAGCCAGGGCGGATGGCTGACCGCCGACTACTGCACTGCCGAATTTTCCTTCGTCTGCAGCTTCCTGGGTTACATCCATATATAACATTCCGGCACTGGATTCTACTGCCTTATCCTTTAAGTCATCGATTGTCTCGATTCCGGAATCTTTTCTTACTACGATACACTCTTTTAAGTTGTAGGTTTCATTACAGAAATTCATAACCTCCAATCTCTCATCGGTTACATATACGCCACAGCCAAAGATATCAAATTTGCCCTGCTGTAACTCTGTACTATAGGTATCCCATGAAGTTAAGGTTGGAATAAAGTTGGTAATTCCGATTCTCTCGCAGGCTGCCTCAATGATTTCAATTTCAAAACCAGCAAAGTTACCGTCATCGTCGATATATTCATAAGGAATATCATTACAATAACCAATCCGAATTCCATTTTTCTGAAGTTCCAAAAGCTTATCGGATTCTTCTCCTGCCGGAATCAGTGATTCTGTAGCTGTGTTTTCTGTTTCATCTGTTGCTGTCTCTCCCGCTGCACTCTCGCTACCTGTAGTACTGCCTGTGTCTGCGGTCTCTGTAGTGGATGAGCCACAGCCTGCTACAAGCATTCCTGCTGTTACCAAAGTTAACATCACGCTTAAGATTCTTTTCTTCATAATAGTTCCTCCTTTGTTGCTGGTTTTTAGTTTCTTATAGAAAAAGGCGCCTACTGACTTCCATCAGTAAACGCCTTTGTTCACAATTAATATCCTTTTATTGCTAAGCTGTCCTGCTCTGTAATCTCACGGATTACTCTGCAAGGCACTCCTGCTGCAACTACGTTGGCAGGTATATCTTTTGTTACCACACTACCGGAACCAATTACCGTTCCTCTTCCTATATGTACTCCGGGATTTATGATTACCCCTGCTCCAATCCATACCTCATCTTCAATTTCAATTGGATGACTGTATTCTAACATTACTTCTCTTCCATCTTCCAGTTGCTGTGGAAGCCGTTCCTTAGAAAGGATTGGATGTGTTGCCGTACAAAGAGTTACATTTGGTCCTATTAAAACATGATTTCCAATTCGGATTTCCGCTACATCAATAAAAGTACTGTTCACATTTGCAAAAAAGTGACTGCCTATCTTTATATTGTAACCATAATCGAAGTGGATGTTCGGAAGAAGCATTACATCTTCTCCACAGGTTCCAAGCATTTCTTTTAACAGTTCTGCCCGTCTGTCACTCTCATCACGGGTGGTTCTATTATATAGAAGTTCCATTTCCCGCATCTTTGTGCGCCGGGCTGCTAAAGCTTCGTCTGCCGGATCAAAAGGAAGATTCTCTTTCATCTTCTCGTATTCCGTCAGTTCCCTGTGCATCAGGACCTCACCTCTTTTCTTTATGATAGCAAATCATTTATAGCCTTGACAAGCTTTTCTTATGTGTGCTATTATCGTGTTGTCCAACCGGTACTACCAGTAAGCTGACTTTACAATAATTTGCTTTTATTGTCAACACTTTTTTGATAAATTTTTTTGGAGGTGCTAATTATGAACCACTACACAATTACCATTACAAGAGAATTTGGAAGCCTGGGAAGACCTATTGCAAAAAAAATGTCAGAACTGCTGGGTATCCAATATTATGACCGTGATATCGTTGAAAAAACTGCTACCAAGTTAAACCAGCCGGTATCCAAAATCAGTGATGCGGAAGAATCTGTCCGTCCCGGATTTCTTAATATGAAGTTTCCACTTGGTACTGGAACTACTGCTATCCAGGATGAGATTTTCGCCACTCAGTCAAAAATTGTCAATGAACTTTCCGAAAAAGAATCCTGCATCATCGTAGGACGCTGTTCGGATTATATTTTACAGAATAAAAAGAATTGTCTGCATATTTTCATTTATGCTCCGGTGGAAGAGCGTCTCCGCAATTGTGTGGATACCCTTCATATGGAGCCAGAAACTGCCAAACGAATGATTAAAGAAGTAGATAAGGCAAGGGAAAATTATCATAAACATTATGCCAAATATTCTCCTTCCGATTTCCGCTACAAACATATTCTGATTGACAGCAGTCTCCTTGGCATTGAAGGCACCGCAAGACATCTTGCCGCTATTGCTCAGGAAAAGCTTGACCTTATTTAAGCAAAGGAGCCTGATATATGATGCATTCATTTCTATTTAAAGGACCTACTTATATAAAATATGGTGTCGGAGTGGTAAAAGAACTTGCTGCACTGTGTGCAGAATTATCCATGACGCATATTCTGTTCGTAACAGGAAATCATGTGCGGAAATCAGAAGAATTTGCCGGCATAAAAAACTGCATGGACTCGGCACACATTGCCAGTGACATTTATTCCGATATTCCTACCGAACCAACGGTATCCATTGTGGATGCAGCCGCCTCTTTTCTAAAAGAGCATCACTGCGACGGCATCGTGGCTATCGGTGGCGGAAGTATTCTCGATACTGCCAAAGCCATTGCTCTGCTTGGAACAAATCCCGGCTCTGCCAGGGATTACATGTTTGGCGGCAGCGGAGTGGTAAGCCATCCGGCACTGCCACTTATCTGTATTCCTACAACTGCCGGCAGCGGAAGTGAAGTAACTGCTTCCAGCGTTATTCTGGATGAAGAGAAGGGCGTAAAACTTTCTATTACACATAATTACTTGTTTCCAAAATATGCGCTGATTGATCCGACCCTGCATCTTTCCATGCCACACAAAATTACCATCAGCACAGGTATGGATGCCATGACACATGCCATCGAAGCTTATACTTCTACCACATCCAATGCCATGAGTGACATGTATGCGCTTACTGCAATTTCCATGATTTCACAAACAATTGGAATTGTTGCAAAAGAGCCGGACAATTTAGAAGCCCGTGGCACCATGGCACTGGCCAGCACCCTTGCTGCACTGGCTTTTGTAAATGGCGGTCTTGGAATTGTGCACGGAATCTCACAGGCAATGGGCGGACTTGCCCATGTACCGCATGGTATCGGAAATGCAATTCTGCTTCCGTACTGCCTGACTTTAAACGAGCGTTATGCAGTAGATAAATTTATTGCCATTGCACATGCCATGAACCTCTCTGCACAAAGCAGTGACCCATCCGCACTTGCGGCAAAGGTTCCGGAAGCAATCCGCAAGTTATCTATGGAAATTGGAATTCCGGCATCTACCAGGGAATTTGCCCTGACACCGGATATGTTTCCGGCAATCGTAAAAGAAACCATGGCTTACCGCCTTTTAAAATGTAATCCGGCACCCGTTACACCGGAAATTGTTGAAGATATTTTAAACCAAAGCTATTATGCATAAATTTGAACCAGACAGGAGGTTATTCTTATGATGAAATTTGAAGATTATAAAAAATATTTAAGTCCCGTATTTGCAAAACAGACCGATTTAATTGCCAAATCCGCATCTGGCTGCTATCTTACCGATATCAACGGCGAAAAATACCTGGATTTCGTACAGGGTATCGCTGTAAATGCTTTGGGTCACAACTACCCAACCGTTGTCAAAGCAATCCAGGAGCAGGCCGGAAACCTTGTAAATGCTTCCTTTAACTTAGTCAACTATGAATCCACTTTAACACTGGCAAAAAAGCTTTCTGAGCTGGCACCGGGCAATTTAAGTTCTATTTTCTTTTCCAATGGTGGTGCAGAAGCTACCGACAGTGCTTTAAAACTTGCCATGTCCTACAGCGGACGTAGTGCAGTCATCGCTTTTATGGGTTCCTTCCATGGAAGAACCGTTGGTGCTACTGCCATTACTGGTTCTAATTCAAAATACCGCAAACACTATAATCCTCTGATGGGAAATGTCTACTTTGCACCATATCCTGGAAAAGATCTGTGTCCTGCCGGTATGACAGAAGAAGAACGTACCGATTATGCACTGTTTGAGCTGAATAAATTATTGAAATATGTTGTCTATCCGGAAGATGTTGCCTGCATTTATATGGAGCCGGTTATGGGCGAGGGCGGCTATGTAGTTCCTTCCAAGAAATTCGTACAGAGTGTCCGCGAAATTTGTGACAAACATGGAATTCTCCTGATTTTCGACGAAATCCAGTGTGGCTACGGACGTACCGGCAAAATGTGGGCAAGCCAGAACTTCGACGTTGTGCCTGATATTATGACAGTTGGTAAAGCCATTGCCGGCGGTCTTCCAATGAGTGCCGTGATTTCCACCCCGGAAATTATGGATAAATGGCCGGTTGGTACCCATGGAACTACTTTTGGTGGAAATCCTTGTGCTGCCGCTGCAGGATGCGCTGTCTTAAAGGAATTTGAAGATGGCACCCTGATTGAAAATGTCAATAAAATGGGAGCTTATTTAAAAGAGAAATTATTTGCATTAAAAGAAAAATATCCTTGCATCTCCGATGTCCGTGGTATCGGACTTATGGTTGCCATTGAATTTTCCCATGAGGATGGCTCCCCGGCACCAGACATCTGGGCAAAAGTAAAGAAGGGCTGTTTAGAACGCCATATGCTTACTTTAAACTGTGGTGTAAATGGAAATGGTATGCGATTTGCTACCCCATTAAATGTCAAAAAGGAAGAAATTGATGAGGGACTTGCAATTTTAGAGGCTTCCATTCAGGCATTATAATTACGGGAAACACACTTGGCTCATTCTTTCCTTCCAGACCTTTTCTCGCTACTCCCGTAAATAAAAGCCTTGCATTTTATTTGGACAACGTTTAGGATGAGAATATCAGCAAATTGACAGAACAGGGGAAATGCTATGGGAACATTATTATACCAGTCCATTGCGGACGATATTGAACAGTTAATTTTACATAAAGAATATAAGGATGGCGACTGTCTGCCTTCCGAGCGTGTTCTTGCAACACAATATGGAGTCAGCCGCAATGTCATCCGGGAAGCCATCAAGATTCTTACCGAGAAAAAACTGGTTACGAATGTAATCGGCAAAGGCAATTATGTTACGCTTCCAAATGAAACAGATCTTGTAGATATGGTTGAATCTGCCCTGAACACTTCCGATATTTCCATCAATGAAATTGTTGATTCCCGGGAAGACTTAGAGCTTGCCATTGGACGACATATTATGGAGCAGGAAAGTGTTCCGGACCTCACTAACCTTTATGATATCTATAAACAGATGAACGATGCTTTAGAGCAGCCGGAACAATTTGTAAAACTTGATACTCTTTTCCACCTGAACCTTGCAGAATTAGCCAGAAATCTTCCGCTTCGTGTCTTCTATATGACGCTGAACAACCTGATCAGTAAATCGATTTATTATGGTGAAGGGAATACTTCTTACGGAAGAATTACTGCACAGCAGGAGCATGAACAGATTTTATTATCCCTTAAGAATCGGGATATGGATGCTTATAAAAAGGCCATCCACTTACATTTAGAATTAATCAGGCAGCTACTCCAGTAGGAGTGCTGCCCCTTTTTATTTACTTATTGCTGATATTTTTCCAATATAAGTTTTGCCTGCTCTTCATCTATCTGCAGTTCTTCCTGCAATAATGTCAGAATTTCCGCATCTGATTTTCCGAATTTATGACCAAGCTTTATAATTTCTACTTCTTTTCCCTCCTGCAAGCCTTTTACCAGACCTTCCGCTTCGCCCTGTCTGCGAATCCGTTCTTCTCTTTCAAAACTCTTCATATATGCAAGACCTACCTCTCCATCCCGCTTAACTGCTGTTACCATCCGGTGAAGCTTTTTCAAGCTCTCGGTGGAAGCATTCTCTATGGATGAATGCTCCATATAATGCAGTAGCTGTTTTAATTCCTCCGGCGGATTTCCTTCTCTGCCTCTTGTATACAGGAATATCGTCTGTGCGCCATCCTCATACTTTAACTCCGGCACTTCTACACAACAGTTCTTAATGGTATACACCATACGATTCAGTCCAAAGGGGTCATAAGTTGTAATGAAAATTACTATGACATTTCGAAGGCTTCCATAGGTATCCCCTGCAGTCAGATTGCCTGCATCAATCTTCGCATGATAAAACCGGACTCTTCGTGGCAGTGATACAATCTCTTCTTTCCCGTCATTCTGGTCTGGTTCTATATCAAAGATTTCTCCGTTTTCTTCATCCAGATATACATCCAGCCGAATGCCGTGGGTTTCTGTATTCTCCCCGCAAAAGAAACGCTGCGGCACTACCGTAAGCTTTCCTATCTGCCGGTGTAGAATGCATTCCAAAATATACCTTGCCGACTGTTCCCCGTAAATTTTGTGACTGGTCAGGCTGTTTACCAGAAAGTCATCCACCAGATTCAATTCTTCTAAAGTTTTCATGTTTCCTCCTTTTCCCATAGTACAAGGAAAAGCAGGATTGCATATCCCGTTTCGATTCTAAAATTCCACCTATCCAATGCACTATGCGTTCATTAATTGTAATTAGAATTTAAAAGCATAGAATTCATTGAATTGATACCAGAAATTTAGATTGGCTTTTGCCATTCGAAAATCAGAATATATGCTTTGTGTTGATTGTAACAAATGCATATTTATAATACAAGTAAAATATTTATAAAATCCGCTTCCTTTCTGAATAAAGTCTACTTCACTTTTCCAAATAATCTTTTTGCATTCTCCCAGGTAACTGCTTCCACTTCTTCCGGTGTTGTTCCGGTCAGTTCGGCGATGGTTTTCACTACATAAATAAGATTCCTTGAATCGTTCCGGGTGCCACGATGCGGTTCCGGTGCCATATATGGACAGTCGGTTTCCAATACGATATGAGGAAGTCCAATTTCTGTTACGGTCTCCTTTAACTTCTTTGCATTTTTAAAAGTAACTACACCGCCGACACCAATGTAATATCCCATTTTCACATATTCTTTCGCCATTTCCTTGGAATAGGAATAACAATGGATGACGCCCGGGATGCCATCCTTGTGCGCCTGATGTATAATTTTCATGGTATCCTCTGCGGCATCTCTGGAATGAATGATAACCGGAAGGCTCATTTCTTTTGCCAGTGCAAGCTGGCGGCAGAACATTTCCCGCTGTGCCTGCTGCACTTTTGGCTCCTTATCCCAATAATAATCAAGCCCGATTTCTCCGATGGCAACGGTCTTCTCCCAGGAAGCCTTTTCCTTTATCCACGCTAAATTTTCTTCCGTTGCATCTTCGATATTGCTTGGATGAATTCCGATTGCCGCATAAACATAATCATATTTTTCTGCCAGTGCCACGCTGTCCACGCAGCCGGCAAAATCTGCGCCCACGTTAATTACCCTCTTTATGTTCTGCTCTGGAAGAGAAGAAACCAGCTGTTCTCTGTCCTCTTTAAATTTTTCATCATCATAATGTGCATGTGTCTCAAAAATCATAAAAATCCTCTTTCTATTTTTCCTGTTTTCTGTAAAAGTATTTCCTATAAAAGCATTTCCTGAAAAAACAGTCACTGGCAGTTTAGATATTTTTTACAAATGCTGGTAATAAAATACCGCCAACTGCGTCCGGTCTCTTAGGGACAGCTTTTCCAATATGCTGCTGATATAGTTGCGGACGGTTCCCTCACTTAAAAATAATGCTTCTGCAATTTCTTTGTTGCTGCGTCCCAGTGCCACCTGGTGAATGATTTCCTGCTCTTTTTCACTGATATCATAGCTGGCATAATCAAAGCTTTCCTTATTCTGCATCAAAACAGGAAGCTTATTCACAATTTCCCCACCAAAGACACTCTGTCCGCTCATGACTGCATTTAACGATGGAACAATTGCTGCAAAATCCTGCTTCAGGCAATAGCCTTTTGCGCCGATTCGTAACGCCTCCACAATATATTCATCATCGGAAAATGTTGTCAGAAACAGCACTCTTGCCGTCTTATCTTTTGCAAGAATCTGCTCTGCTGCATCCAGCCCATTCATGGGCTTCATCTGGATATCCATTAATAAAATGTCCGGCTGAAGCTCTTCATATAATTTTACCGCTTCGCTTCCATCAGTGCCTGTTCCAACTACATCCACTCCCTTGGCGCAGAGAATGGTCTGCAGGGAAAATACCACATCTTCATCATCATCTACAATCAGGACTCTCATACTGCCTCCTCTTTCTTTCGAATCGATATAAATATTTTAAAACCTTTTTCACAATTTACATGAATGCTTCCGCCCAGCGACTCTACACGTTCCCGCATATTGGAAAGCCCCATGCCACCGGCTGCGCTCTTAAGTTCATCCTTTTCTTCCCGCATCTGTTCGGATGCTCTTTTCTGTTTTTCTTCATCTGTACCATTGTCTTCAATAGTCATCTGGTACAATGCCGGATGTTCCCTGAGGACAATCTCAATCCGATCACCGTTGCTGTATTTCACAATATTTGACATTGCCTCTTTTACGGCTGCGATAAAACAGTATTTGACTTTTCTTGGAACATTCTGTGACATATCGTATTCCAAATCCAGATGATAATGCTGCTTCATTTCCCGGGTTGCCTCTAATATTGCCTGCTTTAAATCCACGGAATCATCATGCAGATCATGCACACTTTCCCGGATATTGTTCATGGCAAGATTTAAGGTATCATTTACCTTTAAAAGCTGACCATGCAGCGGCTCTTCCTCATATACGGTGCTCAGTGCTCCCATCTGAAGAATTGCCCGGGACAGCATATGTCCCACGTTATCATGGATTTCCCTTGCAATCCGGTTCCGCTCCTTTAACGTTGCCATATAGATTTCTGTATCCTGTTCCTCTAAAAGCTTGCGGTTCTTCTCCCGCATCACAAGACTCAGCTCTGTGCTGGTATCCCGGAGCCGTATCAGATTCCGCTTCAACTCCGTTGCCTGTCTGGTACAATAAGCCAACAGCACCGCTACCAATGATAAAAACAGCCAGATGGCTGTCATCCACGGCTGATACACCGGCAATGCATAAAAGAATAAAATTGCAAATCCCATGCCCCACCACAGGCTAAACCAGAAGCTGTCAAAAAACACCAGCGGCAGCAAAAAAGTAAATCCCGGCTCGATTAGGCACAATACTGCCATTGCTATCAGCAATGCTCCAATGACTTTCCGGTTTTCGATATAAAGTGTCAACGCTGCCACAATCAGACCAATGATGAAGATTACTACTCTGCGGTAGTCTCCCTCTAACTGGAAAACAAGGCAGCTGCACATGGCAAAAAGAAGTAACTTATCCAGTATTCTTAACATTTTTCTTCCCCTTCCTTAGGGTTCTACTGCATTTACTGTATCATTTTTCCTAAGATATGACAAATGTCATTTTATTTCCTGACAGAATGCACTTACCAGCCCTCCGGTCACTCTACTATACTACATTTATAAAATCGCTATTATTTATCTCTATCTACAGGAGGCATAACATGGATGCAATACAGATTTCACACTTAAAAAAATATTTCTCCGATATAAAAGCAGTAGATGATATTTCTTTTTCTGTTAAAAAAGGATATTTATTTGGACTGCTCGGTGTAAATGGTGCCAGAAAATCCACTACGATTCATATCCTTTGTAGCTTACTGAAAGCAACAGCAGGAACTGTCAAAATATGTGATTACGATGCTTTAAAAGAAGCCGATGCCATCCGCAATAAAATTGGAGTTGTTTTTCAGAATAATACTTTAGATGATTATCTGACAGTAAAAGAAAATCTTTTGATGAGAGGTTTTCTATATGAAAAAGATTTAAAGACGGTTCAAAAAAATCTCTATGAGGTTGTCGAAATTCTTAACATTCAAAATTTGTTATCACGACCTTTTCGTAAATTATCCGGTGGTCAGAAACGACGCTGCGAAATTGCCCGGGCACTCATGAATACTCCTGAAATATTATTTCTAGATGAGCCTTCTACCGGGCTTGACCCGCAGACCAGAAAACTTATGTGGGACTGTCTGGAAAGTCTCCGGTTAAAGCGCCATATGACAATTTTTCTCACCACACACTATATGGAAGAAGCCTCTATGGCACAACAACTTTGCATTATGGATGCCGGAAAAATCATTGCTTCCGGCTCTCCATCCCAGTTAAAAAATAAATATGCTTCCGATACTTTAAAAATCTATACTGACAAAATTCCACAATTAAGCCGGGAATTAAATTCTCTTTCACTGACTTCTTATCGCCTCCCTAACGGAATTGCAATTCCCCTATCTACTACCAAAGATGCTTTGCATATCATGCCCCGGATAACCACTCCCTATGATGGCATTGAAATTATTCAAGGCAGCATGGATGATGCTTTTATTCAAATAACAGGAAAAAAACTGGAGGATTAACCTATGATACTAATTTCATTTATAAAACGTAATATCTTACTTTATTTCCGAGACCGAATCAGTGTATTCTTTTCTCTTCTTTCTACTCTTATTGTGTTAACCCTTATGATTGCATTTCTCGGACAGGAAAATATTGATTCCACAATTCAGGTTCTTGGAACCGGTCTGAAATACGAAGCTGTTCATGCATCTTCGCTCATCATTATCTGGACCATTGCCGGTATTCTGGTTGTCAATGCCGTAAGCATTTCCATGACTCTGGTGGGAACCATGGTAAGAGATGAGGAATCCGGTAAGATATCTGCATTTTTTGTTGCACCCGTAAAACGCGGATACTATGTTGCAGGTTATGTCATTGCTGCAATTATTGTCTCATTTATCATGTGCCTGCTCACATTAATAATTGGAGCCATCTATCTTGGTATTGCCAATGGCTCCTTTATAACTGCCCATGATACTTTAGAAATTCTCTTTGCGCTTCTTGCAATTATTTTTTCCTCTGCTTCCTTTGTCTTTTTATGTGCTTCTTTTATTCATACCAATAGTGCATTCAATGGTCTGACCACACTTTTGGGTACTCTGATTGGATTTTTTGCTGCAATTTATGTTCCATACGGCAACATGCCACAGACTCTTAAATATATCATCCGCTTCCTTCCAGCCTTTCAGGGTTCTTCCGCCATTCGTGAAATCTGGATGCATCAGGAATTGCAATGGTTTCATTGCCCCTCCGAAATAAAGACCGGATATGCGGATTATATGGGACTTACCATTTCTTTTGGAAATACTACCTTTTCCCCTTTCATGAAAATACTATATATGTTCATCTCCGGTCTTATCTTCCTTGGCCTTGCAACGGCTATTCTTTCAAGGAAAAGACAACAGGAACGTTAAGATATGACAAATGTCATTTTATTTCCTGACAGAGTGCACTTACCTTCTGCAGCTCTTTTCCCTATACTTATGCTATAGGCGATTGCGAGAAGAGAAAATTTTATAAAAAAGCTGGTTTGCCAATGTTTGGCAAAAGCACTGGAGCGTTCATCGGAATACAGATACCTTATGAGGCTTGTTAGGGGCACTTGGAATTTCGCCCAGTATCCGGCAACGCTGGTACAGGGATGTACCGGCGAGGCGCATATGAACATGGATGTGAATTTGCGCCGGTTGCCGAAAAAAACTACTCATGTTTCGAAATTCTTAGTGCCCCTTTTCAAGCATCATGCAGTATCCAGTTTCGACGAACACTCCAGTGCTTCTGATGTAACACAGCAAGACAGTTTTTATAAATTTTTTTTCTCCTCTCGCAATCGCCTGTCGCAAACCAATCACCCTAAAAAGGAGGAAACATATGAGTACCCCAGTTGTAAAAATAGAAAACCTGGTAAAACGCTACAAAGAACTTGTGGCATTAGACCACTTTAACTTAGAGATTGAAGAAGGTGAGATTTTCGGTCTGCTCGGTCCAAACGGTTCCGGTAAAACTACCACCATCAACTGTCTTCTGTCCCTGCTTTCCTATGATAAGGGAAACATTGAAGTCTTTGGGAAAAAGATGAACCCGGATAGTTATGACCTGAAGCGGCAAATCGGCGTTGTTATGCAGAACGTTGCCGTAGTGGATGAACTGACGGTATATGAAAACATTGATTATTTCTGTGGGCTTTATGTAAAAGATAAAGCACTCCGGAAACAGTATGTAGAGGAAGCCATTGCTTTTGTAGGCTTAGATGATTTCCGTAAATTCTTTCCGAAGAAATTATCCGGCGGACTTTTAAGGCGGTTAAATATTGCCTGCGGCATTGCCCATAAACCAAAGCTGATTATCATGGATGAGCCGACCGTTGCCGTTGACCCGCAGAGCCGGAATAAGATTCTTGAGGGAATCGAGGAGCTGAACCGGAATGGTGCCACCATCATTTACACTTCCCATTACATGGAAGAGGTGGAGCAGATTTGTTCCCGGATTGCCATTATGGACAAAGGAAAAAATCTTGCCATCGGCACGAAGGATGAATTAAAACAGATGATTAAGAAGAGCGAAAGCATTTCCATTGATATCTTAGACCTGCCGGATGCAGCAATTGATGAAATCCGTGCTTTAAAACATGTTTATGAAGTGACTTACGAAAATCACATGCTGACTGTTTTATGCAGCGGCGGAAGCCACAATCTCATTCATGTGCTGGATTATCTGCAGCAGCATGAGATTACTTTCGGAAAAGTATATTCCGAGCTTCCGACCTTAAATGATGTATTCTTAGAGATTACCGGCAAAGAATTAAGAGACTAGGAGGAAAAAGATATGCTTCAAATCATGAAATATCATTTCCGGATTCTCCTTAGAAATAGGGAGCAGATGTTCTGGATACTGCTTTTTCCGATTCTGCTTGGCATTATGTTCAAGGCAGCATTTTCCAATATCAGCAGTTCTGAAATACAGAAACCGATTTCCGTTGCTGTTGTAGAAGAAAATAATTCGGTCGCATTAAAAAATATCAAGACATTTTTAGAAAAAACGGAAATAAAAGATGGGGTCGCCCTCTTTGTTCCAACCTACTGCACAGAAGAGAAAGCCGTGTCCCTGTTAAAGGACCAGACGGTGGATGGTATTTTGTATACAGACGATTCTTCATCTGATACAACCACACTTTCCCTTACGGTTTCTTCTTCCAACTCTGATACCGTCCGCATGAATCAGAGTATTTTGCAGGCATTTGTAAAGCAGTACAATTCCTCTGTTACTGCCATTGTGGATACTGCCAAAAATCACCCGGAGAACTTAGAAGCACTGCTTAAAAGCCTCTCTGAGCAGGTTTCCTATACAAAGGAAGTTTCTTTAAATAAACATAATACTGATACCTATACACAGTACTTTTACAATCTGATGGCTATGGCATGTCTCTTTACCAGCCTTTCCGGACTGTATGTTTCCCTTAATAACCAGGGAAATCTCTCCGCCATCGGTGCAAGACGCAATATCTCTCCGGTTCATAAAATGAAGGTCATTGTAGCAGAGCTTTTTGCCAATGTACTATTCCAGTTTATCTGTAATATGGTTTCCTTTGCATTTATTGTACTGGTGCTTAAGATTGATTTAACCTACCATCTCCCACTGGCAATCCTTACTGTATTTGTAGGATGTCTGACCGGAACTACCATGGGCTTTTTCGTAGGTGCCATCGGAACCTTTTCCGAAGGAATGAAACAGGGAATTCTTACCTCCGGCAGCCTGCTGCTTTGCTTCTTAAGCGGACTTATGGTTGGAAATATGTGGATTATCGTAGAAAATGCCTGCCCGATTATTAACCGGATTTCACCGGCTGCCCTGATTTCCCGTGCATTCTATACACTAGGCATTCAGGATAATTTAAACCAGTATTATCAATGCATTCTGACACTGGTTGGCATTTCCGCCCTGTTCTGTTTTGGCGGATTCTTATTGACAAGGAGGAAAAGATATGCAAGTATTTAAAACTTTTCTGAAAATTGCAAAGAAGAGATTTCCTTCTGTGCTTTTATACTATATTATTTTTACAGTTATTGTAATTGCCCTGAGCAAAATCGGGGCATCCGACCATGAGACTTCTTTTACTGCCACCAAAGCAGACATTTGTATCATGGATGAGGATGACAGCACTGCAAGCCACGCTTTAAGTGATTATCTTTTCTCAATACACAATCCGGTTACTTTAAAGGATACGGATACTATGACCTTGCAGGATGCACTTTATTATCAGGAGGTTGACTATATTTTAACAATTCCGGAAGGTTTTGAAGAACAGCTTACTGCCTCTGATGCCAAAGATTTTCTTCAGATTTCCATGCGCAAGGACAGCTCCAATGGCTATTTTGTAGACCAGCAGGTGAATGAGTATCTTTCCAGTGTCCGCTTATTTATGGCGGGTGGCTTTTCCCTTTCCGAAGCGGTCACAAAATCTGCTGAAGCACTTTCCGAAGGAAATGATACTTCGATTCTTAACATTGAGGAGGACAATGTCAAAGGTACACAGATTGGGCTCACCTATTTCTTCCAGTATCTTCCTTATGTGCTCATTAACATGCTGTTACTTGGTATGACTCCTATTTTGATAACCTTTAACCAGAAAGATTTAGGCGCAAGGATTTCCTGCTCCTCTCTTTCCTTAAAGTCCAAAAATACACAGATTACGCTAGGATGTATTGTATTCTGCCTCTTTGTATGGCTGCTCTTTATCCTGACTGCACTTTTCATCTATGGAGCAGACAGCCTGTTTTCAGTAAATGGCCTTCGCAGCCTTTTAAACAGTATCATGGTTCTGCTGTTTTCCGTAGCACTTTCACTCCTTATAAGTACTTTTTCACTCAAAGCGCAGTCCCTCAGTATGATTGCAAATGTTGTCTCCCTGGGGTTGAGTTTCCTCTCCGGAATCTTCGTTCCACAGTACCTTTTGGGAAAAGGTGTTCTTGCTATAGCACATTTCCTGCCAACCTACTGGTACGTCCGTATCAATTCCATGCTGGGCGGCATGTCGGACGAAATACTTACCACCGGAAAATACTGGCGCTTTATCGGTATCCAGTTTGGCTTCTTCGTCGCAGTGTTCTGTATTTATCTGGTTTCCAGCAAATACCAGAAACGCAGCCACAACGCTTAACAGAAAACCCCGGAAAAACCAATTTACAATGGTTCTTCCGGGGCTTCTTTCTATAGCTATTTCCTTATATGCTGTTTCTTTATGCGACTAATCTGAAAATCTTATGATTAGCAGATTTCTGCGCCTGCCGGCATATCCTTTTCCGGTGTCAGAAGTGCTAATTCTCCATTTTCATCCTCTGCACAAAGTAACATTCCTTCAGATAATACACCTGCAAGTTTTGCCGGTTTTAAGTTTACTAATACCATAACTTTCTTGCCGACCATCTCTTCCGGTGTATACTGTTTGCGGATACCGGATACAATCTGTTTTACCTGGCTTCCGATTCTTACCTGTGAACACAGTAATTTCTTGGATTTCTCTACTGCTTTACACTCGATGATTTCACCAACCTGGAACTGCATTTTCATAAAATCATCATAAGTGATTTCTTCTTTTGGCTCAATGTCGATGACAGCAGCATCTGCTTTTGCTTCGGTCTCAACTTCTTTGCCTAATGCTTTCTGCTCTGCTTCAAATTCTGCTTTCTGGGCAGCACGGATTGCCTCTACCTTCGGCATTACTTCCTTCGGGTCTAATCTTGCGAAGAGAATCTCTGGTTTCTCGGTTACTTTATTATCATTTGGATAAAGTCCAAACTGATTCAGCTCATCAAAGCCACGAAGTCCTGTATTAAGCTGCGCTACGATTTTCTCTGCAGTCTCCGGTAAGAAGCTTGCTAAAAGGCTTGCACCGATGGTGATGGACTCAGTCAGATTGTAAAGTACCTCGCTTAAGCGGTCTTTCTTTGCTTCATCCTTTGCCAATACCCAAGGTGCTGTTTCATCGATATATTTGTTGCAGCGGCGGAATACGTTAAATACTTCTGTAATGGCATCTGCCACACGAAGTCCGGACATCTTGTCTGCAATCTTATCTCTTGCGCCGGTTACAACTGCCTTCAAGTCATCATCTACTTCTTCTGTTACTCCGGTACTCTTTACAACACCGCCAAAATATTTATTGCTCATGGAAATGGTACGGCTTACCAGGTTTCCAAGGATGTTTGCAAGGTCAGAATTGAAACGCTCTACAACCAGCTCCCAGGTAATGATTCCATCATTTTCAAATGGCATCTCATGCAATACGAAATAACGGGTTGCATCTACACCAAAGAGGTCTACCATATCATCTGCATAAATTACATTTCCTTTAGACTTACTCATTTTCTCGCCACCCTGTAAGAGCCATGGATGTCCAAATACCTGTTTTGGCAGTGGCAGGTCTAATGCCATTAAGAAAATCGGCCAGTAAATGGTATGGAAACGGATGATGTCTTTTCCAATCAGATGTAAATCTGCCGGCCAGTTCTTCTTGAATAAATCAGAAGAATTGCCATCTGCATCATATCCAATCTTGGTAATGTAGTTGGTCAGTGCATCCAGCCATACATATACTACATGCTTTGGATCAAAATCTACAGGAATTCCCCAGGAAAATGAGGTTCTGGATACACATAAATCCTGAAGTCCCGGAAGTAAGAAGTTGTTCATCATCTCATTCTTACGGGATACCGGCTGAATAAATTCCGGATGAGTGTTGATATGCTCGATTAAGCGGTCTGCATATTTGCTCATTTTAAAGAAGTATGCTTCTTCTTTTGCCGGCTGCACTTCACGGCCACAGTCCGGACATTTTCCATCTACTAACTGGGATTCTGTCCAGAATGACTCACACGGAGTACAGTAAAGTCCCTCATAGGAACCCTTATAAATATCACCTTTATCATAAAGTTTCTTGAAAATCTTCTTAACCTGTGTCTCATGGTCTTCATCTGTGGTACGCACAAAATTATCATAAGAAGTATTCATCAAATCCCAGATTCTCTTTACTTCTCCTGCAACTTCGTCTACGAACTGCTTCGGTGTGATTCCTTTTTCCTCTGCCTTTAATTCAATCTTCTGTCCATGTTCATCGGTACCAGTCTGGAAATATACATCATAGCCTTCCAGTCTCTTGTATCTTGCGATTGCGTCTGCCAGTACAATCTCATAGGTGTTTCCAATGTGCGGTTTGCCTGATGTGTAGGCAATCGCGGTGGTCATGTAAAACTTTCCTTTGCTGCTCATCTTCATTCTCCTTTTCTTCACTACCTGAGAAACTTCGTTTCTCAAGTGTTCCTGCGAGCCGCATTTCGCTACTCGCGACCTGAGAAACTTCGTTTCACAGGTTTTCGCGGTGCTCCTCAAATGCTCGTGCAAGCACGGCATTTTCATCGCTACTCGCGAAAAAAAATCCCGCCTTCTAATGAAAGAAGACGGGTGTTATCCGTGTTACCACTTCTATTTTACACATACCTTGCAGTATGCGCCTCATGAAGTATCCTGCAATACTTCCCGCTATAACAGGCGGTCCTGTCGAAGCCTTGTCTCTTAGGATTCAGCCTCGCCACTCCAAAGCCATCTTCCATCTATCACCCTTGATTCCATCTCAGCAAAACCCTGCGGTTCATTGGAACTCTCTGTACAATTCCGATAGATGTACTCTCTTCTTCCTCGCGTTTACCATCTAGGTGTAAAACTAACACAATTTTTTCGAAAAGTCAACCTTTTCAGCCCGACTGTCCGATATCCTTAAGCTTCACAATTTGCCTTTATCATCTGGTAAATCTCGTCTTTATCTTTCTGCAATACTAATTCCAGTTCCGAATACAGAAGGTTTTCTGCCAGATTAAAATAACGGCCATCTACTGTAGTTGTCTTCTTCCCCTGCTCCTGGCGCGTCTTTTTCCTCTGGTAGATTAGCTTGATAATACCAATCAACTGCTCCGGATTATTGCTTTGAATTGCCTGCTTATAATTTCGTTCCCGCTCTTTTTCATTGCTAATCCAGATTTGATTTATGGATGGAATCTTTTTTAATAATGCATCTGCTTCTGACTCTGTCATCACCAGCCGCATTGTTTCATCCACCTTGTCCACCGGGATATATAACGTTGCACTTTTGTCCAGTAATGGCATTGCTTTATAATATAATTTGCTGGAATCTGCTACAAAATCCGGATTTACAATGTCCTCTATTTTGCATACTCCATTTGTTGATTTTACAATATATGCTCCAATTGGATACATTTTCTCACCTCTGACATCGCTTCTTTTCTCTTTTTATGATAAACTTTTCAGTCTGCGATTTCAAAGGCACTTTTTCACAATTTTAGAATTGCTATGGTTGTATATTTATTACACATGAAAATACTGCACGCTTCCTGCCAGCTGGTCTGCAATCTCACGAAGCTGCTCTGCACTCATGTATACCTGCTTAAAGGTATCTACAACCTCTTCCGTATCTTCGTAAGTCTTTTTCGTTCCGGATACGCTGTCCTGCGCAATGCTAGAAAGAGTCTCAACTGCCTGTAATACCTCATTTCTCACATTTGCAAGATGCTCTGTGGTATCTTTAATCTGCTGGATACTCTGCATGGAGTGAGCAATCTGTGCCACAACCTCTTCTACTACCTTCTGGGTATCCTGCATGCTCTCGCTCTGGCTCATAATGATTTCCTGCATCTTCTGCATAATCTCTACAGCCTTCTGGGAATCTTCACTTAACATCATGGCAGTCTCTTCAATCTCACTGCTGGACTGGTTGGACTGCTCGGATAATTTCTTAATCTGCTCGGCAACGACCGCAAATCCTCTGCCGCTTTCACCGGCTCTGGCTGCCTCAATGGACGCATTCAGACTGAGCAGGTCGGTTTCTTCTGCAATAGATGTAATAAATGCCGTTGCCTTATGAATCTGCTGCACAGAATCATTGGTGCGGTTGGTCTGCTCCTGTACTTCACCGATAATCCGCTCTACTTCGCCATTGATGTGCTGCAGGTTTGCCAGTGTCTCTGCTGCTTTTTCACTGGACTGATGCATGAATTCCGCATTGCTGTTTAATGCTTCTACTTCTGCGGAAGTCTCTGTAATATTTTCTCCCATCAGGCGCATATGCTCGGAAGTACTTTTTGAATTTTCCGCCTGTTCGGCAGAATTCTCCACAATCCGGTTTACGGCGGAGCGTACCTTATTCATAGTTCCATTGGTATTGTCTGCTGCTGTTCCAAGTAAAGAAGATGCCTCTAACAGCTTCTGCACATTCTGGTTGATTTCAAGAATCGTCCGCTGCATCGCATCACGGAGAGTAACCGTAACCCGGGAAAGGTCTCCAATTTCATCCTTGCTCTTAAGAAGTTTCTTATTTACCTGCACATTCAAATCGCCTGCGGCAATCTTCTCTACCGTTTTAATACTGGTTCTGATATTCTTACTGATGGTACTTGCCAGCTTTGTACTGATAATCAGACAGACCACCATAATTGCTACTACAGCAGCTACGATGGAATTTAAAAGCCGGACAATTACGGCATCCTTTTCCTGCTTATTGGTTCCTACAAAAATCATTCCCACAATATCCGTATCCGAGCCATTCTGATATACCGGCATAAAATAGCCGTAATTTATGGTTCCTTCTATGGATACTGCCTGACTAAAATATTCTTCTCCACCATTTAATACTTTTTCTACAATGACATCTCCCGCTTTGGATTTTAAAATACGATTTCCATTCTCATCCATTGCAGAAGTCATGATTCGTTTATCCCCATAGAAAAAAGTTACATCCATGCCGGTATTATCCTTGATTCGGTCTACCAGATTCTCTGATTTGGAAATGTTGTAACTTCCTTTCCAGATGTCCCCATTGCTGGTCTCAAGATAATCTCCGGTATTCTGGTCATAAGCTGCCAATGTTGCAGCCGCGGTTCCCTTTAATGCATCCTTTGTCTCATCCATCATGGAATTCTTTACCATGGTTACGGTAAATAGTATGGTGATAATTCCTAATATCAATACCGGTCCAACTGTAATTGCCAGAATTTTTTTCTTTAGATTCATTTGCTTCCCCCTACTCTACGACTTCAACCGTTTTAAAATACCAGTCTATTCCTCCGGTGATTGTCGCATCATCTAACGTTTTTCCTTCTTCTCCTACGGTTTCTCCGGTATTTGTCTCAATCACGCCATCAAATACACCATTTTCCCCGGAGAGGATTGCTGCCTTTGCCTCTTCCACTTTCTCGTTGGTTCCATCCTCGCAGAAATCAGCCAGTGCCGTAAGTCCTACCAGGTTCTCACTCATTCCACCATAATAATTGCTGCCATCCCAGGTTCCGTCAATGACACTCTGTACTGCTGTTGTATAATAAGCACTCCAGTTCCAGATAACACTGCAAAGGCAAGCCTCCGGTGCATTTTTACTCATGTCGGAATTGTAGCCGATACTGTAAACGCCTTTTTCCTGCGCCAGTGTCTGCGGATATTCCGTATCACAATGCTGTGCAATTACATCACAGCCCATATTAAGAAGCGTCTCCGCAGCCGCTTTCTCTCCATCCGGGTCAAACCAGCTGTTTGTAACTTTTACATAGACTTTCGCATCCTGATTGACAGAATAAATTCCCAATGCAAATGCATCAATTCCGCCGGTTACCTCTGAATTGGTTGAATCCATTGCTGCTACATAACCGATTTTATTGGACTTTGTATTCATGCCCGCTACGATTCCGCTTAAGTAACGTGCCTGATATATTCTTCCGAAATAATTGTTGAAATTCTTTCCATTACTCATATATCCGGTTCCATGTGAAAAATAAACATCCGGATATTCTTCTGCCATCTCTGCGGTGGTCTCCATATAACCCCAGCTTGTAGTGAAAATAATATTGCAGCCTTCGTCAATGCATTCCTGTATTGCTGCTCTTGTTGCATCTGCATCAGTATCCGAAATATTAATCTTACGCACAATCTGATCATCGGAAAGATTTAAGTTCTGCTGCATGCCCTGAATACCAAGGTCATGGGTATAGGTATAACCACTTCCCTCTGCCGGGTCGGATAAATGAATGACACCTACCTTAATCTCATCCTTCGGTATTCCCCCGGTGTCCTCCGATGTATTATCTGCTACTGCTTCCGTGCCTTCTTCTACACTGTCACTGCCCTCGTTGGTGGCATAATCGTCTAGCTGTGTACTTTTCCCGCACCCGGAAAAAACAAAACTGGCTATCAGTAATAAAGCACCGGTCAGCTTTATCATTCGTTTCTTCATAAATTGCTGCACCTCCCTGTACCCTTCTTTTCTCGCATTGGTATACCATTTATTCTAATATTATATCTTATGTTTTTTTAGAAAACAACCCACCCATTTGTCTCATTTTTCTAAAACAAACGGGTAGGTTATCCACTAATCTTCAAAGATATTCAGTTTTGCTCCACATTTTCCACAGTACTCGGTGTCCTCCGGAACGGTTGCACCACACTGCGGGCACTGCCGTGCTCCTTTAATTTTTAATACTTCCTCTTTCATATGGTCAATTGATGCAAATGCCTCTGCGATTGCCTGCATCTGCTGTCCATATGCACCATCTGCTTCATCCTTGTGGTCTTCATAATAAAGCTTTCCAATCTGTGCATACTGCTTTTCAATAAAATCCTCTTTTGCCTTGATATCAAGGTTTAGCTTTGCAGTTCCGGATAAATCCTTTGCCTTCTGTGTGACATCCTTTCCTGCGGTTACCAGTTTCTCGCCCATGCGGTCAAAAAAATCCATTTTGTATCCTCCTGTTCTTACTATATTCCCCTGTGCGTCCGCACTTTACCTGATTATATACCTCTTGATAGGGCTTTTCAATCGGACGAATCTTAAAAAAGAATAAAGTTTTAACGAAATGGATATCCCCACGGTTTATCGAGTGTGGATGCGATATAAGGGCTGCAAGGGGCACTTGGAATGCGTAATGTCCGTGTTGTTCAGCGAAGTGCGGATGCATGATAAGGGCAGCTAGGGGCACTTGGAATTTCGGATAGTGCCAGGCATCGCCGGCACAGGGACGTGCCGGCGAGGCGCAGATGAACATGGATGTGAATTTGCGCCGGTTGCCAGCCAATCTCATATCCCTTCGAAATTCTTAGTGCCCCTTGCCGCCCTTATGTCGCATTCGGACTCACTGAACAGCACGGACATTACGCTTCTTTCACCCCTAACGCTTTCCCCGGAAAACTTCATTCTTTTTTAAGGATTTTTCCAGATAAAATGTGCTATACTCTAGGTACGAATGCGAACCACGAGGAGATATCTGATGAAACAAAGATTTATTGCCCTGATTTGTATTGCCACCCTGGTTTTTAGCGGATGTGGCGGGAAAAAACAGAATTCATCCCAGACGGATTCCGGCAGCGAACAGCCGGATACTGCGGAAGAGTCAACAGAACAACTCCAGAATGACCCGGTAACAATTACCTTTGAAGCGAAAACGGAGACTTATCATGCCGAAGATTTGTCTACTGTTTTATTATATACTTCCTATCAGAAACCGACGGTAGCCATTGACGGGCATCCGAAGATTTCCAAAACCATTACCAAGTCCCTGAATGCGGAACAGGATTCCTTTCAGGACGCCAGATTAGACAGCCTGCTTTCTGCAAGAGCTTCTTTTGCAGAATCGCCGGATTCTTTTTCTGCATACCACTTAGACGAGGAATTCTCCTGTACCAGACAGGACAGCCGGATTTTATCCTTTGTGAGCACCCGGAAGGAATTTACCAGCGAAGAGACCAAAGGGGTTGCTTACGGCGGATTTAATTATGATTTGGAAAATGGCGAAGCACTTACGCTTTCTGACATTGCTACAGATTCCAATGCTCTGATAAACAGTGCACTTTCTTTTATCAACCAGCAGCTTTTGTTACCAAACTACGGCAAAGTCAGTCAGCTTGCCAAGCATGACGGTTCCGATGTATCTTCGAACCTTTTAACCCATGTGCTGATTGATGGCAACTGGTATTTCACCAAAGGCGGCATTACTTTTATCGCCAATAGCGGAACGATTACGCCATCCTATTCCGGTACACTTTTATTTTCTGTCCCTTATCAGCAGCTCAATGCTCTGAAGGCTGAATATCATTACACCGGTAATTTCCAGTTGAATGCTTTAATGGGGTCTGCGGTTTCTGCAGATATGGATGGAAACGGAGAAATGGATGCGGTTTACTATAACACCTCTTATAATGAAGAAACCGGACTTCTTTCTTCTACTTTAACAGTAGATGGAACCGATTATTCCGAAATGCTTTATGATGGTGACTTTACCTTATCCCGCAGTGCTGCCTCTGATATGACCAGTGAATATTATCTCATTGACCTTGATACAACAGATGAATATATCGAGCTTGCCATCCCGGATGATGGATTAAGAACAACCTATTTCTTCCGCTATGCCGGCTTTCATCTGGAATACTTAGGTTCCATTCCGGACCTGATAGACAGCTCCACCTTCCAGCTTAACGATGTACTTTCCCAACTGGAAGAATCCGAAAATTAGTCAGTAGCCTGCAGAACTGCCACCGGCAGCTTCTTCCAGATTTTTTCCCGCTACTCGCGTAATATAATAAGAAGCCCGCAAAAGCGGACTTCTTATTTCTTCATCAAATATATTATCTCATACAGATATAGACCATATAGCCCGCATAGGAAAGCAGCATAATTGCTCCTTCTATGCGGTTTATTTTCTGCTTGCTCCAGGCAAACAGCAATACCATTACGCTCATTACAATTAAGATTACAATATCAATCACATTTTCCATGACAAATGCTACCGGACTTATGGTTGCTGCAATACCAAGGACGAAAAGAATATTGAAAATGTTAGAACCAATGACATTTCCCAAAGCCATATCTACTTCATTTTTACGGGCTGCCACAATAGAGGTTACCAGCTCCGGTAATGACGTTCCCATTGCTACTATCGTAAGCCCGATTAAATTTGGACTCAAACCAAATGCAGTTGCAATGGCAGAAGCACTGTCTACTACCATATCACCACCAGCGGCAATGGCTGCTGCTCCACCTACAATGTATACAAGACAGAGCCATACCGGGATTGGCTTTGCACGTTCAATCTCATCTGCTTCTTCAGAAGCATCTGTTGTAATTCCTGCTGTTCTTGCCTTTAATGCAGAATGCACCATCCAGAACATGAAGAGAGCAAAGAAAATCAATAAAATCACACCATCTATTCTGCCAACGCTCATTCCAATGTAACCCAGCACTAAAAGCAGGGCTGCCATAAGCACAGAAAACGGAAATTCCTGCTTTAAGGTCCTTTTTCCTACTGCAAGTGGTGTAATTACGGCACAGAAACCACAAACCACCATCAGGTTAAAGATATTTGAGCCAACTACATTACTGACTGCCAGGGCATTGTTTCCGGAAATGGATGCAGCCACACTGACGGCACATTCCGGCAGGGATGTTCCCATTGCCACAATCGTAAGCCCGATAATCAAAGAGGGCACCTTTAATTTCTTTGCAATTCCTGAACTTCCTTCTACAAAGAAATCTGCTCCTTTAATTAACAGTACAAAACCAACTACCAGTAATACATATGTCCAGATTGTTGTCATATTATATTCCTCCTTCTTTTAAAATGCCAAAATTCCAAGATGCTCCAGCAAAATCTTAAGTCCGATTAAGATAAGAATAATACCGCCGACCAATTCTGCCTTCTTCTTATATCTGTTTCCAAAGAAGTTTCCTACATACACACCAATGACAGAAATTACAAAGGTCGTAATCCCGATGATGGAAACTGCCTCAACGATTGGCACCTGCAAAAATGCAAATGTGATTCCAACGGCAAGGGCATCAATGCTGGTTGCGATTGCCAGAATAAACATCTCTTTGAAATCCAGTGGCGGATCCATTTTCCCGACTTCTACTGCTTCATCCTTTTCCCTGATTGCTTCCACTACCATTTTTCCACCGATAAATCCTAACAGGATAAATGCAATCCAGTGGTCAATGCTTGTAATATACTGTTCAAACTGGCTTCCCAGTACCCAGCCAATAAATGGCATCAGTGCCTGGAATCCTCCGAAGAATAAGCCAATTACAAGACATTGCTTTTTGTTTACCTTCCGCATGGAAAGTCCCTTACAAATAGACACTGCAAAAGCATCCATCGAAAGACCTACTCCCATCAGTAAGAGTGTAAAGAACATTACCATAAACACAATTTCCTCCGATAGTATATTTAAAATGAGACTGCATGTATGCAGTTATCCTGTGCTGCATACATGAGTCTCATTCATTAAGATTTGCCAGGCCTTCATCAGACCGAGGTTGTTGACAAATCACGTATTCACGCGAACTACTCCCTCACGGATTGTTATTCAAATATACGCTAAATGATAATTTATGTCAATTCTTTCCATTCTTGTTTTTCCTAAAATACAATTTCTATGGTGGTTCCCTCATCCAGCTCACTGTCTAAGTGAAGGGCAGCATTATGCTGTGCCACAATGTGCTTTACAATGGCAAGTCCAAGTCCTGTTCCGCCGGTGGATTTCGAACGGCTCTTATCTACCCGGTAAAACCGCTCAAATACACGTTCCTGGCATTCCTTTGGAATTCCGATTCCGGTATCCGCTACACTTAAGAACGGACGCTCATCCTTTGTTCCTACCGTTACTGTGACATTTCCGCCTGGCTTATTATAGCGGATGGCATTGCTGCAAAGATTATAAAAGACTTCATCCATCAGTCCCTTGTTTGCCATGGCCATGGTGCTTTCTCCCTGCAACGTCAGCCTAATTCCCTGCTTCTCTGCTGTCACCTGCATCATCTGCACACAGTTCTCTGCCAGTTTATAAAGGTCGATTCTTTCCATTTCCATCTGGTGGTCTGCTTCATCCAGTTCTGAAAGCTTTATAATATCATTAATCAGGCTTAACAGCCGGTTGGCATTGGAATGTATCTCATTAGAGAAACGGATGGTATCCTCTTTACCGGTCATTCCGTTTCCGATTAACTCCGCATAACCGGAAATTGCCGTCAGCGGTGTCTTTAATTCATGGGATACGTTCGCGGTAAATTCCTGGCGAAGCTGCGCATTATTGATAATATTGACGTGCTGCTCCTTAATAGTATTCACAAAAGGCCGGATTTCTTCATATACATTATTTTCATCCACCAGCATAATATTCGTTGCCAGCTTCTCGATAGGCTCTACCAGCTTCTTCGTCAGATAATGGGAAATTCCCATACAGACAAAGAGGATACAAAGTGCAATTACCAGTACAATCACTAAAGTATTTACCATAATACGGTTTACACTGACGGAATCCCTTCCGATTCGAAGCACATTTCCATTCTGTAAACGCTCCGCATAGTAAAAGGTATGGGTTCCGGAAGTGGCCGAGTAACGGATGGCTTCGCCTTCGCCTTTTTCCCTTGCTTCAATAATTTCCGGGCGTTCATTATGATTGTCCATCTCATCCTTATTTAACAGACTTTCATATAATACTTCCCCTTCTGCTCCAATCAATGTGATTCGAAGGTCATCATCGATGGGATTATACGGGTCTTTTTCTATTCCTGCTGCAAGGTCATCTATATTCAAAAGCTCTATCACATGGGCGTAGGCTTTCAAATCTCCAAATACCTGCTCTTTTAAAATATTATAATACACTAACATAGCAGACAGCGCTGTGACCACAATGGCAAGCGCTGCTATCATAATAAATCGTATATTTATTTTTTTCTTCATGAATGCTCCTACGGCTCCATCACATAGCCCACATTACGGACGGTTTTAATCTGTTGCCCGCCATCGCCAAGCTTATGCCGGAGCGTCTTTATGTGCATATCTACAGTACGGCTTTCTCCTTCGTATTCAAATCCCCAGACCTGATTCATCAGCTTGTCACGGGATAATACAATGCCCTGGTTTATCATAAGGTATTTTAATAGTTCAAATTCTTTAAAAGTAAGCTCACAGGTTTCTCCCTGAACGGTTACGCTGTGACGCTTATTATCAATCTCTATGCTTCCACAGGCTAATGTATCACCATCATCTTCCTTTTCGGTGCGGCGGAGTAATGCTTTCACTCTGGAAATCAGCTCCATAACGCCAAAAGGCTTACTGATATAATCATCTGCACCCATATCCAGTCCACGGACTTTATCAATCTCTGTGGTCTTTGCCGTTACCATAATCACAGGAGTCTTTTCTGTTGCCGGATTTTTCCGGACACGGCTTAAAATTTCCAGTCCATCCTCTCCCGGCAGCATAATATCTAACAGCATCAGGGATGGTGCCTGCTCTGACACTCTCTGGAAGAAATCTTTTCCGTTATCAAATTCCTCTACTTCAAAACCACTGTTTTTTAGTGCATAACGTTCGATTTCCCGTATGTTTATATCATCTTCTACGATATAAATAAGTGCCATTGCATTTTCCTCCCGGCTTTTTTATTTTTCCGGCAAAGCGTATTTTTCTGTATATTCTTTTACCTGCTCTGCAAATTTTCTGTTGTCTTCTTCATCCATATGTGCCGTCAGGTCATGCTCTTCTACCTCTTTATCCTGTTCCTGGATCAGGCAGACTGCAATATTGGAACAATGGTCGGATACACGCTCATAGTTGGTAACGATATCTGCCAGCACCAGTCCTAACTCGATAGAACATTTTCCTTTCCGGAGACGTTTGATATGTCGTTTCTTAATTGCTTTATTTAATTCATCAATAACCTGCTCTAACGGTTCTACGGTCTTAGCCAGTTCTTCATCATCGGCAGCGTATGCAGTCATGGTACGGCAGAGAATGTCTTCTACTGCTTTTCCAAATACATGCATTTCTTCCTCTGCTTTCTTAGAGAAAGCCAGCTCCTTCTTTGTCATCTCGATAATGGAATCTACGATATTCGCTGCATGGTCCGAAATACGCTCAAAATCTGTAATACAATGTAACAGCGTAGATACATTCTGGCTGTCTGCATAAGTCAGATTCTGACTGCTTAATTTCGTCAGATAAGCCCTCAGCTTGTCCTCGTATTTATCTACAAGATTTTCCTTTGCAATAATGTCGTCCGCTACTTCCTGTGTATAATTCTCCAAAAGTCCGATTGCTTCTAAGAAGGAATCCTTGGAAAGGTTTGCCATCTCAATGGACATGCTGTGGCACTGCTCAATGGCAAAGGATGGTGTTGCAAGGAAACGGTCGTCTAATAATGGGAATTCCTGTACTTCTTTTTTGCTCTTTTCCTCTTCTGTAATCGGAAGTGTCAGATATGCCAACTTCTCCAGTCCTTTTGTAAATGGGAATAAAACTACAGTTGCAAATATATTAAAGATACTGTGAACCAATGCGATTCCTGCTGCACCAATTGTCTTATCCGCAAATGGGAACTGGAATACTGCATTCAATGCAAAATACAGTACCAGAAACAGAACTGTGCCTACTATATTAAAATACAGATGTACAAAAGCGGTACGTTTTGCATTCCGGTTTGCTCCAATGGAGGAAAGCATTGCAGTCACACAGGTTCCAATATTCTGTCCTAAGATAATCGGAATTGCGGAACTATAGGTAAATGCTCCGGTTACAGAAAGTGCCTGCAGGATACCTACAGAAGCTGCGGAACTCTGAATAATTGCTGTCAATAATGCTCCTACCAGAATTCCAAGCAATGGATTGTGGAACATTACCAGCATATTTGTAAATTCCGGCACATCCGCCAATGGTTTTACTGCTCCACTCATAGCTTCCATTCCGGTCATCAGAATAGAAAATCCTAAAAGTATCTCTCCTACATCAGCTTTCTTACTCTTCTTGCCTAACATCAGCAGGAGTACACCTACCATTGCAAAAATCGGTGAGAAAGAACTTGGTTTCAAAAGATTGATAAATATATTATCACTGCTGATTCCGCTCAGACTCAATAACCAGGATGTTATGGTAGTACCGATATTGGCACCCATGATAATTCCGATTGCCTGGGAAAGCTTCATGATTCCGGAGTTTACAAAACCTACTACCATTACGGTTGTAGCAGAAGATGACTGAATGACAGCCGTAACTCCGGCACCTAATAGTACACCCTTCAGCGGATTATTGGTTAATTTCTCTAATACCCGCTCTAACTTACCACCTGATACTTTCTCCAGTCCTGCTCCCATGACGTTCATTCCATAGAGAAACAGAGCCAGACCTCCGATTACGGTCAGTACTGCAAAAATGTCCATTTTGTCCTCCTTATGCATCGTATATGCATAGACCTTTCAATTTTTTACATATTTTTCGTCTTACATATACACCATAAACACTTTAGAGGCATTTTGCAAGGACATTTTAACAGTTTGTAAGAATTATGTATAAGTAGTGTAAAAAATGTACTTATTTTTTCACTTTTGTCTAAGAATGTTTAATCAATGTGAGTTCCTGTAATGGAATAGATAACCCACTCTGCAATATTGGTGGCATGGTCGCCGATTCGCTCAAAATATTTGGCTACCATAAGGATATCTGCTGCCTGCTCGCCATTTTCTGCGCTCTTATTAATCATCTGGATTAAATCCTGTTTTACTTTCATGAAAAGGTCATCCACAATATCATCCTGAGCGATTACTTTCTTTGCCAGCTCCATGTCACGCTTTACGAAAGCATCCACGCTCTTGATAACCATATCAGTGGTTTCCTTTGCCATGCCCTGAATCTCTTCCGGGCTGATGATATATGGTGCGCCGGACATCAACAGTGTCATCTCGGAAATATCTCCGGCGTGGTCACCGATTCGCTCCATATCGGTAATCATTTTTAATGCTGCAGAAATCAGACGCAAATCTCTTGCCACCGGCTGCTGCTGCAATAAAAGCTTCATACATAAGGATTCAATATCACGCTCCTGATGGTCGATTTCCACATCATGTGCCATTGCTTCTTTTGCTTTTTCCGTATCCTGATTTACCAGGGCAGAAACTGCCATTTCAATGGCATGTTCAATCATGCTTCCCATCTGGATTAATTCATTGTTTAACTGTTCAAGCTGTCTGTCAAAACGATTACGCATTTAACCGAACCTCCCTGTAATATAATCTTCTGTTCGCTTGTCTGTCGGAACGGAGAACAATTTTTCGGTATCTCCACTCTCAATAATCTCTCCTAATAAGAAAAATACGGTTTTATCCGATACACGGGTTGCCTGCTGCATATTATGAGTTACCATAATAATAGTATAATCTTTTTTTAATTCGATTACCAGATCCTCGATTTTGGAAGTAGAAATCGGGTCCAATGCCGAAGTCGGCTCATCCATCAGGATTACTTCCGGCTGTACTGCCAGCGCTCTTGCAATACAAAGTCTTTGCTGCTGTCCACCGGACATGCCCAGTGCACTCTTATTCAGACGGTCTTTTACTTCATTCCAGATAGCTGCCTGCCGCAGGGATGTCTCCACGATTTCATTTAATTTGGCTTTGTTGTGGATACCGTGGGTCCTCGGACCGTATGCAATATTGTCATAGATGCTCATCGGAAATGGATTTGGCTTCTGGAATACCATTCCCACACGTTTTCTAAGCTGACTGACATCCATGCCGCTGTATATATTTTCACCGTCTAACCTTACATCTCCGGTAATCTTACATCCCTCTACCAAATCATTCATTCTATTTAATGTTTTTAAAAATGTAGACTTTCCACAACCGGATGGTCCGATAAATGCAGTTATCTCTTTTGCATTGATATCAAGACTCACATCTTTTAATGCGTGGAAGTCTCCGTAATATAAGTCAAGTCCTTTGACAGAAAATTTTGCCTGCTCACTCATTTTACTTCTCCATCTCCTTTCGTGAATTTCCTGGCTATCAAAGTTGATACACCATTTATCAGTAATACAATGACCAGAAGAACTACGCCGGTTGCATAAGCCTCATTGGTATGTAAGCCCTCTCTGGAAAGGGAATACATATGAACGGCCAAGGTTCGTCCGGATGCCATCAGGTTTGGTGCAAGGTCTGCTACCGTTCCTGCAGTATAAATCAGTGCTGCGGTCTCTCCTACAATTCGTCCTACTGCCAGAATGATTCCGGACAAGATTCCAGGCATCGCAGATGGGAGTACGATACGGAATACGGTACGAAGTCTTCCGGCTCCCAATCCAAAGCTTCCTTCCCGGTAGGTATCCGGTACACAGAGTAATGCTTCTTCTGTGGTTCGCATGATAACCGGCAATACCATAATGGCAAGAGTTGCCGCACCGGCTAACATAGAATAACCCCAGTGCAGATAAGTTACGAAAAATAACATACCAAACAGACCGTATATAATAGAAGGGATACCCGTTAAGGTCTCTGCCGTAATTCTGACTACTTTAACCAGGTTACTTCCCTTCAGTGCATATTCCACCAGATAAACTGCGGCTCCGATTCCAAGCGGCACTGCAAAAAGCAGGGAAAACAGCGTCATTTCCAGTGTATTTATCATTGCCGGAAGCATGGATACGTTATCCGAATTATATTCCAGTGCGAAAAGACTTGGTTTTAAATATGGCACACCGTGAATCAATATGTACGCCACCAGATAAAGTAATACTGCTACTGTTATAATTGCCGCTGCTACTACCAGCAGTAATAAAAGGAAGGAACCCGGATGCTTTTTATAAGAATTCATTTTATCTTTGAATTTTGTCATTATTCTTTATCCGCCTTTCCTTTTACAATTGAAAATACCAGATTGATAATAAGGATAAATACAAACAGTACAACGCCGGTTGCAATCAATGCCTCACGGTGTAAGTCTGTAGCATAACCCATTTCAATTACGATATTTGTTGTCAGGGTACGTACACCCTTGAATATACTGTTCGGAATACGAGCCTGGTTACCTACAACCATCATAACTGCCATGGTCTCACCAATAGCACGGCCGATTCCCAAGATAACTGCTGCCATGATTCCTGATTTTGCTGCCGGAACCACAGTCTTAAAGACACTTCGCTCATGGGTTGCGCCAAGTGCCAGTGCTCCTTCATAATAATGCTCCGGTACTGCACGGATTGCAGCTTCCGATACACTGATTATGGTTGGAAGTATCATGATTCCAAGAAGAATCGATGCAGTAAATATACTGTTTCCGTTTCCTTTAAAATGTTCTCTTACAAATGGTACTATGACTACCAGACCAAAGAATCCATATACGATAGAAGGGATTCCTGCTAACAGGTCTACCATTGGCTTTAAGAAACTATGAAGCTTCTTCGGGCAAAATCTTGCCATAAAGATTGCCATTAAGATTCCAATTGGCACTCCCACTACAATTGCTCCGGCGGTTACATAGATACTGCCTAAAATCATCGGGAAGATTCCGTAGAGATTATTTCCCGGTTTCCATTTTGTACCTAGCAGAAAATCCGGCAATCCGATTTCTTTGATTGCCGGTATTCCATTTGCAAAAAGGAAAACACAGATTAAGGCAACAGCCAGTATGGAGAAACTGGCTGTGAGTAAGAATACAATTTTCATTGCTTTTTCTTTGAAATTATTCATACTGTTCTTACCTTATCCTATTTGCAGATTTATTTTGCAATTTCATCCCAGGTTGTTACTGCGCCTGTGAAGATATCTTTTACATTGTCTGAGCTTAACTCATCCATTGGGTTGCTGTTATTTACTACTACTGCGATACCATCCATTGCGATTACCTGTGAGGTAAGTCCGCCTTCTGTTTCGCTGTCTTTTAATTCTCTGGAAGCCATTCCGATATCACATGTACCTTCCATTGCTGCTGTCATACCTGTTGTAGAATCAGATTCCTGAAGTTCGATTTCTGCATCTTTGTTGATTGCTTTGTATGCTTCAATTAATTTCTCCATTACAGGTGTTACGGAAGAAGAACCGGCTACTACGATTTTTCCGGTAGAACCATCGGATGTAAATGCTCCGTTGCTTCCCTGTGAGATATAACCGTTGTCTTCGATTACTTTCTGTCCTTCATCACTCATGATGTAGTTGATGAAATCTGCTGCAAGTCCTGTTGCATCACCTTTGGTTGCAATATTAAATGGTCTTGCGATTTTGTATGTACCGGCTTTGATATTATCTGCAGTTGCTTCTGCTCCGTCAATTTTTAATGCCTTTACGGTATCATTTAAAGAACCAAGTGATACATAACCGATTGCATATTCATCACCAGCTACGGATGTAAGCATTACTTCTGTACTGTTTGTGATGTTTGCTTCTTCTGTTGTGTTATCAATTTTATTTCCATCTGCATCTTTCTCTTCGATACCGAACAGCTCGATGAATGCTCCTCTTGTTCCGGAACCATCTTCTCTGGACTGTACATTAATGGTTTCGCTGTTGTCAAAGTCTGATGTATCTGCTGCTGCATCACTGCTGCTGTCTGCCTCTGTTGTTGTGTCTGCCTTCTGGCTGTCATTTGATGTGGTATCTTTGCTTCCACATCCTGTTAATGCGCTGATTGCTAATGCTCCTACCAGCATTACGGATAATAATTTCTTTTTCATTTTCTTTCCTCCAAAATGATTTATTTTTTCTTTCTCGTCTTCGTGACAATTGTTATCATAACGGGGGAACGTAAAATACAAAGCTATGGTTTTGTAAATTGTATGTAAAAAAGCAGGTATATCAAAACTGACATACCTGCTTTTAAAGTTTTAACGTATTTCTTCTTTATTTATCATACATTTCTAAAAGTTCCAGTGCATTTTCTTCTTTTATCTCTAATTCTTCCTTTAATAATTCCACTATCTCATCTTTGGATTTTTCAAAGCGCCGTCCAAGACGTATGATTTCCACTGCCTTTCCTTCTGCTTCGCCCTGTCTGCGGATTCTCTCTTCTCTCTCAAAACTCTTCATATATGCAAGACCTACCTCTCCATCCCGCTTAACTGCTATTACCATCCGGTGTAACTTTTTCAGACTCTCGGTGGAAGCATTCTCTATGGATGAATGCTCCATGTAATGCAGTAGCTGTTTTAATTCCTCCGGCGGGTTTCCTTCTCTGCCTCTTGTATACAAAAATATCGTCTGTGCGCCGTCCTCATACTCTAATTCCGGCACTTCAATACATCGATTTTTAATGGTATACACCATACGATTCAGTCCAAAGGGGTCGTAGGTTGTAATAAAAATTACGATGACATTCCGAAGGCTTCCATAGGTATCCCCTGCCGTCAAATTTCCTGCATCAATCTTCGCATGGTAAAACCGGACTCTTCGGGGCAGTGATACGATTTCTTCTTTCCCATCATTCTGGTCCGGTTCTATATCAAAGATTTCTCCGTTCTCTTCATCCAGATATACGTCCAGCCGAATGCCGTGGGTTTCTGTATTCTCCCCGCAAAAGAAACGCTGCGGTACTACCGTAAGCTTTCCTATCTGCCGGTGCAGTATGCATTCCAAAATATACCTTGCCGACTGTTCCCCGTAAATTTTGTGGCTGGTCAGGCTGTTTACCAGAAAGTCATCCACCAGATTCAGTTCTTCTAAAGTTTTCATGTTTCCTCCCTTTCCCATAGTACAAAGAAAAGCAGGATTGCATATCCCTTTTCGATTCTAAAATTCCGCTTATTCAATGCACTATGCGTTCATTAATTGTAATAAGAATTTAAAAGCATAGAATTCATTGAATTGATACCAGAAATTTAGATTGGCTTTTGCCATTCGAAAATCAGAACATATGCTTTGTGTTGATTGTAACAAATGCCCCTCAAGAAAACAAGTAAAATATTTATAAAATTATGTAACCTAAAAAGCAGGTAACTGCTTTCGCAATTACCTGCTTTCTTCTTATTATTATAGATTTCTGATTTAAATTACTCTGTTGCTACATCTAATAATGCATCATCAAGTTCTGACATGCTTCCATCAGAGATGCTGTATACGTTATCTTCTCCAATCACTTCTACAACTACTTCCTGTGGATCATTGTATGTGATGCTGTCTAATCTTGCCTTCATGAGATCATACATCATCTGATACATCTGCTCGTACATTTCGTCCTCTGTCGGATAAGTATCTGCATCAAAGGAATTTGCCCAATCTGTAAACTCTGTCATAAGTTCTTCCTGGATTCCATTGAAAAGACCTGTCATCTGCTCGATTTCAACAGTTACATAATATCCGTCCTGTCCATCCATCTTCTCAGCATCTTTTACAGTGTATTTTGCTTTTGCATACACATCTTTGAAAAGCTGACGGTAGTTGTTGCTTAACTCATCAGATAAGTTGAACTGATCCATCTCTGACATCATAGCGTCGATGTTAGATTCATAATCAGATTCTGCCTGCTCTTTGGTACGACCAGTCATTTTCATGTACTGCTCTGTCTCACCTTTTGTTAAAAGATCCAGACAGGACTCTACATAAGCTGCCGCATCAAATTTTCCACAGCCAGCCAGGTTTACTACCATCATTACGGCAACTAAACCAGTTACTAATGCTTTCTTCAATGTTTTCATGATAATTTCTCCCTTACATTCATTATTCTTTAGCGCATTAACGCAGTTACATGGAGTAATATACCATACCTTATTATATTACGCAACCAATTTTACTTTTCGACCGGTGCTAACGGCAACGGATTTTTCACAGTTCTTACAATCTTGGTTTATTTTTTACCGGAACTGCCTTATGGATTTTACCTGCCCTTTTTAGAATGTCACTGTGCTTATACGAAAAAGAAAAAACAGTTATGGAGGTTATTTATGAAAAAGAAATTTGTAAGTACTTTATTAATTATCAGTATTCTCTCAACCGGTTTACTCAGCGGCTGCGGAAAGAGTTCATCCTCTGAATCCGTAGACCTTACTTCCGTATCCTTAGATACGATTAAAGAGAAAGCAAAAGAAGAAGGAACCATTTCTTCCGTAGGAATGCCGGATGACTGGGCAGACTGGAAAGACAGCTGGGAAAGCATTTCCAATACTTACGGTCTGGTACATGACGATACCGACATGAGTTCTTCCGAAGAATTATCCTTATTTGAAAGTGAAAAAGATTCTCCTACCAAAGATATTGGTGACGTAGGTCAGGCTTTTGGACCGACTGCCATTGAAATGGATGTGGTACAGCCTTATAAAGCTTCTACCTGGGATTCCATTCCGGACTGGGCAAAAGACCCGGATGGTAAATGGACCATTTCCTATCTTGGAACCATGGGTGCCCTGGTAAATACCAACAATGTTTCCGAACCGATTACTTCCTGGGAAGACCTTAAGAACAGTGATGCCAAAATCACTTTAGGTGATGTATTAAGAGGTGCCAGTTCCCAGATGGCAGTTTTATCCTGTGCCTATGCCATGGGCGGTGATGCTGAAAATCTTGATCCTGCTTTTGACTACTTCAAAGAATTAGCAAGTGAGGGACGTATTGATGTCGGTGACGGAAGTGTGGAACGATTAAACCGTGGAGAAATTGATGTCTTAGTAACCTGGGATTATCTTACTTTACAGTACCGCGATATCGTAGCAGCCAACAACCCGGACCTCAACATGGAATGTCATGTTATGCAGGATGGTGCTGTTCAGTCCGGATACTGTCTGGTTATCAATAAATATGCACCACATCCTTACTCTGCAGCATTAACTGTTGAATATCTCTTAAGTGATGAAGGTCAGATTGAACGTGCAAAGGGTTATGCAAGACCAATCCGTGATGATGTGGTTCTTCCGGATGACTTAAAAGCAAAAATGATTTCCGATGATGAATATACCAACACCATTCCTTTAACAGATAACGATACAGTTACCAAGGCATGTTCTGAAATTGCAAATCGCTGGGAAGAAGAAATTATTCCTCTGATTGGCGAATAGAAGTTGGTGGCAGCATGAAAAATTTCAAAAAAAACTGGCGGAAAATGGGCTTCTTTATGCCCTTTTTCCTTTTAATTATTTTCTTTTTATTTGTTCCGTTCTTCCAGATGCTGGCAAAAAGCTTTTCCACCGGAAGCGGACAATTCGGTTTATCCTGGTATATCGAAATCTTTTCCAAAACCAGTTACCTGGTTGCTATTAAGAACAGTATCTGGATTGCCATCTGTTCCACCATTCTTGGAACAATCATTGATTTCCTGCTTGCGTTGTCTTTAACCAATGCCGGAAAACGAAACCGCCGCTGGTATCAGTCCCTTTTAAATCTGACATCCACCTTTGCCGGACTTCCACTGACCTTAGCCTTTGTTACACTGCTTGGAACTGCCGGTGTATTTGTTCTGATTGGAAAAAATGCTGATATTTCCTGGCTTGCCAATTATAATCTCTATTCCTTAAAGGGAATGTTTATCATTTTCCTTTATTTTCAGATTCCTATGGGAACGCTGTTACTGTTACCGGCTTTCCATGAAATCCGCAAGGAATGGAAGGAAGCGGCTCTGCTTATGAATTGCAGCGCCTTCCGCTTCTGGCGTAAAATCGGCATCCCGATTATGATGCCATCTGTTATGGGAACCGTTAATATGCTTTTTGCCAATGCATTAATTGCTTATACCACCCCATATTTACTGGTCAACAACGGCGTTCCGCTGTTACCAATTAAGATTACCGATATGTTTGTAGGTGATGTCAGACAACGTCCGGAGCTGGGCAGTGCATTATCCATTGTCATGCTGCTTATTATGCTGCTGGTTCTTACCTGCACCAATCTGGTGAAAAAACTGTTTCAGAAAGGAAGGAAATAAATGAAGAAAAATCATATTCTCGGAGCTATCTGGCAGATTATTGTTGCCATATTTTTACTCCTTCCTCTGACGGTATCTTTTATTTATTCGTTTGCAGGAAGATGGACTTCCATCCTGCCACAGAATCTTACTTTCCGGTTTTATCTGGATAAATTTAAGGACAGCACTTTTTTCCTTGGTATCCTGCGGGGCATTTTTATCTCTGCCCTCCCGGTTATCCTGGTTAACATAATTATTTTACTTACGCTTTTTGCCGTTATTGTTTATTTTCCAAAGATGGAAAAATACATTCAGGTCTGCTGTATTATTCCGACTACCATCAACGGTATTATTTTAGCAACTTCGATTTTATCCACCTATGCCGGAAGCGGCACCATATTTTCCAACCGTATTATCATGCTGATGTTTACCTACTGCATCTTCTGCCTTCCCCTTACTTATCAGGGCAATCGCAACAGCCTGTATGCGGTAAATACCAAAACGCTTTTGGAAGCTGCTTCCATTCTCGGTGCTAATAAATTTTACGGATTTTTAAAGATTATTGTTCCGACTGTCCTTCCGGGACTGATGAACACTGCACTTATCAGCTTTTCTGCGCTGTTTGGAGATTTTGCAATCATCAAAATCATCGCATCCTCCCAGTATGAGACTGTGCAGACTTACCTTTATAAGAACCGGAATACCGATTTACAGTCGTTTAGTGCCGGAGTCGTAATTTTACTGGTTTTAACCATGATTATCAATCTGACCGTTCACAAATGTGCAGCCAGAAATACCCCTCAGGGAAATAAGGAGAATCGAAACAAATGAGTTACATGGAAATTTCAAATATAGAAAAAGCTTTTGATAAAAATGAAGTACTGAAAGGTATTTCACTGAATATAGAACAGGGAGAATTTGTAAGCCTGCTGGGACCGTCTGGATGCGGAAAGTCTACTCTGCTCCGCTGCCTGTCCGGTCTTGAAACCATTGACAAGGGAACCTTTGTCTTAGATGGAAAAGATGTGACGGAAACACCTGCGCAGAACAGAAATATCGGAATGGTTTTCCAGCAGTACTCCCTTTTCCCGAATATGACCGTAGAAGAAAATCTTTCTTTTCCGCTTACAATTCAGAAAATGCCGAAAGCCGAACAGAAAGCAAAAATTGACGATGTATTGGAGATTGTAGGTCTTACTGATAAGAAAAAGGCTTATCCGGGAAACCTTTCCGGCGGACAGCAGCAGCGTGTTGCTTTAGCAAGAGCTATCATCTCTCGTCCAAAGGTTCTGCTCTTAGATGAACCTTTAAGCGCCATTGACGCAAAACTCCGTAAGAATCTGCAGATAGAAATCCGTCGTATCCAGCAGGAGCTTAATATTACGACAATTTTCGTTACACATGACCAGGATGAAGCCATGAGTATGTCTGACCGTATCTGTCTTTTAAATAACGGAAACATCGAACAGGTCAGCAGTCCCATTGAGCTTTATACCAAACCGAAAACCCGTTTCGCTGCAAGCTTTATCGGTCACTACAATGTATTTTCCCCGGATGAATTTAAACAGGCATTCCATGTGGCTGCACCGGACAACAAAATGACTGCCATCCGCCCGGAAACTATCCAGATCTCCACAGAAAAGCCTCAGGAAAATGATGCTGTCCACACGATTTACGGAAAAATCATAAACAACCGCTCTGTTGGAAATACTTTACATTATCACATTGATGTAAATGGCATTACTTTTAAGGTCGATACCTTATTCCGAAGCTTTGCACTTTATAAAAATGACCAGAACGTCTGGCTTTCCTTAGAAAAGAGAAACTGCCTGGCACTGGAAGATTAAGGAGGATATCTTACTATGAAGCCTGTTGAAAAAATGTTTTCCGAAGAAGGTTCCTGGTTTAAAGGCAACCTTCATTCCCATACGGTCAATTCCGACGGCCGCCTGACTCCGGCACAGTCTGCCGCCTATTACAGAGAACACGGCTATTCTTTTATCTGTTTCTCAGAACATGATTATTATACCGATCTTCGAAAGGAGTTAGACCGGGACGACTTTATTACCCTGCCGGGACTGGAAGCAAGCACTTATCTGATTACTTCCGATGACTTTTCCGAATTGTTTGAGCCGGAAGTATTAAAGAAAGGCTACTGCGATATGACTTTTCAGGAGCTTATGGCCTTCCGTGGTAAAAATGTAAACTTTACTCTGAAAAAAGCCCATCATATCCATGGAATTCTTGGAACGAAAGAAATGCAGGCTGCCGCAGGAGAAAATGCTTTTACTGCCAATCAGCTTTATCCAATCCGCATTTACCTGAATCAATGGGATGGTGTAAACGCCGCACAGACTTTATCGGACAGCTTAAAGAAAAAGGGCTGTTTTACCACCTATAATCATCCAATCTGGTCCCGCGTTGATATCGAGGATGTAAAAGACCTACAGGGTGCATGGGCTATTGAATGCTATAACTACGATACCGTCAATGAATGTGCCGAAGGAGAGGATACCGTATTCTGGGATACCATGCTCCGCCATGGAACAGACATTTCCTGCTTTGCTTCCGATGACAATCATAACGGCGGAACTTTTCAGGACAGCTTCGGTGGCTTTGTCATGGTAAAATCCGAAAGCCTTGACCACGAAAGCATTGTAACGAATCTTTTAAAAGGAAATTATTATTCCTCCAACGGTGCCGTAATTACACAATGGGGCATCCGCAATGGCGAAGTCTATGTGGACTGCGAAAATGCCGAGCGCGTGAACTTCATCTGCGGTGGCAGCATCGGAAGCAGCAAAACCGTTATGATGGAAAATCGGATTCCATTGCAGCATGTCTCTATCCCTCTCACCGGTCGGGAACAATATGTCCGCATCGAAGTGAAAAATACCCTTGGACAGACTGCCTGGACAAATCCGATTGTATTTTAATCACTACAGATAATCTCTGTAGAAAACATGCTTTGTGAGCTACTCGTGTAAATTTAAAGGGGCTGTCATATGACAACCCCTTTTGTAATTGAAATTCTGCCACCGTTTTATCGGTACAACTTTTAATTATTCAGATAAGCTGAAATTTCCCAGTTTCCATACTTTAATCCATCTAAACCAGTTATATCTCTTGCTATAAACTGTATTCTTTTGACAGGTGAATCTCCGTTTTCCGGGAACGTAATAAGCACAATGCTTGAATTATGCATTGTCATTGGCTCTGCCGCTGTAAGATAAGCAGACTCATTCAAACCAAATAAATCAAACAGATCCGCATCCGTGTAATCTCCATCCAGCATCGTTCCATCCTCTGTCATTCCTCCTGCAGCTTCAATTTCCATCTGTAAATTGAGTTCTCCTAATTCGCTGATCCTGCGATTTCCTCCTGCATAATCTCCAACTTTATCTTTTGTAATCCGCAAATCCGCCTCTCCATATGGCGTCTGCACTGTCGTATTACCCTCATCTAAATCGGACTCTATCCCCAGAGTGGTCAATACATCTTTCTCATCCGTTACTGCATATTTACTGCAGAATCCAAGAAAATCACCCATTTCATTTACATCATCTTCATTTAACAATGCAAAATAATATGGATTTTCTGTTCTAATTATATAGCCTGTAAACAAATCACTGTCGTAATCAAATTCAGCTAATAGAGTAAAATAATCATTACTCATGGAAATTTCTGTTCCCATAGGTATCGCTTCACCGGTCATAACATTATGTCCCATAAATTCTTCCCGGAACATTATTTTCCAGTTTTCATCAATCGGAATGTACTGTTCTTCTTCCAGTGTAACATTAAGAGTGCTTTCTAACATTCCTTTAAATTCCTGCCATGTTTTTTCCGCCGGATTACAGGATGCAAAATTCATGTCTTTTATGTCTCCCAATAACTTCCAGGCTTCTTCTGCATCTGATGCAGATGCTTCTTTTGACTCAGTTCCCATATATGCACGGTACTCATCTGTCATCACATATGCATCTATTGTAATACCAGATTCATAACCCTTCGTATACCCGGATTCTCCACTGATATATATGGTCTGAAAAGGGCTGGCAGAGTCTGCAGCAAAAGATAACGCAACTGTTGTTTCAAAGTTTTCATGTTCCTGACTTATCATATTTGTACGGACAGCCACCCGGACTTTACCATAACAGGTATCAAAATTTTCTACATAATCCTCTGCTGTTTCATTTTGAAATGCATACTCGATGTTTTCATCCCAGATTCCCAGTGCCTGCAACAGTTCGGCTTCTTTGGTAACATTATATTTGTCGATAAAATCACAGAAACCACCAAGTTCATCACTTGTATAACGTTTTCCCTCATTAAAAGTTTTTATGTGCGTCCGCAATTCGGTCATTTTACCGGTTCCATCAAATCCGACCAGCGTATAATCATAGTTAAAATACGGCGGTTCTTCATTATATGGATTACTTCTGACGGTATAGGACCCAAAATCATCATATGCATTATACATTAAGCTGGTTCCATCCGGCTGCTCATAATATACATTGTTTTTCCAATCCGGCTTCTGTTCTAACTTTTCTTCCACTTTCCCCATAAAGGTTATGCTGTCTTCTGCCGTAGGAATCTCAATATCTCCCAGAACATGCAGATTTTCCAATAATGCCTGCCAGGCTTTATCCTGTTCTGTCAATTCCTTTGCCTCTGTTTCCTGCACATCATCTGTACTCTCCATATTTCTATTCGTAGCTGATGTGTCTTTTCCGCAGGCAGACGCTAATAAACAAGTAGTTAAAATGCAGGCTGCCAGTTTTATTTTTCTTTTCATAGATAACTCCTCTTCTTATGGTATTAGTCATGCTGTTTTAATTATATTATAAAAAATACTTCTTCACAATCTTCATTGTTTTAAATCTGCATGCAAGCATGCGATTTTTCTCGCTACACCTACAGAACCTGCCACTGGCAGCTTCTTACGAATGCTTGGCATCGCCTACGAGAAACACGCGAAAAAAAGGACGATTCTTTCGAATCGTCCTTTGGTATACGTTGTGTACCTGCCGGTTTCAGAATTAATCCTGAACGTATGGCATGATTGCGATATGACGTGCTCTCTTGATAGCAACTGTCAAAGCTCTCTGATGTTTTGCACAGTTTCCTGTGATTCTTCTTGGAAGGATTTTTCCTCTCTCAGAGATATATCTTTTTAACTTATTTACATCTTTATAATCGATGGTGTTGTCTTTTCCACAGAAAACACAAACTTTCTTTCTTCTGTGCATTCCGCCTCTTCTTCTCATTGGCGCACCATCTCTGTCTGTCTTATTGAAAGCCATGGCTATTACCTCCTATTGATTTAGTTAAATGGTAATTCCTCATCAATTCCGTCAGGGATATTCATAAATCCATCGCCTGCACTGCTTGGTGAAGGTCTGTCAGCCGGTGCGAAACCGCCTGCATTGTCGGATGCTGATTTACTCTCAGCAAATTCCTGCTCTTCTATTATGACATCAGTGGTATATACTTTCTGACCGTCTTTGTTGGTGTAACTTCCGGTCTGGATACGACCTGTTACAAGTACCTTAATTCCTTTATGGAAATATTTCTCAGCAAACTCTCCTGCTCTTCCAAATGCTACGCAGTTGATAAAATCAGCGGTCTGCCCATCATTCCCTTCACGTCTGCCTCTGCGGTCTACAGCCAGTGAATATCTTGCGATTGCCATCTGGTTATCTCCGCTGGAGTAACGAACCTCCGGGTCTCTTGTTAAACGTCCCATAAGTATAACTTTATTCATACCACTTTCTCCTTCTCTTCTATTTATGCCTCGTCTTTTCTAACGCATAAGAAACGAAGTACGTTGTCCATAATACGAACATTCTGCTCTACTTCTGCCGGAACAGATGATTCTGCCTCGAACTGGATGAAATAGTAGAAGCCGTCGCTCATTTTCTGAATGTCGTAAGCTAATTTCTTCTTACCCCACTCTTCTACTTCTGTTACAGTTCCACCTGCACGAGTGATATACTCTTTTGCTCTCTCAACTGTAGCAGTTCTGACATCGTCTTCGATCTTGGCATTCACAACAAGTGCTAATTCATATTTGTTCATGCTAGATTTACCTCCTTTTGGTCTCTGGCCTCCTGTCTATGCGGGAAGCAAGGAATTTTTACATATCACGAGCCTATATGATAGCATAATCTGACTCGTTTCGCAAGTGTTTTTCTTATTATTCTTACGATTCTGCTTCATTTTTTTTGCGAAGGCCTTTGGTATTCTTCTCCACCAGTTTTCTTGCAATCATAATCTGATGGTCACAACCCATGCATTTCAACCGGAAATCCGCTCCTACACGAAGAATTTCCCACTCCTGGCTTCCACAGGGATGCTGTTTTTTTAATTTTACAATATCGCCTACTTCGTATTGATAATTATTCATGTCGTCCCTTTCTTCTATATTAATATGTAATTTCTCCTGCCTCTTTCAGACCTCTGACAACACAGCTCCGATGCTGCCCTGTATCAGCAAGTCCGCCCGGCTGTCCAATGGTGTGGTAGACTTATTAATCAACACCAGCTTATTGCCCCGGTAATAATCAATAAGCCCTGCTGCCGGATATACCGCCAGTGAAGTACCGCCGATAATGAGCATATCTGCATGGCTGATATAATACACCGCATCCTCTAAGGTCTGCTGGTCTAAGCCTTCCTCATATAAAACCACATCCGGCTTAATGCTGCCGCCGCATTCATCACAGGTTGGAATTCCACTGCTCTTTAAAATATATTCGGCATCAAATAATTTTCCGCAGCTCTGACAGTAGTTCCGATGGACACTGCCATGAAGCTCCAATACCTTTTTGCTGCCGGCTGCCTGATGCAGTCCATCGATATTCTGCGTTACTACTGCCTTTAATTTACCGGCTGCCTCAAGCTCAGCTAATTTCTTATGGGCTGCGTTAGGCTTTGCATCCAGACACAGCATTTTGTCCCGGTAAAAGCGGTAAAATTCTTCTTTTTTCCGCATATAAAAGCTGTGACTTAATATCGTCTCCGGCGGATAATCGTATTTCTGGTTATAAAGTCCGTCCACACTCCGGAAATCCGGAATGCCGCTCTCTGTAGATACGCCTGCGCCTCCAAAGAATACAATATTATCTGAGTCCTTTACCCATTGTTTCAATGTCTCGATACCATCCATTCTGCTGCCTCCTGTTTCATCCAAAGTAGTCCGCCTGCCTTTTCTTTCTGCTGCCTGAACTACTCATTATTTCCCAACTCAATATCACGCTCTCTTATTCTGCTTCACTTTCTGTGCCTGCATTATCCTCTGCCGGTACTGCATCACCGGTTGGAACTGCCTCTGTCTGCACTGCATGTACTAAAAAACGGTAATCATATCCTGCCTTATTACAGGTCATCAGGGTAACTACCTTATCCTCTGAGGTTGCTTCTACACCGGTATCATATATAGACTGCGCCTTTACCCCGTCTAAGAATTCCTGGAACTGCTCTTTGGATGCAAACTGGGTATAAAAATCCATTTCATTATCGACTCTTGCCAAGTAACAGGAAAAGATTTCATAGCGGTAGGTATAATCCGGTGTATAGATATAAAAATACGGATTCTCTTTATAAAACTCCTCATCCTTATAGTCATTTAATTTACCAAACATGGTCTTATCCTTCATATTATGACCATAAATGAAGGTATTCTGGTCGGTAAAATCGGAATGATTGTTCGCATCCATGAAAATACTTGCTGCCGTTACCGCCTGTCCCTCAAAGGTATGCTTCAGATAATATTCATTATCCTCTCCCTGCATAATCGGATAGCTGATATCAATATTCTCAAACCGGATCCAGCCGATACAATCCGGGTTCAGCTCCTTTAATCCGGCAAAATCTACGGTAAATTCCCCGCTGTCTTCCGTACTGCCTTCATCCCTGGGCTGCCCGCTGACATATTTTTGCAGTCCCTTATATTCATGACTTCCCTTCCAGTAAGTAATTCCATACAGAATCAACCTTACTGCTGCATACAAAAATACTGCCAGCGCCAGCAGAAATAAAATCCGAAACAGGATATTCTGCTGCTTTTTCTTCTTCCGCTCATTCTTAATCTTTCCCGTCATTGTAACACCCCTTATTTTCCTTCTACTTACCGCAATAACCCGCGAGTAACTCGCTTTGCAAGTTCCCACGATAGCCTAGAAACATGCTTGGTAAAGTTTTCTTATAGCCCAAAAACACATTTTACGAATTACTCGCGTAAAAAACCACCGCCTATAAGGCAGTGGTTAAAGAGTTGCGGGAACAGGATTTGAACCTGTGACCTTCGGGTTATGAGCCCGACGAGCTTCCAGACTGCTCCATCCCGCGTTATTTATTTGCAAAGGTTATTATAGTCCTTCCTTCTGCAAATGTCAAATTTCTATTCCTACCTTACACAATATGCAGTTACAAGCACTTTTATTCCTGATTTTTGAAGAATTGCATTTTCATTCTCTGAAGTCCTGCGCAATCTTCATGAATCTAGGAAAAGTGTAGCACACTATTTATGGAAAGTCTACACCTGCCCAGCCAAAAAGATACTTGCCGCAATCCCTGCCAGGGTAGCAAACAATGCTCCCGGAAGTGTAAATCCGGTCTTTCGTACTTTTACCGACATAAAATAAATTGACATGGTATAAAAGATAGTCTCTGTGCAGCTTAACATGATAGAGGCTGCCATCCCCACAAAGGAATCACACCCGGCTTCCTTGTATAAATCCACCAGCAGTCCGGTTGCCGCCGAGGAGGAAAACATTTTTACAATGGCGATGGGGATAAGCTCGGAAGGGATTCCAATATGTTTCGTCCAGCCCATGCAGGTTGTGGATATAAAGTCTAACAGCCCGGATGCTCTTAGGATTCCCACGGCTACCATAAGCCCCACCAGCGTTGGCAGGATTCCAACTACTGTCTGTATGCCTTCTTTTGCGCCCTTTAAGAAATCGTCATATACATTTTTCTTCATCAGAATGCCGAAGCCTACGATATAGAAAACCAGTATCGGAATCAGGGCATCTGACAGGAACATAAGAAAGCGCATCCTCATTCTCCTGCTAAGAGCTTCTTTTTCATTCTATGCAGACCGGAGAACTATCATGCCTCTTTTTATAAAAAATGAACTCACCAGATGTGAATTTGCACTAACCGGGAATTTCATCTGGAAAATTTATCCGGAAAATTTTTACTGCTTCCGCAGGCGCAGTCCTACTCCTTTGCGGGTTTCGATGTAATCCCTGCCGCTTAATTCCCGCAGTTTCCGCCGTAAGTTGCTGACATGGACTTTGATGGAATTTTCCACGCAATCCGGTGTGTCCTCTGCGATTTCGTCTAACAGTGTAGTCTTTGTTACGGTGCGTCCGTTCCGCTGTATCAGGCATTTTAAAATGGCGGCTTCTGTTCTGGTTAGCTTCGTGGTCTGCCCGCCAATGGCTGCCAGCCTCTTCTCGATATCCAGCGTTATCTCTTCATAATAGAAATATCTTATTTTTTCTTTCTCTGCAGGAATCTTACTCAGACGTACTTCCACCCGGATGCGAAATTCCTGCATATCAAATGGCTTTCTGATATAATCGTCTGCCCGCTCTCTGCATTTTTGACACTTCTCTAAAATGGAATCGGTTTTCTCCGGACGAATCAACAGCAGCGGTTTTTCCTGCACCAGGGCAAGTAAGGTATTCTCCCATTTTGCTGCCACATCCTCTTTTCCGGCAAATTCCTTCTGCTCCAGATCTAATACCACCATATCCACGATAACCTGCTGAAATAGTTCTTCCGCATCGGTAAGGGAATCCGCCCGTACTGTAAAATAGCCTTTTTCGTCCAGTACCTGCTCCATGGCATCCCCCAATGCTTTATCCTGTTCGATGATTCCTATGGTATACATCAATCCGTTCTCCTTCGACTTACAATCCGGCAGAAAATAACTGCCGTTACTGTACTGATAATGGTCGCTGCAAGTCCCGGTCCCACCACTGCGGTGGGATGCACCGAGCCGTACTGACTGCGGTACGCCACGATATTCATGGGAATTAGCTGCAGAGACGATATATTGATAATCAAAAAGGTACACATTTCCTTTGTGGCATTTCCGGAATACTTCTGTATATTTTTTCCGGCTGCCTTAAGTCTGACAATATGTAACTCCTGTAATTGCTGCATTGCCTTTAAGCCTGCCGGGGTTGCCGCCCAGCCAAGGCCTAACATATTGGCTATCATATTGACTGCTATGTAATGATTGGCAGGATGGTCATCGGGTATATCCGGGAAAAGAAATGTCAGCACCGGCCGCATTTTCCTTACTGCCGCTTTCACAATGCCACTGCATTCCGCAATTTTCATCATTCCCATCCAGAATGCCATGACTCCTGTCATCGTAATGGCCAAAGCCACTGCCTCTTTGGCGGAATTTACTGCCGCCTCGGTCACTTCCGGTAGTGTTCCGTTAATTGCACCGTAGAGCACGCCCGCAAGAATCATAGATCCCCATAGATAATTCATTTTCGAACCTCTTTTGCTTTTCTGTTACTCTACTATATGCAGTTTCCCCGGAAGGAACTACTTTCTCTGGTGATTATAGCACACCCTCTCCTGCCATAACACGTTCTTTTGTCATATCCATCTGACTTTTTTCATATTCTTTTTTGAACACTCTTCATCCGAGGCCGTCTATGCTGCACAAATATATTTCTCCTATTCTGATAACCATTTGCTTTGCTTTATCCCTGTTTCTTCTAAGCGGGTGCAGCAAAGACCAGTCGGCTTCTGATTCCGGTTATATTGCACCGGATTCCATTTCTTTTGAGGAATATACCGGTCTTTTATTTCAAAGCGAAGTAACCTCCGATACCCTGACTCTTCACTATACCTTAAGCCAGCCGGAAGCCTACGGCATTACCGATTATAAACTTGCTCTGCCGGATTATTCTGCCGATGCCAGAAAACAGGCTGCCTTAAATATCGAAAATATCTCCTGTGGGTTACAGTCCTATGACTATGAGGTGCTGACTACGGAGCAGAAGCTGACCTATGATATTTTAAATGACTATGTCTCCTCTAACCGCAGTCAGTCAGACTATACTTATTACCCGGAAATTCTGCGGCCTTCCACGGGATTTCCCGCCCAGCTTCCGGTTCTGCTATCAGAATACCATTTCTATGACCGCAAAGATGTAGAGGATTATCTGACGCTGCTTTCGCTGATTCCCTCCTGCTTTGATTCTGTCTTAGATTATGAAAAGAATAAAATCAGCGAGGGACTTTTTCTATCAGATGCGCAGGCAGATACGCTGATTGCAGACTTAAATACCTTTTGTGATAACAGTTCTGAGCATTATCTGATTACCACCTTTCGCAATAAAATAGCGGAACTTCCAGATTTGACTGCAGAGGAACAGACTTCCTACTGTGCTGAAAATGAAGCGGCTTTTACGGAATATGTCCTGCCATCCTATGAAGTCTTGCGGGATTTTCTGGTAGAACATAAAGGCAGTGGCAGTAACTCCGCCGGTCTTTGCTATTTTCCAGATGGCTCAGACTACTATGCCACCCTGGTCTACGATGCCACCGGCTCTTCCCGTTCTATTGACGAGCTCTTAGAGATGACTGAAAACCAGCGGAAAGCTGACCTTCTTGCCATCAGCGAGCTGGCCGCCAGCCATCCCGGTATTTCTCTTACTACTGATGATTTTCCGTTGAAGGATGCCACCCCGGAAGAGATGCTTACCTGTCTTTCTTCTGCTATTACAACGGATTTCCTGCCGCCGGTCTCTACGGATTTTTCTGTCCGCTCCGTGGATCCTTGTATGCAGGATTCCATGGCACCTGCCTTCTATCTGACAGCCCCTATCGATGATATTTCCCATAATGTCATCTATATCAATCCCCGCAGTCACTACGAAGGCTTTGAGCTTTTTACCACACTGGCACACGAAGGATTCCCGGGACATCTCTATCAGACTACCACTACTTCTGCTTCCGGCTGCGCACCTATCCGAAGCATTCTCAACTATCCCGGCTATGTGGAGGGCTGGGCGACTTATGTGGAAATGCTTTCTTACTCTTATGCCAGTCTGCCGGAGGAAAAGGCTTCGCTCCTTATGCACAACCAGTCTGCCCTTCTAAGCCTCTATGCCACCGCGGATTTATCCATTCATGGAAAAGGCTGGACCCTCAGTGACCTTAAGGACTTCTTAAGTGATTATGGCATCGACAATAAAGAAGCCGCCTCCGAAATCTACGACTATATCGTAGCGGAGCCGGCTCATTATCTCAAATATTATATTGGCTACCTGGAATTCCTTCAGCTGAAGGACTATGCCAAAGAAACCTTCGGGGATTCCTATTCTGATAAACAGTTTCACCAGGCAGTGTTGTCCATCGGTCCTGCGCCTTTTGATATTGTGAAAAAATATTTAAAGGACTACTACCGGTAGGCTTACCATAACATCTACTTTAACAGTGCCTGATACACATCACGTTTACTGATGCCACGGTCCTTTGCCACCTGCTTCATGGCTTCCTTCCGTTCCATGCCGGAAGCCTCATAATGTGCCATATGTTCCTCGATGGAAAGGCTCTCCCAGGCTTCTCTGGCTTCCTGTTCTTTTGTCTCAAATGTCTTTCCGGAAATGACTAAAACGTACTCTCCTTTTGGTTCATTGTCCTCATAGAATCTTATGACATCTTCGAATGTCGTTTTTGTCGCACTCTCATATCGCTTGGTCAGCTCCTTGCAGACCGTTAATTCACGGTTTCCAAGAACTTCATAAAGCTCCTTTAAGGTCTTTAGAAGATGGTGTGGTGCCTCATATACAATCATGGTTCTACTTTCCTGCGCCAGCTCCTCTAAGACTCTGGCACGCTCTTTTTTATCCCTCGGAAGAAATGCCTCGAAGGCAAATCGTCTGGTTGGAAGTCCCGACATAGTCAGTGCGGTAATGCAGGCTGCCGGTCCCGGAAGGGAAGTTACTTCGATGCCATTCTCATAACAGATTCGAACCAGTTCTTCTCCCGGATCTGAAATACCCGGTGTTCCGGCATCTGTTATCAGGGCAATGTTTTTGCCTTCCTGTAATTTCTCTACCAGCCTGTATGCCTTTTCAATTTTGTTATATTCATGATAGCTGGTCATCGGTGTCTTAATCTCAAAATGGTTTAAGAGCTTAATGGAATTTCTCGTATCCTCTGCTGCTATCAAATCTACTTCTTTTAAAGTCCGCAATACCCGGAATGTGATGTCCTCTAAATTTCCGATGGGTGTTGCACACAGATACAGTTTTCCTGCCATAATCTATCCTCTTTTAATTAAATGGTATTATATATCTTGTTATGAATCAAAGAGTTTTGTAATATCCTGATACCGGTTAATCACGCGATAAATCTCTACATACTCGTTTCCTGCCTTGTAGATAATTACATAATCTTCCCATATCGCATATTTATAGTCCGTCCGAAAGCTGACTCGTTTCGAAAGCTCGGAACCCATTTCCGGAAACATCTGAAGATTTTCAAACTTACCATAAATTTCCTTTATGGTCTTTGTTGCGTATTCTTCGTTATCTTCGGCAATGTAATCCCGGATATTCTTCAAATCCTTTGCAACCATCGGATTGATTCGCAATTTTAACATCCTATTCCCCCATAAGTGCCTTTAGTTCATCCAGATTCAGCCATCCTTCACCGTCTTTCACTGCTTCTTCCGCTTCCTGCAGCTTCATCAGAAGCTTTTTTTCTGCACGTTCACGTTCATAATCTTCAATATCCATAACTACAAAACGTCCTCTGCCATTCTTGGTCAGATATACCGGCTCTCCCTTATGACAGTTTTTCAGGACTTCATTATAATTTCTCAAATCAGATACTGGTAAAATATTTGCCATATTCTTTCAGCTCCTTCCTTTGATTTTCTATTACTTCTGTTACTTTTATTATATACAAAAAGCTGTAAAATTCAACGTAATTTTTTACAGCTTTTTATCTTCAAAACCTCTATTTCTATTTTCTTATTATTTCTATTTTCTTACTAATTCAAATTTCTTACTGTTTCGAATTTCTTATTCAGCTTCTTCCTTACTCCGCTTTCTTTGCACTCTCATAAATACGCGGCAGCATCCGGTAAAGTATGATGCCTGCTGCCACAACGCCAATGGAAATAAACTGGGAAGTAGAAAGGAATCCCACGCTTCCGCGGTAATCGCTTCTTAAGAATTCCACGGCAAATCTTCCGATTCCATAGAACATTAAGTATAAGGATGCCACTCTGCCCTTTTTCGGCTTACGCTTTGCATAAGCAAGCAGCATCAGGCAAATCATAAAGTCTCCTGCAGATGAAATAAGCTGTGTCGGTATCAGCTTTATTCCATTTGGTGCATAGTCGGAATGGGTAAAGGTAATTCCAAACCAGCTGTCCGTTGCTTTTCCGTAACAGCAGCCGGCAAAGAAACAGCCGATTCTTCCAAAGCCCTGTGCCAGTGCTACTGCCGGCATTACCAAATCGAAGTATTCGATGAAAGATACCTTTTTTATCCTGCAGTAAAGCCAGGATACTAAGATTCCTCCGATAATTCCTCCATATACTACATAACCATTCTTAAAGTCCCAGAGAATGGATGGATTTTTGATTATCTCCGGAATCTCTACAATATAATAAAGCAATCTGGTTCCCACCAGTCCACCAACGATAGCACACCAGAAGATTCCATAAAGGATATCTCCGCTTTTTTCCATTTTCATCTTTTTCCCACGGTAATAACACATCGCATATGCGGCTAAGAATCCAAGTCCAATCATCAGTCCATACATATGAAGCGTTACCGGTCCAATTGTTATCTCATTAAACATATGTCTTTCCTTTCCTCACGCAGATTGCAGCGATTTTTTATTTCTTTTTGCAATTGCATTTATTATAAGTCACAAATCGTATAAATTCACATTTTATAAATTGTATATCTTATAAATCATAAATCTCATATATTTCATTGGTGTATACATTCGGTTCTTTGTATACAACCAGCGGCTTCTCTACTTTCATGCGGGAACGCCCGCCTCTGCAGCCCTCGATGAGCACCATATTTGGCTCCCGGTCTGCAAATGGATATACCAGCCGCATCCGCTTTGGCTCAATGCGATACTCATGCATACAGCAGATGATTTCTGCCAGACGAAACGGACGATGCACCATAAAGAAATGTCCGCCCGGCTTTAGTATTCTCGCACTTTCCCGCATAATATCCGTAAGATTGCACAATATTTCATGGCGGGCAATTGCCTTTGCTTCCTCCGGATTCTTGAGGCCGTGCTGTCCAATCATGTAAGGCGGATTTGTGGTTATAATATCAAAAGAAGATGCCCCAAAGATCTTCGAGGCATCTTTTATATCTCCTGTTACGATATCGATTTTATCCGTCAATCCATTTAAAGCAACGCTTCGTCTTGCCATGTCGGCACTGTCCGGCTGAATCTCAAGCCCGGTAAAATGCTCTCCCGGAGTTTTCGCCTCTAATAGAATGGGTATGACTCCCGTTCCGGTTCCAAGGTCTAACACTCTCTGCTTTGGCTTTACCTTTGCAAAAGCACTTAAGAGTACCGCATCCATTCCAAAGCAGAACTGCTTCGTATCCTGAATGATTCGGTAACCCTTGCGATTCAGCTCGTCCACACGCTCGTCCGGTTTTAATTGAATCTCATTACTTGACGTCATTAATCTTAGACTTTCCTCCCTTATCCTCTAAGGCTTCCAGTTCTTTCATCTCTTCCGGAGAAAGTTTGATGTTGTCTCTGCGTCTTCTTGGCTTGAATTTCAGCTCTTTTACCTTATATTCCCGAAGCTCTTTCTCATCATTTACTTCAATTAAGACCTTCACCTGCTGACGCAATACGTTAATGCTCTGTACTTCACCTTTACATCCGTCAATTGTGGTAACGGTATCACCTATATTCGGAAGGCGGCTGTTTAAATATTCGTAAGTCTCTGCTTCATTTTTCAGACAGCACATCAGTCTGCCGCATACACCGGAAATCTTGGTCGGGTTTAAGGACAGGTTCTGCTCCTTTGCCATCTTAATGGATACCGGTGCGAAATCAGAAAGATAGGATTTACAGCATAATTCTCTTCCGCAGATACCGATTCCGCCTAAAATCTTAGTCTCATCTCTCACACCAATCTGGCGCAGCTCAATTCTGGTACGGAATACTGCTGCCAGATCCTTTACCAGCTCACGGAAATCGATTCGTCCGTCTGCGGTAAAGTAAAACAGAAGCTTATTATTGTCGAAGGTATACTCTGCTTCTACCAGTTTCATCTCAAGCTTATGCTTTGCAATTTTCTCAAGACAGATTTTGTATGCTTCTTTTTCTTTCTCTTTATTTCTCTGCTCGGTCTTGTCATCCTCCGGGGTTGCCACGCGGATAACCGGCTTCAATGGCTGAACCACTGCTTTATCGTCTACCTCTTTCGGGGCAATCAGCACGGTTCCGTACTCTACACCACGGGCAGTTTCCACGATAACATGGCTGCCTACCGCCATCTTCGCTTTGCCCGGGTCAAAATAATATATCTTTCCGGCTCTGCGGAATCTGACTCCAACTACTTTTGTCATTCTAATTCTCCTTTATTGTCAGCAGCAATAATTCCATTACCAGGTCAAAGTTGACATTTGCCGTAAGGCGCACCTTTGCCTTTTCCAATCCTTCTAATATTGCTTCAATTCCACTGTAGGAACTCTTGCTTGCCTGCTTCTTTATGTCATAGACTTCATCCTTAAATATCAGTCCATTTACATCTGTTGTTGCTTTATATAATAAAATGTCCCGAAACCAGATCATCATGATATCAAGATAATCGTTGATTTCCATTTTATATTCATTAATCTGTTTGATGGCTTCCTTGAATTCATAAAGCTCAATCTCATGGATTCGCTTTAATAACTGCACGGCAGCTGCTTTCAGCTCCTGAAAATCATCCGAAGATGCCAACGCAATTGCTTTGCCCACATTTCCCTGGGCAAATGCCACACACACATCCGCCTGATAATCCGGCACTTTACAGTGCTCCATCAGATATTTTCTGATTTTATCATCGGAAACTACCTTAAGATTCAATACCACACACCGGGAAAGAATCGTCGGTAAAAATGCATCCGCATTGGTAGTCAGCAGAATGATAACTGCATATGACGGCGGCTCTTCGATGGTTTTTAACAGTGCATTCTGCGCCTGCTGGTTCATTTTCTCTGCTTCATCTACAATATAAATCTTATATTTGCTGCTGTATGGCTTCACATCTACATCATTTACAAGCTGGCTTCGGATATCTGCCACAGAAAGCGTATTCGGCTTCTCATGTGTGACATAAATAATGTCCGGCTGGTTGTGGTTCACTGCCTGCTTGCAGGAATGGCACTCCATACAAGGCTCAATGCCGTGCTGCTCACACTGCAGGGTCTGGGCAAATGCCTCCGCCAACATTTTCTTGCCGGATTTGTCCGGTCCGTTCAATATATATGCATGGGATATTTTATCCATTTTTATTGCATTCTGTAAATGCTCTATAATCTGTTCATGTCCAATGATTTCTGCAAATCCTGCCATGTGCGCTCCTTTCTCCTGAAGCTGCCTGCTGCCTTAGGTTGCCCTGTTTCTACGTGAAAATATCCAGTAATAATCCTGCAATTTCCCCGATTTTGTCCAATATGGTAATGTGGTCTGACTCATCCTTCACCAGCTCTTCCGCCAGTTCGTCTAAGTTCTTATCCACTAATTTGACGATTCCATAGACACGATGACGGCCTTTCCGGTCGAGAAAGTTCTCTCTGGAAAATTTATGGGAACGGGTTACGACTTCATTTAAGAAATCCTTCACCAGTCCGCGGTATTTCTTCATGTCACGGATGTCCATATGCTGTGCAATGAGATTACCCTGTTTGGTAATGTCATCTAAGAGGCTGTTCAACCGCTGCTGAAGCTCCTGCTCCTCGATTGCACTGGTCAATGTAAATTTAAAACTGCCGTCTCCGGTCTCTACCGGCGTGGTTCCGGTGGTCTGGTTCACCGGTGCAGTGTCGTTTACTCTAATCTCCATCTTATCACCTATCCATTATATGATAGCACAAAAGCTGCAATTTCCTCTACTGTCTTTTGCAGATTATCATTCTCAAAACGTCTGGTAATTCCTGCCTTTTCCAATGCTTCTTCTGCAAAATCCGCATCATCTGCAAGAAACCTTCTGCAAAGCTCCGTATACTTTGGCTTATCCTGCATCCGCTCCCGGTCCAATGCCCGCTGCAGACGTAAACCATCTTCTACTTCTATATATATCGGTACGATTGCGTCTTTTCCATAATAGGCACAAAGCTGTGTATACACGGCAAGGGTGCCTATCAGAAGATAACTGTGCTCCGACAGATTGACCTGCCCGTCTGCAATTGTGGCATAACGCCAGATTCCATATATGGTATCATATGCGCGCTGCTCAATGACTTTGCCTTCTTTTTCGAGATTCGAAAGCCTTTCATCATCAATAAAATGATATTCTACGCCCTCTGTCTCTCCGGCACGAATTGGCCGGGTAGTATATGGTACAATCGTCTGAAGCTGCAAGGTTTTCTCATCCTGCAGCATTTTATATATGGTATCTTTTCCTGTTGAGCTCTTGCCCATCAGGCAGAAAATCTTTCCCATGTGTAAATCTCCTGTTTCTACGGTTTTGCCGTCTGTTTTCTAGTATAAAATAATTTTCAGGAAATGACAACTTTTATCTTTCCGTCCTCCGTCATGCCATGGATGCGAAATGCATTCTCCCGGCAGGTTTTTATCACTTCCACTGCCTCTCTGGAAATCTCTTCTCCCGGTACCAGCATCGGAATGCCCGGCGGATAGAGATAGACGAATGCTCCTGCCGTCTTGCCAATACTTTCCTTTAGCCCGATTTCTGCTATCTTTGCATCCAGTGCTTCCGCAATGGATATGCGCACCGTCCGCTTCCCATAGGCTTCGGTCAGAAACTGCGGTGTTATTGTTCTTCCTGCTGCGGTGTTTTTTGTGGTGTTTGCCACGGCATTTTCTATCACTGCATTTTCTATTACGATATTTTTCCCGGCTGTTTCATGCTCCTGCACCTTATTCCGAACTACTGTATTTTCATCAATTTCTTCCAGTGCCGCATACAGCCGGTCAAAACCTTCCTCACTGTCAAAAATACTGGTCATTGCCAGTGCATAGTCTCCCTGACACATTTCTAACTGCAAATGGTATTTCTCCCGAAGCAGCTGATACAGTTCTTCCCCGGAAAGTCCGGCTTTCGTGGCACGGAGTACCAGCTTCGATGGGTCTTTGGCAAAGCCTTCTGTCTCTTTTAAATCTCCTTCTCCCATGACTTCCACATTAGAAAAATGAGATGCTTTTTCATAAAAGCCTTTCAGACGCTTCTCATATGCATCAAAATACTTATCTTTCGCTTCTGTCAATAGACGCACACATTCATCCATGCTGGCTAAGAATAAGTAAGATGGAGAACTGGTTTCATAGATATTTAAGAACCATTCCAGCCGTTCCTTCTTTATATAAGAAGAATTCCAATGCATGATTGCTGTCTGTGTAGGCGCCGGAAGTGTCTTATGCAGACTCTGGATTACCACATCGGCTCCCAATCCGATTGCTGATTTCGGAAAATACGGATGAAAGCCAAGATGAGCACCATGGGCTTCATCCACAATCAGCGGAATCCCATGTTCATGGGCAATTTCTGCTATTTTTTCTATATCTGATACGATTCCATCATAGGTCGGTGACGTAAGAAAAACGGCTTCGATGCTTTTATCCGCTTCCAATGCGGCTTCCACCTGCTCCGGCATTATTCCACCCTGTATTCCAAATTCCGTAAATACCGGATAGAGATAGGTTATCTGCAATTCTCTTAAATATGCTGCATGATATGCCGCCTTATGGCTGTTTCGCGCCATCAGAAGATGTCCCTTTTTCGGTAATGCGGCACTGAGTGCCGCTAAAATACCGCAGGTACTTCCATTTACCAGAAAGAAAGAACTCTTTGCGCCCCACAATGCGGCTGCCCGCTCTTCGGCTTCCATTATAATTCCCTCTGCGGCATGCAGATTATCAAATCCATCTATTTCTGTAATATCATATGTATAAGGATTGATATTACAATCCAGTCTCCGCTTATGCCCCGGCATATGAAGGGGATACATATCAGAGGCTGCCAGTTTACATAATTCGTCTTTTATATATGTCATGGTTCACCTTTCGGTCTGTACTTCCTGTAAGTTGTGGTTTCCCTAGCCTGTTATTATGGTTTTATACTCTTTGGATAAATGTTTTCCAATGCTGTGATAATAGAGCAGCAGGAAGAAAATTGCACTCAGCGCAATGGCTCTTCTCAGCCCTTTTCCCTGCTTCGCCCATGCAATCCATGCGGCAACCTTCCGCTTTTTCTCTTCCTCACTCATGCCCTTGCCCTGCTCGGCAAAGTAAAGCATAATGCAGGTAAATCCGGCAATCATTGCCATGGTTGCATAGAATTCCACGAATGTATCATCACCTGTTTTTGTACGATTGTTCGTCGCTGTATCCGCTGTCGTATCAGCAGTTGCTGCCGCAGCCGTTCCTTTATCAGTCTGCTGTGGATTTTCTGCGGTCTGCTGAGCTGGCTCAGTCTGCGGATTTCCGGCAGGTTGCTGGTTGGAACCCGGATTCTGATTTGGTTCCTGGTTCTGACCCGGAGTCAATCCGGAATCTGGATTCTGACCTGGGTTAGGTGCTGGATTTGGGTTCGGTTCCGGACTTGGATTCTGATTCTGATTTCCATTATTATTTCCGTTATCTGGGCCTTCCGGTATCAGGCTTCTTCTAAATTCTGCCTGTATCGTATGATTTTCTGTCACATTTTCGAAAGTATAAGATGTTATTTTGCCTTTGCTTACGCCATCTACCAGCACATTTTTAATCTCATAGCCGCTATCCGGTGTTATCACAAAACTGCTGTTGCTGCCTTCATTTACAGTAATGCTTCACGCCGGGCTGATACTTCCACCTGTGGATGCAGCTGCGGTAATCGTATGCTGTGGAACCGGGTTCTGCACCCAGTTTGCATAAACAGCGGTTGTATCATTTACTGCTTCTGTAAAATCAAAACTTTCCGTTCCGCCATCTGTGCGAACCCAGTCCAGAAATGTATAATCCTCTTTGGTCGGTTCAGTGGATGGCTCCTGTGGATGCTCTCCTTTTAAAAGCACTTGCGGTGCAAAATCAGTATCTGCCCCATAAGCAGTGTCCCCATCATAGAAGGTTACTGTATAATAGGAAACTTCTGCCTGTGCATTTCCATCTGCTACTGTCACATCCATGCCGGTGTCTTTTCTTCCATCGGCTATGACTTCATAAATGCGGTATGTTCCATTATCTACTGCCGTTAAATCAGTCAGAAATATAGTTCCATCCGAAGAAAGAACGAAAGTCTTTCCATGGTCAGTCCATAAAGCATTGTCCTTTTTCACGGAAATGTCTATAGCATAGCTTAGATTCTCAATGGCTCCAAGGCTCCATCCATACCAGTAATTATCGGTTGTGTCTCCGTCATTTACATTCTGATAAGCGCGCTGTGCCGCTGTCTTTGTCGGCGTGGTCACATTTGTCAGTTCCGAACTTCCGTCCGCTTTCAGAAATGTTAAAACACGATTTGTCGGAACGGTTCCGATTGCAGTATCCCCGCCAAATGTTGTTTCATCTGATTTCACACCTAACGTCCGGGACACCGTTCCATCTGTGTCGGATACGCGTATTTTCATCTGAAGCAACTGGAAACAGTTAAAAAATGCTCCACGCGCTATCTGTGCTTTATCAGATATTTCCACGCTGACAAGATTGCTGCAGCCGGAAAATGATGTATCGCCTATTGTTACACAACTGTCCGGAAAATTAATATTTGTCAGGCTGCTGCATTCAAGAAATGCTGCATTTCCAATAGACTGCAATCCACTTGGAAATGTAACCTGACTCAAACTTGTACAGCCATTGAAGGTACTTGCATCAATGCTTGTAATTCCGCTTGGAATCACAATACTTTCCAGACTGCTGCAATTCATAAATGCACTGTTGTAAATATTGCTCATGGATGATGGCATTTTCACGGTGCGAAGTGCTGTACAGCCGGAAAAAGCTTCCCAGTAGATTACATTTACGCTTTCCGGAAGTTCTACTTCTTCTATTCCGGTACATCCTTTGAAGGCACCGATACCAACTTTTTCTATTCCATCTGCAATCACAACTTTCTGAATCTGTGTGCAGTCTTTAAAGGCTTCCTGCTGTATGCTGCCTACATAATATGTCACGTCATCATAATCAACGGTTGCCGGAATGGTTACTGTTCCGGACAATGTTGTGCCATCTGCTACTCCATATGCAATTACTTCCTTTAATGAAGGAATGCGGACATAATATTTTATTTCGCCTACATCAAAAGTATCTCCGGTGCTTAACTCTGCACCATAGACTGCCTGCTCGATTCCCTCTGCCTGCTTGATTTCCTCTGCCTGTACCTCTTCTTCCCCCATGGCAAAGACCTCTTGCTGCTGCACCAGCAATAGAACGGCTGTCAGTAAATAGCAGGATACCCGTTTCCCCCAACGGCTGATTGCGCTTTTCTCCATTATGTAACTCCTCCGTACTTTCTTCTATATAAATGGCTGATTTTCTAATTGATATACCTATTTCTATAGTACGGCTTGAGGGGGGAAAAGACAAGGGATTTTTCCTATGAAAAAAGCACCTGATTTCATATTCCATCAGATGCTACTCTTCGTAATGATATTTGCAGGTATAAATAATTAAGTTCTGATTTACATCAAAATTATATGTAAGGCGGTGTTCATCTGTAATCCGCCTGCTCCACACTTTCCTGTATTTCAACGGTTCGGGCTTACCTATTCCCTGTGCCAATCCCTCTCTGTCTATACTTTTTATCAATTCATTAATGCGTTTTACTATTTTCTTATCTTCCCGCTGCCACTCTGTATACTGCTCCCAGGCAGTCGGTGTAAAAATGATATTCACCTATAAATTCTCCAATTCCTCTATTGTTTTTACAATAACTCCTCCAGATTCTGCTTCAGACATAGATTTGTCCAGCATAGCCAGATAGTCTGCATTTCTCTGAGCTTTCTTCATATCGTTATATTCTGCTTCAGACATCATAACAATATTTTCATTCTTTGGTCTTGATACAATAATAGTCTCTCCATTTATTACCTTATTACACCACTCTTTAAAATGGTCTCTTACATTCATTGATTTTACTGCTATCATATTCGCACCTCTTTTCGTATTAAAATTCGTACGTTTTTTCGTACTTTTATTATATTCTACTATTATGTCCAAGTCAACTGCTTCTATTCAGACTCTCCAGAAACGACTTTCGGGTGACTGCTTTAAAAGCAGCCACCCGAATCTATATAATAACTTTGCACAACTCAATTTCTTTATCTATACTCCTTACTGGGTAGTTTACCACTTTTTTCCAGTTGAAACTTTATACTTTTGTTGTTGGTTTTCGTTGGTTTATATTGTTTTTTGTTGTTTTTAAGGGGTTTTTGAGATATAATAGAATTCATAAAAAAGATTCGTCGTTTATTGTTATTTTTTTGAAATGATATATAAATAAATCAGGAGGACTTGTACATGGGAAAACCACTCCACATTTTACTAATTGAAGATGATATGAATACCTGCAATCGTATTTCAAACTATATTGCAACTAAAGATAATATGGATTTAGTCGGCGTCACCAACAATTCCTATGTTGGCATCCAATATGTGCAGCATACGCTTCCTGACGCTGTTATTCTTGATTTGGAATTACATCATGGCGGGGGAAACGGACTGTTTTTCCTCTCTGACTTAAATAAACTGGGGTTAGAGAAAAAGCCTTATATCCTTGTTACTACTTACAACTCCAGCAAAATTACTCTGGAATCTGCCAGAAGACTTGGTGCTGATTTTATCATCGGCAAATATGAAGATTCCTACTCACTGGAATCTGCTGTTGATTTTCTTGAACAGCTTCTTCCTATGATTGAAATTGCTGAGTCATCATCTAACACTTCTTATATGAAAGATAGCCAGAAAGATTTAGAACAAAGTCTGATTCGCAGAATTCACCGGGAACTGGAGCTAATCGGTATCAATCCAAAGGTTGTTGGTTACAAGTACCTGACCGACGCTATTATGATAACGATTGATGCCCCGACTACAAACATTTCCCAGATTCTTGGTAACAAGTATAAGAAGAGTAATTCCAGTGTGGAACGCGCCATGCAAAATGCCATTAACCGCGCATGGAATTCCAATGACACCGAAACTCTTCTTAACTGCTACACCGCCCACATTAATCCTGACCGCGGAATGCCTACCATTAAGGAGTTCATTTACTTCTATGCGGAAAAGATTACGGATGGACGTTAACCAAAATATTTTTTTATAAAATCTAAAAACCAAGCCATTCTTTCTTCCTCCTTCTCAAAATGTAAGAAGAGTATAGAAAAAACAGACTGGTTACCAGGGTTGCATTTTAGACTGCATTTTATATGCTTTTTTCTTTTTTTATATGAGGTTATGTATGATTCAAGATTTAATTCGTTGGTTTTTTAACTTTCTTTGTAGCTTTTATCTTTTTTATAAGCTTCTTAATTTGAAGAATCCTAAAATTCTTCATAAAATATCCTTTATAGTCATCTTTCTTATAGAAAGCTTAATTTTTTCATTTTTAGAAGTTAAAAATTTTATTTTTATTTTCCCAGCAATTATATTTTTTAATACTTTTATATTGTCTCATTTTGCTAAAAAAACAATTTCATTAAGTCTTGTAACGTTGGTTATTTCTGAAGCTATTTATTATATACTCTTTCTTCTTGTGGCCTTTGTTATAGCCTTGGTAGCTGCTCCATTTTTCTATGGACGTTATGATTTACCTTATGTTGCAATCCAAATTTCAGGTGGACTTATCGAATTACTTTTACTGTTCCTGCTCTTCAAAATCAAAAGACTCCGCCGTGGTATGCCATTTCTCTATCAGATTGGCTCCTCTGCCACAGGTTTCATCTTAAGCTGTTTTATTCTGCTCATTGTTACCATAATCAGTTTTTACGATACGATTCCTGACATGCAGTTCCTCTTTCTCCTCATCGCCCTTTTCCTGATTGGACTTCTGCTTTACTGCTGGTGGCGGTTCCGGATTACCCGTGACTACCTGGAGAAGCTGCGGCAGTCGGAGCTTAAGGCTCTGCAGAATGAACTCAGTGAGAAAGACAACCGCATCCGGGAACTGGAAGAAAATAATGATGCTCTGGCTAAGATTATTCATAAGGATAACAAGCTGATTCCGGCAATGGAGCTGGCTGTCTGCGAATACTTAGAGGCGGAAGCTACAGGCGGTGATACCAGAAAGAAAGGCGAACAGCTTGCCAATGAGTTAAAGACCATGGCACAGGATCGGAAAGGTACGCTGAACTCCTACCGCCATGATGAACATGCGCTTCCAACAACCGGAGTCTGCGTCTTAGATGCGCTTTTTACTTATATGCAGCAGCGTGCCCTGGCGCAGAACATCAACTTTTCCCTGCACATCACAGGCGATATTGTAAAGATGACGGAGGATGTGATTTCCGGGGAAGACCTTTCCCACCTTCTGGCGGATTTATTAGAAAATGCCATGATTGCCATTGGTAACAGCAAGGTGCGCAGCCTTTCTGCTTACCTTTGCCATGATGAGAACAGTTGCACCATAGAGATTTCCGACAGTGGAAATGCCTTTGATGTGCAGCTTTTTGAAGATTTCGGTCAGACCCAGCACACTACCCACAAGGACAGTGGCGGCAGCGGAATCGGTCTGATGGACATCTGGAAATTAAAGAAACAGTACCGTGCATCCTTACATATCATTGAATATACTCCGGGAACTTCCACATTTACGAAGAAGATTGCTCTGGTCTTTGACCGGAAAAATCACTATCTGATTCAGACCTACCGCCGCAACGAAATCGAACGGGTACATATGAGAAATGATATGTTTGTTTTACAGGCTGACTGATTTATGTTATGATGGAAGAACTTTTGAGAAGGTAAAATATTACATGAGGTAAATGTTATGAGTCATGCACTGGTTATATTATGTGGTGGAAAAAGTACAAGAATCGGTACGGACAAGGCTTTGCTCCCTTTTGGGGACTGCTGCCTGATTGAATATCTGGTTCGGAAATTTCAGCCGGATTTTCCGAAAATCTATCTTTCTGTCCAGCAGAAAAATGATTATACGCATCTGAATCTTCCGGTGACAACCATTGGAGACATCTATGGAAATGCAGGCCCGATGTCCGGTATCTTCAGCGCACTTTCCATGATTTCTGAAGAGCGTGCCTTTTTCATTTCCGTGGATACGCCTTTTGTGGAGCCGGCACTGGGACTTTACCTGCTGTCACAGCCGCAGGAACATCCTATCTGGGCGATTGCCCGTGCCAATGACCAGTTAGAGACTCTCTCTGCTGTCTACTCCAAAAGCTGCATTCCGCAGGTTGGAAAAGCCATGCTCTTTCATCAATATTCCTTTAACCGGCTTCATGAGAAATGCAATGCCGGCTACATCTCGGAAGATGAGCTGGCAAAAATATGTCCGGTTCCACTGAACGAGCAGTTTTTTAATATCAATACCCGCACCCACTATTACCACGCATTAAAACTGCTTTCTGAACGGGGAGAACTTTTCGATGAAGACATTGAGCTGGAGCTTCCGGCAGCAGGCAACGTTGCTTTCAGTATTCCCGTGGTGTCACTTGTTGGCGATTCCATCATCGATAAAAAGACCTTCTGCAATCAGCTATTGGAAACATTAAAAAAAGATGGCATAAAAGCTGCCATCTTTGATTCGGAAAAAGATTTTACCAATATTACGAATGTTGACCTCATCCTCACCTGCGATTTAGAGGATGAAGATTGCTTTAAAATCGAGCTTTTAAGCAGTGAATTAAATGAAACTCCGCTGCATCCGGTTTCCGGTCTCGTTGCCATTGCCAGTGATTTCGGCTACAAATGCGAGGAAGTTCCATGCTTTGACTCCCGCAAGCCAAGGTCTATCCTTGGCTTCTTAAAGACGTTAATCCGTGACTACAGCCACTAAACATTTAAAGGAAACGGCACAGTTCCGGCATCCAGTCTCCGATAAAAATTTCATCTTTGATAATCGCACGCCAGACCGGTGGGAAGAAGGCTTCCAAAAGAGTCATCACTTCTGCCCAGTCTGGTTCTTTTTTACGCTCACGCTTTAGGTATGCCGCCCATTTCCGTTTCATATAAGTATAATCTTTATAATGAAGGACGGTATCCAGCCGGTCTTTTCCAAAGGTCAGCTCTCTTATCTTTCCTACTTCGATAATCTGCTGCTCAACCTTTCTGCCATCCAAAGCCTCTTTCTTTAAGATTCCATAGATTTCTTCATAGCAGGACAGGTCGTTGATTAATTCCATTTTCTCTAAGATTTCCACGAAATTCTCTGCCACAACCTGCTCATAGGGATATTGCAGGAACTGAATTACTATATTCTCCTGTAAGAAAAATGGCAGTTCTCCATGAGCCGGCTGCATCTGCTCGTCCCGAAGCTCCTGAATGCGCAGGGTAATGGGAACTTCATGCTCCTTTGATTTTGCCAGCACTTCTATCTGATAGCTGCCCACTTTTTCTTTGCCTATCGTATAGGTGTACTCCGGCTTGCGGCTTAACACCTCTTTCATAAGCTGCTCTAACTGCATTTCCGTTAAATGCTCATCCTTTATCACCTGATAATAATAAGAAAGGGAAAAGACTCTCTTTCTGCGGTAATTCTCCACGCCAAGGCTGCTGCCATTTCTAAGATAGAGCTTCTCTGCAAATGTTGATTTACTTATCTGATATAGGAAATACTCGGTAACGGCAGATGGAAGCAGGTCCACAAAAGGGATTTGCAAATCCTCGCTTCTCTGCCGGATTAATGATTCACTCAGTATGCACTCTGCCACTACAGCCACACTCCAATTCTGCTCTGAACCTTTGCCACAACCTTGCGGGCTCTGGCATATTCCATTAATTTTGCAATATCCTTCTTCGGCTCATTGATAAATGCCAGAAGCGCCTTCTTTAAATCTTCCCGCTCCAGACGCTCTTCATATTTAAGGCAGTCACAGATGAGACGCTCTTTTTCATAAATCTTCATCTCGCCCCCGGCAAAAGGAATGGTCGTTACACCAAGCTCCATGACCTCCGGCTCTGTATAATATGGTTTCACCACTGGATATTCCATGCGGAACCTTGACTTCGAAGTATTCTTGCTGATGGCAATACTCCATTCATAAGGACGCTTCTCAATATAGCCGTAATAGTAAAGGGCGCTGTCCATACATAAGATTCCATCTGGAAACAGTCCCAGGATGATTTCTTCCTGCGGCTTCTCTTCATAACCCATGGAATAATATCCGCTCTTTACATGATCAAGAATGCCGGCTTTCACCAGTCCCTGAATGCTCTTATATGTCAATCCCAAAGGATATAATTTTTCGGCTTTCACAATGCCATTATTTTCTTCTAAAAGCTTCTTTATCTCTTCAATGGTCTGCTCTTTCTGCTTCGCATTCATAGATATCGCTCCTTCGCATTTTTCTTCTAGTATAAGTTAATTTTTGCCGCTTGTCAATTTCTGTTGCAATTTGTCCTAAGTTTTTCAATTTGTCGTTGTAAAAGTTACTTTCTTGTCGTATAATTTGCTTGGAACAATATTTGATGTCGTATATGTCTATTCGAATATGCGTCAGTTTTTGATAAATGAGGTATCTATGGAAACAGAAAATTCTACCCGCAAAAACCCTTCCCGGGAAACCTGCCAGAAGATTATCAAACGTATTCTGGTTACGGAAGTCTTGGAAAAGGGCTGTAATGAACACTTCCGACAGGCTTCGGATTTTATGGGATATTTCCAGTCCCTCTATCCTGCCTCCGATGCACTGACCAAACAGGTGCAGCGTGCCATCAAAGCAATGGATATGCCCCGGGATGAAAAGGGTTACTTTATTGTAAATAAAACATCTGAGCAGTTTGAGCAGGATAAAGAAATCAGCCGCCTGCTGCAATCCGGTGAAGCTTCCTTAAAGAGTCTGGAAGAATCCGAACCGCTGCTGATTGAAGTACCAACCGAGCTTGCCGATTATCTCATGTATACCTTAAGCTCTTCCATCAGTTTAAAGGGACATTATGATACTATGGTAAAGGCTTATAACGGCATTATTATCTATACAAGAGAGCGCAGCCGTATCATTTCCTACCTGCAGACTCTGTTATCCACAAATTGATGATAATTATCCAAATAGTGTGGATAACTCTGCTACAATAACAGAATAATAATGAAATTATCCACAAATTATCAGAATATAGCTTGTCCTGACGTTAATGTCCAAGGTAAAGTAAAACGACAATATTTAAATTTAAATATTGTCGTTTTTTTTATTCTTGTCTTTTTCAATTGTTCTATTGTAATTTTTGAGACTATTTTCTTCTTCTGCGCCGTCTTCTCTTGCTGCGGTAGTTTCTCTTTATGGTTTTATAACGCTTGTCCGGTTTGCTCTTTGAGAAATATTTGTGTCTGATAATATAGAAATTATCTACAAACCTTCGAATCAAAAATACTATGACCACAAGTGCAACGACTCCAAGAATTCCAAGTAACACCTTCCAGATATTAATCTGGAACTTATGCTTTGTGGTGGTTGCTGTTTCTGTCGAAGTCTCTTCTTCTTTTACATTATCAAAGGAGAAGGTATCTGCTTTCACTCCGGTGGATACGATATTGGCTCCACCTACATCATGTCCGGCAAAAGTATAATCAATATTTGCCAGCACATCCTCTGAAGTATTATCAAAAGTTACTGTCGGCGTAGCTTCACTGAATTCTGCACTCTTTGGCAGAACAATGTTTCCCGCCGGGTCTATCTTTACAAAGGAGGAATTGGTATTGAGCATTCCCGTATCCATTTCTCCATTTTCAAGTCTTGTCTCATTCTGCGCTACATTATATAACGAGAAGTTCTCGAAATAATAATTATACAATGCAATACTGTCTGTCCACTGCGCCGGCGACTGAGCATTCATAATGACACAGATAAGCGTCATATCGTCCTTTTCTGCAAAGGTAACCAGTGTACTGTTTGCCGCTGTGGTATATCCGGTCTTACCGCCTACGCAGTATTCATAGAGATACTGTCCTCTGGTTTTAAATGCATGAATCATTTCATTGTGATTCTGCAGATAGGTGATTTCATCATGTTTATTCGTTGGTGGAATCTGATAGGTCTTGGTTGCCGTTATTACACGGAAGGTCTCATTTTCGTAAGCAGCCTTTGCGATCAGCGCCATATCATAACAGCAGGTGTAATGGAGGGTTGCATCCTCTCCTTCAGATAATCCGTGGGGATTGTTAAAATGTGTATTCACACAGCCTAACTCCGCCGCTTTATCATTCATCATCTGAACGAAATTCTCAACAGTTCCGCCTACATGCTCCGCCACCGCATAGGCACATTCATTAGCAGACTCTAACATAACCGCATAGAGGCACTCTTCCATGGTCATCTGCTCTCCCACATCTCTGGAAATTCCGGAACCATGGGTATTGTATACAGCATCCTGTGAGAAAGTTACCACTTCATCCAAAGAACAGTTTTCCAATGCCAGAAGCGTGGTCATTATCTTCGTGATACTTGCCGGACAATGCTGCTCCGTGGAATTCTTATCATAAAGAACCGTTCCCGTGCTCGCTTCCATCACAATCGCATTGGGCGATTCGATTTCCGGATCCTGAGGCCAGTACTCTGCCGCCTTTACCTTTTGTGTATTTATACCCAATAAGCTGACGAAACAGCACACTGCCAGTCCGAAGCTCAATATTCTCTTTTTCTTTTTCATTTTTCTGTTGCTCCTAAATTGTTCTTAACTTTAAGTATATATCAATCCATTTCCATGGTGCAATACCTTTCCATTAATATTCACAATTCTCTTTCTTTTAAACCATAAATATGATAAATTGTTTTCGAAAGATATATATAAAAGAAAGGATTTCATATTATGAGACTTCGCAATATCCCGGCGGCTGCGCCGGCTGTGGAAGCCAGCGACCTCTGTATCAAGGATGCCGCTTCCCATAAAGGACACTGGAACGAAATATTTGGAAATGACCACCCGATTCGCATTGAAATCGGCATGGGCAAGGGACGCTTCATCATGGACTTAGCCGCTCAGAATCCGGATATCAACTATCTTGGCATGGAGCGTTACGAAAGCGTATTATACCGCGGACTCCAGAAATTAGAAGAAAATCCGCTGCCAAACTTACGCCTCTTGTGTGAAGATGCGGCACTTCTGCCGGAATTCTTCGAAAAAGGTGAGTTAGACCGTATTTATCTTAATTTCTCCGATCCATGGCCAAAAGACCGTCATGCCAAAAGAAGACTGACTTCCCGCCAGTTCTTAGAACGCTATGACCAAGTCTTAAAAGACGATGGACAGATTGAGTTTAAAACCGATAACGTGGGACTTTTCGACTTCTCCTTAGAAGAAATCGACGCTGCAGGCTGGAATTTGGACGCATTTACAAGGGATTTACACCATGATGCCGCCATGAACGAGGGCAATATCATGACCGAATACGAAGAAAAATTCTCTTCCAAGGGAAATCCTATCTGCAAGCTGATTACTTCCAGAAATAAATAAAAGCATGAAAATACAGAACATATTTTATGAAATAAAGCGGATTTTATGCCTGCTTCTGCTGGCGGTTTTACTTACGGCTGTGGTGGAGCCGGTTTCTGTTGCTGCTGAATCCACTTCCATTGGCTCGGAATCCTCTGCCAACTTAGCAGTAGATAATTCCGTAAATGAATCCTTAAACCAACTTATTTCCTGGTTTGATAAGCAGGACACCTTAAATCCCTACGAAGCCGACAGCTCGGTCTCAGACTGGGTGACCTTTTGCATGGGGCGGCTTGGACGAGCCGATGAAACGGCGTCTTACCGGAAAGCCCTTCATTCCTATGTGGAAGAAGCCTACCGGAAACCGGAGCTTTTAGATGCAACCCGCGCTACGGAATGGCACCGCATCAGCCTTACCTTTGCTGCAAATGGTGAAATGCCATCCATTGATTTCTTAGCAGACGGCACTTTCTACCGTGGTTATACCACACCTTTGAATGCACAGGGCGTCAACGGCTGTATCTGGGCGCTGATTACGTTGGATGCCATGGATTGTCCTCTGCCAGAAGACGCTTACGACACCAGAGAATCTATGATAAAGACCATTTTGTCTTATCACAAGGACGGCAGCGGATTTATGCTGACTTCCCCGGAGGATGCGGTGGAATCCTGCGATATTGATATTACGGCAAATGCTATTACGGCTCTGGCTCCTTATTATCTTGGCGAAAGAGAGCTTTCTTCTGAGGAACTTTCTCCTGCGATTACTTCTGCGGTGGAGGATGGACTTGCCTTTCTATCGGAAAATCAGCTCGATGACGGCAGCTTCTTAAAGCCTGATTCCAAAGAATCTGCAAGCTCGGAAAGCTGCAGCCAGGTTCTGATTGCACTGACTGCCTTACATATTGACCCGGAAAATGACAGCTGTTTCCTTAAAAATGGACATTCCGTATTGGATGCACTGATGCAATTTCAAAATGAGGACGGCGGATTCGCCCATGTAGCCGGTGATGAAAGCAATCTGATTGCCTCTTCCCAGGCAACGGAAGCCTTATGTGCCTACAAATTATATCAGGAACAGGGCATTTCCCTCTATGACCTGACCGATACTGTCAGCGCACCGACGCTGCCGGATGGCATGACCCATGAGAATTACCGGAAAGAAAACTCCTCCCGGACAACGCTTTTTCTCGCTGCCGCAGGAGGAATCCTGATTGTTGGTGGAGTTGATGTAATTACTATATTTGTTTCAAAAAAACGTAAAAATTAACCATTTACAGGAGCAGTCTCTTTTTGATAAAAGATCTGCTCCATTTTTTCTGCCAGAATCTCTATATTCTCTTCATAATGATTCGTAGACCATAGATGAAATAAATTAAACAATGCTCCGGAAAAAGCTGTCAGTGTGTAAATATCTGCATAATCTTTCCATTTTTCCAGAATAAACTGATTCAGCTTTTCCATAAAAAGTGCTCCAAATCCACAACTTATAAGTCCCCGCATAAAATCTTTATATCGATAAAGATACTGAAAATAGTGTATCATATGACGCTTATCATAATAGATACCTTCTTTTTCATGAAAAATATCATCTCTTTTATATTGTTCAACAATATCCTGTAAATTTTTATCAAATACATCTTCCTTAGAACCGTAATTTCGGTAAAAGGTCATTCTGGATACTCCAGCCTTTTCGCATAATTCTGAAATGGTTATGGTAGAAAGAGGTTTTTTCTCAATTAGTTGAAGCAATGCAGAAACAATGCATTCTTTCGCAAAAATATTGGAACTGCTGACTCTCCTGTTTTCCATGTTACAATTTATTCCTCCTTGTCACAGTTGCCGTCCATTCTGTTGAATTACAGATAAAACTATGTTACAAAATGTAACAGCAACATCATAAAGTATGATAAAAATTTTTTCAAGAAATTTTTTAACACAGATTTTCTATACACAATGGATTAAGGAGGCTTTATGAAAACAGCAATTTTAACAGATACAAATAGCGGAATATCTTCTGCAGAGGCAGAAGAACTTGGAATTTTCCTGATTCCAATGCCAATCATCATAAATGATGAAACCTTTTACGAGGGACAAAGTATAACAGAAGAAGCTTTCTATCAGGCTTTGGCTTCTGATAAAAAAGTAACCACCTCCCAGCCTTCCCCGGCAGATGTACTGGATTACTGGGATTCCCTTTTGCAAAAAGGCTTTGATGAAGTTGTATATATTCCCATGTCCAGCGGACTTAGCAACTCCTGCCATGCTGCTATGGGATTTGCCGAAGATTATGCTTCTAAGGTGTTTGTCGTTGATAATCACCGTATCTCTGTTACATTAAAGGCTTCTGCAATTATGGCGAAAAAGCTTTCCGATATGGGAAAAAGCGGAAGTGAGATTAAAGCTGTTCTGGAAGAAGATGCTTATCATTCCAGCATTTACATTTCCGTCAACACCCTTACCTACTTAAAACGTGGTGGCAGAATTACCCCTGCTGCAGCCATGATTGGCTCTGTTCTTAATATCAAACCGATTCTTACCATTCAGGGAGAAAAATTAGATTCCTTTTCCAAGGCACGCAGTATGAAAAAATGTGAGCAGCGGATGATTGAAGCTCTTTTAAATGATAAAGAAAAACGTTTTGCTGATATACCAAATGAACAGCTTTCCATTGGTGCTGCCGGAACATGCCTTAGTGAAGAAGAACAGCTTAACTGGAAACACGCTTTAGAAGAAGCGTTTCCGGGCGCTGATGTATTCTACAATCCGCTTTCTGCCAGCATTGGCTGTCATACCGGTCCCGGAGCAGTCGGCGTTGGTCTATCCGTGAAATTTTTATAAATTTCCATTTTTCTTATTGTGGCTTATCTTCTGAGGGTTTATAATACGTCGTAGCTTAAATCAATGATACGAAGTAAGGAGATGTATGCCATGTACGAATTTACAGAAGATTGTATGATTCATATTCCGCAAATAGATGAGGAACACCGCAAATTATTCCAGATGATAAATGAAGCTCTTTCTCTTATTGAGACAACCGAGGACGTTTCCGGGATTGCCCAGAGCCTGCTTCTTCATCTGAAGGATTATGCCAATACACATTTTGCCCATGAAGAGGCTTATATGGAGCAGAATCATGACCCGGAGCTTCCGCTTCAGAAAAAGGAACATGCCGAATTTGCTGCAAAAATCAATTCCTTTGCTTTGGATGAATCCTCGAAAGAAGCTGCCAAAGCATCTTTCGAAGAGCTGCTTTCCTATCTGGTGCGCTGGCTGTACCGCCATATCTTAAGCAGCGATATGATGATTGGAAAAATGTCCGCAACGGAAGAGGCTTCCGAAGACCCATTTGCTTTTACTGACAAATACAAGACCGGCATCGACCTTGTGGATAAAGAACACCGCCGGCTTTTTGAAATTATAAAAGAAACCAATGACCTGATTCAAAACGATCTGCTGCATGACAAATATGATGAAATTATGCGGCTTTTAGCAGAATTAAAGGATTATACCCAGTTCCATTTTGCAGATGAAGAAATGCTGATGGAGAAAATGCACTATCCGGGACTGGCTGCCCAGAAACGTGCCCACACCGCTTTCGTTGAGCGTCTGGTAGAAATTGACCTCTCCGAACTGGACGATATGGATAATAACCAGCAGACTTATCTTATGGAACTGATTCAGTTCCTGCTGGGCTGGCTGTCTAACCACATCCTTGGCATGGACAAACAAATCGGTATCTATATGGATGAGGCGCAGAAGAAATAACCTGCAGAACCTGCCACCGGCAGCTTCTTACGGATACATGGTAACATAAAACCGGCTTCCTAAGTTAGAATAAAACCTAACTTAAGGAGCCGGTTCTTTTATTTACGCGAGTAGCTCGCAAAGCGTGTTTCTCGTAGTTTACACTTTTATATTTTTACAGTCCTTTGAAAAATGCTCTTATCCTAAGAAACAGGTCTTTTCCCCTCTTCTGTTCCTTTATCCACTGCTTCAATAAACCATAGGTTTCCTGTGCCTGCTGCACTTCTTCTTCCCCTAATGGTCTTGTACTGTAATGGGATAATTCATATATATGAATCAGTATATCAAATGACTTCTCCAATTCTGATGCTTTGAGCTCATATTTTTGAATAAATGTTTCCACATCTTTCCGGTAATCCCGCTTTCCACCACTGCATTTCCAGATGGAAAGTACGGTCATGCAGTATGCCATCGTAGAAAGCACTGCCTCTCTCTTCGCTTCGGAATGAAGTGCCTGCTGCCATTTTCTACTTCTCTGATGGCGAAGGAACCAAAGGCTTCCAGCCAGTAAAAGAAGCATTATCAGAAGAATCACAAGGGAAATGACGATGCCGGATATGCTGTCGGCCTCTTCGTCCCGTTCATCCGGTTCATAATTATCTCCGGTCAGTTCCAGATTTGTCTCATCCTCCGGCTTTTCGGTATCAGGGCTTTCCAGTCCGGTCACCTTCTGGGGCTGCTCCATCACATTAAGGTAAGACGGTGTTACTTCAAATGGTATCCAGCCGATTCCATCCTGATAATATTCTGCCCAGGCATGGGCGTGATTTTCCGGTATGGAAATGGTGCTTCCTTCTTCCACGCCCTTGATATCCTCCGGTGTCACCAGATAACCTTCCACATATCTTGCAGGAATTCCATAATAGCGGAACATCATAACCGCCGCCGTTGCATAATGAACAGAATAGCCGCTGCCGCTCTCCTCTAAGAAATACTGCAGGAAATCCCCACCGGCAGGCATGGCAGAGACGCCGGTGCTGTAAATCACATGCTCTGATAAATAAGTTAAAATATTATCTTTCGCTTCCTCATACGGCATATGGGTGGTTCCGTCATATTTCCCCAAATGATTCTGCAACATATTTCTGGTACTGTCCGGTATCTGGGTATAGGTATCATAGACAAAGGCATTATAATAGCTTTCCTTCTCAAGATAATCTCTTACATCTGCAGAATCCTCCTGCAGGCCTAAGTTCTGAACCAGTACCGGATAATTCTTAATCTCATTCTGCCATGCCATGTAATGATAATTCCGCTCACCTTTCAGACCCTGTACCGTGTCCCGGCTGTCGCCGATTTCATTGGCATAGGCTTCCTGCACATTCTGATAATTCAACAGCTCATAAGGCATATAAAGGTACTTGCTGCTGGCATTTACATTTTCGATGGTAATGTCATTTGGCTCCATTAAGGAATCATCCAGTAAATTTGCCGCATCCGCAAGCTGTGTCTGCCCGTAGAAATTCTCTTTGTGTAACCAGTAAAAGGTATTCCGGTAATCATAAAGCCTTGAGGTATCCGCCTTCTGCCAGGAACTCTTTGTATACACTTCCCCCACATAGCCCCTTAAATAATAGGACTGGGGCGTACTCATAGTTACATTTAATGCAATATCGTTATGCTCTCCCTCGATTTTTCCCGCCTTTAAGAAATTTCCCTCCGGGAGAATGGTCTCCTTTGCGGTATGATAGCGGAGCTCATCCATTGCCTGCAGGGAGCCTGTCCGCAAAATTGCCGCAAATTCCGAAGATTTCACGCCGGCAAGGGATAAAATCAACAGTGTTGCAGCAACCACAAGACCTGCCGCTGCCGTTACGGTGCATACTTCTGAGAGTTTTCTTCTTTGCATCCGAAGAAAAATTCCACATAATAAAATCAACGCAAGATAGAAAAGTGATGTAGCAGAACCCATGGCAAACTGCCCCATGAGTGCAGCTGCTACCACCAGAAAATATAAGAGCTTCCCACCGCTTTTTACCAGATAAACGCAAAACAGTGCCAGAAGCACCACTACCGGCAGCAAAAATAAAGTAATGCAGACCATATAATCCGATTCCTTTGCAAGCACCTGATATTTCGGAAATATCCTGCCATAGTAATTTCCCAGCGTATCCGAAATGGCATTTGCCAGTATCTTAAGGCCGTTCAGCATATCATTTTTCGTTAAGGCACATAATACCAGTAGCCAGACAGCCACGATTCCCGTGGCAAGAAAGCGCATTCCTCTGCTCTTTTGGATAAAACAAAAAAGCAGGATAACTGCCATACTTACCGGCAGCAGGAATTCGATGTGGGTCTTTAACTGAAAAAGGCTGCAGATAAATTCTTCTATGCCGATGACTAAAAACAGTGCCAGAAGGCTGTCTGCCATCAGTTCTGAAGTATATTTTCTGGTACGCTCCCCCTGAAGTGTAATTTCTATTTGTCCGGATTTCTTTTTCGATTTTCGATTTTTTGCTATATGCATCAGATTTCCAGCTGCCACAATTCCTGCTCCTTCTCTTCTACATGAAATCCATAGATTCTGTCTGTTCCCTCAGATGCAATCTGTCCGGATTTCTGGATTCTGCCTGCTCCTCCGGATAAAATCTGTCCCGCTTCCTGATTTTCTTTGGAAAGCAGTAACAAAAACGTTCGGATTGGAAGTATGCCCTGTACCATGTTCTGTGGCATATTTCTTTCTGCCTCCTGATCTTCTGCCGTAACAATGACCATATGGCGGTTTGTAACCGGAAGAGAATTTTCCTTTGGTTCATGTTCAAGGATTCTGCCTAATACTGCCAGCAAATCCTCTTCTACATGAACTTCCTCTTCCTGCCAGCCTAAGTTTTCCTCATAGAATCCTAAGTATAATGGCACTTTTTGTTCGATTAGATTGCAGGCAACTGAGACGTAGACCTCTGCCAGTGCATTTTTCTCTTCCGGAGAAAGTGCATTTTTTCCCGGATTCCAGATGAGATAGACTGACTGCTCCATGGATTTTGAGCCTTCTTTGACTACCAGCGTATCGAATTTGCTGCTTGCCTTCCAGTGAATGGCATGAAGCTTATCCCCCGGCTGGTACTCCTTCAGCCCGAAAACTTCGCTTAAATCTGCGCCTTTTGTGGTCATTTCATATTCCGGTATATCTTCATTTGCTGCATTCATGCGTACCGTAACTGCCATCGGAAACATGTCCGGCAGAATTAATGTTGCAGTTTCTTTCGTATCCGCTAACCGGAAATGAAAGAAAGATAACATATCATAGCATGCCGCATTTTTTATGCTGCATCTGTATTTCCCGCAGTTTGCAACGTGAATCGTACACTGACATTTTTCCGTACCACGTCCGTTTACTGTAAATGACAGTGGCATTTCTTTCTCTTCTCCTGTTAAGGTATTTCTTGTATACAAGATTCCCCGGAAGAAAGAAAGCGGGAAAATGCTTTTATTTTCTACCGCAATTTCCACTGCCAGACTTTTTTCTTTTACCTCTGTAACTTCAAGTGTTACCTCAACTTTATGGCGCAGGG
>ONAD01000002.1:0-13027 GCA_900315735.1 uncultured Lachnospiraceae bacterium | reverse complement strand
CCTGCCGGCGTATTGAAATAAATGGCAAGAAGAAACAATATTATAATTCCGATTACATAGGTGAATCGTCTGAATCCCATTTTTCCGGCTCCTTACTGCATGATCTTCGGTAATTCTGTCTGTGCTAAAATTTCCTTTAAGCAGCTTTCTGCTGTTACTTCTGTCATTTTTGCTTTTGCAGAAAGCCTGATTCGGTGGGCGCAAACATCAGGAAATACTTCGAATACATCTTTTGGAATCACATAATCCCTGCCGGATACATAGGCATGGGCTTTACTCATACGGCACAATGCCAGGGCACCACGGGGACTGATTCCAAGGGTAATTGCTTCCATGGTTCTTGTTGCTTCTACCAGTCTTGTCACATATTCGTAAATGGCATCTGCCACTTCTATCTGTTCACATTCCTTCTGCATGGCGGTCAGTCCTGCTGCATCTGTCATACATGCGATTTTATCCAGCGGATTACTGGAATGACGCTCTTTTAAAATACGAATCTGGCTTTCAAAATCCGGGTATCCCATATGCTCTTTTATCATAAACCGGTCTAACTGGGACTCCGGCAGATACTGGGTTCCGGCGCTTCCAACCGGGTTTTCTGTTGCAATTACAACAAATGGCTCCGGCAGAGGGTAAGTCATTCCGTCGATGGTAACCTGCTTTTCTTCCATTGCCTCAAGAAGTGCTGCCTGGGTACGGCTGGAAGTACGGTTAATCTCATCTCCTAAGAGAAGATTGGTCATCACCGGGCCCGGATGATAGGAAAGTGCGCCGCTTTCTTTCTCATAAACACTGAATCCGGTCACATCAGAAGGCATGGTATCTACGGTAAATGTGATTCGCTTGCATTCTAATCCCAGTACTTTGGCAAATGCCAGCGCCATGGTGGTTTTTCCCACTCCCGGCACGTCCTCTAAAAGTACATGTCCCTGAGCCAGTACTGCCATAAAGATTTTTTCAACTACTTCATCTTTTCCTTCAATTACTTTTTTTACTTCGTTTAAGATTGCTGTCGTTTTTTCCTGCATCATTTTCCTACCACTCCTTCGCATAATTTGAATTAATATTGCCATTTCCAGTTCCCGTTGAAGTATATCCGCCAATGTCTTTTCCATTGGCAAGGGTATAACGGATTCTTACTACATCTCCATTTTGCGGATGATAATCCGACATGGAATAATTACAGTATTTTCCATTGACCGAGTACATCCAGCCACTACCCTGGGTATAATCATGCTCGCCAAGGCTGTCACTGCTTTCATTTCCCATCCACATCAGTCCGTCAATATCTATCTGCGCCCGCAAATCCTCCGGAACTGCCGCCGATGCTGCAAAACCGGGCTTTCCAATGGAACGTAAATAGAAGCCCTGATCCACGCTTCCACCGTTCACATATGTGAATCCATTGTTATCCATCAGAGAGACAAAATAATAAGAGAACGGAACATCCGCATAAATCGGTATCTCCTGCGGTGCAATCAGCGTTCCGAGTCCCACCGTTCCAGCCTCCACGCTGACCTGTATACTTCCAATCGGCACATTGGCATCTGCCGGTGTATAAGTAATGTGATAGACCTGCTCCGTATAGCGCCCTGCCTCATCCTCTGCCCGGATGGATACGGTGTTATCGCCGGTTTCCAATTCCAGCCAGTAGCTGGTAAACTCTTCGGTTGCCCAACTGTAATAAAGCGAAGTTCCATTGAGCTTTACCGTAAGATTATTATAGTAAATACGGTTTCCTTCGTAGTCATTGGCAGAAATATCCAGCGTATACCCGGAAGTATTTGAAACCATGCCATCCGCCAGATTGGTAATAATAATTGGTGCTGTTTCCGGCGTCGTCTGTGGAATATAATAAACATGATAAATCCACTCTGCCTTTTTGCCATTCTTTAGGGAAACACGAAGACGGATGGTATTTTTCTTTTTATCAAGATAGCAGTGATATTCGCTGCCGGAATGATCCTTTATGGTGCTTCCGTTTAAGACTGCCGTCACCGGATAGGTTTTTCCACTGGTATCCTCTGCTGTTGCCGTAAAAGTAAATTCCCGCTCACTGACTTCCATTTCATCTGAAATGCTGGTAGTAATTCTGATATCGTCCGGCTTTACTTCTTCTTCCTCTTTGGGATCATCCGCATCATCCTTATTTCCGAGATAGACTTTATACAGCTTGAATACATTGATGTATTTTCCTTTTTCATCCTGATATCTTACGGAAATACGGATATTATTTTTTCCTTCCGATAAGGTCACAGCCCCGTCAAACTGTAAATCCAGCTTACCATTGAGATAAACATAGACGCCTTTTACCGTAAGATTTTTATTCAAATGTCGAATCGTAAATTCATATTCCGGATTCATCACGGTCTCACCATCGATAATGCTGGTGGTAAAATATGCAAGGTCAGTCTCGTCTAACTCTCCGGCTCCGCCGCCGTTTCCACCGGTTGTTCCGCTGCCATCCCCGTTTTCTCCTGCATTTCCATCGGAGGAATCCTCTGTGGCATCGCCGCCTGCTGCACCGTTTTCCATATCCCCGAATGGTTCTCCATCCTCGGAAAATTCGCTATTTTCACCGGTTAATTCAGCCTGTTCACTTACTGCCTCATCCTTTGGATTCTCCTGAATCAGCGAAGTGGCGCTCATTACGGCATCATAGGTATCTGCCTCCAGCTTGAAATCGGTCTCTTCTACTGACAGGTCATGGGAACGCTTCTCTGAAATCCCCTGTATTGGATTGTCCGGTTCTAATATCTGCTGGCTTCTCATAATCTGAATGCCGCCTGCGATGGTAAATGCAACCAATATGATAAAAATCACCTGCAGTGATATGTTCTTCCACTTTTTTTTCATGACTATCCTTTTCTTTATTATTTTTAAATCAGTTGGGTAAAATTGTATGGTAGTTTAAAAACAAATGCATGAACTTTGCCTGTTAGAACTACTTGGAATTTCATCAAAAACAGGCAATGCCGGCACATGGATGTGGCGGCAAGGTGCAATTGGATCATGGATGCGACTTTGCACCGGTTGCCGGAAAAACCTGCATTTTCTGTGAAATTCCTAGCAGTTCTTACAGGTAATGTGTAGCATTGTTTTCAAACTATCATACAATTTTTCATATGATGTGAAAATTAATACAATAATTCTAGTTATATAAAATAACAGACCATTTTCCATTTTTCAAGGAAATTTTTTGTTTGTTTCTTGCGCTTATCATAGTTGTATGATACTATCGACTTAATTGCATAGTGGGCATTTAAGGTTCGACGTACGTCGATTAATAGGGAATACGGTGTGAATCCGTAGCAGTCCCCGCTACTGTATGAAGGACAAAGGCTTCACTTACACGATGATGTAAGCCACTGGGAAACTGGGAAGGAGAAGCCGGCGGTTGAATTCGAGTCAGGAGACCTGCCTTATTTGCAGCTATATACATTTCGGAGGAAAATGGTGACGGCAAATTGTACTGCAGATAAAGGGTCTGCAGGTTCTTTTGTTGTGTAAAAGTCATTTTCTTCGGAAAATGGCTTATTTTATTTCTAAGGAGGACTTTATGAAAAAAAGCAATCGAATTGTAAGCTTTGTGCTTTGCCTGATGCTTTGTGTATCAATGTTGTTTACTTCAAACGGCATGTCAGCTTTAGCTGCGGGGTATGATACCGAAAATGGCGAAGTTGCAGACCCTAAGACCGACGAATCATCCGTTACGGTCTACTTCACCTTAAGTAACGATGGTGTTATCACCTGGGGAAATGATGAAAACCAAACGTCCATGACCAGAGTTCCGCTTACGGTATCCTGGTTTGATTTATCCGAATATGGACTTGGCGATTTTACCAGATATGATGACAATGGTGATATCATTCAGAAACCAACCGTACTGCATGCCATTATCCGCGCATTGGAAACTTATTATTGCCCGGATTCCACACCATTGGAAGTCGGTACAGAAGCACTTACCATTACGGGAAGTACAGGCTCCATGTACATGCAGCAGTTCTGGGGACATGATGAAAACCTGATGTATTATGTCAACCACGCTTACCCACTGATGTATGAAGGCTGGGGAGCAACTGCAGATTACATTCTCTTAAATGAAGGCGATGAACTGGATTTTGCCATGTTTAGCGACTGGTCTTTTTATTCCTACGGTGCATTTGCAGCCTTTGATGAAACCTATGTAACTGCAAGACCAGGAGATGATATTACTTTAAATATGTATGCTTCCCCGGTTGATATTGCAGGAAGCAATCCGGGAAGTGCTTCTACTGTAGCAATGCCGGGTGAGACTGTTCAGGTATCCACTGACCTTGGTTATACCTGGACAGATGTGAATACCACTGACGAAAACGGAGATGTTACCTTAAACTTCAGTGATGAAGGTGTCTACTATGTTTCCTCCGGACAGACTTTGGAACCTTATGTCAATTATCCTTCCGGTACCGGACAGCCATGTGTAGCTCCACCATATTCTGTTATCGTTATAAGTAAAACACTTCCGGTACCTGCGAAGACCTATGCAGTAAATTTCAACATTACTTCCGGTAAGAATACGGTTACTGCTTCTTCCATTACGGTAAAAGATTCCGATGGAAACACAATGAATGCTTCCGCCGGCAATAAATATAATTTAAAAGACGGAACTTATACTTACTCTATTGCTGCAAACGGTTATAAAACCGCTTCCGGCAGTTTTACCGTAAATGGCGCCGCATTGACGGTTCCGGTAGAAATGACGGAAATCAATCTTCTTAGCAATCTGATATTTACAGATAGCAATAATAATACTTACTTAACTGATTTTGACCCGGATACAAGAGAATTTACCATTACTGTTCCGGATACCGAAGGCAGTCTTTATGTAACAGCAACCCTGGCAAATGACGCAAAGGGTGCTACCATGACCGGTACTTACAAAACAGCTACTACCAATACTTCTACCGGTTCTTCTAAAAGCTTAAGCTTAACTTCCGGTTCCAAGAAGTATGCAAGCAGCCTGATTTCTGCAGGAAGTAATAAGAATACTTTTACACTGACTGCCAAATACGGTTCTGTCAGCCAGGCCTATAAAGTAAATATAGAGCGAAGCAGAAGCCTTTCTGCTCTTACCGTTTCAGACCATGGAAATGCACTTACGCTGACACCTTCCTTTAACGGAAAGAAATACAATTACTCTGTTGACGTTTTAGATACTGCAACAGAACTTACTGTAAAAGCCACCACTTATAAAGCAAGCAGTTACCGCTATTCTCTTGCTATCAATGGCGAAACAGCAACCAGTGGCACAGATACCGTTGTTCCTATCAGTGAAGATGATAATGAAATTACCATTGATGTTCTTCACGGAGATGGAAGTAAAGGCACTTACACCGTTGCTTTAAACCGGAAAGAAAGTGCAACTGTTTCTCTCCTTTTAACGCCGAATGTGCCCGATGCCAATATTCAGATTCTTTCCACCGCCGGTGTAGAGCAGCCTGCCAATGAAGATGGCTCCTACACTCTGATGAAGGGATCTACTTACATCTACAAAATTATTGCAGACGGCTATCTCTATAACACAGGTTCCTTTGTTGCTCAGGATATGGAGCTTAAAATCAATCTGACCAAGGAAGAAACATCTGATGACACCTGGGCTGATTTCCGTGGAAACAGCAACAATAACGGTATTACCGATGCTCCTACACCTAAGACAGCCGATGAAGCAGAGCTTTACTGGGCAACCAAATACGGTGCCGGCTGGGCAAGCGGCGCACCAAGTTCACCGATTATTGTAAATGGCTATCTTTACTTTACATCTAATAAAAGCATTGTAAAAATGGATAAGACAACCGGAGAGATTGTTGCATCCGGTACCATGATAACTACTTCTGCATTCAATATCACACCGCCAACTTATGCAGATGGAAAAATCTTTGTAGCCCTTGCAGGCAGCCGTGTTCAGGCATTTGATGCAGAAACATTAGAGTCCCTCTGGATATTCAAAAGTACCACAAACGGACAGCCGAACAGCCCGATTACCTATCATGATGGCTATGTTTATACCGGCTTCTGGACTGGTGATACCAAAGACTGTGATTATGTCTGCCTCTCTGTAGAAGATGAGAATCCAGACAATCCTACCGAAGCCAAAAAGGTAACCTGGCAGTATATGAATACCGGTGGATTCTACTGGGCTGGATGTTATGTAACAGATAATTACCTGTTGGTTGGTACAGATGATGGAGAAAACGGATATACTTCCCAGACCTCACAGCTTTTATCCTTAGACCCACTGACCGGTGATGTTATTGATTCTCTGGATGGATTAAATGCAGATATCCGTTCCTCCATTGCTTATTCCAAGCAGACGGGCGCCTTCTACTTTACTTCCAAAGGCGGCAGCTTCTACGAAGTATATGTAAATGATGATGGAACCATTGATAAAGATTCCTTAAGAACTCTTGATTTAGGAGGTATGAGTACCTCTACCCCTGTTGTATACAATAATCGTGCCTATGTAGGTGTTTCAGGTAATTCCCAGTTCGGGGCTTACAGCGGACATAACATTACCGTTATTGATTTGGATTCCTTTGAAATAGCTTATACCTGTCCGACACAGGGCTACCCACAGACCAGTGGACTTTTAACCACTGCCTACGAAGATGAAGACGGTTATTGCTATATCTATTTCTTCGATAACTATACACCGGGTAAATTACGTGTCATCAAAGACCGTCCGGGACAGACCAGTATCGATGATGATGATACACTGCTTTATGCTCCGGTTCTGTTTACACCATCCGGCGCACAGTCACAGTATGCGCTGTGTTCTCCAATCGTAGATTCAGACGGAACCATTTATTTCAAAAATGACTCTGCCCACATGATGGCAGTAGGAAGTAAAATTACTTCCATTGAAGTAACCAGCCAGCCGGATAAACTTACTTACAAAGAAGGTGACCTCTTCGATTCCGAAGGAATGAAGGTAGTTGCCCATTATGCCAACGGCTTAACAAAAGATATCACCAACTATATCAGCTATCCAAAGGATCTTCTTACTACAGAGGATAAGGACATCACCATTTCCTATCCATATGTACTTTATGGAGATACCGATGACGGTGACAATACCAATGACTGGAACAATGTCAACGTAACAGCCGATGCACCAACCGTAACCCTTGATATTACAGTACTGACCAAGTCAGACAGTGAAAAAATCGAAGAGATTAACAATACTCTGGATATTAAAGTCACAGAACTTTTAGATTCCATGAAAAACAATGACACCACACTGCTTCCGGATTCCTTACAGCTTATTTCTTCTATTTCCTCTATTCAGAAATTTACCGAGAAATATGATATGCTTTCTGAGGAAGCCAAAACCTATATTTCTGATGATACCTTAGAAAAGGTAGAATCTCTAAAAGAAGTGGTATCCAATACCATTAAAGAAGATACCGCTTCCAAAATTAAAGTAAGTGATTTGGAAAAAGACCAGTGGAACATTGGAATCAAAGTAACACCAGTCGTGGAAAATGATATTACCTACTCCACCATTACCATTGACTGCGGGGAAAACAAGATTCTTTCCCTTTATGAGGTCAACCTTGTTAATTACATCACAAATGAAACTTATGAATTAAGTGATGGCAACACCGTAACCGTGACAATGCCTGCTGTTTCTTATGACACCAGCAAATACAAAGGCATTCTGGTGGTCCACAAGCGCCATGATGGTGAATTAGAGTACATTACCCCGGTTGTAAATGCAGATGGAACGCTCACCTTTACAACGGATTCCTTCTCACCGGTAGGTATTGTCGCAGTTCCTCTTAACAACAGCAATCCAAACCCTACACCAAACCCGGCTCCAAATCCGGACAACGGAAACAACGGTCAGAACCAGAACCCAGACAATGGAAATAATGGTCAGAATCAGAACCCGGACAATGGTAACAGTAATCAGAATTCCGCTTCTGCTTCCAATACCGGAAACAACACAGCAGACAGCAGCCAGACTTCTAATGCTGCAAACTCTGATACTACCGTAGTTGCTGACACAACAAATCCGGTAAACATGATTACTTCCTCTGATTTAACAACTCCTGTTCTTTCAGATGACTCTCTTGCAGATGAAACAAAAGACGGATTAACAGATGAAGGCGCTGCAGAACCGGAAAATGTCTTATCTAAAAATGATACTAATGATTCCGGCAGCAAGAAGGATACAGCTGTATTTGAAAAAACTACTTCCTTCCAGGTACTTGTTATTACAACAGTCCTGATACTGGTACTCATTGCAGCAATTACACTGGTATGGTACTTCCGCCAGAAGAAACAGACCAGAAAATAAGTAATAAAAAGTTTTCATAACTACGGGAAATACGCTTTACGGATACCTCAATAACCAGAAAGCAACTTATATAAGAAGAAACTGGAATCACTCCAAATCTTTCTTATATAAAGTGCTTTTCTGTAACACACTCTCCTTTTTCAAGATGAATGAAATCACTGTCCCATTCTCCCGATAAAAGCTTTCTTATGATATTGCAATCGGATGTCTCTACCGCCAATTTCTTGTTTAAAAGTTCTGCCGGTCTTTTCAGTCCATCCTGAGTTTTCTTTATATCGTAGCTTTGCGTATCTATTAAAGTGATCTTTTCATAACCGCCATAGATTGTATTTAAAACTTCCATCCCCCTTTCTCTGCCATATGTGGCAAGGATGGTGCTGCACTGTCCTCCAATGGACTCCCTGTCAATTGTCCACGCTCTTGTAGCATAAAGAGAAGTCTTATCCACATGACTCTCTAAAAGCTGGTGGATACAGTCGTGGAAACGTGGCATTATAAGCTCTGTATTCCGGCTTGCAATTCCTTCTGTGCCACGGCCGCACAGTCCATAGGTTAGCAGAATTATATCTGCATCCTGATGCCGGTCAATCTCCTGTTGCAGCAGGTTTCTTAATACAGACGGGTTTCTGTGCAGTCCACGCTGCAGATAAACAACAGGATATGATATATTTAATTGTTTTCTGTACTTTTCAATCTCATCCTGCTGCATTGCACAGGCAATCAGAATTTTCTTTTCCAAATGATTTCCTCTTTATATATCTTTCTTCACATATAAATACTCTTTGCATATGATAACTAAAAAAGGATATGCTCCTCATGAAATTCAAATCCAACCGCTTTTCCAGAAAGGCTTTGCTCTTTTCCTACCGTAAGCCTGCCCTTCATACTAAATTTACTACAATTCAAAAGTCTTTTAAAGAAGTAAAAAATATTCTGAATAAGTAAATGATATTTCCGCCATTTCTTATTTTGCACCTGCAGAACCTGCCTCCGGCAGCTTCTTATGGATATTTTTCTTATAGATATTTTTCAACAAAAAAAAGCACCAACCCCATGGCTCCACGTCCACAAAATCGGTACTTTACATGCGCCACCAGGGGTTCGAACCCTGGACACCCTGATTAAGAGTCAGGTGCTCTGCCAGCTGAGCTAGTGGCGCATTGCTTAACGCAAGGACTATTATATAATAGAATTTATCGAATTGCAAGTAATTTTTTATTTTTTTGTAAAAAATTTGTAAATTACAAATTAGCAAACAATGCTGCAATTTCTTCCGGTGTCATCATGTGATTCGGATCGGAATTTGTCTCGATAACAGGCTCTGCTTCCTTTGGTTCTTCTGCTGCCGGCTCCTCTGCAACAGGCTCTTCCACAACCGGTTCCGGTACAGGTTCTGCTTCCGCTACCGGCTCAGATTCTTCAGAAATCGCATCTTCTGTTACAACCGGTGCTTCTTCTGTAGCTGCGCTTGCATTTGCAATGAGCGCTGCAATCTCTTCCGGTGTCATCATATGATTCGGGTCGGAATTCATTTCCGTAACCGGTTCATCAATGGTATTTACCATCTCCTCTGTAAATGCAGGCTCTTCCGGAATACTTATCTCTGGCTCCTCATCTGCGAATCCAAGTGTATCATCAAATCCGATTGCTTCTTCAGCTTCCGGTTCTACGCTTTCTTCTGCAGCTTCTGTTGTTTCAGCTACATTTTCCGGAGCCTCAGCTTCTTCGTCATTTCCAAATAAAGCATCTATATTTAATAAATCATCTTCTGCTAAATCCGGCATCTCCTCTTCAGCTGCTGGTTCTGTTGCTGGCTCTTCTGCCATCATTTCTTCGATTGGTGCAACCGGCTCTTCCGGCATTACTTCTTCGATTGGTGCGACCAGTTCTTCCGGCATTGCTTCCTCGATTGGTGCGACCGGTTCTTCCGGCATTACTTCTTCGATTGGTGCAACCGGCTCTTCCGGCATTGCTTCTTCGATTGGTGCAACCGGTTCTTCTGCTGTCTGCGGTGCCTGTGCGTATGCTGCAGGTGCCGGCTGTACCGGTGCTGCTGTATAGGCAATGGATGGTGCAATATTTATTTTTCCAACTTCTGTTAATATGGTATTACGGATGGACAATTCCATTTCTTTGATGGAAGCTGCCATTTCCTGCTGTTTTAACAGAAGGTCTTTGTTGGCATTCTCAGCTACGATTCGCTGCTGCTCTAACATGCTCTTTTCAAGATTATCCAGGCGGTCGGAAAGATTGAATATCTGCTCTAATAATTTGTCGTTGGAATTCATCAATGCATCGGAATTCTCTTTGTTACGGCTTATCGTAACTTTGGCAATGGATTTCTGTGCATCTATGATATCCTTTGTCGGTGAACCGGCTGCCTCTTCGATACGGTCAAGCTGGTCTGCAATGTCTTCAAAGGATTTACGGGTTACAAGATAAGAAGCTTTTTCTGACTTAAACAGGTTATCATATTGTTCGTACTGGTCGATTTCTTTCTTATAATTTTTCTGGATTGCACTGGCAATCAAAATGTAAATATCAGCCAGGGCTACAACTGTAAGCACAATCAATGCCACATAATTTGTCGGATAGTTAATCATCACATATAACTCACCCAAAACCAGCACTGTTAATACCAGTACAGCCGTCACAATTCTCAGATTGTAAGAATCCTTCTTTTGCTTATTGTTCTGCTTTGCTTCTTCCATTGTAAAATCCTCCGTGACTTTTTATTTTCGCTGAGCAGCATAAGAACCTGCCACTGGCAGTTTCTCAAGAATGCTTAGTAATTGAATACTTACTTTCCCTGTAAGTATAATTAATTTTATTTTATCACAGGTAGATATTTCCTTCAAGAAGCCTTTTTCCGATAAATGCTATTTTAAATAGGATATGATTCTCTGATATCCCGGCTGTGCTTCTTTGACGAGAGGCATGGCAGCAAAAGTATGGTACATTCCTTCCGCAACTTCAAGAGTCACCTTTGCACCATAGCTTCTTAACCTTTCGGCAGTGGACTCTGCAACCGCTGAAAAGACTTCGTCCCCGCCGTAGGAAAGGTACACATTTTTCACACCATCATAAATTCCCTTTTGCATATAATAAAGGTATTCCGGCAGCTCCTTTCCACCAGCCATTCCTTCAAAAATGTTATCCAATGCTGTTGTGCTCATAATCAAATCTGTTTTATTTAATTCTTCTGCTTTCTTTCTCTCTTCCGGAGTCAGCGCAGAACCCGGTGAACTCAAGGCAATTTTTCCGGGCATCGGAAGTCCTTCCCCTTTTTTATTTATATATGACATCAGACAAAGTGTCATGTACGCTCCGGAGGAACCTCCAAAGAAAGAAATGTCATCTGCCTCATACTGCTGTAATGCCTTTTTGTAAGTATCATAGAGCATGTCCAATGCATCGAAAAGGCAGTACTTTGGTGCCAGTGGAAAATAAGGCAGCAATATATTTCTTCCGGTTTCTTTTGCCAGATCTACCATGCCTTTTGCCTGGGATGGCTTCGGATATTTTAACATTCCGCCACCCACTACATAAATGCATACTTTATGAACAGGCTTTCTATGAGAAACTGAAAGCACCGGAAATCCGCCCACCATTTTGGTTTCAAAGGTTAATTCTGCATCGGATAAATTCGGAATTTCCGGTTTTGCATCCTTTGTCTTAAATTTTTTTATCAACTCTTCATATGGCTTCGCCATAACCTTCTGCATGGGAACAATATGAAAAACTGCTTTTACTAAAGTGTATTTTAATGACATTTTTTCTCCTATTACTGCTGCCACTCATGGATGGCAGCTCTTAAGTGCTTATCTACAGAAATTCTTGTATTTTTACATTCCCTGGTATAACCTTTCGCTTCTTTGAATATAAGCGGAAGCAAAATATTGACACCGAATGGAATTGCTTTATGTATCATGCTCTCAGGGAAAACAAAATGGGTTCCATGCTCATAAAGCAATGCCTGGCACTTTGCCTTTCCATTTCTTTCTTTGATACGTTTTTCCATCCGCCTTATGTATTTGCAGGTGTCCCACAGCACATCATCTTCTGCTCCTGCCATAATCAGCCTGCCGCAAATTTTTTCCACCGGAATAAATTCCGGCTCCTCTATGGGATGTCTGTGCTCGGACTCATCAAATAAATCTCTTGCGGCAGTCAGGTCACCTCTTCGCTTTGACTCCTCAATATGCTTCTCCCAATACTCCGGATGGCGGTATACATATGGAAGAAACGGCAGCGGCTCTCCCCGGAATGTCAGGGATGATTCGAAATCACCGGGTCTTTCTCCCACACCATCCAACTTATCCTGATAATATCCTTCCATTACGAAATCAGAAGGAGTAAGCACCATCGTAAGTGTTATCTCATGAAAATAAGCTGCTGACGTAAGTGCAATCATGGCTGACGCCGATGCGCCCATAATTCCTATTTTCTTACATCCACTCTGCTCTAAGAAATCAACTGCACTTTCTATCTGCTCCAATGGAAAACTGTGGCAGCCTTTCTCTCCTTTTTCCGGTGAATATAGTGGCTCAGTTGTCAAGACAAAAATCTGAGATTTTTATAATGAACTGTTACTATTCACAGTCGATTTGCTGACACGATAAATAGAGCGGAGCTATAACGCCGCTTTTTCGCTCGATATTCTGATGTGTATTCAGGGAGGTGATG
>ONAD01000025.1 GCA_900315735.1 uncultured Lachnospiraceae bacterium | reverse complement strand
GCGAACCTGTACTTAGTATAACATTGGAGGTTTTTTACTGTAAGCTAAAGCGTCTGTGGACACACCTTCATAGCAGGTGGTTTATTTGTATAAGATACAGCAAAAATCCCATGGAAAATATTCGAAGTTTTCCATGGGATTCTTTTATATGACGTTCTTTTATTTAGTTTTCTTTTATTTAGTTTTCTTTTATTTAGCTTTCTTTTATTTAGCTTTCTTTTCTAATTTTTTCATGATATTTAATTCACGCAGTGCATAGAAAATGGCAATGACTGCCGCTGCTGCATCCGCTATTGGTCCTGCATACATTACTCCATCGATTCCCATAAACAAAGGGAAAATAAGAATCAGCGGCAGCAAAAACAGCACCTGTCTGGTTAGTGATACTACAATACCAAGTCTGGCTTTTCCAATGGATGTAAAGAAGCCCGAAGACATCGGCTGGATTCCATTGATAAATGTCATAAACATAAAGATTCTGAAATACCGCTCTGCAAACTGGAAATACTCTGCGCTTCCGTCACCAAATACCGCCACCAGCTGATGTGGGAATATCTGAAATACAATAAAAAATGCAACACCCACCAGCACCGATATTTCAAAGGCACGCCAGAAAGTTTTTCTTACTCTCTCAAAACTTCCCGCTCCATAATTAAAGCCCCAGATTGGCTGGCAACCCTGGGAAATTCCAATACAGATTGCCATAAATACCATATTTACTTTTGAAATAATTCCAACACAGGCAAGGGGGATATCTGTTCCATATATGGAAAGTTCTCCATAATGCCGCAGGATATTGTTCATGGTAATCTGCACAATTGCCATGGCTATCTGGTTGATGCAGGAAGCCATTCCAAGCGCTGCAATTGCCTTCATATATTTTGCCTTTGGGCGGAGCATGGAAAGATGCAGCTCCATTTTACGGAATTTTGCAAAATAAATAATAACGAGCAATCCCGATACAAACTGTCCAATTACGGTAGCCCATGCAGCTCCTTTGATGCCCCAGTTAAATGTAAAGATAAATAACGGGTCTAAAATCGTATTGATAATTGCACCCACAAGCATGCAGGTCATGGAATAAGTCGGGCTTCTGTCCGCACGAATCAGATGCGTTCCACCGGTTGTAGATACCAGAAACGGGATTCCAAAGGCTGTAATAAATGTATAATCCTGTGCATACGGCAGTACATCCGGTGTTACGCCAAATAAATGCAGCAGCGGATTTAAAAACAGCAATACAATTGCTGCAATTATCACTCCACAGATAAACAGAAGGCTAAGTCCTGTTCCTGCAATTTTATTTGCTTCTTCTACATTTCCTTTTCCGGTCTCCAGATTATAATTGGATGCGCTTCCGATTCCAAGTAATAATGCCGTTGCCGTACAGATAATGGATACCGGAAATGCAATATTGGTTGCTGCATTTCCCAGCATGCCAACGCCCTGCCCGATAAATATCTGGTCTACTATATTATAAAGGGAACTTACCAGCATACTGATGATTGCCGGTATTGCAAAGCGGGCAATCAGTTTTCCGATTTTTTCTTCCGCCAGCGGATTCTTCGTAGTCTCTACTGTGTGTTCCATCACGGTCTCCTTTCTTTCTCAGGCGATGGGAAAGATTATAGCTTATACATATAATCAATTGGTTATTCCGCAATTAACTGTTTTTTGACGGAAAATGCCAACCGTTCTTAGGTGCATGTTTTTCTTGATTGTAAACTGTCTTTTGCCTGCTTTGACCGGAATACTGTACTGTCCGCTGGATACGGATGCCGCATAAGTCCTGCAAGGGGCACTAGGAATTTCGATTTGCAATCTACTCAGTCTGGCAACCGGCACAAATTCACATCCATGTTCATCTGTGCCTCGCTGGTACGTCCCTGTACCAGCGTTGCCTGTTGCCAGACGAAATTCCAAGTGCCCCTAACAGTCCTTAAAATGCATCCGTATTTCAGCGAACGGTGCAGTATTACTGTCAAACATGAAAAAGACTGTTTTTAATAAAAGAAAGAAAAACATGCACTTTAGAACTGTGGGATTTTCCAGTCCCAAACAGGCAATTGCGGAATAACCAATGATTTTGTATTATCTTATAATCTTTCCCATCGCCTGTATAAAGCATTTCATACCGGACGATTGTAACACCCATTTTCTACGAAGTCAAACCGGTGGCGGCAGAGATTTTATATGAAAAATATGCCTTTTACAACCATACCCAAAGAATGGTATACTTAGCATAGATATGGAGGTCTTATGATACAGACAGATAAATTGGTGCAATTCTATTGTGCCCAGTATAAAAGCTTTGCGAAAAAGAAGCATAAAAAACCAATACCGGAAGCAGGTCCTTATCCGAAGCGGATGCAGCGTCTTTCCAAGGAACTGCAGGATATCAACTCTCCGAAGATAAAACAGGTGCGGTTGGAAAATTATCACCGGCAGCTTCGTAATATTTCCTATTTTGTTTACCGGGATGCCAATCCTATTTATATTATGCAGTTTGAAACATATCTTGTTGCAGAACTGGTTCGTCTCGATATCAGTTCTCTGCAGGATGAGGAGCCGGAATTAATTACAGAGCGTTTCTTAAACTTTTTATATCAGGAAATGCCTCTTGCAATTTGCCGGCGTACCTTAAAGGATTTGTGCCATCAGTATGGACAGTTTGGAATGCGCCATCAGATTATCGGAATGGTTCCTCTGAAACCGGAAACAGAATTTCCGGAGACCAGAGCCATGCAGCGGCATTTCATCCTGCATGTCGGTCCTACCAACTGTGGCAAGACTTATCATGCGCTGGAGCGTTTAAAAGAAGCTTCGTGCGGAGTCTATCTTGGACCCTTACGTCTTCTGGCACTGGAAATCTACGAGAAAATGAAAGATGCCGGCATTGCCTGCACAATGCTTACCGGAGAAGAATGTATTCCGGAGGAAAACAGCCGGATAACCTCTTCCACCATTGAAATGTTAGATATGGAACAGCACTATGATATTGCTGTTATTGATGAGGCGCAGATGATTGCAGACCGTGATCGCGGACACTCCTGGACTCGTGCCATTATGGGGGTAAAAGCAGATGAAATCCACATCTGCATGAGTCCTGCTGCCGAAGAGGTCATTAAGCATCTGATTACACTCTGCGAAGATACCTTTGAAGTGTGTCACTACGAAAGAAAGACTGCTCTGGTCTGTGAACCGGAGGCATTCATTTTCCCGGATGATGTCACAGAAGGAGATGCACTGATTACTTTTACAAAGCGTGCGGTCTTAGACATTGCCGGACGCTTGGAGCGTGAAGGCATTCGTGCCAGTGTCATCTACGGCAGTCTTCCACCGGAAATCAGAAGGAGACAGATTCGTCTTTTCTTAAGCCACGAAACCAAGGTGGTAGTCTCTACCGATGCCATCGGTATGGGATTAAATCTTCCGGTTCGAAGAATCGTTTTTATCCAGACGGAAAAGTATGATGGCACTTCCACCCGCCCGCTTAATATCCCGGAGATACGGCAGATTGCCGGACGTGCCGGACGGTTTGGCATGTATGACACCGGTTATGTCAATGCCATGGGCGAGGATGCCAGAAATTTTATTGCCAAGCGTTTTGACCAGCCGGAACCGGTCATCAAGAAAGTAAGTCTTGGTTTCCCTCATGTCCTTTTGGATATGGACGAGCCATTAAATACCATTTTAAAAATATGGAAATCCGTAGACCCTGCTGCCCCTTTTGAGAAAATCAGCATTGACGAAATTCTCTTCCTATATGACAGGGCTTATAAATTCCGCAAGGAAATCGACGGATTTGAGGACAAACACACCCTTTACCGGATGCTTTCCTGCTCCATCGATATTAAGAACCGTGACATTGTAGATTTGTGGCTCTATTACTGTAAGACCTATACCGCTGACGTTTCCCTTCATTTTCCGGCACTGATTATGTGCAATGACAAGGGACTGATGCGTTATGAAACCTTTTATAAAATGCTGGACTTATACCACCAGTTCTCCACCAGAATGGGAAAAATTTGCGACAGCACACGGTTGAACCGGGAACGTGAAAAGACAGAAGATACGATTATGAAGCTTCTTGCCAAAGATAAGAAGGATTATATCCGTACCTGTAAATACTGCGGTGTCACGCTGCCGGTGGGTTATCCATTCCGGGTCTGCGAGAAATGTTTTGGACGCAGTCCTTATAAAAAAATCTGATAACAGGAGGTAAGCACTATGTTTCTTTCCATTGAATCTAAACATCCAAAATTTTATCAGGTCTTCCGCATTTTCGTTGTATTTTTTGCATCGATTCTGTATGCATGGAATCTGCGGTGTTTTGCAAAAACTGCGGGATTATTTCCGGGTGGCTTTGCCGGAGTGTCCCTGCTTTTACAGGAAATCGGGCTGACTTTTTTTCATATTGATATTCCATATACCTTTTTCAATGTGGTTTTAAATATTTTTCCAATCTATATCGGCTTCCGGTTCCTTGGGAAAAAATTTACCTGGTACTCGATTCTTACGATTTTCTTATCCAGTATCTTCGTAGACCTGCTGCCGGCTTATGTATTTACACAGGATGTTCTTTTAATCAGTGTGTTCGGTGGTCTTTTAAACGGATTTGCCATCTGCCTGTGCTTAAATGTGGGAACTACTACCGGCGGAACCGATTTTATCAGCATTTATCTTTCTTCCCAGAAGGGAATTGATGCATGGAATTATATTCTCCTTGGAAATGTCATTATTCTTGCCATTGCAGGTGCTCTCTTTGGCTGGTCTATTGCACTTTATTCCATTATTTACCAGTTCTGCAGTACCCAGGTAATTCAGGTGCTTTATAAGCGTTATAAAAAAGAGACTCTGTTTATTATTTCTGATAAATCCAACGAAATTTATCATGCGATCCGGGAAACCACCAATCATGATGCCACCCTCTTTCAGGGCATTGGCTGTTATGAAGAAAAAGAAAAGACGCTTATCTACTCCGTCATTAATACGGAGGCTAAGCGCCAGTTAATTCCTATGATACGTTCCATCGACCCACACGCCTTTATCAATATTGTAAAGACGGAAGAATTGGAAGGCCGGTTCCACAATACGCCAAATGATTAATGCATCATCTGGTATTCAAAACTATTTTTCCTGATACCGGGTATAGATTTTCTCCGGTGTCAGCAATGAAATCTCATCTATGAAAAAATTCCGGAATGTCATGGTCCCGCCCTGACATTCCTTTGTTTTCTCTGCCGCAGCCTCTCCTGCCATTCCCATTATGGTACAGCAGGCTGCTGCCGCTTCTATGGTTGCTTCTGTTCCAAGAAATGCACCCAGCATAACCGATGACATACAACCGCTTCCGGTAATATGCGCCATCATTTCATGCCCTCTTCTGCATTCATAGACTTCCTTGCCATCCGTAATCACATCCACTGCACCGGATGCAATCAATATGGTCTTCTGTGCTCTGGCATACTGTTTCATGCTTTCCACATCCACAGACTTATCCGATGCATCCACACCGGTTACGGTATTGCAGTCCTTTAGCAATGCGCGAATCTCAGAATAATTTCCCCGAATGCAGGTCGGGTGAATTTCTTTTATCAGCGTCTGGCATTTCATCCGCCGGTAAGTAGAACCGGAAATTCCTACCGGATCCAATACAATGGCATGTCCCATTTCATCAGCTTTCTTTCCGGCTTTTTCCATGGCTTCAAAATCCGCAATAGCTCCAAGATTACAGACTAAGGCTGCTGCCCCTTCTGTTATCTCTTCCACTTCCAGGGGATGATGCGCCATGGTCGGAGATGCGCCTGCTGCCAGCAGAATATTGGCGCAGTCATTGACCGTCACCGCATTGGTAATGCAGTGAATGACCGGACGTTTCTTTTTTATCTCTTGATGCAGTTCTACAATTTTTCCGGCTTCTAATTCCATATTCTAGTTCTCCAGACTGTCTTTCATTTTTGCTAACATTCCTGATTTCTTTAAAGGAATGGTAATAATCATTGCAATAATGGTTCCGCCGCAGGTACTGATTAAGAATGGTACCACAAAAGTAAATAATGCAGCTGCTGTATTTCCCATTACCAGATAAGCGACCGGATAGGAAAGCATTCCACCGATGATTCCGGTTCCTACTACCTCACCGATATATGCAAACGGAAGCTTCTTTCCATATTTATAAAGGAGTCCGCCAAGAAGTGCTCCACACATACTTCCCGGGAATGCCAGCGGACTTCCCAGTGCTAAAAGGTTACGGATTAAGGATGCAATAAATGCCTGGGCGAGTCCCCACCAAGGTCCTACCAGAACAGCGCACAGTACGTTTACAAGATGCTGTACCGGGGCACATTTTGAGCCGAATACCGGAAATGAGAAAAGGCTTCCTACGACTGCGATTGCTGCAAAAATTGCGGTTACGGTTAATTTCTTTAAGTTTGATTTGTGATTCATTTTGTCCTCTCTTCTGTTCCCATCCGAGAGGACGGGAACCTTTTAGTTTTTCTTTACTGCTTCTGCAACTTTTTCCACAATCACGCAGAGAATGACGGTAACCACCATATCCGGAAGTGTATTTCCAACCGGAGTATCTATGTGCATCAGCACACGGTAAAGCACAAATCCGATAAGCCAGACACCAAGATTACGCCACTGAAATGCCATGTCTTTTGCATTGGCTTTCTTTAAAATGAAATAATCTGCAATCTGTACGGCAATCATCGGAGCAAAGACAGAACCGATAAGGTATAAGAAATTCGTAATGTTATCCATCGGATATACAATTGCTGCAACAGTTCCGATTACCGTTACAATAATTGCTGCCCATTTCTCATTGATTTTCTCAGAAATGGATACGCTGGAAACACCGGCAGAATAAGCATCTAAGAAAGTCGTTGTTACTGTTGAGAAAATGATAATCACAAGTCCTACGATACCAAATCCGGTCTTTAACATAATCTGTGCAATATCATATTCACCGGTAATGAGTGCTGCACCCATACCAATGACATACATGAAAATGCTGACCAGACTGTATACAACAACGCTGACTGCAGTTGCTGCAAATGGCTTTTCTGCTTCTCTTGTATAATCACTGATTAATGGCAGCCAGGAAAGTGGCATTGCTACCGCAAGCTCTACGGCTGCGCCAAAGGTAAGGCTTCCATCATCCACAATTGCCGGAATGGCTCCATTTCCAATGAAAATCACTTTAAATAATACCAGTGACAGGATAAATAATGCTGTCATTGCAATGGTATTAAGCTTTCCAAGGTTCGTAAGTCCAATCAGAATCCAGAGGATAATGAGGACTCCGATAATGGCTGCCCAGAACCAGTTGGCTACCGGAATGACACCGTTGGCTGCCAGTGCACCATCATAAATCATAATGGCAGTCCAGCCTACCAGCTGCAGCACATTCAATGCTGCAAAAAGAAGACTTCCCTTCTCTCCAAAGCTCATTTTTACAGTTTCCATTGCACTTCTTCGTTCTTTTGCACCAATCATTCCTGCCGCAAACATCATCAGTCCACCAATTAAGTGTCCTAATAAGATAGCTGCCATGGCTTTGACAAATCCAAGTGGTGCAAAATAGGTTCCGGTTAATATTTCAGCTATGGATACACCGGCTCCAAACCAGATTAATCCGTTACTGAATACAGATGTCTTCTTCTCATTCATTGGTATATTCTCCTTCTATTGCAAATGCGTGATTCATCGGGCCGCTTCCTTTTCCAAGGTCCAACATGGCTGCCAGTGCGCCGGATATGTAATTCTTTGCGTACTGCACAGATGTTTCCAGACTGCGTCCCTTGGCAAGATTGGATGCAATGGCGGAAGATAAGGTACAACCGGTACCATGGGTGTTTGGATTGTCAATTCTCTTTCCATGGAACCATACCGGCTCTTTGTCCTTCTGCCAGAGCAAATCATTGGCATCATTTAACTGATGTCCGCCTTTTAATAACACGGCACAACCGAAGGTTTTACAAATGATTTCTGCTGCTTTTTCCATATCTGCTTCTGTCTTTATCTCCATACCGGAAAGCACTGCTGCTTCCGGGATATTTGGGGTTATAACAGTTGCCAGAGGCAATAATTTAGTTTTCAATGTACCGATAGCGTCGTCGCTGATGAGCTTTGCTCCGCTGGTTGCTACCATAACAGGATCCACGACTATATTTTTTGCGTGGTATGCTGTCAGTTTGTCCGCAATTGTCTCTATCAGAGCACTGGAAGAGACCATTCCGGTCTTCACTGCATCCGGATATATATCCGTAAAAATACGATCCAGCTCCTCTGCCAAAAATTCTGGAGTTACCTCCATAATGTCTGTTACGCCGGTTGTATTCTGGGCAGTAAGTGCCGTGATCGCACTCATGGCGTATACGCCATTGGCGGTCATCGTCTTAATATCTGCCTGGATGCCGGCGCCTCCACTGGAATCACTTCCAGCGATTGTTAATGCTGTGTTCATACATTTGTCTCCTTTGCATTAATTTTGTATAGCGACCTAAGGTGGTGCCCCCAATCTGCCGCTGTGGTTTGTTATTACATTGCAGGTGATGATATATCTTACTTTATTTCCAATGAGCAATCCCACCGCCCTTGGATACCGTCTTTGTCTTTCAGGGACACTGGGATTTCCCGTAAGTATATCTTTTTTCCGGCAAACGGCGAAAAGTCGCATCCATGCTCCATTCCGCCTCGCCGGCACATCCATGATGCCGGCGTTGCCTGTTTCATAAGGGAAATCCAAGTGTCCCGGGAAAGCCAAAGAAATGGTATTCCAAGAGCAGTGTGTTTCCTCATTCAAAATAAGACTTATCTTATCATCATCTGCACTTTATATAAGAAAGGCTCTATGCCATATCTTACTGTTTGGTTATTACTACTTCATTTACTTTTTGCAAAAGTTCCTTTGTTCCCTCTTCGATGTCTTCACATGCGAAGATTCCACTTACAACTGCTGCTCCTGCGATTTTACATCCTTTTAATTTCAGGATGTTATCGTGGTTGATGCCGCCAATTGCGACTACGGGGATGGTGACACTCTGGCAGATTTCCTGCAGGAGGCTTAGTTCCATCGGCTTTGCATCAGTCTTGGTGCTGCTGCCAAATACGGCTCCGCTTCCTAAGTAATCTGCACCGGCTCTTTCTGCTGCCTGTGCCTGCTCTACGTTTTTTGCAGTTACTCCGATGATTTTATCAGCTCCAAGAATTTCTCTTGCCCGGGTCAGTTCCATATCAGACTGTCCCACATGCACACCGTCGGCTCCTATTCTTTTTGCCAGTTCCACATTATCATTAATTATCAATGGTACCCTATAACGGTGGCAGAGTTCCAAAAGGCTTCTGCCTTCTGCTTCAAATTCCGGCTCGGATAATTCTTTTTCCCGAAGCTGCACTAAAGTCACTCCGCCCTTTAATGCTTTTTCTACCTGCTCATATAAGGTCTCTCCCTTAAGCCAGCTGCGGTCGGTAACGGCATAAAGAAGAAGCTGCTCTCTTGTAATATTCATATGTGATTTCTCCTTATGAAGTGCAATGTGTAGTGAGGAGTGACAGCCAGAGTCTGTCACTCCCACGCCGCAACTCCGGGAACCTGCCGCCCTATTATAATATAGGGAACCAGAAATCCGGGGTCCCGGAGTTCTGCGGTGCTCGTCAAAGTCACTTACAGCGGAACCTTTGCAAGCAAGCTTGCAAGTTTCCGGTGTCCGTGACTTTTCCTCACTACCCGCAAAAAATAAGTGCAGGACCTCTGTAAAAAAGATTCCTGCACACTAAGTAATCGCACTTGCGTTTCGTTATCTCCCTACGTTGGCATTATCCAAATCAGGTTCTGGGTTAAAGCTTCTGCTTACTCTCAGCCCGCCTGTGCGAGCACCCCGTTTTTCAACGCTTTTCATTATACACATTCCTCATAAAAATGCAAGCTGTGTTTTCCATAAAATACCTTGAAAGCCAACCAAAAATGGCTTAGAATGAGACTAACTTATTATATTATTGTACGAAGGAAAAGGATCAGGAATCACTTATGAATTATGACGAAAACGTATTTAAAGCAAAGGCAAATATCAAGGCGCGCAGAATCTGGCTGGTATTCGCCCTGTTGTTAACCGGTAATTACGGTGCCGATATGGCAAACGGTATCTATCCATCCGGACAATATCTCTATTTTGTCCTGCTCTGCTGGATTCCATTTTTTATTGGAGAATTATTTCTAAAAATCAAAGGCAAAACTACTGACATCTATCGCTATATCCTGGTGCTCGGTTACGGTATCTTCTATACTTATCTTTTATGTACCACAGAATCACCGATTGCATTTACCTACATTCTGCCAGTAACCAGTCTTCTGATTATTTTTAAAGACCGGAAATTCATGCTGCAGTGCGGTATTGCAAATACCATCAGTGTAATTATCAGCATTATCTACCGCTATATGGTATTAGGCTGCACCACTGCCACCGATGTTAAGAACTATCATCTGCAGATATCCTGCCTGATTCTCTGCTACATCTGTTATATCATGTCCATCCGTCATTTAAATGAAGCAGACGGTGCTCTGACTGACAGTATCAAAGATGATCTGCACCGTGTGGTTCATACCGTAGAAAAAGTAAAAACTGCCAGCAATACCGTTATGGACGGCATTACCGTTGTCCGGGAGCTGGCAAATGAAAATAAGCATGGCTCTGATGTTGTCTTAAAGGGAATGAATGCCCTGACCAACAACAATCAGGAATTGCAGAACCGCACAACTTCTTCCCTTGACATGACAACAGATATCAATTCCCAGGTAGAACATGTCGGTTCCATGATTCAGGAAATGGTTTCTCTTACCAATGAATCCATTCATCATGCACAGATCAGTTCTGCTGACTTAGAGAGTCTGGTTACAACTGCAGGAACCATGTCCAGACTTTCCAATGAAGTAGAACAGGTTCTGACAGAGTTTACTTCCGAATTTGAAAAAGTAAAATCCGAGACCGGAACCATCGATAATATTTCCGGTCAGACCAACCTCCTTGCATTAAATGCTTCCATCGAAGCTGCAAGAGCCGGAGAAGCGGGAAAAGGCTTTGCTGTTGTTGCAGAAGAAATCCGTACTTTAAGTACCGAGACCAAGTCTTCTTCCAAGCAGATTCAGGATGCACTGATGCGTCTGGATGAAATCTCTGCCAAGATGACAAAATCCATCGAAGAGACCTTAAAGCTCATTCAGCTTACTCTTGAAAAGGTAACTCTGACCGGCGAAAATGTAAATAAAATTACCGATGACTCCTCTCTGATGGGTGAGCACATTCAGGTTATTGACAACGCCATCCGGGAAGTAGAGACATCCAACCGCCAGTTAGTAGACAATATGAAATATGTTTCTGAAATCGTTGATACCATGACTCTCTGCATTCATGATTCCGATGATATCAGCCAGCGTATGGTTAGCAAATATGATGAAAGTGCCAACAATATTAACAGCATAGAAAATGAGATTCAGGCATTGATGTGCAAACTTGGAATCGGCGGCTTCATGGGTATTGAAGATATTAATCCAGGCATGAAAGCTACTATCCGCCTGACTGAAAATCCTGACCTTGATTTCCATGGAGAAGTCCTGAAACAGCATTCCGACTATATTGTACTTTCTCTGGAAGAAAAGCTTTCTCTTCGTAACAGTGAATCCTGTTCCATCCAGATTACTGTTGGAAATGTGCTTTACTGCTGGGATAATGCTTCCGTCCATGTAGATAAAACAACCTCTGATTTCGTCGTAGAAATCACCGGCAGTCCAAACATTTTAAACAGACGAAAATATCCTCGTGCAGACCTTTCCAATTTCTGTAATATTACAGTGAAGAGCACCGGAGAAACCTTCCAGGGACGTATGGAAAATATCAGTGCCAACGGATTCGCTTTCCTTTGCGATGCGCCATTCTTTGCCAACAGCAAAGGGGCCGACATTACTTTAAATATTCTCTCCTTTGCCCTGCCAAATCAGGCAACCTTAGAAGGACATATTATCCGAAGCTCCAATGACGACGGCATGTATATCGTCGGCTGCCAGATGCCGGAAGACAATATGGCCATCAAAGAATATGTAGAACAGTTGCTAGAATAAAAATATTTCAAGATTTTTTTTAAGATATCGCTGCTCGCGTAAAAAAGAAAACTCATAGCAGATTCCACATGGAATTTACTATGAGTTTTCTTTTCATAAATTTTATCTACTGTAATTTTCTCTACTATGAGTTTTTCTTTTTGGTCTGTATTTTGTATCCGTAATCTCCGTCTTTATTTTCCTGCTTCCTTTAATGCTGCTGGATAAACGTCTCAATTTCCGATAAGTCCTTTGAAATCAGCACCCGGTTAAAATCTTCTTTTGCCGCAAAGCCTGAGGTCTGCATTTCTTCGAAAAATGCTTTCAGTGGCTGATAGAATCCATCAATATCATAAAGAATGCATGGATTCTCATTGATACGAAGTCGCTGCAGGGATATGATGTCCGATAACTCGTCTAAGGTTCCCGGGCCACCCGGCAGTGCAATGTAAGCATCTGCTAATTCTATCATCTTTGCTTTCCGCTCTGCCATATCTTTGGTATCTATGTACTCTGTTAAAAACTGATGTCTGCGGTTCTGGATGGATTCCACCTGCGGCAGAACACCGATTACTTTTCCACCATTGGATAAGACGGAATTGGCTATGGTTCCCATCAGTCCGCCACGGGCTCCACCGTATACCAGTGTGTGTCCGTTCTCTGCAATCCACATACCAAGAGCCACTGCTCCAATGGTATAGGCTTCCTTACTTCCTGCGGATGAACCGCAATATACTGCTATCTTCATATGCTCTCCTCTGCTAATTTTCCTGACGTTCTACTTCCATATTTTTAGGCAATACAAGATTTAAAATAATGGCAGTAAGAAATACAACTGCTACACAGTTTTCCGCAAAGATAGAACGGATAATGCCTGGAAAGATTGCAAATAAATCCGGCAGCTGGGTAAAACCTAATCCGATACTTAAGGACAGTGCCGATATGGTAATATTTCTCTGGGAGAAGCCACATTTTCCAATCATCTGCAGACCACTGATTACGATAGTTCCAAACATCATAATCGTACATCCGCCCAGAACGGCACTTGGCAGTGTAGCAAGTACTGCGCCCACTACCGGGAAAATTCCTGCCAGAATCATAATTATGGCTCCTGTTGCAATGACAAAACGGTTTACAACCTTGGTCATGGCAACCAGACCTACGTTCTGGCTGAAGGATGTAATCGGCATACAGCCAAATACCGAAGATAATGCACTGACAAATCCGTCACAGGCAAGTGAGCCTGCTGTCTCCTTCTGGGTGACATCCCGGTTTAAGCCGGATGATGCCAGTGCCGAAGTATCTCCTATCGTTTCTGTTGCCGATACTAAGAATATCAAAACAAATGCGATAATGGCATCTGCATGAAATTCCATTTTAAACGGCATCAGATGTGGCAGTGCAAGAAGGCTGGTATCGGAAAGTGCTGAAAAATCTACCACACCCATGCACAGTGCCACAATATATCCTACAATCAGTCCAAACAATACGGATAACTGTTTGAAATAGGATTTTGCTACAATATTAAATACGATACAACACACCAGTGTCACGGTTCCAAGTATCCAGTTGGTTGCAGATCCGAAATCTGCACTGCTGCTGCCACCACCAAAGGAATCTGCGCCTACTTCAAGCAGGGAAAATCCAATTGCTGTTACAACAGTTGCTGCTACAATCGGTGTCACCAGCTTCATCCAGTATTTGGATAAAAGTCCAAGGACACCTTCTACAATACCCCCAATGAGCACCGCTCCCATGATTGCTCCATAGCCATACTGTCCGCCAATGACGCAGGCGATGGACACAAAGGTAAAGGAAATTCCCATGACAATCGGAAGTCTCGAACCGATTCTCCAGATTGGAAATAACTGAATCAGTGTTCCGATTCCGGCAATCATCATTGCACTCTGAATAATCATTGCCGTATCCTTTGCATCCATTCCGCAGGCTCCTGCCACAATCAGAATCGGTGCAATATTGGCTACAAACATTGCTAAAATATGCTGCAAGCCAAATGGAATTGCATTTAAAACCGGCACTTTGCCATCCAGCGTGTAAATATTATCTACACTGGCTTTCTGGCCTGCTGCCATACCATCTTTTGTGTTTTTTCTTTCTGAGAAACTCATTTTCTTTTTTCCTCCGTTATCTGTTTCCGCAATAGCATGCCCGCTATCTTTTTTATCTTATGACGGAACAAAAGGGAGGTCAACTGCTTTTTACATTTCCCAGAAATTTTTATTTATAGTGGCAATCTGCCGGATGTCCTATAATTTCCAGCCTGCTGCCTGAAGCTGTGTCTTTGCCATATGCTGATAGATGCCATCCTTTGCTGCAAGCTCTGCCGGTGCGCCCTCTTCGGCTACCACACCATCCTTTAATACCACAATTTTGTCTGCATCTGCCACCGTACGCATGCGGTGCGCAATAATCATAACCGTCTTATCCTGAATCAGCCGGGACAATGCTTCCTGAATCAGGGTTTCATTATCTACGTCTAAGGATGCGGTCGCTTCATCTAAGAAAATAATCGGTGCATCCTTTAAAAATGCTCTTGCAATGGAAATTCTCTGACGTTCTCCACCGGATAATTCGGAACCGTTTTCGCCAATCATGGTATGCCAGACCTCCGGCAGTTTATCTGCGAATTCATCACAGTGTGCCAATTTCGCTGCTGCAATAACCTCTTCATCTGTTGCATCGGAACGTCCGATACGGATGTTTTCCAGAATCGTGTTGTTAAAAAGTGTAACATCCTGAAAGACAATGGAATAAAGAGACATCAGTGTTTCCGGATCAATCTTGGAAATGTCCATGCCGCCTACCGTAATCGTTCCCTTATCGATATCCCAGAATCTTGAGGCAAGCCTTGAGACCGTGGTCTTACCGCCACCGGATGGTCCGATTAACGCAGTCACCTCGCCCTGCTTTGCAGTAAAGGTGACATCCTTCAGCACACTCTCCTGGCTGTCATAGGAAAATCCCACATGGGAAAATGCAATATCGTATCCATCATATTTCATCTCGGTGCTTCCGCTCTGTACCGGATGGGATAAGATTTCATCCAGCCGCTCGCATTGCACATCCACACTGATTATGGCTGCAAGGTTCTGCAGGGAAATCTGCATCGGGTCATAAAGTCTTGATACCAGCAACAAGAACATAAAGAAAGTCAGTAAATCAATGCTTCCATTAGAAAGTAAAATTCCGCCAACCAGTGCCACTGTTGCAATTCCAAGCTTTAAAATCATCTGGGCACCGGATACAAAGACAGCATTTCCAAGCTCTGCTGCCACTGCATGTTTTTCTACCGCTTTAATCTTCTTCTCAAGTCCAGCCATATAATTTTCCTGTGCATCATTTGCCCGTAAATCCCGGACGGTCTCTAAGCATTCCTGAATGCCGTCTGCACAGGTCATTTTCAGTTTCATCTGTTTTCTGCCAAGATATCTTAAAAATTTTCCGGCGCTCAGTACAATGAGGAAAGATACCGGAAGCACCCACAGCGCAGCCAGTGCCATCCGCCAGTCAAAGAAGAATAAGCTGACAGCAATAATGGCTGTGGAAACACAGGCTCCAAAAAGCTCCGGAATATAGTGGGAGGATGCCGTTTCCATGGTGGCACAGTCCGCCATAATAGTGCTGGTCAAATCGGATAAATCCTTTTTTCCAAAGAAGGATAAAGGAATCTTTCTTAATTTTTCTGCCAGTGTAATTCTTCGCACACCGCTTTCCACATAGGTGGCAAGGAAGGTGCAGTTATACTGGATATATGTTGTCACTGCAATCAGAAGCAGGCAGAGAATACTTCCAATCAGATAGAACATGCCTCTGCCGCTCAAATTATCGTTCAGATAATCCTCTACCAGAAAATACAGCAGCCCCACTGGAAACATCAACACAATATTGGAAACGGTTGCTGTCAGAAATGCCTTTATCATGTCATTTGCACCCTGCTCTGAAAGTGCATATTTATGTTGTAATTTTTCTTTCCAGCTCATGTTACGCACCTACCTTCCACTGTACTGATTTGTTGTATTCTTCCCACATATGGGCATATACACCATTTTTCTGAAGTAATGTCTCATGGGTTCCCTCTTCTGCAATACTGCCATCCTTTAAAACGCAAATCCGGTCTGCGTCTACAATAGAGGACAGACGATGGGCAATCATAATTACGGTCTTGCCCTTAGACAGTCTGGAAAACGCTTCCTGCACCTTTGCTTCATTATCCGGGTCTGCAAATGCAGTTGCTTCATCCAAAATCAGAATCGGTGCATTCTTTAACATGGCTCTTGCAATGGAAAGCCGCTGGGCTTCTCCACCAGATACATAGGTTCCGCTGCTTCCGATTACTGTATCAATTCCATCCGGAAGTTTTGCAATGATATCTTCACACTGGGCTTCCTTTAACGCCTGCATGACTTCTTCTCTGGTTGCATCCTTCTTTCCCATGCGGATATTTTCCAAAATGGAAGTTTTTAATAATTTGCTGTCCTGAAATACAAAAGATACCATATCCATTAACTGCTTGGAAGAAATTTCCTTCACATCCTTATTTCCAATCAGGATGCGTCCTTCCGTGGTATCAAAGAATCGTGCCACAAGGCTTGCCAGTGTTGTCTTTCCACCGCCGGACGGTCCTACAAATGCCACATGCTCGCCCTCTTTGATGGAAAGATTTATCTGATGCAGTGCATCTCTTCCGGCATCTTCATAGCGGAAGGATACATTTTCAAAGGTAATAGAGCTGTTTTCCGGCTCCTGTGCCTTTGTGGTCTCCGGTAATGGTTTCTTCTCTAAAATGCTTTCGATACGGGAAATTGCATCTGCTACAATCAGCTGATTTTCACTGGAATACATAATTTTATTCATGGTCACAGTGATAATCGGCGTAATGATAATATAGAACAAAAGATTCAATAAAAAGGTATTATCTCCTCCTTTTCCGGCAAAGAAATACGTTGCTGCAATCAGCACTGCAAATACGGCATTGATTGCTGTTGTATAGCCCGTCATCGGTGCCCGCATTTCCTTTGTGTATGCAATTGTCCATTTCTCATATTTCTGAATGGATGCCTGAAAACGTTTGAAGGAAAATACAGACTGTCCGAAGGTCTTTACAACCGGGATTCCACGGACATATTCCACTGCCTCACTGGACATTTCCTCTAATGCATTCTGGTATTCTTCCATCTTATCCTTAAGGCGCTGTCCGGTCATGGTTCCCATAATTAAAAATGCTGCCACTACCGGAATCAGACTTAAAAGTCCAAGTCTGAAATCGAATACCATAAGCAATACCAAAAGGCCTACCGGTGTTGCAATGGCTCCTGCCTGATCCGGCAACTGGTGCGCCAGATAGGTCTCTGTTGCTGCGCTGGATTCATTGACGATTTTACGGATTTTACCGGTTCCGTCTTTATCCAAAAATCCCATTGGCAGTGTCAGGATATGCTGCATCAGGCTGGTACGGATATTTGCCTGGACACGGAATGCTGCCAGATGGGAACACATCAGTGCACACACATAAATCAACATGGATAAAATAGCAAATCCAACGGCTGCCCAGCCATATTCCTTTAAATGAGCTGCCTTGCCAAAATCCGGTGCCACAGAAAGCACTTCTTTCATAATTCTCCAGATATAATAAAATGGTACCAAAGCCAGCCATGCGCTGATTACCGATAAAATCCAGGATGCTATGGTCAGATAGCGGAATTTACCGGCATAGGCAAAAAGCTTTGATAAGGAACTTTCCTTTTTCACTTTTTCTTCTACTCCTTTAAAAATCTTAAAACTCTGTTTTATATTTCTTATTGAAATGAAAACTGCTTTAAAAACTGTTCCCGGTGTGCCGCTGTCAGCGGATAGTATTCCGCCACTTCTCCCTCTTCGATATGTAAAATATGGGTACAGCACATTGCGATAAGCTCCGGGTCGTGGGTGATAATAAATGTGGTTTTATTGTATTTCTTCAGATGTAAAAATAAGTCTGCGGTCTGCTTCATATGACGGTAATCCAGTCCGCTGGTGGGTTCATCAAAAATCAGTACTGACTTATCTGCCAACAGCGCAGATGCAATTGCCACCCGCTGCTTCTGTCCGCCGGACAAAGACATAGGATGCCGTTCTGTAAGGTCTGATAAGTCAAGTTCTTTTAATACCTGCGGCACCTTTGCTTCTTCCGCTTCATTCATACCAAGGCGGATTTCATCCTCCACAGTCTCGCAGAACAACTGGTGATTCACATCCTGCATGACCATATAGCATTCCTTTAACATCTGTCCCGGGTTGTGCCATTTTCCATGCAGCTTTGTCTGCCCCTTAAATTTCTTCTCAAGACCGCACATACACCGTAAAAATGTGGATTTTCCTGCCCCATTGTGTCCGGTGACTGCCACAATACTTCCCTCCGGAAGCAAAAAATCTTCTACTTTAAGAACCGGCTGCTTTTCATAGGAAAAGTTGTAATTGTGGAATTCTATTGTTTCCTGCAAATTCGCTGTTTCTATTTCTGTCTCTGCTGCCGGTTTCTCCGGGAAATCTGCCTCTACTGTTGTCATGCGACGAAGTCCCAATTCTTCTAACCTCTCCGGCAAGAAAGTCTTGAATTCTTCCATGGATATGTCAAATAACACTCTGCCTTCTTTCAGATATATGACACGGTCACAGATTTCCTTCAGCCAGTAAAGTCGGTGTTCGGCAATCACGATAGTCTTTCCCTGCGCCTTCCACAGCTTTAGTGTTTCTTTTAATTCTTCAATGGCATCCAAATCAAGATTTGAGGTAGGCTCATCTAACACCAGCACTTCCGGCTGCATGGCTGCCACTGACGCACAGGCAACCTTCTGCTTCTCGCCTCCGGATAATCGAAAAATATTACGGTTCATTAATTTTTCCATATTCAAATCACGGACCGCCTGTTCGCTCCGCCTTAAGACTTCCTGCTCCGGCAATCCCATATTTTCACATCCAAATGCCACCTCGCTGTTGGTATCCAGACAGAAGAACTGGCTTCTTGGATTCTGGAATACACTTCCAACCCTGGATGCAATGGTATAAAGCTCTTCTTCTTTTACCTTAAGTCCATTTACTGTTATCTCGCCCTCTAATGTGCCTTCATAAAAATGTGGAATCAGTCCGTTTAAAAGTCTTGTAATCGTGGTCTTGCCACAGCCGGATTCTCCGCACAATAAAACTCAGGAGCCGTCCGCGACAGACAGATTAATATCATGGAGTGCGCCTATGTCAGCAGTCCATATTGAAAATTAACATTTGAAATCTCTATCATTCGTCCGCTCCACCTTTCTATGCTACAAGCCCTGCAATCCATGCCACATACGGACTTAATGCAATGAGAAACAGCAATATATCCTGCACATGGAAACCGATTCTGCATACATTGGTGCGCCGCACTTCTCCGCCTAAGCCTCTGGTCAGTGCTGCCGCATTTAATTCTTCCCCTATTTTTGCGGAACAGACCATCAGCGGAACCAGACGGTACTCTATCATTTTCGTCACGTTTTTGCCGCCCAGCCGGATATCACGCATCCGCATGGCTGCATTGATGGATGAAAATTCATCTGCCACCGTTGGGAAAAAGCGGAACATGACCGACAGTGGAATCGTTATTTTATCTGTCACATGCATTTTCGACATGGCTGCCGTAAATTCACTTACCGTTGTTGTCTCAATCAAATACATGCCAATCATGATTCCCGGCAGGAACCGGGATAAGATGCCGCAGATTGCCAGCAGAAGAAAATTTACAATGCCTGTGGTGCGTGGTCCGAAATACCAGAAACACAGATACGCCGCCGTATAAATGAGGGCATAGGTAAATGCCCGTTTCCATTTTCCAGCCAGTAAAAAAAGAACAAAGGGCAGCGCACACAGCATCGGTGCCAGCAAATCCACATTTTTCCCTCCGGCGCCGCCTAAAACAAATACAGCTACCGTAAGAAGCAGAAACATTTTCGTTCGCGGGTCAAAGGTTATTCCTGTTCTTTTTTCATCGGGCTGTAATAAGCTTCCCTGCATTATGCAATTCCTGCCTTTACGAAATGCTTCTTTAAAATTGCTTTACCGATGAAGCCGCCGATGGTTCCGCAGACCAGACAGGAAACTGCCAGTAATGGGGTAAGCCAGGTATTTCCCATGATTTCGGTAAGACTGGTGATATATGCTTCGCCAAAACTCTGTCGGGTCAGGAAATATTCTTCTGCATTGATTAAAAGCGGAACAAAGTTTCCAAAGATAATCAGAGAAAATACGGCATAGCTTGCAATGGTCTTCTTGCTGCTCTTATAATTGCCGCTCTTTGCAATCAGATCTGCGATGAAGCCGAATACAATACCAAAGATAAACGGCCAGTATCCCATTCCGGTTACCCATAGAAACAGCCCTACGATTATGGAATAAATGGTAATCATTCCAAATTTATTGACTTTGGTCATAAACAGCATCATTGGAATTCCGCCCAGTAACGGCACCAGAACACATAACATTGGCATCATAATCGGAATGAAGCCAAGCATGGCAACGGCTGTCATAATAACACAATAAATTGCTGCATAAATACCTACATTAATCAGATCTTTTCCTTTTAACTTTGCATCGTTTTTCATTTCTAATGCTCCTTTTTGATATTTTTATCATATAGTACTGTCTAACGATAATCAGTTCCAACTAACCTTTCTTTTTAAGAAAAGACTGCTTTCCTGCTGTTACAAGATGAGCAGTCTTACTGTCTCTATTCTTCGAATTTTAAAATGGTATTCCAGCCTGCGTGGTTGAATTTTTCCAGCATATGTATGTATTTCCGGGCTGTCTCCTTCTCCATCTTGTGGCGGACAACTTCAAACATGCTGTCAAATAATGCTCTGGTCATGATATGGATGAACTCTTCCGTCACTTCATTTCCATCTTCATTCTGAAAATGAATAACCTCCATGAACTTGTAGGTATATTCTGCCTCTACTTCTGCCAACTGTTCTACAAAATTCTGGAACTTCGTTCCATAGGACGCCTCTAACAACAGCTGAAATGCAGTAAAATTATCATAGATATAATCCAGCATTTCATCCATTCCTGACATCACATAGTCATCCATTTCCTTCGGCTGCCGCTCCGGCTCTACTGCATGAAATTCTTCCTGCGTCTTCACAAAAAGATTCATCATATACTCTGCCACCGGTCCTACAATTGCTGCAAACAGCCCTTCCTTGTCTTTAAATCTGGAATAAATAGAGCCTGTGGTTGTTCCTGCTTTCGCCGCAATGGTGCGAAGTGATGCGTCGGAATAACCCTTTTCTAAAAATTCTTCCGTTGCGCAGGAAAGTATTCTTTCCGATACGCCTTCGATTGGTTTAGTCACTGATGCCTCCGTTTCATTTATAACAGTGTTATATAACACTGTTATAAATATAATTAGTTTTGGGTGAGATGTCAAGGGGGTTTTACGTTACCTTACACTCTTAAAATACTGTATCAGTATATTTTTAATGTAATTATACCTTCTGGCATAAGAATTTTCCACCCGGATTAACTCAAATCCATGCGCCCGGCAGATTGCATTTTTCTTCTCGTCTCTTGCCCTCACAATGGCATTTTCTTTATGTTCTTTTCCGTCTAACTCAATGGCGAGTATCGGCATATCCTGTCCCCGGAATCCCTTTTCATATACCACAAAATCAAACCTGCCGGTATAAAAAAGGTCGTCATAGGATTCATTTTCCTGAAATACGTGTGCAATGCTGACTTCCCTCTGCACAACACAGCGGTTATTTGTATTCAGCACATTATCCAATGCATGATTTAATGTGGTTAAAAATGCAGCCTCTGTCTGCGTACTGTACGGCTTGATTCCCAATGCCCTGGAAGAAGTCTCTCTTGCTGTCACCTGCGCCTCACCGTTGGTCTGGACATAATCTACCAGCTCATAAATATCATCATCCCCAGCGGAATGCAGACGCTTCAGTTCCTTGATATCCGACAATATTACCAACTGGTCTTTTGCCCGGGAAGTTGCCACATTAATCAGTTCCTTATTATTTTTCAGCCAGTCATAAGTTCCCTGATAAGTCTGCTGGGTGATTGCCAGAGAAAAAAGCACAACATCCTTTTCATCTCCCTGAAATGCATGAACCGTTCCACAGGGAATATTTTCCATGCCATTTTCCTTTAGCGCATGCTGAATCAGTTCTTTCTGATTAGTAAATGGTGTAATGATACCGATACTCTTATCCGGATTCTCTTTGATAAAGGAAATAATCTCTTCTACTTCCTGCGGTGCTGTATTCTTATAGTTGGTGGTATTCGCCGGAATATTCTTAAAAATCAGCGGATTAGCCTCTTTATCCGGACTGTTGATAATCAACTTGTTGTTATAATATTTTTTATTATTAAATGAAATAATTTTCTTATTGCAGCGGTAATGGTGGCTGAGCAGAATTTCCTCACTGACTGCATCGCATGCCAGATAAGTCTTATAAATGGAATTCTTTATATAATCATACTCATCTGTCACTCCATAAATCCGCTTAAGCTTCTCATTGTCCACCGGATTCAGCAGGATTACCGGACTCAACTGCTGCGGATCACCTACCAGCATAAGGCTTCTGCCTCTGATAATCGGTACTAATGACATGGCAATATTTCCCTGACTTGCTTCATCCATAATAACCATATCAAAATACGTCCCCGGCTCACCAATCTTGTGTGCCGATATGGATGTCGTTGCAATAATCGGAAAAATTCTCTGGAACTTCTTCAAATTTTCTTCCTGACGGATATAAGTATTAAACTGTTTTACTTTCTTTTCCTCATCCGGACAGTTTACAATCTCCATTAAATCCTGATTCTTCGGTTCCTTCAGACGCTGGATATATTTTGCCGAAGTATAGTAGAGGTATTTCTTAAACAGCTCCTCATCTTCCACTACAAGCTTCAACGCCTCTTCATCTGTAATCTCACCAATTTCTGCTAATTTTTTCCGTACCTCCTGAAGCTGTACACCCTGCAGTTCTGTCTGAAAAGTCAGATGCTGATTGGTCTCTATCATTTTAAGAATTGCTTCTTCCCGCTCCTTTAATTCGATTCTCTCTTCATGTCTCTGCAAGAGCTTGGTCAGCTTCTCCGTCCTTCTCGTCTTATCATCCTTATTCTTCTCAAGGGTACTGTCAAATATGGAAATATCCTTTGTCCGCTTATACAAATCCCGAATATCGTCCAGTGCCTGCAGCACGCATTTATCATTCCCAAGACGGATAATTGGAAATGGTATCATCCCTTTATTCCGGTAAGGAATGGACTTTAATTTATCGCACACGCCATCAATGGGATGATTGTTATAAGACGCAAATAAGACCGTTTTCTCATTAAAGAAAGCAGTCACCATGGTATTTACGATGGTATTTGTTTTGCCGGTTCCCGGCGGTCCCTGGATATATGCCAGCGGATATTTCATTGCATTATGAATTGCCAGAAGCTGATCCAGATTGATTTTCCGGTCTAAAAGTGTTATCGGATAATTTTTTCTCCGGTCTACCTGTTTTAAGAGTTCTCCGAAAAATGCTTTTATCGGAATGGTCACTTCATCTTTTTCATACATTTTATGAATTGCTTCATACTCCTGATGAAGATCCACCAGCAAATCCCTGCCGATTGCAATTACATATGGCATATCATCCACGCCGTTTATCTGGGGATTGGACTTCGTTATTTTATCTTTTATCAGTTCCTGATTCTTTTCAAAATCATTTAAAAGTTCATAGTCATCTGCATCTAAAAATTTCCGGATTCCAAATTTTGCTTCCGGCTTATTCTTCTCCAACGCAAACTCCATGCAGACGGTTATTTCTTCATCCTGCCTTAAGGTCTTCTTCTGCACATCCAGCCGCAGCTTTCGGTATGCCAGCACATATACGCCTTTTGGCGTATGTATACTTAATACATTTATTGCCAGCTGCTTCATTTTCTTCTTGGAAGCGGCATCCTTTGCTCCATATTGAAACTTTGATACAATCTGCCTAAACTGCTCCGGTGTGAGCTTATAAGTCCCCTGCCATTCACCATCCAGATGCTCAATGAGTGCATAATCTGTTTTGTAAGGTACAGAATCCATTTTATTGCAGTCAACAAGATAATTGAGCACCTTCAGATTTGCAATATTATCAAAGATTCTCCGGTATTTTCCCTGATTATATGTAATATCATCTATCAGCTCCTGCTTTGTTTCAAAATAAGAGCCTTCTATTACTGCCGATGATAATATGGAATCAATATAAATGTAAAGGCTCATTGTGGTATACTGCCCCAAATGCAGTCCCATTACATGCATGGATTTCCGGATAGGGTCTATCTCCATAATTCCAATCCAATATTTTGTTACTTCATCTTTTCCGTTTCTGTACTCTATACTGAGCCATTTTCTCTCATGAATGGCCCGGAAGATATCTCTGCAAATTGTGTTCATGGTTTATAATTATTTGTTTTGTAATGTTTCGGGTTGATAGGTTGCTTTGCTTCAAGTATGGCTAAAATCTTGGTGGGTAGTTCATAGGTGACCTTGGGAAGCATTTTTGGAGTTGGGTGGTGGGAACTTTATAGGGAAAATAAATCAGTTCTTTAGCATCAAGAATTTGTTCATAAACTATTTTTCAGAAGTTTTATTTCATTTCTGTCAAAAAGTTTTCAACAAATATTCTTTCATCTTCTCCTTTTGAACATAATTAATTTCACTCCTACATATGCTGCACTCCCTTTCTATCATATCTATATATTCATCTACATTCATATTTCTTGCTATAAATGCGTTTCTTACAATTCCTTTTATATCATCCTGATTTTGATCCTTATGCGACAACTCATTTATCTTAATTAAAATATATATTCCAAAAATATCCGCACGTAAATAACTCTTTTCCCTCATAAATGCTATAACAACTAATAATTTCTGATTCTGTACGGTCAGATTCCGATTTTCGGCTGAGAGCCTCATGTTCTCGGCATTTAATTTCTCCAACAATTCCTGCTGTTCCTGATTCGCCAGTTTCAACTGCTCCAGCTGATACTGCTGGTTCTCCAGAATATCCAGCATGTCTTCCTGACATTTGAAAATCTCCATGATTTCCTCTAAAGTATCCTGTAATTCGTTCATATAAAATCCTTCCTCTCTCCATAATGGTTTTCTGTAATTCCTTCACCGTAAGAAGCCATTTACCTTTCAGTTCATTCAGCTTTTTTACTATGCGGTTGTATTCGCACCGATTAGAAACAAAGCCTGCCTTCTCCATCTTGCGGGCACGATACCCTTCGTGGATGGTAGGCTCTAAATCCAGCTCCTGCCGTTTGTAACTTCTGTGGTCAATCTGTTGTTCCAAAGACAGATATTCGTTACAAATATCTGCCCATGACTTTCTCCAGATTTCCGCTTTGGTTTGGTCGTTCCAGTCATTCGGTTCTACGGTAATGCGTTTCCACAGCTTCTCATTCCGTTTACCAAGCTTCTGTTCTCCGGTAGCCGGGTCAATGAGCGGAATACGGTTTCCATCTTCATCAAGGGCATAAATCTTCTTTTCCTTCTGTGCCCATGAGCCATCGGTTTTTATGCCACGCATGGTCAGCATAATATGAGCATGGGGATTGCCATCACCTTTATCGTGTAATGCCCGGTCGGCACACATGCCCACAGAAACAAAATTCTCCTGCACATACCTTCTTACAATCTCAATCTGACATTCCCTTGAAAGCTCCTTTGGAAGTGCCACTTCGATTTCTCTTGCAAGCTGTGCATTGGATTTCTTTTCTGCCTTTTCCACCGCATTCCATAATACATTCCGGTCAGCATATTCCGGCGGAGCATGTGCCGGAAGTGCAACTTCTGTAAATACAACTCCACGCTTTTTCGTAAAGTCATGAACAAGACCTGTGCGGTCATCCATGAGCTTTTCGCCGGAGCGGTAGGCAGAAGAAGCAACTGCCGATTTTCCATCGCTCCTGCTAATGATTTTGATACTGCAATGATAAATTGCCATAGTGCATATCCTCCTTCGTGTATAGCGCATATTCCATATGGAAGAATGCCTGCATTTGGCATTCTTCCTATGTGAGACTTAGAATTTCTTTGCCTGTGTTTTTGGCAGGCTTAGAAATTCTTCTCGCATTTGCCTCGCAGAGCGCGCGAAAGAGACAGGCTCTGCCTGTCTATAAGTGCGCCCTTCTATCTAAAGAAAGAAGGGAATCAGGAAACTCCCGACTCCCCACATTCTTCTTTTTTCATGTCCGTATCCGGACTTTTCTGCATTGCCTTTGAGAAAAATTTTCCGTTAGTTTCCTGCTTATTTAAGAATGCAATCAGCTTTGGAATTTCTTCTAACTCAATACATCTTCCCAGCACCGACTCCACCGCTGCACCGATTTCTATCAGACGGTGGGTACGGATTTTGCGTTCTTCCTCCTTCCTGCGTTTCTCCAGCTGCTTCTTTTGTGCCTCATAACGCTTCAGCTCCTGCGCCAGCTTCTCAATCCTTAAATCCTTCTCCTGGATTCTTTCTTCATAGGTTTTGGTTGATTTACCCATACAAAACTCCTTCCCGCTGATAAAATATCAGCTTAAAAACAATTGATTTGTGTAACAATTACTCTGCATCCGGTGTATCCTGCTTCCGGTTGGCAATATCATTTGCCATCAGATGCAAAAGCTTATCCTCAAAGGTAGCTGTGGTATTCTCTGCGAAAAACACATTTACCTTGTAGGTGGTCTGTCCTATCTTTTTGGTAAAAGAGGACATTACCTGCTCCTTATTTGCTGTCTGCTCCATAATACTTTCACCTCCTTCTTGAAATGTAAACATATGTTTGGTATAATCAAAGTATCTTTGACGGACTGCGGCAACGGATAAGATAAATTTTCATAAAATCCGGCTCCTTTCTTCTGGTTTTAAGTAATCTTTTTTAGATAAATAAGATTACTTCCTCACCTATAGGAGAAATGAAGTCCCAAAATCGGAACTGTTTTTTATAAAAGTTTTGAAAATATTTTGTAACTGTTCAGAGCCAAGCAGATTTATCAAAAAAGAGCGATGAATGCCTGCATTCAAGAGCACTTTTTTTGATAAATCTATTTGGCGGATACGCCTCACCGAGGAAACACGCAGTGTTTTCGAGGTTGGCTCTGAACAGTTACAATATTTTTTGAAAGGTGGTGAATCCCTGTTGAAAGAATGTACAAATGATTATTTTGAAGAAGACATACTGGAAGATGACCTGACGGATGCCCTTGAACGGGAGAATGCCGCCATTCTTGAAATAGAACTTGAGATGGAAAATGAGCCGGAAGTATCAAAGATACCGGAAGCGTCCACGAGGAAAAAGCTGAAACGTGAACTGGAACAGGAAGCGTTGGCACGTCTTGAGGATTCTGCCAGAACCGAAGAAGATTTTGAGAACGTGGTTACATGGTGGAACAGGCTTGATGCCAACCGTGAACGGAAGGAACGCTATCACGAGATAGGAAGGTCGGATGTCCCTCTGGAATGGGGAATGTCGCCGGATGAGATTGTAATTCCTGCCCCCATCCGGCATGTTTTCTGGAAGCAGATACTGAAAGGAGATTTTCTTGATGCCATTTATGACTGTCCCTTTGAAATTCATGAGCTGGTGACGGATGAGGATATTTCCAGAGCGATTTTTGAGTTAAAGGATGTTCAGAAAGAGCTTTTGTATCAGCTTGCCATTAAGGGATACTCCTGCCAGTTTATTGCAGCATTTAGGGTGCAGACTGACAGAAACATCCGTAAAATCCGTGACACCATGTTAAAAAAACTTCGTAAATCCTTTATTCAGGCACTACAAAACAGAGTGGATAATCACATTTCCCTGACGAAGACAGAGCAGATTTTTTATGATACCTATCGGTCACTGATTACGGATAAAAAGAATAAGAAAACGAAAGAAATCACAAATACCATTTGACCTTGTAGGACATGCTTGGTATGATAGTAATATATTTTCTGATGATACAGATTACATTTTAAAACAGACAGATTGGAGGCTTTTATGAGTAACCTATTCCAGAAAACCAGCTCCAACTGGGCACGATACGACAAATATGAATGGAAGGAAGATAAAGAAGGTACGTTGTACATCACACCTTCACCGGATGCGAAAGTGTCTCTTTATAATCCGCTAAAGGATTCGGAGCAGATGGTATTAAAGGCGGTAAATCTTGGACTGATGTGCATGGACAAAAAGAATACACAGGAACAGTTACAGAATGCCATTATGGATTTTGTTACCGGTTACGGACTGCTTGGATTTATGACCGCACTTCCTACCACACCGGACTTCATTACTTACCATGCAGTATATTTCCCGAAAAATCATTTTATCAAAGAGGAAAGCATGACCACGGAAAAATATCTTTCCTGTTTCTTTCCTTTTGACAAGATTGATTTCGTGAAAAAAGGGATGGAATCTTCATGGAGTACGGACGATGTGCAGATGATGGCACTGATTATGACCATGAAAAACAAACCACAGTCAGTAATGATGAGTTTCCAGAAAGAATATGCGGAACGGTATGACTGGCTTGTAACACTGTTCAAGGACTGGGCATTTACCTTTATGTCAAGCTTTCTCTACTATCAGGACTTTGACATGCTGGATGATATGCAGAAACAACTTTACCGTGAGGGTATGGCAGCTTTTGGCGGTATTGCACCAACCTATCACATAGAGCTACTTGAGCGTCCTACCATTGTCTGGGACTTCCATTCGCTTCTGTTAGGTGTGCAGATGATGTTTTCTTTTATGCTTACAGATGAAAAGTCCTCACTGAAGGTATGTAAGCACTGCGGAAATGCCTTTGTTGCCGGCAGACCCAACAGCGTATTTTGCAGTGGCAAATGTAAAAACCAGTATAATGTGTATAAGAGCCGGGCGAAGGATAAGGACAACAATAACTAATTTACCTGCTATAAGAAAGAAGGCTTTATATGAATACAGATATTACAAAACAAATGGAAATGGTACTGTACAGAACCGAAGATGATAATGTGACTGTCAGTGCCTTAATAAAAGATGAAACTATCTGGATTACCCAAAAGGCAATGGCTGAATTATTCGGTGTTCAGACACCGGCAATCAGCAAGCATTTAAAAAATATTTTTGAGCAGAGAGAACTTCGTGAAGAAGTGGTAGTTTCCAAAATGGAAATACCCACTCCACACGGTGCGATTCCCGGAAAAACACAGCTTTCCCCTACCAATTATTACAATCTTGACGCCATTATTTCTGTAGGTTACAGAGTGAACTCCATTCAGGCAACCAAGTTCCGTATCTGGGCAACCGGTATTTTGAAGGAATATATGATTAAGGGCTTTGCTATGGATGATGAACGCCTGAAACAGGGCAAAACAGCTTTTGGAAAAGACTATTTCCGTGAATTGCTGGAAAGAGTTCGCTCCATCCGTGCCAGCGAACGCAGAATATGGCAACAGATAACGGACATTTTTGCGGAGTGCAGCATTGATTATGATAGAGATTCCGATACTGCATATCATTTTTATGCCACCATACAGAACAAATTCCACTATGCCATTACCGGTAAGACTGCGGCTGAAATTGTGTACAATCAGGCTGATCACACCAAGGAGAATATGGGATTAACTACATGGAAAAATGCTCCCGATGGTCGGATTCTTAAATCAGATACACCGATTGCCAAAAACTATTTGGACGAAAAACAGATTCGTCAATTGGAACGTGCTGTTACAGGGTATTTTGATTACATAGAGGATTTGATTGAACGTGAAAATGTCTTTACAATGGAAGAATTTTCGAAAAGCGTAAACGAGTTCCTTGAGTTCCGCAGATACGATATTCTGAAAGATAATGGGCGTATTTCCCATAAACAGGCAGTGGAGAAAGCATATCAGGAATATGACATCTTCAATAAAACGCAACCAATCGAGTCTGATTTTGATAAGGTAGTAAAAGGATTGGCAAAGACTGATAAATAGGATGTTTTTTGATACGATGTTAGCGGAAACAGAATCTGCACAAGTTCATTCTGAAAGTTACAGCAAAAAAAATAAAATCAATTGTACAAGATTGGATGAGTCCGGCTTTGGTAGGCTTGTTCAAGAAGAAAAAACAATTTCTTTTCGGGATTGTGTAATTTTGATATAATTTGAGATGATAATTTTTATTTTATGAATAAGGCAAATCGGAATTTATTGTCCTATAACATAACGCAACTATATAGTAGCTCGATAGTCGGGGGATGCAACCAGAGTTTTCGTGCGATGTCATTACGGCAGAAGAATTATTCTCAAATTATGCATAAAATGGGGGATGCAACCCATAGTTTACATATAGAAACTCAGAGGTGGTGTTCTTTCGGACTGCAAATTCGTATCATTGATATGAACAAGAAGTTCAGATTGGAGGATTCACTATGACATTAGGTGATAAAATATCAAAACTACGAAAAGATAATAATTATACGCAGGAGCAGCTTGCAGGTATTCTGGGAGTATCCAGACAGTCTGTCAGCAAATGGGAAGGCAATCTTGCCTACCCTGAAACAGATAAGCTGATACGCATGAGCGAGATGTTTCAATGTTCCTTAGACTATCTACTTAAAGACGACGAAGAAATGGCCAGTGAGCAGCAGACTGACTTGGGACTTCCATTCTTTAGAAAGCGTTTGCAGGAGAGAAAGAGCGAAAAGACCGTGATGGGTATGCCTTTGTGGCACATTGCCCGAAACGCCAAAGGTTTTGTCGCCGTGGGACTGAACGCTCGTGGTGTGATTGCCATCGGTCTGAAAGCACAAGGTGTTGTATCCCTTGGAATGTTATCCATCGGAGTGTTTTCCTTTGGTATGCTTTCTATCGGACTGCTTGCCATTGGGTTGTTTGCGCTGGGTGTTCTCTCAGCAGGCTGCTTCGCCCTCGGAATCCTGACGGCGGGAGCGATTAGTTTTGGCGTTATTTCCATTGGGGCAATCGCTACCGGTGAATTTTCCGTTGGAGCGTTAGCGATTGGGAAATACTTCGCTCTCGGTGATAACGCCAGAGCGATGGTAGCCATAGGCGATACGGAAGCTGCCGGAAGCGTTTTTCAGAAAATAGGAGAGCTTTCCGCACAGGACATTGCTGACGTAAAGCAATCGCTTGATACAGTTGTTCCAGCCTATTTTTCGTGGGCGAAAGAACTAATCAAACTGTTCTTATAAGCCAAGCTAATGTAAATGGAGGAACAAACTATGTGGAGAAACAAAGAAAAAAGGAATCAGTTATTTATATTATTGTTCTTTACCTTTGTGCTAATATTGCTCACATTTTCTTTTAAGCTAATTTTTATGATAAATGCAACTGGAATACGAATGACCGTAAATTGCTTTCTCTATCTGCTTCTTGGCTTTGTGGCATTCCTGTTTATTAAATTATCCAAACTTAAATCGGATTATGGATTTAAGAACAGAAAGGCTTATTTAATCGGTATATTACTTGCTATAGGGCTTGAACTGATAATCGGCGTGTTCCCTGCATTAATGGGGTTTTCTTTAATCGGAGAACATCGTGATTTTGCATTGTGGTATTTAATCGGTAAATTTTTCTATTATGTTTTAATTATAGGACCGGTTGAGGAACTAATATTTCGAGTATATATTCAAGATACAATCATTGAATTGTTGCCGAGAAATAAATGGCTCGGTGTGGTATTAGCTTCAATGCTGTTTGGCTTTTGGCATATTATCAACGGGAATTTGATACAAGTTTTATTTGCGACGCTGCTTGGATTAGCATTCGGTTTTGCAAAATACAACATTAAGAATTGCAAATATGTCGGAGTTGCAGTATCTCACGGTTTATACGATTTTCTAAATGTTGTAACTACAATACTTGTTGTTAAATAGAGAAATTGTACCTTGGAAGAAATTCGGGGATTATCTATAGATTCGTTGCAAAAGAAGTCAGTGCAACAAATCTTCAGTTTGTAATGATGAAAGAGAAATGGAGAAAGCATAATGATATGAAAAAAATAGGAGTAATAATAGGAGCAATAGTTGGTGCGGCATGTGCAGGGATAACAGTATATCTTCTCGGAAATCCATTTGCTTCTGCGGCAGTTGGTTTTGTTTGGTGTTATACTGGTTACTTTCTTGGAAAATACATTGAGAAGAAAAAAGGCTCCAATAAGCAAGAAAAAAGATGACAACTTCAAGTTTATCAAGATGACGACAGACTGGAAACTTGATATTTTTTGCAACAAAAATACAATATATCTCCCCTCATTCATATAAATTCGGGGAAATTAAATTTCATGATACTTATAAAACAGTTCCGATTTTCCTTTCGGATTTCTCCTATTAGTGAGACAATAATTATTTTTACACAAACCAGCTTATTCGTGGTAGAATAAAACCACAGATAAGCTGGTTGTTTGTTTTGAAAGGAGAATCTTATGAAAACAAAACAACCGGAACTTAACAAAATCACTGCACTCTACGAGAGATTATCCCGTGATGATGAGCAAAGCGGTGACAGCAACAGTATCGTAAACCAGAA